>CAZLAK010000009.1:0-60709 GCA_964557545.1 uncultured Pelotomaculum sp.
CTTAGAACTTCTCTCTGTGCTGGGTATTATGGCCGTGCTGGCCGCCTTTGCGCTGCCCAAGTACGGGGTGGTGTTCAAGCACTACAACCTTTATTCCGCCGCCCGCCAGCTGGCGTCCGACTTAAAGCTGGTCAGGTCGGCGGCCCTGGAAGAGTCGGCCACGTACAGCGTGGTGGTCCGCCCAGGGGGTTACGATGTTTTTGAGGAAGGGGTCGCCAAGAAGAGCGAGGACTTCCCGGCCGGTATTACTGCTGATGTTACGGAAGATACGGCTACCGTTTCCTTTGACGGGCTGGGCACTCCTTCGCCGGGGCCGTGGGTGGTTTGCTTAAAAGACAGCCGCGACCGGCGGTGCTACGTGAAGGTGGCGGCCGTGACGGGCAGAGTCAGCGTGGAACTCACCCCTTAGGTGGTTTAAGGGGCTTTTTGGGGGCAGGTGCTGGGCTTGTTTAACTTTTTAAAGTTTTTAAAGAGTAACCGGGCGCTGACCTACCTGGAACTCTTGATGGCCATGGCCATCCTTTCGCTGGTCCTCATTTTTGCCGCCAGGATGGATCTTTTTGCTGCCCGCTCCGAGCGTGACGCCCGGGAACTTGCCCGCACGGCGCTGGTGGCGCAGGAAGTGGTGGAGAGGTGGGAGGCGGGGCTTGCGCCCGGCAGCGGGACCGTCGAAGGCTATGTTGTGGAATGTTTTCCGTATTTAAGCGGGGAACTGGCGGGACTCGCTCTCCCCTACAAGAACATGGAGGGTTTTTGGGTGAAGGTGTACCCGGCCGGCTCACGTGAGGGGCCTGCCGTCCTGGCCGCCTACAGGCTCTTGGGGCCGCAGTTCCCTTATATAACCGGCATATCCCCCAATTACCAGGAAGTGGGCCAGCCGCCGCCGGAAATAAGGATTACAGCCGCCAACACCCACTTTGTGGGGGGCACCACCGTGGTAAAAATAGGCTCACTAGAATTTGGGCCGGCTGAGGTGCGGGTTGGTGGGCCCGGTGTGGTGGTGGTGGCCAGCACCGCCCGGCTGGCCAGCCTGCCGGCGGGCAGGTACGACCTGCAGGTGGTTACCGGGGAGGAAACGGTGCCGCCGCTGGGGCCCATGCTAGGTGCCTACACGGTGGGGGCGGGGCAGGTTCCCCCGGGGCCGCCGCTGCCGGATTTTGAAGGGATTGACAGACCTTACTGGGAGTACAGTGGCAATTGGGAATTTAATAGAGAGAATGATACCATTGTTGTCATCCACAAATCGGAGAACTGGCAGCCCGCCTACTACAAAAAGAAGGCTTACTGTATTTTCGACTACCGGGTAACTCTCGTTTACAGTGGGAGGCCCGGGCAGGACAAGGATTACCGGGGCGGGCTGGTAGTTGACCCGGGCATGAGCGACAATCCCTCCCTCTGGTACTACGTGGACAGGACGGATAGCGGCAAAGTGGCCCTGTACTTAAAGCAGCCGGCGGGCAGCCCCCGGCTCCTGGCCCAGACGGAAGCAGACTTTTCCTTTAACACTCCTTACACCCTGCAGGCGGTGGCCGGCGGCGGGCGGCTGGTTTTGAAGTTCAACGGCCAGCAGGTGCACTCCATGTCTTGGGACACTTCGCAGCCCAATTACTTGGGTTTAAAAGACGAGGCCAAAGGCGTGGAAATCGAGTACAGGATACAGTCACGATAGGCGGGTGGAGGTGGTCTTGTGGCGGGCCGGCGGTTCCCCGGCGGCCGGCGGGGTTTTACCTTTCTGGAGGTGATGCTCACGGTCGGTATTATTGCTATAATCACGGCCTCCGTGGGCGCGCTCTTAAAAGGGAACATCGGGCTTTTCCACCAGAAGGAGGAGTGGCAGGAAGCTGCCCAAGAGTCCCGCCAGGCGGTAGCCAGATTTCTTGAGTTGGCGAGAAGGCAGAATAATCTGGAGCTGCGGACGGAGGGCGGCGCGAGCAGGGTTTACGGGGACGGCGGGCTGCTCCTCTTCTGTGACGGGAGCCTGGCAGATGGGGAGAGCTGCGAGCTGTTCTACGAGGCCGCCGCCGGCCGGCTGTGGAAAACAGAGGCAGGTGGCACATCACACCTGCTGGCGGAAGGGCTGGCCGCCTTTTCGGTAAAGGAGGCCGGTGACGCGGACCGCCTCCTCCTCCGGGTCAGGGCCGTGACGGCCGACGGGTACGAACTGGTAACTGAGGTCAGGAAAGCGAAAAGAGAGGTGGCAGGAGGGGGTGCGGCACCGTGACCTTGAGGGGGGAGAAAGCCTCTGCTTACCTCTGGGTAGTCACCGTTATGCTGGTGCTCCTCCTGCTCGCCGGCATCTTCCTTTCCATGACCGCTTCTGACTACCGGCTGGCCTACTCCTTTGCCTGCGGTCTGGCCGCCGCTTCTTTAGCCGAAAGCGGGGCGGAGTACGGGGTAAACCGGCTCTACCCCCAGCTTTACAATGTGGCCCGGCCGGAGCACCTGCCCCCTGTTAATATATCCGGAGAGAGACACGAGCGGCCTTTTGCCGGCGTTTACGGCGTTGAGCACGGCTACACTTTGCATATCCGCGGTCCTGATGAAGATAACCGCTACACCGTTGAATCGACCGGCACTTTTCAAAAAGCAAAGAGGACTGTGCGCATCGTGCTGAGGGTGAATTTTGAAAACGGCGCCTCCTGGGTTTCTATTGAAGAGTGGAAGCAGCTCCCGGTGGCCAATTGAGGGAAAGGGACTGGTGAAGAGGGCTGTGCCAATAGTCAACAGGCTTTCCGTCATGGTGGACGAAAGCGACATCAGAGTGCTGGAATGGTCGTATGCCCTGGGCAGGAAGGCCCGGATTAAAAAGTGGGCCTCTTTTCCCGCCGGTGGGGAATGGGACGGCGGGGAACTGCGCGACCGGCTTAAGGCAGCGGGCCTGAAGGCAAAGAGGGTGCGGGCGGGTATTGCCGGCCGGCGGCTCATCACCCGCATCATTAAGGTGCCGGCCATGGAAGAAAGGGACCTGGCGGGCCACCTGGAAATGGAAGCCGAGAACTACCTGCTGGTGGACATGGAAGAGTACCAGTACGATTACCGGGTACTGAAGAGGTTTGAGGAGGAGGGCCGTCAATATTTAAGCGTGCTTTTGGCCGGCTTGCCGCGCACCCTGGCGGAGCGGTGGTACGGTGTGTTACGCTCGGCGGGCCTGACTGTGGAATTTATCGACATTTACCCCAATGCCCTCTCGCGCTTGTTCGAGCGGGTGAAGGATCTGGATGCTGCCGTTTTGGATGTAGGAAAAAACAGCACCCACCTTACCATCTTTGAGAAGGGGGCGCTTTTTCTTTACACTTCCTTAGACGGCGGCTACAATCCCGAAAGCGGCAGCAGCTTGGAGCGTATATTTAACGATGCCAGAGCTTATTTGGACTTCTTTTCTTCCCGGCACCACGGGCGCGAAGTGGACGAAGTTTACTTAGTTGGGGAGCTGGCGCTGCACCGGGAAGCCCGGCAGGTAGCTGCCGGCATCCTGGGAAGAGATGTGACTGGGGACATACCCCCCTGGTGCTATACTTTGGTACTGCCGGGTGTGGCGCGCGAGCTTTTGCCCGCTTACGCCGCCAACCTGGGGCTGATTGTGAGGGGAATGAAGTTTTGAGGGCTGCAATCATACCGCCTTTTATTAAAAGAGGTCCCGGCAGGGACATCAATTTTCTGCCACCAGGTGTTCGTTTGGCCAGGAGAAGGCGGCGCAATATTTTACTGGGTGGTTTTACCGCCGTTGCTGTACTGGCCTGCCTTTTTGTTCTTTACACCTACCCGGAGTCGCTCATCAAAAATTACGAGCGCCGGCTGGAAATGCATAAGTCCGAGGTCAGCCGCCTGGAAGGCGGAAAGGAAGTATTTGAGAGGCTGGAGGCCAAAAAAGCAAAGTACGGGGCCATGCGCTCGGCCGTCCAGGAAATAGATTCCCAGCGCCTTGACGCCCTTAAGGTGATGGAGGAGATTGCCGGCGCGCTGCCTGCCGGGGTTTACGTTTCCAGGCTTTCTCTTGAGCCCCAGAAGGTTTCTCTGACGGTGATTTCCCAAAACCCCATCGACACGGCCAGAGTGCTGGTTTCCCTGCGCAGGTTGGGCATTTTTAGGGAAGTGGAGCTGTCCGGAGCGCCGCTCCTGACCGAGCCGAAGGAGGTTTCTTTTGACCTCGTCTTTTCGGAAAAAGGGCTGGCGGCGGCCAAAAAGCCGGCTGGCGAGCTTATGAAAGTGGTAGATAGGCAAGAAAAAGTAAATCTCGGGCAACAGTAACAGCAAAGAGGGTGGGGGAGCTGGCAGTTCAACCACTGAGCCGGATTGCGGGAATAGTCAAAAATCTGCTTGCGGTGGCCAAGGCTAAATGGCAGGCGAGGCCGCTTTCTGCCAGGGAAAAGGCCCTGGTTATTGCTTTTTTATTCCTGCTGGCTGCTGCCCTCTATTATTATCTTGTAATGGAAAAGCAGTTGCGGAAGATTGGGGAACTTAAGCACCAGGTGGAGGAACAGGAAATGGTGCTTAGAGAGATGCGGCGAAAGGGCTTTCACAACCTTTCGGAGCTGGAGGACAAAATAAATGAATACGACCGCCTTATAGAAGCCATATACAAAGTTGTTCCCAATATAAAAGACACGCCCGGCTTGTTGGTTGACCTGTACCAGCTGGTAACCCGCTACGGCCTCGTTTCAGACAAGGTTTCTTTTGGCCAGCTAAAAACCCACCAGAACTACAGCACGTTTGCGGTCAATTTAAAAGTTAAGGGTTCGCCGGCCGGGGTGAAGGGGTTTCTCAATGCCCTGGAAGATTACCGGCGGCCGCTGAGTGTTAACAAGGTGGAGTTTACACCCACAAAAGAAGGTGAGCTGGAGGCGGCGGTGGAAGTATTAGTTTTTGTGTTGCACGACATATCCCCCGATCCGCTCAGTTACCCCTTTATGGATAGCATGGCCGGTTGGGAAAATCCCTTCGAAATGTTCAAACACCCGGCCCCGGAAAGTCCCGGAGAAGGCAATTTGGGCGGCGCGGCCGGCAGCACACCAACCGGCGCTGGCGGCGGGCAGCAGGTGGGAGGGCGGGCACCCGGCAGCAGCGCACCCGTCAGCCCGGCCATACCACCTTTCAAGCAGGGCGTGAGGTAGGGTGGTGCCAATTTATGCCGAGGGGTGAGAGCAGGTCCCCAAAAAAACTACTCGGTCTCTACCTCCTGGAAAAGGGCCTTATTACGCCGGAGCAGCTGAGCGAGGCGCTTTCTGTCCAGGCCCGCACCGGCGAAAAATTGGGTGAGGTGCTGGTGAGGATGGGGGCGGTCGATGCGGCAGTGCTGGCGGGTTTTCTGGAAGAGGTGCCAGGCGCGCCAAAAGAAACCCCGGGCAAAGGAGCGCCGTACATCTACAGCGCGGGGCAGGGTGAGATAGAGCCGGATTACGGAGTCCTGCGGCTGAAAGAGGACGGGCCGGGCGGTGATGAAGGTGCGCCGGCGGTGCGGGCGGTGAACGATCTTCTCCAAAAAGCCATTGAGGCAGAGGCCAGCGATATACACATCGAGCCCGGGGAGCGGCGGGTGAGGGTGCGCTTTAGGGTGGACGGCCTTTTGCGCGAGGAGACCTTTCTGCCGCCTTCGCACGCCCCCAGTGTACTGGCGCGCCTAAAAGTGCTGGCCGGCATGGACATCGCCGAGAAGAGATCACCCCAGGACGGAAGGGTGCGGGTGCGCACAGGCGAGCGGGAAATCGACCTGCGCGTATCCACCATGCCCACCGTGCATGGCGAAAAGGCGGTCTTAAGGCTCTTGCCGAAATCGGCCCTTTCGGCGTGGAGGGTGAGCGACCTGGGCTTGAGCGAGGCCAACCTGGAAAAGCTGCTCGGCGCACTTTACTCGCCGGGGGGCATGATCCTCATTGTCGGCCCCACGGGCAGCGGCAAGACGACCACCCTTTACGCCGCCTTGAACGAGCTGAACAGACCGGAGGTCAACATTGTCACCGTGGAGGACCCGGTGGAGTGCGTTTTAGAGGGCGTAAACCAGACCCAGGTCAGCCCGAAGGCCGGGGTCACTTTTGCCTCGGTCTTGCGTTCGCTTTTGCGCTGTGACCCGGACATCATCATGGTGGGCGAGATCCGCGACCCGGAAACGGCGGCGGTGGCGGTGCGGGCGGCGGTCACGGGCCACCTGGTCCTGTCCACCGTCCATACCGGCGACGCGGCTTCGGCTGTGGGCCGGCTCTTGGATATGGGCGTGGAGCCTTACCTGCTGGCCTCTTGCCTGCTCCTTGTTTTAAGCCAGCGGCTGGTGCGCAGGGTCTGCCCTGTTTGTGCCGGCGCGCCGGCAGGTAAGCCGGCCGGGGCGCCGGTGAAGGGCAGGGGCTGCCCGCACTGCCGGTACACGGGATACCGCGGCCGGCTGGCCGTCCACGAGGTGCTGGGCATAACCCCGGCCTTGGAGCAGTTAATAGTGCGCCGGTTCAGCGCCGAAGCTATCCGGGAAGAAGCTGCCCGCGCCGGCATGGCGGATATGTGGCAGGACGGGCTTTTTAAGGTTAGACAGGGGCTGACTACCGAGGACGAGCTTTTGCGCGTCCTGCGCGGCACATAAGTAGTACATAAGCTTTTTAATGTAAGGGAAGGAGTGATGGGGGGCCGTGCTGTCTGTAGCAGAAATAGTCCGCCTGGCCTTTGATCTGGGGGCCTCGGATGTCCACTTGACGGTCGGCAGTGCGCCAGCCTTTAGGCTGAACGGGGAGCTGGTGCAGCTCGACGATATGCAGCTCGCCGGTTGCCTGCCAGCCGGCCTGGGCGGGGCAGGAAAGCTCACTTATGCCGATACCGAGCGCTTGGCGGTCGAGATCATGGGAGAAGAGCTTTACCGCCGTTTTTGCGACACGGGGGAAGCCGATTTTGCCGTTAACTTCCCGGGCCTTTGCCGCTGCCGGGTGAACGCCTACCGCCAGCGGGGGTGCACGGCCCTGGCCGTCCGCCTCATAAACAACCGCATACCTGCTCTCGGTGAGCTGGGGCTGCCGGAAACAGTGGCGGAGCTCGCCCGCCGGCCGCGCGGCCTAGTTCTGGTCACCGGCCCCACGGGCAGCGGCAAGTCGACCACCCTGGCCGCTATGGTCGACCTCATCAACAGCGAGAGGCGCTGCCACATCATAACGCTGGAGGACCCCATTGAGTTTGTCCACGAGCACAAAAAGAGCCTGGTAAACCAGCGGGAGATCGGGCGGGACTCACCCAGTTTTGCCAGCGCCTTGCGGGCCGCCATGCGGGAAGACCCCGATGTGATAATGGTGGGCGAGATGCGCGACCCGGAAACGATTGCCACGGCCATTACGGCGGCCGAGACGGGGCACCTGGTCCTGGCCACCCTGCATACGGCCAGCGCCGCCCAGTCCATTGACCGGATCATCGATACCTTTCCTCCGCACCAGCAGCAGCAGATAAAGGTTCAGCTGGCCAATACCATTCAGGGAGTAGTGGCCCAGCAGCTCCTGCCCCGCCTGGACGGGGCGGGCAGGGTGGCGGCGGCCGAGGTGATGGTGGCCACTCCGGCCATAAGAAATCTCATCCGGGAGGGCAAGACGTACCAGATTATCAACCACCTCCAGACCGGGACCAAGTACGGCATGATTTCTTTAGACATGGCGCTGCGCGCTTTGTGCCTAAAAGGCGTGGTCACCAAGGAAGAGGCTTTGAGCCGGGCCATTGACCCCGATTCGCTGGCCAGGGCCCTCTTTTGAGACCCGTTCTCTTTTGTCGTAAATTGTAAAAAAAGATGGAAATTTTTTGCCAAATTTTTTCCCGCCGGAGCAGGGTTGCCGCTGTTTTGTGTAGAAAATGCCCAGTTAAGGCCAACTGAAGAGAGAATTTGCTGTAGCTTTTATCCTCAATTGGGTGGTGCACAAAAGCGCGGTGATGGCTTTTTTCTACACCGCCAGGGATGAAAGCGGCAGGCGGACCGGCGGTGTGGTTCTGGCCCGCAGCAGGCGGGATGTCTTAAGAGAGCTTTTGGAGAAAAAAGTTTACGTTGAAAGCCTGCGGCCCCTGCCGGCGCCTTTCGCGTTCCTGGGCCGCTGTTTTTTTGGCGGTGCGTTAAGGTTTAAAAGGAGAAAACTAAAGGGGCGCGAGCTGGCCTTGTTTTCCCGCCAGCTGTCCGCCATGCTGGGGGCCGGCGTGCCGCTTTTGAAGTCTTTGGACGTGCTGCACCGCCAGGCCGGCAAAGGTGCGCTTGGTGCCGCTTTGGCAGAAATAGCTTTTGAGATAAGCAAAGGCACGGGCCTGGCGGCGGCAGTGCGTAAAACGGGCGCCTTCCCGCCACTCTTTTCGGGTTTGGTCGAAGTGGGCGAAGCGGGGGGCTTGCTGGACGAAGTAATGGAGGGCCTTGCTTGCCACTACGAGCGCGAGCTTCACCTTAAGGAAAAATTAAAATCCGCCCTTTATTACCCGGCTTTTGTGGCAGCAGTTGCGCTCCTGGCGGCGGCAGTTACGGTTCTGGGGGTGCTGCCTGCCTTCGGGTCTGTTTTATCGGGGCTGGGGGTGGAGATGCCGCTGGCCGGGCGTGTGGTCATGGGGGCGGCTAAAGCGATTTACGCCGTATGGCCGGCCTGCGCCGCTGCCTGTTTTGTGATCTTGCCCGGTTTAAGGCTTGCGGCCGGAACACCGGCGGGAAAAAAGCTCTTTGATACTGTAACGCTGAAGGTTCCCCTGGCGGGGGCGGTGTGGAAAAAGGTGCTGGCGGCGCGCTTTTGCCGGACGCTGGGCATGCTCTTAAAAAGCGGGGTGCCGCTTTTGCCCGCTCTGGCCGTTGTGCGCGCCGCCTGCGGCAGTACTGTTTTTAGCTCTGTAATTGAAGGCCTGGAAAATAGGGTGAGCGAGGGCAGAGCGCTGGCCGGCCTTTTGGTGGGCAGCGGCTTTTTTTCGCCCCTGGCTGTCCAGCTCGTGAGCGCCGGTGAGGAGGCGGGAAATTTGGAGGAGATGCTCGGGCGGGCGGCTGCCTATTACGAGTCGGAAGTGGAGGCGGCAGTGAGGAGGCTTTCCTCCCTGGCCGAGCCGCTCACAGTGGCGCTGGCCGGCCTTTTGGTGGGGCTGGTGGTTTTTTCGGTAATGCTGCCCCTCTTTAACCTGGTAGCTTCTCTGGAGTAACCGTTATTGAATTAGCAAAAAGCCGGGGGAGGGGGTGGATGTCCTTGGCAAAACGGCAAAAACACTTGAGATTTCCGGTCAGGTTCTTGCGGGAAAAGAGCGGTTTTACGATGGTAGAGCTGGTCATCGTAGTGAGCCTGATCGGCCTTTTGGCCGCCGTCGTTGCACCGAGTTACAGCGCCCAGGCCGGCAGGGCCAAGGTTAAGGCGGCCCAGGCCGAGCTCAAAAACCTAAAGGCGGCCCTGGAATTTTACTACAACGATGAAACCGGCGGCAACGGCAAGTACCCGCTGGCCCAGAACACCGCGGATAAAAGTATTGGTGATGTGCTCAAAGGTTATGGCATCGATTGGATAAACTTAAAAGACCCCTGGGGCAACCCCTACCGCTACTCGGTGGACAGCGCCACGTCGCCTTTAGATTTTAGACTGGAGTGCGGCGGGCCGGACGGGGTTCTGGGCACCTCGGACGACGATAACATCGTTTGCGGAGCGTCTTGGGGCGAGCCCCGCACCGGCCAGGCGGCTTCTCCGCTGGGCGGAGCAAGCTGCCTTTCCGGGCAAGGAAGCGGCGGGCAGTGACAAATAAAAGACTCGGGAGCGGGTAGCCTTGTGTTTCCGGGAAGCCATTGAATCTGTTATCCCGGGCATGTTTAAAGCTGGCCGCGCCGGAGCTCTGCCGGGCGGCGCGCGGCTTTGGCGGGGCGGGTTTACCCTCATTGAAGTGGTGCTGGCCGCGGCCCTCATCGGGGTGTTGGCCGGCGTTGCCTGCCCCCAGCTGGGCCGGGTGACGGAAAAAGAGAGCCTGAGGTACGCGGCCAGGCAGGTGCTCGAGGACCTGCGCTGGGCTCAGCAGGCGGCTGTTAACGACGAAAAGTACAGCTACATAGTGGTATTTGACGTAGTCAACGAGCGGTACTTGATCTACGACCGGGGCAGCACCGCTTACCCGCCCGTAAAAAAGGTCTACCTACCGCCGGGTGTCGACCTCTACGGCACCAATTTTACTAACCATACCCTGCTCTTCAACAACCGGGGGCTGCCTTCTCCTGCCGGCACAGTGGAGCTGAAAGACCGCCGGAAAAAAACCAGCCTGTACGTCATAGTCCACCCGCGCGGAAGGATACGCCTGGACAAGGTGCCGCCGCCTCCCGGTTCGTACTGAAAAGACCAAGCGGGGGAAAGAACTGTGGTGCCTGCTGGCATTGGGTTGTTTATGTTCAAAAACACGGACACGAGGCTGCGCTCAGCCCGGCCTGGCGCCTTGGTTGGCGTCAGCCAGCTCTGGCGTTCCCAAAAGGGCATGACTTTAGTAGAGGTGGCGGTGGCCGCTGCCCTGCTGTCGCTCGTTATCGCACCCCTCTTTCGTTCCCTCGCTGCCGGGGTGCGCTATGCCGAAGAGTACCGCCGCTGGGCATCCGCCCTGTCGATTGCCCAGGGCATAATGGAAGAAATGATCGATAGGCCCTTTGCCGCGGTAACCAGTGAGCCGGCGGGCTGCGATTTGACGGGCGAGGAGGGGGCGCTGCCGGTTTCGGGCAGGCCCGGCTATGCTTATAAAGTGGCCGTTGGGCCGGAGAGCGGCGGGTTAAAAGAGGTGCGGGTAGCCGTTTACTACCGCCTGTACGGCCGCCAGCACAGGGTGCTGCTGGCCGGCGTCAAGAGCCGGCGCTGATCAGACCGGAGCTTTGGCGCTTTAGATTTTAAAAGGGAGCTGCGCGTCCGGTGACGGTGTGCCAAAGGGACGGCGGGGGCCGGAATAAAAAAAGACGTGGTGAGGCGGGTTTTACCCTGGTGGAGCTGGCGGTGGCGGCCAGCCTGGCCTTTGTGCTCACTCTCTGCCTGACCGGCGTTTGCCGCTCGGCCCTTTATACGTGCAAAAAGAGCGAGGACCTAATTGAGGTGCAGGACAACCTCCTCATCGGTATGGACCGCTTGGTGCGGGAGCTGCGCTGTGCTAAAGAAATTGCCGCCCCGTCCGGGAGCACGGCCATCTACTTTAAAGACGACAGCGGGACAACCGTGTCTTACTACCTGGAGAGCGGTGTTTTAAAGCGCCGGCGGACGGTAGAAGATCCGGTGGCCAACTGGATAACCGCTTTGCGCTTTGAGTACCTGCCGTACGGCTGTGCTACCAGCAGCCTTACAGCCAAAAACACCTTGGTAAAAATTACTATGACAGGAGAAAAAGGCGCCAGCGGGCCGGTCCAGCTGACCACCCAGGTGAGAATCAGGCAGAAGTGAAGGTGCGGCAAATCTAATGGCAGTTTCTGGTGCCAGATTATTGCAGGAGGCAAGCAGTATGCTGCGCCGGTATGAACGCGGCCATGCGGCGGTTTTAGCCGTGCTGGTGTGCGGGCTCCTCTTGGTGGCGGTCAGCGCGGCCTTAACTGCCGGTGCCGCCGGCTTAAAGTACTGCCGGGAGCACGCTGACAAAACGAAAGTTTACGCCATTGCTGAAGCCGGAGTTGAAAGTGTGCTGGCCCGGGCATTGCGTGACGGGGGGTGGCTTTGGGGTCTAAAAAAGGGCGAAAGTGCCATCTTACCCGGTTTTAACTTCGGCGGCGGAAGTGTTTCCAGCCTGGCGGTAAAAAAAGAGGGCACCGAGCCGCCTTCCCCGGCATACCCCGGCGAGCTAGTCTCCACGTCTATTACTGTGACTTCAACCGGTAGTTTTAATAAAGCGCACAAGACTTTGGAGGTAAAAGCCGGTATTTTCCCGCCGCTGCACTTTATGGGCGGCATATGGTGCCAGTCGCCGCGATCAATCTTTGAGGAAGGTATCAGGATAACGGGGAACTTATTTTCAACGGGCAGCCTGTGCTTTACCCAAAGCTGCCGGGTGGACGGAGATATAACTGCCGGCGGCGATGTGGCGCTGGGTGAAGGCGTGGAACTCACGGCCAGCCGCCTGAGGGCGGCGGGAAGCGTGGTTTTGGGCCCCGGCGCCCGCCTGGATGCAGAGGCAGAAGCTCAAAAGGACGTGTGCCTTGAGGACGGTGCGCTGGTGGGCGTAATTGAGCCGGCCGGCGACGGCAAAAGCGAGGTCATATGGCGGGACATTTTTTACAACGGCGGTCTCTGCAACCGTAGCGGGCGGGAAATTGACCCCCAAAAGCTCCACCCGGGAGAGGCACCTTCTTTTTTTGTGCCTCCCCTGCCCCTGCGCAGCGCTGGGTACACGGCTAAGATATGTGACCGGAGGCTGGAAGGCAGCGCGGTTTTTAGGAGTGCAGGGCCGGAAGATTTCCTTGACCTGGAAGGTGTAATTTTTGTAAACGGCGACCTGGAAATCGCCGGCCGCTACAGGGGCAACGCCACCGTGGCGGCTGCCGGCGATGTCACCGTGAGCGGCGACCTGCTGGCGGGCGGTGATTTTGAAAGCTTGCTCCTTATCTCTTATGGGCCATCGGGCATAACCGTCGGCGAGGGGACAGCCGTGCAGGCCCTGTTTTACGCCCCGCCCGCTTTAGGCGAAAGCCCCTCAGGCGGAAAAGTTATTTTGGGCGCAGGTTCTCAGGTCGCGGGCGGCATAACCTGCGGCACTTTAGAGATGGGCAGGGGATCGCGCTTTGTATACGACAGCAGGATGGCGGGCATTCACCCCCCGTGGCACACGGCGGCGGTAACCGTCACTTCCTGGAAAGAGCAAAAGGGGGTGTACTGAAAATCTAAAGTGAGCTTTGTAGAGGGTTTAAAATCTACTTTGAGCGGCAAGAGATTTTTAGCGGTGGATGTGGGGACGGGCAGGATAAAGATGATAGATGCCGGTTTTCGCCGCCGCCGTCTTAAAGTGCACTCCTTTGGGTGCTGGCCGGCACCACAGCCGCGCTCCGGCGATTACTGGGAAGGCGGTGAGCTAGCCGGTATTTTGGCCAGGGCTGCCGGAGAACTGGGTGCAAACAGCAGTTGCGTTGTAGCTACTTTAGGAGCAGAGAGTGTATTTTTAAAAGTCTTTAAGGCCAAACTTGTGCCGGGCAAAGAACTGGCCGGCCTGATCCTAAGAAAAGCAGCAGGCCTTTTACCTTTTCCGCTGGAGGAGGCCGTTTTGCGCTACCGGGTTCTGGGGCCGGCAGGCGGCCGGACCGGCAGCGAAAGAGAAATCCTCGTCCTGATCGCCGCTGCCAGTGCCGGCGCAGTGAGGCGCTATTACGAAACCTTTTTAGAAGCCGGCCTTTTACTAAAAGCCCTCGACCTGCAGCATTTTTCGCTCTGGCGGGCGGTTTTTGGCAGCCGCCGGCTCAAAAACGGGGTAGCTGTGCACATCGGCTGCAGGACAACCCTGTTTTTGGTTGTTGAAGAGGGGAGGATTATTTTTGCCCGCACCATCCCCGCTGGCGGCGACCTGGTAGCCAGCGCAGTCGCCGGAGCAGGCGGCGTCAGCCGGGAGGAAGCCTGGAGTCTTATAGGCCAACTGGGGGACAAGAATTTACCTGCAGAAAGCGCGGCGGCACCTGCCCAAGACGCCGTTCAGGTAGAGTTTTCGCTTAAGGAGGGTCTTTCTGCCCTGCTGGGCGAGATATCCCGCGCTGTGGAGGCGTACAGTTCTGTTCTGGGTGCGTTTTCCCCGGAGAAGGTTATATTGAGCGGGGGCGGAAGTGCGCTCAGCGGTGTTGAAGAATGGCTTAAAACGGCTTGGGAGGTGCCGGTAGAAGTGTTTTACCCAGCTTTCCCGGCCGGTGAAGGCGGTCAAAGTGAAATAACGCTGGACCCGACTTTTACTGTGGTTTTGGGTACGGCTTTGCGGGGAGTGATTTAATTTTGTACAGGTTTGACTTCCTGCCCGCCGGCGGCCGGGAAGGGGTCCTTTTGCCGCAGAAGCGCCTTTTTTCTCTTTTCTCGCTTTATCTGGCAGCAGTTTTGGCACTGGCCGGGGCTTACGGGATTTTTTTGCACCAACTGGCCGGGCTCAAACACCAAGAGGCGGCGGCCAGGGCAGAACTCGCGGCGTACCGGGATGGTATAGCCGTCTTGGAGAAAATAAAAGAAAAAAGGGTCCAAAAGGAGTTGGCTTACAGAGAGCTTGCGGCTTTTGCAGGGGCAGCCGTTCCCTGGTCGCACACTCTCTCGTCACTGCGCGCGGCCGCGCCAGAGGGCACCCGCTTGGTCAGAATAGAACTCATTCCCGCTGCAAGCAAGGGGGAAAACGGCCAGCCCCCTAGACCCCCGCAGATGACAGTAGAAGGCTATGCGCCCAGTCTTTCTTCGGTCGGGGAACTGGCGGCGGGCCTTGCAGGGGTGGAGCGCATTTTGGCCGTGGAGCTCAAAGAAGTGAGGGCAGATGCCGGTGAAGGGGCCTATTACTTTAAGATAATTGCCCGTATTGCCGGGGGTGAAAACTAGTGGCCAAAGGTCCTGCAGAAGGCGCCAAAAAGATTTTGGCCGCTGTTTTGCTTTTTAGCGCCTGCCTTTCTTTTTTTTGGCAGCACATTTTAAAGAATCAAGCGGAAGACTACCGGCGCACAAAACAGTCGCTGGAAGAACTCCGTGCCGCCCTTGGGGGCTTGTGCGGGGATGCGGTTAATGCCGCCCAGAGGGAGGAGCTGTTTTTAGAGCGCACACAAAGGGAAGTTACGGTGCTAGAGCGGCGCCTTTTGACGGACGGGCACCCGGCGGCCGGTGTCCTGCAGCTCTTAGAAAAAGAAGCACTTGTGGCCGGCGTTGAAGTGGCCTCCTGTACCTTTCAGACGCCGGTGAAAGGGGGCTGTTACCAGAAAGTGCCTGTCCAGGTTACTGTTAAAGGGGAATATCCGGCAATTTTTGATTTTCTTGCCCGCCTGGAAAAGAGGCCAGAAGCGGTGCAGCTGCTCTCTTTAAAGGTGGAAGAGGAAACCCAAAAGCCGGGTAAAGCGGAGCGGCCGGCGGCTGTTGCGGTGCCGGCGGGGCAGCCGCAGAGCGCAGCTCACGGCGGGCTTGCCGGCGGCGTTGAGGCGCTGGGCGGTGCAGTAACGTCCCCAAGAACGGCTGTGGCGCTGTTAGAATTAGAGTTTTGCGCGCCGCTGGAGTAAGAAAAGATAAGAAAAGAGTCAGTCCTCACCCCGTTTTTTAAAAAACTTTTTTACTTCACCGGTTTTGGCAGGTAAATATGTAGAAACGGCAAATATTACACAAGTAGGTTTACCGGGGGAGGCGTTTTAATCTTTGGAGGCGGGAGAGTTTCTCAGCTGTCCTGTGTACAGCTGTTCTGCAGATAAAAGCGGCGAGTGCCGGGAAAGGCTTGCCCGGGCGGAAAGCCTTTACCGGGTGGGCCTCGCGCTGAATTCTACCCTAAGGCTGGATGAGCTGATCGAGGTAGTTGTTGAGCAGGCCGTAGGGGTTGTGCAGGCCGAGGCAGGAACCCTTTGGCTCATAGAGGAAGAGGAAGGTGAAGAATACCTGCTGCCCTACGTGGCCCGCGGCCCAAAAGCGGTTAAATTGAAGGAGATGCGCCTTAAGAAGGGAGAAGGGATTGCCGGCACCGTCGTACAAGAAGGCAAGCCCCTCTTGGTTGAGGATGTACAAAGTGATCCCCGCTGGGCTTCCAGGTTTGACTCGGCTACGGGCTACACCACGCGCTCACTGCTCTGCGTGCCCTTGAGCAGTAGGACTGGCGTGCTCGGATGCCTGCAGGTATTAAACAAGCGTGACGGCCGCACGTTTTCGGCTGAGGACCTTTTAGTCGCCACGGCTTTTGCTGCCCAGGCAGCACTGGCCATTGAAAACAGTTACCTTTACACCAACCAGAAGAAGTTATACCTAAGTCTCATACGGACGCTGTCCTCAGCCCTCGATGCCCGTGATCCCTATACCCGCGGTCACTCAGAGAGGGTGAGCCGCTATGCCCTCCTCATGGGCAGGCAAATAGGCTTAAAACGCGATGACCTCGAGCTCTTAGAACAGGCTGCCCTCTTGCACGATATCGGCAAAATTGGGATCCGTGACAGTGTGCTCTTGTGCCCAGGGCCATTGGACGAGGAGTCCTGGCAGGAAATAAAGCGCCACCCCGTTATCGGCGCCCGCATTATCGGTGAAATGGAGCCCAAAAAGATGGTTTGCAAAGTTATGGAAGGCGCTCTGTACCACCAGGAGAGGTACGACGGAAAAGGCTACCCGGAAGGCAAAAGCGGCAGGGAAATACCTCTTTTTGCCAGGATCATCGCTATAGCCGACGCCTTTGACGCTATAACCTCTCACAGACCTTACCGCCCGGCGAAAGATTTTCACCAGGCGGTTTTAGAGATAAGGCGCAACGCCGGCTCACAGTTTGATCCAGAACTGGCAGCTCTTTTTTGTGATATTATTTCCCGGGAATACGGCGCGGCCGGGGAGGATTTTGAGTTACCCGGGGGCATCTCAAAGGGGGGCGCTTAAACTTTGGATTTATTTGCCTGGCTTTTGGTCGGTCACCTGGTAGGGGACTTTCTCCTGCAAACCGGGTGGATGGCCAGAGAAAAAGATAAAGGGGTAATGGCTCTCGCTGTGCACAGTACTGTGTACGCGCTGGCCGCCTACAGCTTTTCCTTTATGGCCGGAGGCTTGCACTGGCCCGCTTTGGCAGTTTTGCTGGCCAGTCACGCCTTTTTAGACCGGCGGGGGTTTGTGGAAGCCTGGGTGCGGCTGGTTAACGGGGCGGAAAGGCTTCCCTGGCTTAAGATAGTTGTTGACCAGGTTTTTCACATTTTAGTGCTGGCTTTTGTGGCTCAGTACTTTAGAGTGTGAGTGTTTTTTAAATTTAGACTTGGCATAAAGAAAAATTGGTAGGAAAAAATACGTAAAATAAGCCAACCAACAGGGGGATCTTTTAAGGTGCTCGATAAGTCGCTGGCCAAAGAAATAATCGATGAGGCCTTGAGAGCAGGCGGGGACTTTGCCGATCTATTTGTGGAAGAGAAGAGGACCACCGGTATCGGCTGTGAAGCCGGCAAAATCGAGAAGGTCCATTCCGGTTTTGAGGCGGGGGCGGGTATAAGGGTAATATTTGGCGATGCCACTGCCTACGCTTATACCAACGACCTTTCACGGGAAGGGCTTTTGAATGCGGCGGGCATTGTCAGCCAGGCTGTCCAGGGAAAAAAGAAAGATGTTAACTTGGACCTCCGCTCGGTGAAGCCGGCGGTTGACTGCTGGTTTGTAGAAAGACCGGATGAAGTTTCTACTGAGCGCAAGGTAGAGGTGGTAGAGGCGGCCAACAGGGCAGCCCGCAGTGTAAATGACGGCTCCATAAGGCAGGTAATTGTCGGGTACGGCGATGTAGTGCAGAAAGTCTTTATGGCCAACAGTGAAGGAGAATGCGTGGAGGACGAGCGCATACGCACCAGGCTGGTTGTCCAGGCCGTGGCCGCGTCAGGTCCCGTTTTGCAAACCGGCATAGAGGCAGTCGGCAGCACGTGCGGGTTTGAGATTTTTAAAGATTACCCCCCGGAGGAAGTGGCAGGGACCGCGGCCAGGAGAGCGGTGGAAATGTTGAGGGCAAAACCGGCTCCTGCCGGCAGGATGCCGGTGGTGCTTTCGGGCGAGGCAGGGGGCACAATGGTACACGAAGCCTGCGGGCACGGTTTGGAGGCTGACCTGGTGCAAAAAGGGCTGTCCGTCTACGCCGGCAAAAAAGGACGGGAGGTGGCCTCCCGCGAGATTACGGTTATTGATGATGCGACCATGTTGAAGAAGTATGGTTCCTACCGCTTTGACGACGAGGGCGTGCCCGCCCGCTCAGTGACTCTCATTGAGCGAGGCGTCCTCATCGATTATATGTACGACCGGCTTACGGCCAAGAAAGACGGCATAATTTCCAACGGTCACGGGCGTCGGGAATCTTACCAGCACAAGCCCTTGCCCAGAATGGGGAACACCTATATAGCTCCGGGCAAAAATCCCCCGGATGATATAATCGGAGAAGTGAAAAACGGGCTGCTCGTCAAAAAAATGGGCGGCGGCCAGGTGAATACGGCTACAGGCGACTTTGTATTTGATGTGGCCGAAGGTTATTTAATTGAAGGCGGTGAAATTGGGCCTATGGTCAGGGGGGCAACCCTCACCGGCAACGGCCCCGAGGTGCTGTGCCAGGTGCAGATGGTCGGCAATGATTTAGGCTTTACCATCGGCACGTGCGGCAAAGACGGGCAGGGTGTTCCGGTCAGCGACGGCCAGCCGACCATGCTGGTGGGACAGCTGGTGGTGGGGGGGACTTCGCACGGCAAAACCAACGGCAAGATTAGAAGAATTTAGTCCCCCCATTCACAACTGCGCCAGGGCGGGCATATTTTAACAAAAAGCAAAGGCAAGGCGGCACTTTTCCGGTGTGTGGCATGGGGGTGCTCTAGGCTGTGAAAATAGGTGACATTGTTACTATGAAGATATACGGCGAAGACGGGCAATACTGTATAATCGGTTTTTATACCGATACCTCAACTGGTGAAAAAGTAGCTATACTTGCCCGCTTGGTGCCCGGCGGCATTACCGAGGCCTGGGTTAAAGATCTGGCTTTGGCTGGGCCGCGCAACCTGCTTTTAACCTTGGCGGCGCCAGATCAGGGTTACACACATTAAACCGCCCGGTAAGGGTGGTTTTTAATGTGTATAAGAGGAATATTTCGCAGCGCATGGAATTATACTAACCTGAATATTGGGAGTGAGGAGCTGTTCAAGTGGACAGGGAAGAAATTTTTACCACAATGGCGGGTGCTGCTGTAGAACGCGCCCGGCGGCGCGGCGCCCAGCAGGCTGAGGCCTACATCAGCAGCAGCAGGGAACTCAGTATAGAAGTGAGAAATGGCTGCGTAGAAACGCTAAAGCAGGCCTCGGAGCGCGGTCTTGGCCTGCGCGTATTGCAAAATGACCGGACGGGTTTTTCCTATACTACCGACTTAACACCGGGAGGCATCGAGGAAGTCGTGGGAAGGGCAATTGCCAACTGCCGCATTGCCGCCGAGGACCCGTATTTGCGCCTTCCCGAGCCCGGCGTGACTTACCCCCAGTTAGACTTGTACGATCCCCAAATTGTAGACAAGCCGGTTAAAGAAAAGATCGGTTTGGCGCAATTAATGGAAGAATCTGCCCGCCAGTTCGATCCCCGGGTGAAGGTGGTGGAGAGTTCGTGTTACCACGACGCAGAAACCCTGGTCACTGTGGTTAACAGTTCGGGTATTGCCCTCTCCTACCGCGGGGCCTACTGCGGCCTGTACATTGCCTTAGCGGCTGTAGCGGGTGAGGAGAGCCAGACCGGCTTTGCCCTGGACTACAGCACGCGCCTCAGTGACTTAAAACCGGAAGAACTGGGGAGGCTGGCCGCCCAAAGGGCGGTGAGGATGCTGGGTGCAGCGTCAGTTGCCACCTGCCGCGTGCCGGTAGTAATGGAACCGTACGTGGCAGCAGGCTTTTTGGGTTTGATTGCACCGGCCGTCAGTGCAGAAGCCGTTCAGAAAAAGCGCTCGCTCTTTGCCGGCAGGCTGGGAAGCAGGGTTGCCTCCGAGCTGGTGACCGTCGTGGACGACGGCACCTTGGTGGGGGGTATTGCCTCGGCCCCCTTTGACGGGGAAGGAGTTCCCACTGAGAGAACTGTATTGATCAGCAAGGGGGAACTCAAAGGTTACCTGCACAATACCTACACGGCACTAAAAGATGGGACGAGATCCACGGGCAACGGTGTGCGCGGCTCTTTTAAGAGCACTCCTGAGGTGGGGACAACCAATTTCTTTATTGAAGCAGGGAGCAAGGCACCGGAGGAGATAGTGGGGGAAATCGGTTACGGTCTTTATGTAGTCGAGGTGCTGGGCATGCATACCGCCAACCCCATATCCGGTGATTTTTCAGTGGGAGTGGCGGGCCTGCTCATCGAAAACGGGGAGCTGACCAGACCGGTGAGAGGCATGGCCGTTGGCGGCAACATTATTGAACTCTTGGAGGCGGTAGATGCGGTGGGGAGCGACCTTAAGTTTTTTGGCGGGCGCGGCTCCCCTACGCTGAGGGTCAGGGCTCTGACTGTCGGCGGGCAGTAGTTTTTATGTTAGAATGCATGCAGGGGGGCAAGCGCTTTTGAAAGTTTTCGTGCTCCACGGCCCTAACTTAAACCTTCTCGGGAAACGGGAAGTCGGTGTTTACGGCAGTGAAGGGCTGGAAGAAATAAACAATAAAATAAAAGAGCTGGCTTTGGAACTGGGTGCGGAGGTGTGCATTTTTCAATCCAACTGCGAGGGTGAGCTCATCGACCTTCTCCACAGAGCGGGGCGGGAAGCGCAGGCCGTTGTCTTTAATCCCGGTGCTTTTACTCATTACAGCTACGCCCTGCGGGACGCTGTGGCGGCTATTAACATTCCGGTGGTAGAAGTGCACCTTTCCAACATCTGCGCCCGCGAAGATTTTAGACAGAAATCTGTAATTGCACCAGTGGCTGCCGGTCAAATCAGCGGTTTTGGCGCAGAAAGCTACCTTCTGGGCCTGAGGGCGGCTGTAAGGTGTGCTGTGAAGGGGAAGCACGAAAGTGAAACAGAGGATTGAAAAGCTCCTCGGGCTCTTAGAAGAAAACGGTCTTGAAGCGCTGTACGTGACCGGGCCGGAAAACCGACTGTACTTGAGCGGTTTTAGCGGCTCGAGCGGGGCACTCTTTATTACCAGGGAAGCCCAGTACTTAATGGTCGACTTTCGCTATGCCGTTCAAGCCGAACAGGAGTCTCCCCACTTGGCAGTTGTCGAGGCGGCGGCGGGCAAGGGCTTTGCGGACCTGCTGGCAGAGATGGCCGAAAAGCACCGCTTAAAAAATATAGGCTGTGAGGGAGACCACCTTACTTTTAACCAGTTCGAGGCTTTAAAGAAAAAATTGCCGGGATTTGAGCTTATTGTAACGGGCGGGCTGGTGGAAAGTTTGCGGCTGATTAAGGAAGAGGCCGAAGTAAAGCTAATAGAAGAGGCTGTCCGCCTGGCAGAGTTATCCTTTAAAGAAATTCTGCCCCGGGTAAAACCGGGGGTATCCGAGCGTGAGCTGGCCTTAGAACTCGAGTACAAAATGCGTCGCCACGGAGCCGAGGGAGCTGCTTTTAGGATAATTGTGGCGTCTGGATACCGTTCGGCCCTGCCGCACGGGGTAGCGTCGGATAAAACTGTACAGGCGGGCGATTTAGTGACTTTTGACTTTGGCGCTAACTACCGCGGTTACCGCTCAGATATTACCAGGACGGTGGTGGCGGGCCGGCCAAATGAACGGCAGAAAGAGATCTATTCTATTGTGCTGGCAGCCCAGCAAAAAGCTCTGGGCGGAATTATGGCCGGTGTAAAGGCATCAGAGGTGGACGCTCTGGCCAGGGAAGTAATTGAGGGTGCAGGTTACGGCCATTGTTTTGGCCACAGCACCGGCCACGGTGTCGGCCTTTGTGTCCACGAGGGGCCGCGGCTTGCCCGCGGTGAGGATACTGTTTTAACCGCGGGCATGGTAGTCACGGTAGAGCCGGGGATATACCTGCCCGGCTGGGGCGGGGTGAGGATTGAAGACACCGTGCTCGTGACCAAAGAGGGATGCCGGGTTCTTTCCTCACTGCCCAAGGAGGAAATAACGTCTTTAAGCTGAAAATAAAACTAGTTGCACAAAATTTATTTTGACAGGGGGCGTGTACATTGATCTCTACTAACGATTTTAGAACCGGCCTTACGATTGAGCTGGACGGTGAAGCCTTTCAAGTTATTGAGTTCCAGCACGTAAAACCCGGCAAGGGGGCCGCTTTTGTCCGTTCTAAGCTAAGAAATTTAAGGACCGGCGCGGTAATAGAAAAAACCTTTAATGCCGGGGAAAAAATTCCCCGGGCAAGAATTGAAAGAAAAGAAGTACAGTACCTTTACAACGACGGCAAAGAATACTTCTTTATGGATATGGAAAGCTACGACCAGCTCGCTATGAGCGCGGACCAACTAGGAGACGCCGTTAAATTTTTAAAAGAAAACATGACCCTGCAGATTTTGAATTTCCAGGGCAAATCAATCGGTGTTGAACTGCCGAACTTTGTAGAGCTGGAGGTTGTGGAAACGGCCCCCGGGATCAGGGGTGATACTGCTTCGGGGGGTTCTAAGCCCGCCACCCTGGAAACGGGAGCAGTTGTGCAGGTGCCGCTTTTTGTAAACGTCGGCGACAGGATCCAGATTGATACACGTACGGGCAATTATATAAAACGTGTTTGATATTTAATACCGTGTTTAAAAAATCCCCGCCGGTGACATAATATAAAAGCCAAAATTAGCCATTAAAAAGACTAGCGGGGGGTTTTTTATGAGAGATTTAAAATCAAAAGTGGCGTACCTGCAAGGGCTGTCGGCCGGGCTCGATCTGTCGCCGGACACAAAAGAGCACAGGTTGATTAACGGCATCATAGAAGTCTTGGGTGAATTTGCCGAGTCGGTGGCTGACCTTGAAGAAGCGCAAGAACAACTGGAAGAGTACGTGGAGAGCATAGACGAAGATCTTTACAGTTTAGAAGATGAAATATACGAAGACGACGGCTGGTCAGAAGATGATTATGAAGAGGTAGAGTGTCCGCGCTGCGGGGAGACGGTTTGCTTTGAAAGGAGTATAATGGACAGCGGAAGCTTTATCGAGGTTTTGTGCCCCAATTGCGACGAGGTGGTTTTTACCAGTGAGGGGGGACTTGAAAAAGACGGCGAGCCGGCAGTTTTTCCGGGAAAAATAACATCCTCCCCGGATGTTTTGGAAGAGGACGACATTTAGACTGCTCTATACATAGTTTTTTAAGCCCGCATTTTTAGGCGGGCTTTTTATTTTTGTGTCTCCCAAGATAAAAGTTTTCTAATAGCGGATAGAATTTGGTCTTTCTTAAAACTGATTACGAGCAGTATTAGGATTAAAAAGAGAATGAAGGGGTTTACTGCCAGCGCTGGTCCTAAAGGACTGGTGCTGCCGGGCCCTTGTTGGGGCTGGGCAGGCGCGGGCAGGACGGGGTAGGGCATGCAACCCGGGCAGGCCGGGTAGACCGGTATGAAAACCGGCACTTTGTCCTGTTCGCCGCTGTTTTTATTTTCACGGCACCACTTGAGGTAACTGTTTTTTAATTCTTCGGGCAAGGGAAAGACAAATGCCACAGGTTCAAAGCCGTTGGCCGGCATCTTTATCACGCCCCGGTTATTATTTGAGCGGTTTTGCTACCGTCAATACAAGATATACAGGTGTATTTCCGCTGGTGAATGGCGAGCGTAAAGCTTAAAAGCCGGGCCATTTTTATTGGTATATATTACCGCATGGACAAATATATGTATTAATAAAAACGGGGGGCTTTTGCTATGTGTGCAGACCTGCTTCCTAAGACTTGCGTTTTTGGAAGCGAAAAGGCAATAAGGGAAGTGTTGGCGTTCTTGCCGCCCAACATCAGAAGAATGCTTGCTTCCCTGCCGCCAAATACTTTGGAAAGAGTAGAAGAAATAAGGCTCAGGCAGGGCAAGCCGCTTCTTGTGAGTCTGGACTTGGGTGACGTGTTTGTAACACCGTCGGGCAGCTGTACAGCAGAAGCTTCCGCTGCTTATACAGTGACGCCTTCGGATCTGGAACGGCTCCTGCAGCTGATCACCTCTTCTTCACTTTATGCTGTGGAGGAAGAGTTAAAGGGCGGTTTTATCACTCTGCCCGGCGGACACAGGGCTGGGCTTGCCGGCAGGGCGGTGGTTGAGGGCGGGCAAGTGAGAACGTTAAAGCAAATCTCTTTTTGTAATATACGCATTAGCAGGGAGATATGCGGTACAGCTGCCAAAGTGCTGCCCAAAATTATAGACCGGAAAAACGGGACTATCTACCATACCATGCTGGTATCTCCGCCGCGCGGCGGCAAAACTACCCTTTTGCGTGACATCGTCAGAATGGTAAGCAACGGTGTTCCCGAACTGGGCCTGCCCGGGCTAACGGTGGGGCTGGTTGATGAGCGGTCGGAAATAGCCGGATGTTACCGGGGTGTTCCCCAGCTCGACGTGGGGGTGCGGACGGACGTGCTGGATGCCTGTCCAAAAGCCCAGGGAATGATGATGCTACTGCGTTCTATGGGACCAAAAGTTATAGCGGCGGACGAAATCGGCAGGGCGGAAGAAGTAGAAGTTTTAGAAGAAGTACTCAATGCAGGAGTAAAGGTGTTAATTACAGCTCACGGTTCTTCGCTGGCGGAGCTCTGCCAAAGGCCTGTTCTGGGCAGGTTAGTGAGGCGGGGTGTAATCGAACGTTATGTTTTACTGGGACGCAGGTGCGGGGCCGGTACAGTGGAGGGGATTTTCGACGGACGGGCACTTAGGGCGGTGGGGGTGAAAGAATGCTAAAAGTTTTAGGAGCTGCACTGGTGGTGGCCTCTGGCGGTATCTGCGGTCTGACGGTAGCCGGCAGCTATTACAGGCGGCCGCGGGAATTGAAGTCGCTTTTAGTTACTCTTAGAATGCTGGAATCCGAGATTGCTTACGGGGTTAATCCTTTGCCGGAGGCGCTGGGAAGGGTGGCGTGCAGAAGTGATAAAAATGTCGCACCCCTTTTAGACCGCGTGGCCAAGGAACTTGCGGCTAAATCAGGGGACACGGCCCGCGAAATTTGGGAGAGGGCACTGGCCGCTTTCTACCGGAATTCGTCGCTGCTGCCGCGGGACCTGTTAATCCTGCGCAGTTTAGGAGCTAATTTGGGGATGTCTGACCGGGACGACCAGTTAAAACACCTGCACCTGGCCAAAGAACAGTTAGAACAGGAGATATCGTTAGCTGAAGAAGAAGCGGCAAAAAATGTTAAATTATGGTCTTACCTGGGTTTTCTGGGCGGTCTTTTAGCAGTCATTATTCTTTACTAATACCGGTGAATTATTAAAGAACGTTTGGGGGGCGTGAACAAGTGGGGAATAATATTGACCTTATTTTTAAAATTGCTGGGGTAGGTATTTTGGTGGCAGTTTTAAATTCTGTGTTGAAACATGCCGGTAAAGAAGAACAGGGGCATATAGTTACTCTGGCCGGCATTGCTATCGTCTTTTTTTGGGTTGTTCAGCTGTTGGGAAGCCTGTTTGACCAGGTGAAGTCGGTTTTTAAACTCTTTTAAAACGGCTTGGTTTCCCCGCGGGGAGGTTTGTTAATTTGGAAATTTTACAAGTTGTAGCGTTGGGCCTTGTGACCGCTGTGCTGGCGGTTATTGTCAGAAGCCAGCGTCCCGAGCTAGCTATTTTATTGAGTACAGCTGCCGGGCTCATTATTTTTCTTTTGATTCTAGGCAAGGTGGCCGTTGTGATAAGCACTGTCAGAGAACTGGCTGACCGGGCCGGGATAAGCGCGGTTTATTTCGGCACCATTATGAAAATTGTCGGTATAGCTTATATAGCCGAGTTTGGGGCGCAGGTCTGCCGTGATGCCGGTGAAGGCGCCCTGGCAGCAAAAATTGAGCTGGCAGCCAAAGTAATCATTGTTGTACTGGCCGTGCCCATTGTGGCAGCTGTTCTCCAGTCCCTTTTAAAGCTTGTACCGTAAGGCGGTGTAAGATTTTGATAAGATTTTTATTCACGGTTTTGATAACCTTAATTTTCCTTATAGTCCTGCCTTTGCCCGCGGCAATAGGTGAAGAAAAACCGCACAGCCCGCTTTGGCAGGCGGCAGACACCGACTTAAATGCTGTTCAAGAGTACATTGACCAGTTAGACGCAGAAATTAAAAAAACCTTACCCAATTTTGATTTTAAAGAGTTTATTAAAAAAATTTCATTGGGAGAGGTCAGCACAAAGCCAACGGATATTTTTTTAAATATTTTTCGCCAGCTTTTTAAGGAGGTGGTGGCCAACTTAGACCTTCTCGGCAGGCTTTTGGTGCTGGCTGTAATCTGCACAGTCCTTCATAACGTTGTGTCTTCTTTTACGGGGGGTACAGCTGCCCAGACGGCGCATGCAGTAGCCGTGTTAGTGCTCACCACCATAGCCATCGGTTCGTTTCAGCTGGCTGTGGGAACAGGTAAAGAAGTTGTGGACAGGATGGTTTCTTTTATGCAGGCGCTGATGCCGCTGCTCCTCACTCTTCTCGTAGCTGTGGGGGGAGTAACTTCAGCCGCTCTTTTTAGCCCTACACTTCTCATCACTATAAGTGTTTTCGGTACACTCATTAAAAACGTAATTCTGCCCTTATTGTTTCTGACGGCTGTTTTAGCTCTTTTGGGCGGTCTTTCGGATCGCTTTAAGGTTTCAGCCTTTGCCGACCTGTTAAAGACGGCAGCTTTGGGTATTCTCGGCCTTTTTTCCACTATTTTTTTAGGCCTGCTGGCCGTGCAGGGAGTGGCAGGAGCAGTGGGTGACTCTATAGCCTTTAAGACGGCCAAGTTTGGTGTGGACGCCTTCGTGCCCGTTGTGGGAGGGGTTCTAGCCGATGCTTTGGAAGCGGTCATCGGTTCTTCTCTTTTAATAAAGAATGCCGTAGGAATAGCAGGAATGGCAGTAATCGCGACAGCCATGTTAGTACCGCTTTTAAAAATAGTTACTATGGCTTTTATTTACAAATTGGCGGGTGCCCTTATTCAGCCGGTCGGTGATGGTCAAATCGTCGGCTGCCTAAACGGTTTGTACGCAAGTCTCCTCCACATTTTTGCGGCTGTAGCTACCGCGGGATTGCTGTTCTTTTTTACTATCGTCATTGTTATCGGGGTTGGCAATGCCGCAGTTATGCTGCGCTAGGGGTGGTCGTTCACTATGGAAGCAATCCGCAATTTAGTTCAGGTGTTAGTGGCCGTTATTGTTTTGGCCGTTTTTTTGGATATGCTCTTGCCGAGAGGGGACTTAAAAGGGTATGTACGGATGGTTATGGGCCTTTTTGTCATGGTGGCGCTGCTCCAAACAGCAGGCGAACTTTTCCACCTTAAAATGGATTACCTCCTGGAGCCTTTAGGCAGTGCAAGAACCGGTTTTGATCAAGAATTTACCACAAAACAAATATTTAAAAAGGGAGAGGAAATATCTGCCATACAGCGCCAAAAGGCGGCAGACCACTACCGCCGCGGCATAGAGGGCCAAGTTTTGGCGCTTGCCCGCCTGCACAGCGGCCAAAAAGTTACCGCCGTTGAGGTAAAAATTAAAGAAGGGGAGGGAGCTGATTTTGGGCGTTTAGAAGAGATTGTCTTACACGTAAGTTCAGATACTGGTCCGGATAACGGGAAAGAGGGTTGTGCCGTACAGGCGGTAAGTAAGGGCGTTATAAACGGAGATGTTAAAACTGTAATTCCTAACTGTTCGCCTGATATAGCGGACCTGGCGGGTGTATTGGCAGGTTTTTATAATTTAGAACCCCGTCAGGTTAAAATTGCCAAAGAGTAATACTGCCAGAGCGGAGGTGCGGTTTATGAAAGGCTTGGCCAACTTTTTTGGGACAGGTGAAAGAAACGGCGGTCATCCGGTCAAGGAAATAGGCAAACGCGGGTTTTTACTTGCCGGCCTGGCTGTTTTGGGAGTGTTTCTCATTTTTTTTCCCTGGACGGGCAGCAAAAGCAGTTCTAGTCCGGCAGAGACTGGCTATGAGCCGGCAAGCGCGCGCCGGGAAGGGATGGGGACGGTTATGACCCGGGAAGAGGAGCAGCTCAGCAAAAAGCTGTGTGAAATATTAAAGCGGGTTGAGGGCGCGGGCAAAGTAGAGGTGTCTGTAAAGCTTTCTGGTTCTACCAGGTCGGAATACGCTTTCAATACAACAACTGGCAAAAAAAACATTCAAGAGCAAGATCAGTCGGGAGGCACGCGCCTAACTACAGAAGGGACTGAATCCGGACAGCTGGTTATAAACCGCAGGGGCAGCAGTGAAGAGCCGGTAGTCCAGCAAGAAACTGCACCCAAAGTGGCCGGAGTGCTGATTGTAGCCGAGGGGGCTGCCCAGCCGCAGGTAAAAGCCAAACTCTTCGAAGCCGCCCGCGTATCGCTCGGTGCAGAACCGCAGAAGATCGTTGTACTGCCTATGGGGAGGGTTGAAAATTGATCCCAGTGATTATCAGCATAAGGAAGCGCACCTTGGCTTCGTTGCTGGCAGTGCTGATTTTGATCGCTGCCATTTTAGCGGTATATTACTTTGCTTTTACCCGCAAGAGCATCCCGTCACCGGGGGTGCCGGTTGACAGTACAGTGCCGGGGATGGTGCGCTTTGAAATGGCGCCGGGCCCTAACCAAGCTCCGCCAGCTGGACCGCGCGTTGAAAAGGTAACAGGTGCAGACGGTTTCTTTGTCGATCTGAAAATTGAAAGGGATAAAGCGCGCGGCTTATGCGCAGCCAGTCTCAAAGAAGTTATTGGTGATGACAGTTCGAGCAGTGAAATGAAGCAAAGAGCCCAGCAGGAACTGATTAATCTGACGAGAAATATGAGCAAAGAGCTGGAGTTAGAAAGCTTGATTAAAGCCAGAGGATATCCGGATGCAGCTGTTATGCTGGAAAACAATACAGTCACGGTAATTGTGGCTGCGCCGAAGCTTTTAGGGGATGAGGCCAATTCCCTTGTGGGGTTAATTTCTAAAGCTGCCGGGGTTGACGCGAAAAATGTTATGCTGGTTCAAAAAAATCAAAACTAAATTATAGGGATGAAAGAATTACAGGCGCGGATATTATGTATACTTGCTGAGGAGCTGTTTCCAAGCAAGTTTTTTTTTATTATAATAATGACATTAAAGTTCTTTTTTTATAATTTATACTTTTATCCAAACAGGTTGTTACTCCACAAACGGGTTTTAATAACAACCTGGTTTTTTATGCTTTGTTCATAGGGGGGAAAGTTTTGAAGCGCCGCGTAAAAATTACTGATGCAACACTGCGTGACGCGCATCAGAGCCTGTGGGCAACCAGGATGCGCACTTGCGATATGCTGCCCATTGCTGAAAAGCTTGACAGGGTCGGCTACCATTCCCTGGAGGTTTGGGGCGGCCTGACATTTGACGTTTGCCTTAGGTACTTGGATGAAGACCCCTGGGAAAGGCTGCGCCAGTTAAAAAAGCAAATCCGGCAAACCCCCCTCCAAATGCTTTTGCGCGGGCAATCTTTGGTAGGGTACCAGCCGTATCCCGACGATGTAGTAGAAGCGTTTATTTTTAAAGCCGTGGAGAACGGTATCAACATTATCAGGGTTTTTGACGCCCTAAATGATATAAGAAATTTAGAGAAGCCTATATCTTCCGCTAAAAGTGCAGGCGCTCACGTGCAGGCAGCTTTGGTGTACAGCATAAGCCCGGTTCACACTCCAGAGTATTATCTCGGTTTGGCTAAAAGACTTGCCGAGATGGGGGCAGACTCCATTTGCATAAAAGATATGGCAGGACTTTTGGCTCCCTTCCAGGCTTATCAGCTGGTGAAGATAATAAAAGAAAACCTGGACTTGCCCCTCCAATGCCACAGCCATTATATCGGCGGCTTGGCTTTCGGCACTTATATAAAGGCAGCCGAAGCAGGTGCAGACGTAGTTGATACGGCAGCTGCGCCGCTGGCTTTCGGCGCTTCTCTTCCTCCCGTGGAAACAGTGGTAAGGGCCTTTCAGGGTACTGATTACGATACCGGGCTTAATATTCATGATCTCTTTGATATAGCCAGGTATTTTGAAGGTATAAGACGGGAGGGGGGCTTTGAGCGGGGAGTAACCAGGATCAACGACATGAGTGTTTTTGACCACCAGGTTCCCGGGGGCATGATCTCAAATCTGGTGACCCAGCTCGAAGAGCAAAAGGCTCTCCACAAATTAAACGAGGTGCTGGAAGAAATTCCCAGAGTCAGGGCGGAGCTGGGCTATCCGCCTTTGGTTACTCCTGCCAGCCAGATTGTAGGAACCCAGGCGGTCTTAAACGTTCTTACCGGTGAGAGGTACAAATTGGTTCCCGGGGAGGTGCGCGACTACATCCGCGGCAAGTATGGCCAGCCGCCTGCACCCATAAGTGAAGAGATTTTAAAAAAGGTTTTAGAGGATAAAGAGCCGATCACCTGCCGGCCAGCTGACTTGCTGGAGCCGAGAATGGATAAAATAAGAAAAGAGGCGGGCAATTTGGCCCAAAGTGAAGAAGACCTGATTTCATACGCCCTGTTTCCCCAAGTGGCCGGCCGCTTTCTGGAATTGAGGAAAAGGGGCGGAAGCCAGCGGTCAGCCGTCCTATTGAAAGAGAGCAAGATAAATAATAGCCAAAAAGAAAAGCCGGCAGATAATTTTTTGGAAAAGAGCAAGCGGGAAGATAAAGCAGCTGAACCAGCCGGGTACACAATGGCCGGCAGTGAGCCAGCTAAAAGGGGAGTTGATGGTGTGAACCTGCAAGATATTAAAGAGTTAATTAAGATAGTTAACGAAACAGACATATTTGAGGTATCTTTGGAGAGTTCGGGGGTAAAGGTAGCTATTAGAAAAGGGCACTCTTGTCTTACGGCTCCGCAAGTGTCTCCCGTTTTGCCGCTGCCGCAGCCGGCCGGGCAGCAGCCGCCGGGGGAGGCGCGCAGCCCGGAGCTTTCCAATATTTCCAATAATATAACAGATATTAAAACAGACAGTAAAACCCCAAAAACCGACCTAGTGCCGGTTACTTCCCCAATGGTCGGCACTTTCTACCGCAGGCCTGCACCCGATGCCGCTCCTTACGTTGATATCGGCGACAGAGTAAAAAAGGGGCAAGTTTTGTGCATTATCGAGGCAATGAAATTAATGAATGAGATAGAGTCAGAGATTGAGGGGGAAATTGCAGAAATCCTGGTCGAAAACGGCAGCCCAGTAGAGTACGGACAGACGCTTTTTTTAATTAAGCCATAAGGCCGGGAGTGGGCTAGATGTTTAAAAAAATACTTATTGCCAACCGCGGTGAAATAGCTGTCCGCATCATAAGGGCCTGCCGGGAAATGGATATCAGCACTGTAGCCGTTTATTCACAGGCGGATAAAGACAGCCTCCACGTCCGCTGGGCGGACGAAGCTTACTGCATAGGGCCGCCGCCGGCTGCCCAGAGCTACTTGAATTTCAGCAACATCATAAGCGCCGCCCTTATTTCGGGGGCGGAGGCTATTCACCCGGGGTACGGTTTTTTAGCCGAAAACGCCAGCTTTGCTGAAATATGTCTGGCCTCGGGAATTACTTTCATAGGTCCCCCGCCCGCGGCTATTCAGAAAATGGGCGATAAAGCACTGGCCCGAAAAACCATGATAGCTGCCGGTGTTCCGGTGGTTCCCGGTTCAGAAGGGGTGGTAGGCGATTTTACTAAAGCCGCTAAAATTGCCAGAGATATCGGCTACCCGGTTATAATTAAGGCCAGTGCCGGCGGCGGCGGGCGCGGCATGCGGGTAGTGCACAATGAAGCAGAGCTGGAGAAAGCCTTCAGTACAGCGCAGGCTGAGGCCAGATCGGCCTTTGGCAGCGGAGAAGTGTATATAGAAAAATATATAGAGGAACCCCGGCACATCGAATTTCAGGTTTTGGGAGACTCCTACGGCCATATCATACACCTGGGGGAAAGGGACTGTTCAGTGCAGAGGAGAAACCAGAAGGTGGTTGAAGAAGCGCCTTCAGCTGCCCTTACCCCCGAACTCCGAGAAAAAATGGGTGAAGTGGCCGTAAAAGCAGCCCGCGCTGCCGGTTACTACAGTGCCGGCACTGTAGAATTCCTCCTGGACAAGCACTATAATTTTTACTTCATGGAGATGAATACTAGGATACAGGTCGAGCACCCCGTTACAGAACTGGTAACGGGGATAGACCTGATAAAGGAACAGATCCGCATAGCGGCGGGCGAAAAACTGGCTTTAGCGCAAGAAGACGTGGTAATAAGAGGGCATGCCATAGAATGCAGGATTAATTCCGAGGACCCCTCTAAAAATTTCATGCCCGTGCCCGGCAAAATTGTTGCTTACCTGCCGCCGGGGGGACCCGGGGTGAGGGTTGACAGCGCAGTGTACGAGGGTTATGTAATACCGCCTTTCTACGATTCAATGATCGGCAAATTAATTGTTTGGGGGAAGGACAGGGAGGAGGCTATAGCGAGAATGCAGCGGGCCCTGCAGGAATTCGTCATTGAAGGTGTTCCAACCACCATTCCTTTCCACTTAAAAGTGCTCAACAATGCATTTTTCCGGAGCGGAGAAGTATATACCAACTTTATCCAGCGGCGTGTCCTGGGTTCTTAAATATAAAGCCGGAAACTTTAACGTGTGCTAAGTTAGATATAGGTTGACAGATTGGAATTGACTGGGAAATAAATCAACCATCCGGGCTTGCCCCAGATGGTTGAGTACACACACTGTTCCCTTATAATTGTAGTTGCCACACCAACAAAATAAGGGGGAACAGCTGTGTATACTCATCCTATCGCATTACGCTGTAGAAAGCAAGCCATGAAGCTCGACCAGAGAAAAATTTATACGCACAGAGAAATAGCCAGCAAATGCCAAATGTCTCACACCACCTTTTATAATTTTTGGAAAGATACAAGGAACAGGGTGAAGCCGGTCTCTACGATAAGGAACGGGTCCCCGGCATCGGGCCCAACCAAACCCCACCGGACGTTGAGGAAGCCATTCTGGCTTTTGTCCAGGATCACCCGAACCCACCTATGGGCATACTTACGGTGCTACATGCCTTATCCTGGGTATTAAGCACAAGACCACCAAGGTAAGGCACCCCTGGACCAACGGTTACGCTGAACGATTTGTTCAGACCCTCTACCAGGAATTCTTTTAGGTGGCCCTGAGGCGGAAAAGGTACGCCTCCGTGGAGGAGCTCCAGGCCGACCTGGACAGGTGCCTGTACTATTACAACTAGAAGCGCCCCCACCAGGGTCGTCGTACCAGGGGCAGGACACCGGCAGAGGCATTCTTCGTACCATACCCGGATCAACTCTTTCTGCCGGCACCGAAACTTGCTGCTTAGTTTACAAGGAACAAAGTGGCGGTCTTGACTGCCGCCCCGCGTGTGGTCGATTTTGTCTACCGACGGGTCGGCTCCGGGAACATGTCATGGTGATGCATGTGCCCCGCCGGTCACTCAATTGTACCACACGCGGGGACCCCGGCCGTCAAGATTTCCTTCGGCGCCACTTTGATTTAAGTTTAACCTCTGGGGCTCACCAGGAACATTTTTGGATAAAGGATAACAAGGGGGGCTGTTATTTATTCCCAAAGTGTCAACCCCTTGACAACTTAATTCACTTTAACGGTTGTCTATTTAAATTATAATGACGACATAATTTTTTTATGTTTGCACGCTCATGTCAGCCTTTGGTATAATTGACGTGTAATTTAGGGTAAAAGATCGTTTTTACCCGCGGGAGGTAGCATTTTGGGGTATTTTGACCGGGTTTTGCTGGCTCTTTATTCGCTATCTCTGACTATTTTTTTTGTTATGATTGCAGCGGTGATGGGCGGCTGGCCGGCACCGCTTTTTGTGCTGCGCGACCTTTTTTACCCGCAAAGGCCGGAATTGTTTTGGCCGCTTCTTTTAGCTTTTATTTTAGCTGGCGTGAGGCTGTTGTGGGTAAGTTTGGCCGGTTCTGGAAAAAGGCTCAAGTACGTTGTTCTGGCCGAAAGAGATGCCGGCCAGGTGACCATGTCGGTTTCTGCCGTGGAAGATTTAGTGGGAAAAGTGGCTTCTCAGGTTAACGGGGTAAAGGAAGCAAAACCGCACCTTTTTCGAAAGCAGCAAAGCGTGGGTGTCAGGTTGAAAGTATCGGTAGCCCCAGACGTGAGTGTTCCCGAAGTTTCCCGGGAAATACAGAGCAGGGTTAAAGAAAAAGTGCTGGAGGTTACGGGATTGGATATCGGTTTAGTCAGCGTGTACGTTGAGAGCATAGTCCAACAGCAGAGAGCCAGGGTAGAGTAACCCGGCCGAATGGGGTGAAGTAAGCTTGGGTGTATGGCAGGAAATCCAAGAAATCCTGGAAGGTCATTTAGGCAAGGTTTTAGGGCTGGCCGGCGGCCTGGTATTTGGACTTTTAGCTGTTAAATACGGTCTTTTGAAAGCCATATTTGTGACCTTGTGCGCGGCTGCGGGGTATTTTTTAGGGAAGCGGCTAGATGAACAAGTCGATATACAGGGTTTTTTGTCGAGGTTATTCCGGGAAAAGTGGTAGCAGGAATTTCTTTCCTCCTGCTGTCCGGTGAGAGCAAATGGATAAATTAAGTTCTAAGGCAAATACTTAGTAAGCAGACTAAATATTAGCTGGCTCGTGCAGGGGGGCTGCTGGTGTACAGAAGGCTGGCCAGGGAAAGGGCGCTGCAAGTGCTTTTCCAGGTAAATGTGGGAGGCGGAGATCCCGTAGCCGCATGTCAGTACATGGAGGAAAATTTCGGTGCTTTAGCCAGGGAAAGAGAATTTGCCGAAAAGCTTGTTTTTGGCACCCTGGATAAAATGAAAACTATTGACCGTATTATTGCCGATGTGAGCAAAGAATGGAAGCTGGAAAGGATGGCCTGGGTAGACATAAATATTTTGCGTATAGCCCTTTACGAGATTTTTTTCTGCGAAGAAATACCCCCTAGTGTTTCTGTAAACGAGGCGGTTGAACTGGGCAAGATTTACGGCAGTGAAGATTCCGGCAGGTTTATAAACGGTATTTTGGGGCACGTGGTAAAAAATTTAGAAAAATACAGGACGGTCATTAATTAAGAGCAGCCGAATGTTTTAAAATTAAAAAATGGGCTGTGCCTTTTTGCTTGACTTTTTTGCGGGGGTTATACCCGCATTTGTATTTTTACTTAATTTAAATTTTTTGTATAAAGGAAATACAGAAACTCATCACGAATTTTCCCAAATCGGCATAACCATTCAGGAAAGAAGGTGAAAATTTGTATAAAATAATCAAAAAAGAAGTGCTTGCGCCGGTTATAAAACTTTTTGAAATCGAAGCCCCGCTGGTGGCCAGGAAGGCGCGGGCCGGCCAGTTTGTTATTTTGAGGATCAAGGAAGGCGGCGAGCGCATTCCCCTTACGATAGCCGATTTTGACCGGGACAGGGGCACCATAACCTGCGTCTTTCAGGAAGTGGGGAAGACGACAGCAGAACTGGGCACGCTGGAAGAAGGTGAATTTATTAGCGATTTTTCCGGCCCGCTGGGTATGCCTTCCCACATTAAAAAGTACGGTCTGATTGCCTGTGTGGGGGGCGGAGTAGGCGTGGCGCCGGTGTTCCCCATAGCGCGGGAGCTGCATAAAGCCCAGAACGAAGTAATCGGGATTATGGGTGCCCGCTCCAAAGAACTTCTTTTCTGGGAAGAGAAGATGAAGGAGGTCTGCACCGAGGTGCGGGTGGTTACTGACGACGGCTCTTACGGAAGGCGCGGGCTGGTTACGGATGTTCTCGAGGAAGTAATTTTGGAAAAGAAAGGTCTTGACTTGTGCGTGGCCATTGGACCCTTGCCCATGATGAGAGCGGTGGCCAACCTTACCAGAAAGTACGGCGTTAGAACCATTGTCAGCCTCAACCCCCTGATGGTGGACGGAACCGGTATGTGCGGCTGCTGCCGGGTAACTGTGGGCGGGGAGACTAAATTTGTTTGTGTGGACGGGCCGGAATTTGATGCTCACCTGGTTGACTTTGACGAGATGGGGCGCCGGGCAGTCATATACAGGGATCAGGAAAAATTAGCTTTAGAGAAGTATTTACGGGAAAGAGAGCTCCACGGCTGCCGCTGCGGAGGTGAGAAAAATTGACCGGCAATAAGGGCAAAGTTGTTCCCCAAAAGTACCCCATGCCGCTGCAGCCGCCTGAATTGAGGGTAAAAAATTTTTCTGAGGTGGCGCTCGGGTATACCGAAGAACTGGCGGTAAAAGAAGCTAGCCGCTGCCTGCAGTGCAAAAACGCGCCCTGCCGCCAGGGCTGTCCCGTAGAAGTGGACATACCCGCCTTTGTTAAGCTGGCAGCGGAGAGGGATTTTGCCGAAGCCATTCAGAAAATAAAAGAAAAAAATGCCCTGCCCGCCGTTTGCGGCCGGGTCTGCCCGCAGGAAAACCAGTGCGAAAAGTACTGCACGCTGGGCAAGAAGTACGAGCCGGTAGCCATTGGCCGCTTGGAGCGTTTTTGCGCCGACTGGGAACTGGCCCGCGGGGCGGCATTACCTAAAGTAGCGCCGCCGACCGGCAAGAAGGTAGCAGTGGTGGGTTCCGGCCCAGCGGGGCTTACCTGTGCGGCCGACCTGGCCAAGCTCGGCCACCGCGTGACCGTTTTTGAAGCCCTGCACGTTCCCGGAGGCGTGCTGATGTACGGGATACCCGAATTCAGGCTGCCCAAAGCTGTGGTGCAGGCGGAAATAGAAAACTTAAAAAAACTCGGCGTGGAAATAGTGGTCAACGCGGTAGTCGGCAAGATTGCCACGGTAGATGAATTAATGGGTGAGTGGGGTTACGATGCCGTTTTTATCGGTACAGGCGCAGGGCTTCCTCACTTTATGAATATACCGGGGGAAAATGCCTGCGGAGTGTACTCGGCCAATGAGTTTCTTACCCGCACCAATTTGATGAAGGCTTACCTTTTCCCCGATTACGACACGCCGATCAGGGTGGGCAGGAGAGTGGCCGTTTTGGGAGGCGGAAACGTCGCTATGGATGCCGCCCGCACCGCCTTGAGGCTGGGAGCCGAAGAATCGTGGATTGTGTACCGGCGATCCCGCCAGGAGATGCCCGCCCGGCATGAGGAGGTCGAGAACGCGGTTGAGGAGGGCGTAAAGTTTGCTTTTCTCACCAGCCCGGTGCGCATCATCTACAATAAAGATTACTGGGTAACGGGAATGGAGTGCCTGCGCTACGAGCTGGGCGAGCCGGATGAATCGGGCCGGCGCCGTCCGGTGCCCATTTGGGGTTCGGAGTTTGTCATGGAAGTCGATACGGTGGTCGTGGCCATAGGTCAAGGGCCGAACCCGCTTGTGCCGAGGACCACTAAAGGGCTTGCCTGCACCAAAAGAGGCAATATCGTGGCCGACGTCAATACGGGTGCCACCTCCGTGCCTGGTGTTTTTGCCGGTGGCGATGTGGTTACGGGAGCGGCTACCGTTATTCTGGCTATGGGTGCGGGCAGGACGGCCGCCAGAGCCATTCATGCCTACCTTTTGGGGAAATAATAGTTTGGAGTGGGAACTCACAGTGCGAGTTTATGCGGTCTGCGAGCTCACCGAGTATATAAAGAGAAAGCTGGAGGAAGACGCGTTTTTAGCCAATATTTGGGTTAAGGGTGAAATCTCTAATTACAGGGCAGCTGTTTCCGGACACCTTTATTTTACTTTAAAGGACGAGTTCTGCTGTATTAGGGTGGTTATGTTCCGCTCAAGGGCCAGGCTGTTAGAGTTTGAGCCGGATAACGGCATGGCGGTAATTGTGCGCGGCTATGTTTCGGTTTACGAGCGGGACGGCAATTACCAGCTTTACGCCGAAGAAATTTTCCCCCAGGGGGCGGGAGCCCTTTACTTAGAATTTCTCAAGCTCAAAGAAAAACTTCAGCGGGAAGGGCTGTTTGACCCTGAGCACAAAAAGGAAATACCCCTTTTGCCGGCCAGGATAGGCATAGTAACTTCACCCAAAGGGGCAGCCGTCAGGGATATGCTGATGATTATTAACCGCCGCTGGCCGGGCAGGGAAATATTTTTGGTTCCCGTCCTGGTACAGGGAAGAGATGCTCCCGCTGATGTGGCGCGCGGCATTGAGCTGTTAAACAAACTGGGTAATATCGATGTCATTATCGTCGGCCGGGGCGGCGGATCGCTAGAAGAGCTTTGGGCGTTCAATACGGAAGTGGTGGCGCGCAGTATTTTTAATTCTAAAGTGCCGGTTATTTCAGCTGTCGGCCACGAAACAGATTACACCATCGCTGATTTTGTGGCCGATTTGAGGGCCGCCACTCCGTCGGCGGCGGCGGAAATGGTGGTGCCTGACAAAAGAGAAATGGCGCGCTATCTCACCAGCCTTTACCGGCGGCTGGCAAAGGCGCTGGAGAGAAAATACAGTGAAGAGTGCAGGAAATTATCAGCCTGCCTGGCGAGCCGGGTATTTTTGCGTCCAGTGGACGCCATCTTGGGGCCCGCTTACCAGGCGCACGACAGCCTGCAGCGACGGCTCTGCCTGGCCGTCCAAAAAGCATTAGAGCGCGAAAAAGGGCGCCTGGCCGTGCTGGCCGGCCGATTGCAGGCTTTAAGCCCGCTGTCTACCCTGGCCAGGGGGTACAGTATATGCAGTTTGGCGGGCAAAAGGGGTGTTTTAACCGATGCCGCCGAAGTGCAAAAAGGTGACAGCCTGCTGGTCAGGCTGATGAAAGGCACGCTGGGGTGTGAGGTAAAAGAAGTAAGTCACGAGTGATCACAGCGGGATAACACTTTGTAAGGGGTGTAAAAATAAATTGGCCACTATACTTGACGGCAGAAAAGTAGCCGCTTTATTTGCCAGTGAAGTCAAAGAAGAGGTTTTGCGCCTCAAGGAAAGGGGTGTAACACCGAAGCTCTCCGTTATTTTAATTGGGGATGACCCGGCATCGGTTCTTTACGCCCGTTCCAAGGAAAAGGCCTGTAACAATGTGGGCATGGCCTTTGAGCTTTTTGTCCTGCCTTACTCTACCGAGGAAGAAAAAGTGATTGAACTGGTGGAAAAGCTGAACGGCGACCAAAGCGTACACGGCATTCTGATCGAATACCCGCTTCCCAAAAACATGAACAAGCAGAAGATTTTTGAGACGGTATTGCCGTTAAAAGATGTAGACGGTGTACACCCCATTAACCGGGGCCACATTTTGAGCAATACGGGTGCCCTGCTCCCGGCTACCCCCCAGAGCTGTATTGAACTTTTGCACGCGTACGGCGTAGAAATAAAGGGGAAGCACGCCGTGCTGGTGGGCCGGGGCGAGACGGTGGGCAAACCCCTCATATTTATGCTTTTAAACAACGATGCTACGGTTACAATCTGCCATACAAAAACTGCTGACTTGTCCCGTTATACGCGCCAGGCCGATATACTGATTTCGGCAGCCGGCAGGCCGCGCTTAATAACCAAGGACATGGTCAAACCCGGCGCGGTAGTGGTTGATGCCGGCATTAACGAGGCGGAAGGCGGCGGCATATGCGGGGATGTGGATTTTGAAAGCGTGAAAGAAGTCGCCGGTGCCATTTCGCCCGTTCCCGGAGGGGTGGGCAGCCTGACCACTGTTCTTATTCAAAAGAACGTTTTGAAAGCGGCGCGCCTTCAGACCAATATTGAACTTTCGTGAGGTGTTAATTGATCGTGGATTTTTGGCAAAAAACGCTACGCCAGGTGCTCGACGAATGCGCCTCAGCCTCGCCGACACCGGGTGGGGGAAGTGTAGCGGCTCTGGCTGCTTGTCTGGGAATTTCTATGAGCATTATGGTCTGTGAGATTACTGCCAGCAAGAAAACCGGCGGGGGTTTTGAGGAGCGGGCAGAAGAGCTGGCGCTTGAGGCCAGGAAATTGATGTCTGGGTTAGAAGAGCTTTTGGAAGCCGATATGGAGCAGTTTAACCAATATATGTCGGCATTAAAATTGCCCAAAGAAACAGAAGAAGAAAAAACGGTGCGTGCCGCGGCCATGCGCGAGGCTTTAAAAGGCGCAACTGAAGTGCCGTTGGAAATTGCCCGCACCTGTCTTGCGGGATTGGAACTAAACACGGAAGTTTCCAGGATAGGCAAAAAGTCAGCTTTAAGTGATGCCGGCGTGGCCGCCCTGCTTTTGGAAGCCGCACTCCACGCTGCTTTACTGAATGTAGACGCCAACGTCCCGTTTTTAGATGACAGGGAATTTGCGGCCGCGGCCGCTTTGGAAAGGCATAGAATAGCCAAGGAAGCAGAAAACTTAAAAGACAGAGCACTAGATATTGTCCGCCAGAGAATGAGTTGAGATTAATAAAAAAAGGCCGTTCTTAGCTTAGCGCGTAAAACGGCCTTTTTACTTTTTAATATTGACTTTTTAATATTGAGCCGTAATTACTGCTTGCTCACTTCTCCCAGTGCTTCATCCAGTACGTCCAGCGCTTGGGCCAGTTCTTCGTCGCTGATGACCAGCGGGCAGAGGAAGCGCAAGACATTACTGTAAATACCGGCTGTTAAAACAATCAGCCCCCTCTTGTAGCACTCGGCTTGCAGCCTGCTGGTGGCTTCCTTGGCGGGCTCTTTTGTTGTGCGGTCTGTTACCAGCTCGATAGCCACCATAGCCCCAAGCCCGCGCACGTCGCCTATAAGCGGGTACTTTTCACGCATGGCGTAAAGCCTTTCTTTCATGACTTCCCCGATCTTGGCCGCCCTTTCGGGCAATTTTTCTTCTTTCACGATATCAATGACCTGCAAAGCGGCCGCACAGGCCAAGGGGTTGCCGCCGTACGTGCCGCCAATCTCACCCGGGTCGGGGACATCCATGATTTCCGCCCGGCCGGTTACAGCACTCAGCGGTACTCCTGCGGCCAGCGACTTGGCGGTGGTAATTATATCGGGCTCTAAATTAAAGTGCTCGCAGGCAAACATGCGGCCTGTGCGGCCAAACCCTGTCTGAATTTCATCCGCTACAAAGACAATGCCGTATTTTTGGCAGATCCCTGCCAGACCCTGCAGGAACTCGGGCGGGGGAACGATGAAGCCGCCTTCGCCCTGCACAGGCTCGAAAATGATGGCCGCTACATTGTCTGCCGGACACTCGGCTACAAAAAATCTCTCTACATTTTTAACGCAGCGCATGTCGCAGGAAGGGTAGGAAAGCCCGAAATAGCAGCGGTAGCAGTACGCTGAAGGTATTTTATACACTTCAGGGGCAAAAGGACCAAAGCCGTATTTATAGGGCCTAATTTTGCTGGTAAGGGTCATGGCCATCAGTGTGCGGCCGTGAAAAGCACATTCCAGAGCAATGATGCCTTTTCTTTTTGTGTACTTGCGGGCAATCTTGAGGGCGTTTTCTACAGCTTCTGCTCCACTGTTGGCAAACATGGTTTTCTTCTCAAAATTTCCAGGGGTTATCCCGGCCAGTTTTTCAGCTAGAGCAACGTAGGGCTCGTACATTACTACGTTAATGCTGGTATGGATATATTTGTCTAATTGCTCCTTTACGGCACTTACCACTCTGGGGTGGCAGTGGCCAACATTTACCACGCCAATTCCGGAGGCAAAGTCAATGAGCTGGTTACCGTCTACATCGGTTACTGTTGCTCCCCTTGCTTCTTTAACAAAAATAGGGAAAGAGTAGGAAATGCCCTTGGGAACGTGCTTTTTGCGTTTTTCCAGCAGCTCTAGCGACTTAGGGCCCGGCAACTGAGTCTTGAGATTAATCATGTTTTAAAACCTCCTCAAATGATTTATAAAAAGTAAGCCCAATGGCAAATGCGCAAAAAAACAAAAAAACACATGGCAATTATTTACTATAAGTAATTGATGTAATTACCGGTTAATGGGTTGTTAATTTATTTTAGTTTTTTGATAAAGCAATATATTTTAAAACACAACAAAAAATAAAATGTTAATGCCTTTTTATATTATTTTAAATTTCTTAAACGCAGTTTTTCAATGATGTATTTTTGCATTGCATAAAAATTTAAGATTGATAAAATATTATTGACAAAGGTAATTTGTAATGGTAAAAAGTAATCAATGAGTGCTATTCTGCACCCATTGACAAATAAAATAATACAATTTTTATTCCTTAATTAGTTATGTCATTTCTAAAAGCTGTTAATAGTATGAAACATTATTTTTAATGCATATTTACATTATTGTTTTTTCGAGATGCATTGCCGGTAAAAAATCAAGAACACTTTATACAAAGATAAAAATTTAATTTTTAAGTTAAGTTTTACAAATTTTTAGAAGATTATGCAATTTTTTTATGTTTTTAGTTTTGTCAAATTTCAAGCCTTTCCTGTTTTCGCTTTGCTTGAAATTTTTATATAGATAAGGAGGTGAAAATGGTTTAGGACAGTTTCGCCGGCCGCTTTAGCGCAAAAAGGTGAGGGGGACGCTTTTTAATTAATCAATTAAGGCGGGAGGTTGTGAGAGTATTATGACGGAGAGAGATTACAATGTTATTTTGGACAGGCTGCCCGAGAAAGGCACGAGGCCGGAGGTTTTGTTCAGGCAAGCCGGCGACGGTTTCCTTCAAGTAGAGTACGGTGCTGTGCCCCGTTTTAATCTGGTGGATTCTTTCAGGGTGCTTACTATTAACGCTGCGGTAAAAAGCAAAAAAATCAAAGGGCTTTACGAAACGGTGCCCGCTCTCAGAACCAATTTATTTCATTTTGATCCTGAAGTCCTGCCGGTAAAAGAACTCATCAAAGCCATTAAAGAAGAAGAAGAAAAGCTTACCGATGTAAACGATATTGTTTTTGAGTCGCGCCTCATTACTCTGCCCATTGCTTTTGAAGACAGCGAAACCAAAAAAGCAGTGCAGAAGTACGTTAAAGAAATCAGGCCTGACGCTCCTAACGTTATAAACGGTTATAACATTGAGTACATGGCCATCTGCAACGGTGTAACAGTTGACGAAATTAAAAAGATGGTTTGCGGCACGGAATGGTACAACAGCGGAAACGGCTTCTGGCCCGGCGGGGGTTTCTTCTGGCCGCTCGACCCCAGGTGCGCTATTGTTGTGCCCAAGTATAACCCGCCTAGAACCTGGACGCCGGAAGGGGCGGTTGGAATTGGAGGGCCGTGCCTGTACATTTACCCCACGCCGACAGGCGGAGGCTACCAGCTTTTCGGCAGAACTATTCCCATTTTCCAGTTCGCCCAAAAACACCCCCTATTCAAAGAGAGCCCCACTTTCTTTAAGGCCGGCGACCGCATACGGTTCTACGAAGTCAGTGAAGAAGAAGTTTTGAATATCTACAAGCATGTTCACGAAGAAACAGATTACGAATACGACATTAAAGAAGAAAAGTTTGCAGTGAAAGACTGGCTTAATTTTTATAACTCTGAAGAAGTGCAAAGAGGCATGAAAGAATTGCAGGCCAAGCAGGAAGCCGGAACTAAGGTTGCCCCGCGCGTTTAATAAATAATTCTAAAGTTTCCTCAAAAGTTAAGGAAATAGGGGGAATGAGTTATGCTTAAAGTTCTAAACGGTGGAATTGAGACTGTTATTGAGGATTGGCCGGGGAGAATAGGCTACCTGGATAACGGGATGTCCTCCTCGGGCGCTTTTGACAATGTGGCGCTCGGATTTGCCAATCTCTTGGTCGGTAACCAGCCGGGGGAAGCAGGCATAGAAATTGCCGGCGGTTACTTTCAGGCAGAATTTGGGGTGGACACAGTTATAAGTATTACGGGGACAGACATGAAGCCCACTATAAACGGGGAGCCTGTGCCCCTTTGGCAGTCGGTCCGGGTGAAAAAGGGCGACGTAATTAAATTTTCTCATTTTGGCGAATACGGTTTTCGCGCTTATATCGGTATTGCCGGCGGCATAGACGTGCCGGTTTACCTGGGCAGCAAGTCCACCTGCCTTTTTGGGAACTACGGCGGTTTCGAAGGGAGAAAATTGCAGGCCGGCGATGAAATCAAGTTTGGCACGCCGTCCCAGCCTCTTGATAAGCTCGAAGGCAGAAGGGTAAAACAGGAAGCCCTGCCGAAGTACGAGAGGGATTGGGTGCTAAGAGCTATGCCCGGCCCCAATACCTGCCCGGATTACCTGACCAAAGAGGGCATGGACATGCTGTACGAGCGCGCCTTTCGTGTCCAGCACACCTCTAACCGTTCAGCCTACCGGCTGGAGGAAATTAAAGACCTGCCTTTTGCCAGGCCTGACGGCGGTGTGGCCGGAAGCCACCCCTCCAACGTCCTCGACCACGCCTATGCTATCCGGGGAGCTCTAAATATCTGCGGCAATACTCCCATCTTGCTGATTGCCGACGGTCCTACGCTGGGAGGTTACATGTGCGCCCTGCAAGTTATTTACGCTGACTTGTGGAAAATCGGTCAGGGCATTCCGGGACGGGACTATTTCCGGTTTGCTTACTGCACACAGGAGGAAGCCATAAAGGCCCGCAAGGAACAAAGGGAATGGCTTTCCGAAAAATCCATAGAGAATATTTAATTAATTAGTTTAACTTAATTGAATTTATATTTTTAGATTAAAAGGGGGTGTTATGGTGGATCTTAACGTGGACATGGGTGAAAGCTTCGGCAGGTATAAACTGGGCAATGATGAGGAAGTTATGAAGTACATTACTTCTGCTAATGTGGCCTGCGGTTTTCACGCCGGCGATCCGGTAGTGATGTACGAGACTGTCCTTTTGGCCAAAAAGTACGGCGTGGCTGTCGGTGCTCATACGGGTTTGGAGGACAGAAGGGGCTTTGGCAGAAGGCGGATGGAGCTGACTCCTGAGGAACTTAAATGCGATACTCTTTACCAGCTCGGGGCCCTGGATGCCGTTTTAAAAGCCTGCGGGATGAAAATGCAGCACGTCAAGCCGCACGGCATCCTCTACCGGATGGTTTCTGACGAGGAGAAGTACGCTTCTGCCTTCTTGGAAGCCGTGTCTCTCTTTGATCCCGAGTTATTTGTTGTCATCCCCAAAGGGACTCTGATCTGGGAAATGGGGCTGGCGCGCGGCCTTAAAATGGCTGCCGAAATCCTGGTCGACTTGAGTTACGACGATGAAGGCAATTGGGTGCTGGAGCGCACGAAAAAGGCCAGGTCGCCGGAGGAAGTGGCAGAAAGGGCCGTCATGGTAGCGAAAGATAAGCAGATCACAACCATTAGCGGCAAAAGAATTCCTGCAGATGCGGATACGATCTGCTGCCACGGGGATGCACCCAACGCAGCAGAGGTAGTGAAGAAGATCCAAGAAGAGTTTGCCAGGCTGGGTATCCCCTTGAAAAAGCTCAGCGAGATGTAAAATTAATTGTTAAACTTTAAAGGCTTTAAAAAATCAGGCGTTATTTTAGCGTGGAGGAGGAAAAGTAGATGGAAGTGACAGTAAAAGCCCACATGCCGGGTTTGGTGGCGAGAGTAGTGGTGAACGAAGGTGATCGTGTACAGCAGGGTCAAGAAGTGGCGGTTATAAACTGCATGAAAACCGAGCTCTCTGTACTGGCCGACTGCGATGGGGTGGTTAAGAGCATTCTCGTTAAAGAGTGGGACGAAATGGAAGTAGGCACTCCTATGATAATACTTGAAGCTTAGTTCTGCAGGAGAAGATGTACAGTGATTAAAAAGATTCTTATTGCCAACCGGGGAGAGATCGTCACCAGAGTGATGAAGGCTTGCCGTGAGATGGGCATTAAAACTGTGGCCGTCTATTCGGAGGCCGACAAAGGGATGTTCTACTTAGAGCAAGCTGACGAGGCCTACAACATTGGTCCTGCCAACCCCATTAAGAGTTACTTGAACATTGAAGCCATTATTGACGTGCTAAAGAAATCAGGGGCGGATGCCGTGCACCCCGGCTACGGTTTTCTTTCAGAAAACGCCCGTTTTGCGGAAGCTGTGGCCGCTTGCGGGGCGACCTGGATCGGCCCGCCTCCGGAAGTGCTCTCAGCTATTGATTCAAAGTGTTACTGCCGCAGCATCGCTTCCCGGGCGGGTGTTCCTGTGGTGCCGGGGACCATCAATACAATAAGCGGTGTAGATGAAATATACAGCTTTGCTGCTGCGGAAGGCTACCCCCTGGTCCTTAAGCTGGATAAAGGGGGCGGCGGCAAGGGCATAGAGCTGGTTAAAAAAGACGAAGACGTAAAAGGTGCTTTTGAGCGTCTTTCCCGCGTGGGTTTAATGGCTTTTGGCCACCCGGAGTGCTACATTGAAAAAGAAATCAGTAACCCCAGGCACATCGAAGTGCAGTTTTTGGCAGACAAAAACGGCAATTGCGTTTGTCTGGGCGAGAGGGAGTGCTCCATACAGAGGCGCTACCAGAAGATTATTGAGGAGTCGCCGTCGCCGGTTGTTTCAGAGGAGGACAGAAAAGCCCTTTTCGATTACACCCGCCGCTTAGCCCTTGGCATGGGTTATGTCGGCGCCGGCACAATGGAGTACTTGCGCTCACCTGACGGCCAGTTCTACTTTATGGAAGTAAATGCCAGGCTGCAGGTCGAACATCCGGTAACCGAACTGATAACGGGAATTGATATAGTGAAAAAACAAATATCGATTGCTGCCGGGGAAGAGATCGGCTTTGAACAGGATGAGGTGGAATTTAAGGGGCATGCCATAGAAGCCAGAATTTACGCCGAAGATCCGGTAACATTCTGCCCGTCGCCCGGCAAAATTGAGCGGCTGGAGCTGCCCTGCGCCAACGGTGTAAAGCTGCGAGTAGATCACGCTATTGAAGAGGGAGTAAGCGTGCCGCCCTACTACGATCCGCTTTTGGCCAAAGTAATTGCCTGGGGTGAGGGCAGGCGTGAGGCGATAGAGAATCTCAAGACGGCGCTGGCTTCTTTTAAAGTCGAAGGCATAAAAACCACAATTCCGGTTAATCTGGCCATTCTTTCCAGTCAGATGTTTGCTGCTGGAGAACTGAGCACCGGTTTTATTGAAACCATGTACGAACGGGGTAGTGACGGGATAATCAGGCCTCTTTGGCCGTGCATGTAATTTTTGTAATTTTTCAAAATTAAACCTGAACGGGGGTAAATTTTGTGGCGGAAAACAGGGACGTCAACGTATCCGTTAAGATTGCCGATGCCGGTCCCGCCGGGTGGATAGCTTATTCGATAGCTACCTGGATGGCGTGGGCATCGCTGTGCGGTTTTGTAAACAGCAAGGCGTTGATCTTCATGGCCACGATTTCTCTTGCCTGCACCATTCCTTACCTGGGTGCGGCCATAACCCAGTTAAAGCTGGGCAATGCCGCTGGAGGGGTGACGTGGCTGTATTTTGGTTCCTTTTTTGCCTTTGCTTCGGCCCTAAATTACGGGGTTACTTACTTTGCCGGTGTTTATCACTGGGAACTCGACCCGCGCATTATGGGGTACGAGTGGGCAGTGCTGGGTATAGTTCTAATCCTCACCACACCCATTTTTGCCAAATACGCCCCTGCTGCAGCCACAATTTCGGTTCTTGGAGCCGATGTGGGCATCGCGGCTCTGGCCTTAATCTACTTTGGCTTTGCCAGCCCCTTTATGCTGGCCCTGAGCGGCTGGGCGTTCTTTGTGGCAGGCTTGTTTGGCATTGTGATGGCTGCCGGCGGCATCTTGGAAAGTGCCGGCATGAAGTTCCCCATGGGCGGGCCGCTTGTTAAATAGAAAACCGCTTTTTAATGAATGAATGCAAGAAATAAAATTTTACTCAAATTTCATGCACTTCCCACAGTGTTATATTTGGTGATAAAGTCCGAATTCCGGTTATTGCTGCTTAACCCGCTTGTGAGCGGGTTTTTTGCTTAAAATTTGGGAAAAAGATTTTTCTATTTTTGCGGCTGGGATTTGTGTTATTATTTATTTTAGAGGTGGGGTTTTTTGTTGTGGCAGAAATTATTTGAATTACTTCCCATAGGTATTGTTGTTTACGACAAGAATAACGTTGCTGTGGCAACCAACCGGTTGGCCAGCGAAATGATGATGGGCGACTATACTGTTGCCCATTATGTGTACAACCAGCCGGGTATTTTTAAACTGAGCTTGCATGACAGGACGGTGGTAGCCGGCTGCATCAGGGTTGAAGATGAACAGATTGGGTCCATTGTTTACTTAATCGACATCACCGGCTGGGAATTTTACTGGAAAGAGCTTGGCGAATATAAAGAATTAATTCAGGAGGTCGAAGACACCCTTAATTCTTCTTACGATGAAATACTGGTTGTCGACGGGAATGGTATTATCAGGCGCATTAACAGGGCGGCGGAAAAAAACTACGGTGTTGCTGTGGAAGATATGTTGGGTAAGAATATTTTTGAACTGGAAAAAGAGGGTTACTTCAGCCCATCCGTGTGCAGGCTGGTTTTTCAGGAGAGAAAACGGTTAACTATTACTCAAAAGACGAAGAGCGGGAAGCACTTGATAGTAACCGGCAACCCTATCTTCAACGAAGAAGGGGAAATAATAAGGGTTGTTGTTAACTCCCGGGACGTTTCCGAGCTTTTAAACCTGCGCAAGCAACTTGAAGATACAGAGCAATTGGCCGAGAGTTACCGCCAGCAGCTTTTGCGGTTGAGCCAGGAAAAGTTGGCTAATGATAGAATAATTGCCAAAAGTCCCCAGATGGAACAGGTCCTGAAAATGGTTGAGAAGGTAGCTCAAGTCGATTCTACGGTGCTCATTATGGGTGAATCTGGGGTGGGCAAGGGCCTTGTGGCCTCGCGCATTCACAAGCAAAGCCGCCGCTCTGAAGGTCCTTTTATAACTGTTAACTGCGGAGCCATACCCGAACACCTGCTGGAAACCGAGCTCTTTGGTTACGAGGGCGGCGCCTTTGCCGGTGCGCGCCGAGAAAGTAAAAGGGGGCTTTTAGAGCTTGCTCACGGAGGAACGGTATTTTTGGATGAAATAACCGAACTGCCGCAAAACCTCCAGGTCAAACTCCTGCAAGTCATACAGGACAGGCGGCTCAGGCGGGTGGGGGGCAGCAGGTATGTAGACGTCGATATCCGTTTTATTGCCGCTACCAACCGGGACATTCAGAGCATGGTTGCTGAAGGAAGCTTTAGGGAAGATCTGTATTACCGTTTAAACGTTATACCCATTATTATCCCTCCCTTGCGCTACAGGCAGGAAGATATTCCGGTGTTAATCGAATATTTTTTGACAAATCTCAATAGAAAGTATGAACGCAACAAGAAATTTACTCAAGAGGCCGTAGAAATTTTGCAAAAATACCACTGGCCCGGCAATGTCAGGGAATTGGAAAATCTTGTTGAGCGGCTCTTAGTGACCAAAGAAGGAAATGAAATTACAGTATCTCATTTGCCGGATTATATATTTGAAGGAAGAGGGCCTTACTCCAGCCGCGTATATGTCCTCGATATTTGTCCTTTAAAAGAAGCAGTAGAAGAATTAGAAAAACAGCTCGTCTCTATGGCCTATAACCGGTTAAAGAGCACTTATAAAGTGGCAGACGCCCTAAATATCAACCAGTCTACGGTAGTGCGCAAAATACAAAAGTTTAACCTTCACATCTCTTCTCCTGAGAAAAACGAAAAAAGGACGGGGCGCAGGCGCCAAAGTGCGGCCAGCAGCGAAAAGAGTTAAAGAATATTAAATTTTACGGGGGAATTCTATGTCCGGTGAGAGGGCGGATATGAAATTTGAAGAGGCCTTGGCCAGGCTGGAAACTGTGGTACGTGAACTGGAAGAAGGCAAACAGCCTTTAGAGAAAGCTCTGGAGTTATTTTCAGAGGGGGTTGCTCTTTCCAGGATATGCAGCAAGCACTTGGAGGAAGCGGAGCAGAAAATCTATTTGCTGACCCAAAACGAGAAAGGTGAGCCGGTTGTGACCGAGGATAAGCAATTTTGGTCTGGGGAGGGGGGAGGGGCTTGAAGAGGGAAGATTTTTTGCAGCAACTGGCCGAGCGGGCGGCGATAGTTGAGAAGGCGCTGGACACCTACCTTCCCCCGGAAGACGCTTACCCGCAAGTGATTCATAAGGCCATGCGTTACAGTGTGATGAGCGGTGGAAAAAGGCTCAGGCCTGTACTGGTAATGTCTGTTGCTGAAACTGTGGGAGGATGCGCGGCAGATGTTTTGCCGGCCGCCTGTGCGATTGAGCTCATACACACGTATTCGCTGGTGCACGACGATCTACCGGCTATGGACAATGATGATTTTCGCAGGGGAAGGCCAACTAGTCACAAGGTATTTGGTGAGGCGGTAGCGCTTTTAGCAGGAGATGCCCTTTTAACCCTGGCTTTTCAACTGCTCAGTGAGAGCAGGTGTGCTCATCCAGAAAATGTATTAAAAGTGATGAGAGAGGTAGCTAGCGGGTGCGGTACATTCGGGTTGATCGGCGGCCAGGTGGTAGATACATTTTCGTCCAGTGAAGAAAAAATGGATGAAAAAACGCTGGAATACATACACAGCCACAAGACCGGCGCTCTCTACCGGGCTTCAGTCAGGGCAGGAGCTATTTTAGCAGGTGCCCGGGAAGAAGAACTTAAGGCTTTGACAGAATTTGCTGAATATTTGGGCCTAGCTTTTCAAATTAAAGATGACATTTTAGACGTGGAAGGAGACGAAAAGAGGCTAGGCAAGCCAGTAGGCAGTGACGTTAGAAATAAAAAGGCTACTTACCCCGCTCTTTTCGGACTGGAAGCTGCCAAGGAGAAGGCCAATACAGTTGCTCAAAAAGCCATTTTTGCTCTCGAAAAATTTGGGAGTAAGGCCGACTTTTTGCGAGCAATGGTTCGTTTTGTGGTAGAGCGGGATTTTTAAAATATTAAAAACTTTTTGTTAAAGGTTTCATCGGGCCATATAATAAAAATGTCTTAAGTTTGAGCTTATTAAGTGGTGTTTGTATATAAAACATTATTTGTGATATAATCAATTCTTGAATAAAGTACCCTAGCAAGGTGAATTAAGTGACGCAGTATCCTAGTCAGCCGCACCCTTTTTGAAGACGGGCCTAAAAATCCGTCGAGGGCACATCGATGAAGTTCCTGGTGCTGGCATTCGACGCCCAGTCGGGGGCTGGTACTGGGAGTTAAGGTTGTGGGGCGACCTGCAAGGGCATGCAGGCGTTGACCCCGCTTCCGCGGAGACCCAAGTGCGTGGGCAGCCGCTTCAACCGGTTTTAACAACTGAGGCGGTCAACTATGGCTTGGGAATGAACCTGCATGTGGTGATGAGCTGCGTGCAGTGTAGCCTGCCTTGAGTGGCAGGGGTGGATTTCATTTTTGCAAGCCGGCCGTGCATGGGCCCGTGGACGGCCGGGTTGTCGAATGAAACCCCTGCTGCAAAAGAGGCTAGAAAAGGGGAGGCTGTAGAGGAAAACTCCTAGGCTGTCCGGTGTTGCCGGAGCAGGCCGGGGATTGCAGTGTGGACTGAGTGGTAATCTAGCCCTGGAGCGGCGACGACCAGAGGAGGCTTTAAAGGGGAACCGCCGGACTGGCGACAGACGGTAGCCGACTGGGAAAACCTGCTAGACCTAAGCCACAATATTTACCCGGTCTGCTGTCACTTATTCACTAGCTTTAAAATGCTCTAATAATTTCCAGGATTTGTCTTTAGGGCTGCGGCGTTTAAAAGCGCTTTTGCAGCCTCATTTTGCATGGGGTGGCATTTCTTTGGCTAACCATAAATCTACTGTATCCGGCCGTTATATTTTAACGGTGGGGATTAGTTCTTTTTTTCTGGCTATAATTTTCACTTTTTTTTCGGAAACCTTTGCTTCCAAGCTAAACAGCCTTATTCTTTCTTTAATTTTTCTGTTAATAATTTTACTCATAAATGTTTTGTCTGATTTGCTGGGTACAGCAGTCACGGCCGCTTCTGACGCGCCTTTAAACGCCAAGGCGGCTAAGAGAGTGCGGGGAGCGTCTCACGGGCTCCAGCTGGTAAGAAACGCCGATAAAGTGGCTAACTTGGCTAACGATGTAGTCGGGGATATTGCCACTACAGTGAGCGGAGCTCTGGGCATCTCTATTGCTCTGCAAATCATGTCGCTCGGCAAAAATATAAGCCAGTTTTGGTTAAATGTATTAATCACTGCTTTTATAGCGGCTATAATTGTTTGCAGCAAAGCATTTGCCAAAAAAATTGCTTTAACCCGACCGGAAGAAGTAGTTTTTTTTGCCGGCCGCATTTTGGCCAAGGTAGAGGACCTTACGGGGATTAACCCTTTCCCTAAAAAGCGCGGTTCGACAAGGGCCAGGAAGGACTGATAGAGCGGATGGGTTCATTGCTGCAGAAAGTTAACAGCCCGCAGGATTTGCGTTCTTTGGAGTTTTCCGAGCTCGAGGCGTTAGCCGGTGAAATTCGCAGAAAAATAGTAGAAACTGTTTCCAGGACAGGGGGGCACCTGGCTCCCAACCTGGGAGTTGTGGAACTGACAATAGCGCTGCACAGGGTTTTTAATTCGCCTGCAGATAAGATTATCTGGGATGTCGGGCACCAGTGTTATGTTCACAAGCTCCTCACCGGCCGGCGGGAAAGATTCGACACCCTGCGGCAGCTGGGAGGAATAAGCGGTTTCCCCCTGCCCAGCGAGAGCCCGTACGATGCATTTGGAACCGGTCACAGCAGCACATCTATATCGGCAGCTCTGGGAATGGCAGCAGCCCGAGATTTAAAGGGCGAAAAGTATTACGTGGTGGCAGTAATTGGTGACGGGGCCATGACCGGGGGTATGGCTTTTGAGGCACTAAACCACGCAGGGCACTTAAAGAAAGACCTCATTGTAGTTTTAAACGACAATGAGATGTCCATAGCTCAGAATGTAGGGGCTATGTCCGGCTATTTAACCAGGCTGAGGACAGACCCGGTGTATTCCAGGGGAAAAGAAGAAATTGAACAGCTTTTGCGTAAGATACCTATCGGCTCTGCCTTGTTGAGAATAGGTGAGAAGCTCAAAGACAGTTTAAAATACCTTATAGTACCGGGTATGATTTTTGAGGAGCTGGGATTTACTTACCTTGGACCGGTTGACGGGCACGATATTAAGGCTCTTTGCACTGTTTTTAACCAGGCAAAATTATTAAAAGGGCCAATCCTCATCCACGTTCTCACTAAAAAAGGCAAAGGTTATGCTCCGGCAGAAAAGAATCCCGACAGGTTCCACGGAACAGGTGCTTTTGATGTTCAAACCGGAAAACCGTTAAAAGAAACCAGCGTGCCTACTTATACCGAAGTATTCGGCAACACGCTGGTAAAGCTGGCTTCTTTAGATAAAAGGCTGGTTGCTGTTACCGCAGCTATGACGGGAGGAACGGGGCTCGAGAATTTTGCGCGGCTTTACCCGGACAGGTTTTTTGATGTAGGGATAGCCGAACAGCATGCGGTTACAATGGCGGCCGGCATGGCAAAAGCAGGCCTTAAGCCGGTGGTGGCCATATATTCAACTTTCCTGCAGCGCGCTTATGACCAAATCATCCACGATGTCTGCCTGCAAAACCTGCCGGTAACATTTGCCATTGACAGGGCGGGCATTGTGGGGGAAGACGGGGCCACTCATCACGGGCTTTTTGACCTTTCTTTTTTAAGATCTATACCCAATATGGTGGTTATGGCGCCTAAAGACGAAAATGAGCTGCAGCACATGCTGGCAACGGCCTGTTTTTACGAAGGACCTGCGGCGGTGCGCTACCCGCGGGGAAGTGGTGTGGGATGCGGACTCGATGCGGATATTAGAGAGTTGCCCGTGGGCAAGGCGCAGGTTTTGCGCGACGGGCAGGATGTCTTGCTCTTGGCCGTTGGCAATACGGTTGGTCTGGCCGAAGCAGCAGCGGAAGAACTTTCCGGTTTTGGTATCGGTGCGGCAGTTATCAATGCCAGGTTTATAAAGCCCCTGGACGAAGAATGTATTGTAAGCTATGCAGAGCGTACGGGCAGGGTAATTACGATTGAAGAAAACGTTTTGCACGGCGGTTTTGGAAGCGCAGTATTAGAGCTTTTGGCCGCCAGGGGTTTGAGCGGGATAAAAGTCTACTGCCTGGGAGTTCCCGATATATTTGTAGAACACGGCAAGCCGGGACAACTGCGGGAAAAATTAAAGCTTACTGTTGAAAATGTAGTGGAACTGGTTTTAGGGAAGGCAGGGGGCAAAAAACGCATTAGAAAGCTAAAAGTAGCTTATGAATAAAGCCGGGGGTTATCATTTTTGGAGAAAAACAAAAAAAGGCTGGATGTTCTGCTGGTGGACGAAGGTTACTGTCCAAGCAGGGAGAAAGCGAGAGCAGCAGTAATGGCTGGACTCGTTTACGTCAACGGAGAAAAAATTACCAAACCCGGGCAAACGGTCGCGCCAGGATCTAATTTAGAAGTAAAGGGCAGTCCTTGCCCTTATGTCAGCCGCGGGGGCTTAAAGTTAGAAAAAGCTATTCTGTCGTTCGGTATCGACATGAAAGACAAGGTGGTAATAGATGTAGGCGCTTCTACCGGCGGCTTTACTGATTGTGCTCTAAAGTTTGGAGCAAAGCTAGTTTATGCGGTTGATGTAGGTTACGGACAGCTGGCCTGGAGTTTGAGGTGTGATGAGCGCGTGGTCGTTTTGGAGCGTACCAACATCCGCTATTTAGAGAGCGGTATGTTGGCAGAAACGCCCGGCGTGGCATTAATAGATGTGTCTTTCATTTCGCTTTATAAAGTTTTGCCTAAAGTAAACGAGCTCACTTCTGCGCGTGCCGAAATAATCGCCCTCGTCAAGCCGCAGTTTGAGGCCGGAAGGGAAAAGGTGGGGAAAAAGGGGGTAGTTAAAGATAAAAGCGTTCACCGAGAAATTTTAAAGGGAATATTGTCTTTTGCTGCTAACCTCGGCTGGGATATAGCAGGGCTGGATTACTCGCCGGTTACCGGCCCTCAAGGCAATATTGAATATCTTGCCTACTGGAAAAAGGGGTTAAAAGATGAGATGGCTACTTTATGCCCCAATGTATATTTTGTGGTGGAAGAAGCACATGCAAAATTAAAAATTAGTTAAAAGTCAAAAAATTTATTTTAGCGGTGCAGCCGGGGAGGTTAATTTTTTGAAAGTATTTGGTCTTGTAGTAAATCTAGAAAAAAAAGGTGTAAGAGAACTGGTCACCCAGGTTGCTGCCTGGCTTTTGGAAAGGCAGTGTGAAATACTGATCGGTCAAGAGACGGCATCTGCCTTAGGAATGGAAAGATGGGCTGTAAAGCCAGAAGAACTGGTTGCCCGAGCCCACTGTATGGTGGTTTTCGGAGGAGACGGGACGCTTTTAAGAACGGCGCGAAAAGTAGCTGCTTTTAGTACACCCATAATAGGCATAAATTTGGGCCATCTAGGATTTCTCACTGAGATAGACGTTCCCGATGTCTTTCCTGCTTTAGATAAGCTCTTGCAGGGCCAATATTGCATTGAGGAGCGTTTAATGCTCGAGGCAAGTATATACCGGCAAGGAGAAGAAATTGAGCGTCTGGTCTGTCTAAATGACGCGGTTATTTCCAAAGGTTCCTTTGCGAGAATTGTCAGGCTGGAAACATATGTTGATGATGAGTACATAAACACTTACAATGCTGACGGCTTAATTGTTTCTAGTCCTACCGGCTCTACCGCCTATTCACTATCCGCCGGCGGCCCGCTGGTAGTTCCCAATGTGGAGGTAATGCTGGTCACCCCGATTTGCCCTCACTCGCTGTGGGCAAGACCGCTGGTTATTTCTCCACAGAGTACGGTTAAAGTTTTAATGAGCTCTGATAAGGGCGAGTACATGCTCACAATGGACGGCCAGCAGGGCTTTGCTCTAAAACCAAGGGACTGGGTAGCGGTGAGGCGCGCTCCCAGGCGGGCAAGGCTTATCCGCCTAAAAGGGAGGAGCTTTTTTGAAGTTTTGAGGAAAAAATTAGGAGAAGAGGGAGTATATTAAAATGCATAGGGGTCTGGGCAGTGCTGTGCATATTGCTCATCTCATTATTTCAGAAGCAGTGAAAGAGGGCGGCTGTGCTGTCGATGCAACCTGCGGCAACGGGCACGATACTCTTTTTTTAGCCCGGCTGGTGGGAACTGGCGGTAAGGTTTATGCTTTTGATATTCAGGAAAAGGCAATTTGTGCTACGCGCACACTTTTAGAAAAAGAGGGCTTGGCACAAAGAGTCCAGCTGTATCAAACAGGGCATGAGAATATGGATAAGATTGTTAATACGCCTGTAGATGCAGTTATATTTAACCTGGGTTACCTTCCCGGCGGCGACCACACGATCATTACCAGACCAGAGAGCACATTGGAGTCAATGCGGGCGGCCTTGAAGATCTTGCGCCCGGGAGGAAGGCTGGTGGTAGTTGCCTATACCGGGCACCCGGGTGGAAAGGAGGAGTGTGCTATAATCGAAGAGGAGGTAGCGTGCTTGGACAGCCGTATTTTCCGGGCTGTAGAAGTATCTTTTTTAAACCGGGGAACGACGGCGCCCAAGGTGATCGCTGTGGAAAAGGCAGGTGCTCTTAGTGAAACAATGGAGGCAGAAGAAAATCTTGGAAATAATTAAAAGGGAGAAAGTAGAAACTCAAGAAGAACTGGCTGCCGCCTTAAAGAGGGACGGTATAAACGTTACTCAGGCCACTATATCCAGAGATATAAAGGAGCTCGGCTTAATAAAAGTGCCGGGAGATAACAACGCTTTTCGCTACACCATCCCCAATGAGACGAACTTTGCCGCCCGCAGCCATGAACGGTTAAAGAGGGTTTTTTGTGATTATGTGGTAGGGATAGATTACAGCGAAAACTTAATTGTTATTAAGACTTACCCCGGCGGTGCTCAGACTGTAGCCTCAGCTATAGATCAGGCGGGCTGGAGTGAAATAATAGGCACCGTAGGTGGGGACGATACAATTTTAGTAGTTGTGAAACCCAAAAATGCTGTCAGTGCGGTAATGGACAGGTTGGAAAGGCTGTGCGGCTCTCTAGGGGTTGAAGAATAATGCTGGTTAGCCTGTACATTAAAGATTTTGGTATAGTAGATGAAATGCAAGTGGACTTCAAACCCGGATTTAACGTTTTAACTGGTGAAACCGGAGCGGGGAAGTCCATTATTATTGGGGCTATCCAAGCCGCTTGCGGAGGGCGCGCCCGGTCTGATCAAGTGCGTGCAGGTTCAGAAAAGGCAGTGCTGGAGGCGGTCTTTGACCTGAGTGCGGCCCCGTCTATTGGACAAATTTTAGAGGAGAACGGCCTGGACCTAGATATAAGTGAAGACGGGTTGCTCTTAATGACGAGAGAAATTAGTGCCGCGGGCAGGAGCCTTTGCCGGTTAAACGGCCGGCCGGTACCTTTGGGTCTTTATAGAACTGTCGGGAGGGGACTCGTTGACCTGCACGTCCAAAACGAGCAAAGCTCCCTTTTAGAGCGGGAAAGCCACGGCCGGCTTTTAGACCGCTTTGGCGGGCAGGAACTCCTGGCCAGTTACCATAAGGTCAGCACTTTTTATAAGCGCTGGAAGGAAGCCACTAAGAGGCTTGAAGAGCTTACAGGCAGCCCTCAAAAACGTTCAGAGCGGATTGAGCTTTTGAGATATCAGATAGCAGAAATTGAGAGTGCTCAAATTGCAGAAGGCGAAGAGGAGGAACTGGCTTCCGAAAAAGGGGTGCTGGTTTCGGCTGAAAAAATCAAGATCTTAGCGGAACGTGCCTTTTGCTTTTTGCGGGGCGGAGGTGAGGCAATTCCGGTTCTCGATACCCTGGCCGCAGCGGTTTCTTCCTTGAAGGGAATTGTTGCCATAGATGCTCGTCCTACGAATATATTGTCTACAGTAGAAGAAGCTTTTTACCTGCTGGAAGAAGCGGCAAGGGAATTAGGGTCTTACTGTGAGGGACTGGAGTTTTCGCCCCGAAGACTGGATGAAGTCGAAGAGAGGCTTTCGACAATAAAAATGCTTAAAAAAAAGTACGGTCAGAGTGTAGCGGAAATAAACCGGTTCAAAGAAGAGGCGAAAAAAGAGCTGGCATCCCTCCTAAGGGCAGAAGAAGAGGTTAACGCCATTCAAGGTGAAATTGGAGATTTGCTGGATAACTACCGTAAGGCTGCCCAAATATTAACTTCTTGCCGCAGGGAAGCTGCTGGGAGACTGGAAAGCGCAGTGGCCGGGGAACTCGCCTCCTTAGATATGAGCGGGGTTAAATTTAAAGTTGTCTTTACACCCGTGGACGGGCCCTCACCGCGCGGAGCGGAAGAGGTTGAATTTTTTATCTCGCCCAATCCCGGCGAACCCCTAAAGCCGCTTTCCCGGGTTGTTTCAGGGGGTGAAATGGCCAGGATTATGCTGGCCTTAAAGGTACTCCTGGCGGATATGGACGGGATACCAGTGATTGTCTTTGATGAAGTTGATACCGGGGTGGGCGGAGGAGCATTAAAAGCCATTGGTGAGAAAATGGCCCGTCTTGGGGAGCGCCGTCAGGTTATTTGTGTAACCCACTCGGCCCGGGTTGCAAGTTTTGCCCGTACTCATTACAAAATTGAAAAGGAGCTTTTAGAAAACCGTGCGGTAAGCAGGCTTAAGCTCTTAAACGAGCGTGAACGCCTCTTTGAACTGGCTAGGATGTTGGGCGGAAAAGAAGTGACCGACATTACGGTTAAACACGCCATGCAAATGTATAAATCGGCATCTGGTGAAAAGGACCGTAACAGTAATAATATTACTTAGCTCTTTTGTAAATAAATACTTACTGTATGCATGTTATTGTACAAATTTAACAGTGATTTTTTGGGGGCAAGCGCCTCCATTTTGTTTTGCAACCGCTTATTATTAATTTACTTAATAACTATCTAAATAATACATAAAATACAAAACTTTCTAAATCGAAATCAACGTTTAAAAACGGTGCTTTGGCAGTGTAAAACATATTTAGGCGTAATAATAGCCTAAAATAGGGGGAAATAATTAAAATAATCAAAATATATTTAGATATAATCATCTATCTTGTTATTTCTTTCTATATCTCAATATTTCTTTTTAGATTTGTTTTTAGGTGGGTGAGGCGGCGTTGGAGGGGCACCAAATTGAAGAAAAAATTACTCTGTATTTTGCTATCTGCTTCTTTTTTTCTGACAGCGTTATTTATCCCAGATTATCAAAATAAATTAATAACTTTACATGCATCACCAGCTTATGAAGGATGTTTTTTGCCAGCAGACAAGAGTTGTGTTGTTGAAAATAACCTTTTAACGGTTGTGCCTGGCGGACAGTCGATAGGTGTTTTGTTTAATGCTAGCGGTGTGCTGGTAGTGGGTTTTTCTCCTGTAGTCACTGAAAAAGGTATGAAGGTGTGTCCGGCTGCATCTGCCGGTATAAAACAAGGAGATATTATTCTAAAAATCAACGGTGAGGAAGTGAAGAACGAAAAGCGAGCGTGCGAGCTTATAATGAGAGCTGGTGAATTGGGCGGTACTGTGGTACTAGAAGTAAAAAGAGGAAAAGATATTTTACAGTTTGAAGTGCATCCGGTATTTTGCCGGGAAATGGCAGTATACAGGATTGGATTAATTATTAGAGATACAGTAGCGGGTGTGGGCACACTTACTTTTTACGACCCGTCAACCAGGATTTTTGGAGCATTGGGACATATGGTTACAGAATTAAATTCCTCTAGCCCCGCAGTATTAGAGGACGGCGTAATTGTAAAAGCCAGCGTAGAAGGTATTAACCCGGGTAAGCGCGGCAAACCGGGGGAAAAAGTAGGTGTTTTTGAGAATGGAATTAGCGGAAGTATAAAGGCAAACAGCAGGCTAGGTATTTTTGGTTACCTGCTGGACATTCCGGGAGATAGCCTTTTAAATCACCCGTTACCCGTAGCCAGCTTAGAAGAAATACATGAAGGGCCAGCAGAAATGCTTACCGTCTTAAAAGGTGACCGTGTAGAAAAGTTTGAAGTGGAAATAGTTAAAATTAATCCTAAGGCAAAAACTGATGGAAAAGGATTAGTTGTCAGGGTTACCGACCGCCGGTTGCTGGAAGAAACAGGGGGAATAGTTCAGGGAATGAGCGGCAGCCCCCTTGTTCAGGATGGCCGCTTAATAGGTGCCGTGACGCACGTTTTTGTGAACGATCCGTTAAGAGGGTATGGCGTTCCGGTTCAGTGGATGCTTGAAGAATATTACAGTATACGTTCTGTTGAGGGGCAGTCTTGGAAATTGGCCGGGTAGAAAGTACAAAAGATTCAATGGCATTTTTATAACTTTTTACAACACTTATATAAAACAGTTATATAAAAGATGCAGTTTTTTTATTGTTTATCGATTTTAATTTTTTTTTAATAAATAAAAATTTCAATATGGACTGAAGGAGTTTTTTTAAACCCGTCGAATGTGAAGTTAAAAAGATATTTACAAAATATAGCAATTTAATTTCAGGAGGCGGGTTAAATTCTATGGGAAGGAAAGCCATTCGTCTTTTAATTGCAGATGACAACAAAGAATTTTGTGAACTATTAAAAGAATTTATTATGGACCAGGAAGATTTTGAATTAATCGGTATTGCCTTCAACGGTTTTGAGGCCCTGGAAATGATTAAAGACGGCGAGCCGGATGTAGTATTGTTAGACGTGATTATGCCCCACCTTGACGGCATCGGTGTTTTGGAAAAGTTGGCTAGCACAAATGTGGGAAAGAGGCCTAAAGTAATCATGCTGACGGCTTTTGGTCAGGAAAATATTACCCAGCAGGCAGTAGAACTGGGGGCCGATTATTACATATTAAAACCTTTTGATTTCAATGTGCTGGCTACCAGAGTCCGTCAGCTTACTGATGGCACGTGTATTTCTCAGTGTACGTCTTTGACCAAGCCTAAAAACCTCGATATAGCTGTCACCAATATCATTCATGAGATGGGTGTTCCGGCCCACATAAAGGGTTATCACTACTTGCGCGATGCGATAATTATGGTAATTAATGAAGTCAACCTGCTCGGTGCTGTGACCAAAGAGCTATACCCAACGATAGCAAAGAAATTTCACACAACACCCAGCAGGGTGGAAAGAGCTATCAGGCATGCTATTGAGCTAGCTTGGGACCGCGGCAATGTCGAAATGATGACTAAGTTTTTTGGTTACACCATAAACTTGGAGAGGGGAAAACCGACAAACAGTGAATTTATTGCCATGATTGCGGACAGGCTGCGGTTAGAAGCCAAGGTTAGCTGAGATTTATAGTTAATGCCGAAAAAT
>CAZLAK010000010.1:0-54798 GCA_964557545.1 uncultured Pelotomaculum sp.
AAAATTTTCTTAGAAATTTTGGTCGTTGGATCTTGACATATTACCGTAAAGCTTTTCTCGTGTGCGCAGTTCAGCCGGCCAACCGGGTCAGTATCAGCCCGATCTCGTCGATGCTGTATGGATCGCGTATTAAGAAATACCTGGGCCTGCTCTCGTTTTCTTTCTGGAACTGGACGGCATCCCGGTACTTGACGAAGTTGACGATGCTGTTCAGCGGGTAGGTGACGTTCTTTTTGGCGCCGACAAAAATTATCCTCTTATTGGTGATGTAGAGCGTGCCCCTGTCCGTGACCTGTTTGTGCGTTTCTTCCACCGGCTGCCCTTTGAAGCCGCCCACCCGGTAGTAGACCCCTTTGGCGATCCTGATGCTGACCCCCTGGCTTCCGCCCACGTAGCGAGTGCGGGTCACCTCCTCCACCAGTTCGCAAGGTGCCTCAAAGTGGCAGAGCTCTCCTTTTCTCAGCAGTATGTCGGCCTCCAGGACGGGAAGCTGGCCGTTTTTGATGGCGGTGAACCTCTTTAAGCGCTCGAGCTGGGCGCGGGTGGGGGCCAAGTCTTCGTCCGTAAGGCCCAGTTCTTTTTGGAGGGCGCTCAGCTCGGCTTCTTCTTCCGGAGTAAGGTAGTCGTCTTCTGCTGCCCGGCGGAGCTTTTCTCTGTAGGCGGCCAGGTTGGTTTCTTTGGTCGACCGGCGCAGGTTGGCCAGCATCCTCTGGGCTTCTTTTAAGTCTTCGCCGCTCAGTCCGAGGTTTTGCTGCAGGACGGCGAGCTGCCACTCCTCGGCGGGGGTGAGGTAGCAGTCTGAGCCCAGTTCTCTCAGCTTTTCCATGTACTGCTCCACTTTTTTCCTTAAGGCCTCTTTGCACTCGGGGCAGAGCTTGCGGCCGGCGGGGAAAAGCCTGTTCCAAAGAGATAGCTCTCTTCCGCAGTCCGCGCACTTTTGCGGCATGTATCCGTCCTCCTTTTACGCCAATTGTTCACTCCGCGCAAATTTTTTGCCGCTCACTGTTCAAAGGCTTCTCTTTGCGGCCCGCCCGCGTATTCCAGGGCGAAGTCTTTCGAAGAAAAGAACCCGCCGAAGCAGTGAACGCCCCTGGAGGCCAAGTAATCCTCCCATAGCTCTGCCATTTCTCTGGCCAGGGGAATCTCCCTGTAAATCGAAAGCGCGGCCAGAGAAACGCCGACCTTGCTCCCGGCCAAGAGGACCGGCAGGCACAGCACCACCTGGCGGGGGTAGCGCCACTCGGGCGGGGGACTTATGCGGTGGCGCCTTTTCAAGGGTAGGCAAGCGGGCAAATCGTAAAATCTGCCCTGGAAGAATAAATGCTTCATGTTCCTTTGCAGCCGGGGCAGCTTTTCTGCGGCGGTGAGCCGGTCGAAGAGGGCTACTTTGGCCCCCCGGGCCCGGCGGCGGGAGAGCCTTTGCCAAGGTGTAATGGAGTCACAGCCGCTTTGGTAGAGGGCGGGTTGAAAGGCGAGCAGCAGCTTTTGTCAAAAGTTGTGGGGCAGGGGTTCCAGCAGTTCCGCCAGCTGTTTTGGGTTTTCTGCCAGTACCGCCGCGGTCCAGGCCAGAACTTCTACCTGCAGCTGCTCGTCCGGCGGCGGCAGCAGGTCCCACAAGCTGTTTTGGTGTTTTACACACAGGCAAGACAGCTTCAACGGGTCCCCGGCCACTTCCACCGCCCACTGCCCGATGGGGTCGGAGTATTCTGCCCGGCGGGGGTCGCAGGACAGCCAGGCACTGTAGTCGCTCAGATCAAAGGGCACTTCGGTGCAGTTCAGGCTCTCAAACAGCCCTTTCTTTTCCCGGTGCATGAGCCTTTCCGCCCTGGCCAGGACAAAGTCCAGGTAGTCGTCGCGAGTGCCGTCCCAAAGCGATATGTAATCTTCTTGTGCGAAATTTACTACCACGAGGTGCTGCCCGTCGTAAACAATGCCGGTTTTTTCTTTTTTCACGGTTTAACCCCCCGTTTACGGAGTTTTTTTTTTTTTTTTTTTCGCTGCACACAAGGCGCGGCCAGCCGGGGCAAGAGGGCTTGCGGGTGAAAACGCGCGCCCGCCGCTAAAGCCGGATGTGCCTTGTCAATAATATAGCAGGCCCTTTGGACACCTTGCTGTCCGGCTGTTGATTTTTTTGAAAATTTTTTTCGACTTTATCAGATAAATCCCTGAAAACCGCATAAAATGGGCAAGTGAAAAATGGAACTTGCACAAGTTGCCACTACCGCCCTTAAACCCTTAAATAAAATTCACCGGCCGTTAAACGCTTTCCCCCGAAGAGCTCTCCCTCCGCTATCTTCACCCCAAATTCTTCTCTCATTACCCACTCCTTAGTAACCCTGCACCTTCTTAAAAATCAAATGGTGAGTCGTAGCAGACTCCGCCAGGCCGGCGGCCGCAACTCCGGAACAATTCGCTATCACGGCGCACCCTGGTGCCGTTGTTTACCCTGTCTTCGGGATGTGGTATGATTCAGGCAGGGGAAAACGGGGAAAAATTTTGTTTACTGGGCAAGAAAAATTTTACACCAGATATTAAGGGCAGGTTTTATAGATAGCAACCTGATCAGGGAGAAAATATTAAGCGAGAACTGGGCCATGTCTAAACACGCGCGTGTGCGGGCCGGCCAAAGAAAGGTTAAGGACACTGATGTGGTCATGGCTTTGGCAAAGCGTACTCGCAAAAAAGGGTGATCAGTGTGGTGACTAAATGTTTTCAGTGCGGGTATCCCACAGTAAAAAAATTGGTTACTGCCGAGAACTGGTGGGGTGATACACTTACCCTGGTCGAGAACGTTCCGGCGTGGGTTTGTGAAAACTGCGGAGAGCAATACTTTGACGCTGAGGTTGTCAAAGAACTGGATAAAATGAAGGAGAATCCCCCCAGGCCAAAAAAATCATGCAAGTGCCTGTATACGTATACGGTCAGCCAGCGTAACTTGCATTTTATTCCGAACCCGACTGGACCCTTCCAGAACTGCCGGTGACCAGGCGCTCGGGGTCAAGTTACCCAGGTTACCCAAAATTTTCACCCCTGTTCGGGGAAAAACAAATCGGACAATAATGTCTTCAAACACCATCAACCCCCTATCCTGCCGTTCTCCCTGCCGGCCCCGCGAAGTCTTTGCTAAGAGCCGGGAGCAACTGCCCCACTTACGCTTCATTTCCCGAATAAGGAAGTTTTTAAACCTGGAAAAAGGCCGACACTTTCGAGACAGGCAAAGCGGAAGCCGCCGGATTTGACGGCATCGGGACCTATCCTGCACAAAACTTCGTCCGAGCCTACGTGCAGGATTGACCGGCGCGATAGGAGGACTGACGGGCGGACGTCAGCGGCAGCGCGGCAGCTAACGCTTTATAGGTCCTACACAGAGATTTTTCAATTTGCTTAGGGGGCTAAATAGGTATCAAGCCTCAAATCCCCATTACCTTGATGATAACTCTCTTTCTTCTCCGGCCGTCGAATTCAGCGTAATAAACCCGCTGCCAAGGACCTAAGTCTAAACGGCCGCCGGTCACCGGCACGATCACCTGGTGGTGAACGAGAATGCTTTTCAAGTGGGCATCCCCGTTGTCCTCACCGGTGGCGTGGTGGCGGTAAGGCTTGCCTAAAGGGGCAATAGACTCGAGCATCTCGTCGATGTCCCTAATAATCCCTTCCTCGTCGTCGTTTACATACACGCCGGCAGTTATGTGCATAGCCGAAACCAGGGCCATCCCTTCCTGGATACCGCTTTCCCGGACGGCCTCTTCTACTTCTCTTGTGATGTTAATATACTCCCGCCTCTTAGGGGTATTAAACCACAGGTATTTGGTGTAAGATTTCACCAAAAGCACACTCCTTTTTGTTTTTTACTTCACTCAGTAAGTTTGTTGTTTTTTTACATTTTCGCTTGTTTCTTTTATATCTTTAGGGCAGGCCCTTCTGATGCTTTCAAACTCTAAAACCTGCGGGTTTACTTTTATATCTTGGGGCCTAACGGGCGACTTTATGTAAATGCCGTCCAGGCTGCGGCACCGGCTCAACGCCACGTATACCTGGCCGTACTCAAAGGCGCCGCCGCCCAAATCAATTACCGCCCGGTCGAAAGTCTTGCCCTGGCTCTTGTGGATCGTGACAGCCCAGGCCAGCTTTAGCGGCAGCTGGCGGAATGTGCCCGTTACTTTGGATTTTATTTTCTTTTCCTGCCGGTCGTAGTAGTACTCGACCTTTTCCCATTTGGCGGGCTCTACGGTGTAAACCTTGCCGTTAATGGACACCTTGACCGAGGAGATATAAAGCTTTTCCACAACGGCAAGCGTACCGTTAACCCATATGCGGTTAGGAGCATTGGTAAGCAGCATCACCTGGGCGCCTTCTTTTAGGTAGAGCTTTCTATCAGTGGGGTACGATTTTTTGTCAAACTGCCCGTCTATATTAGCCTCGTATGTGCAGGCTCTGCCGGGCAGTTTTTCCAGCATCTCCAAGTTGATCCTGGAAACGGTATTGTTTCTGGCGGCCAGCGTGATGACCGTATCGCCTTCTGGCGGCATAATCCCGGCGCGGCTGTTTATCACCTCGAGGTGGTTACTGGAAAAATTCCCCGTGCGCACGGCGTCGAGGATTTCCACAAAGCGCAAGTCTTCCTGGCGGCAAACTTCGGTGAGTTCGTATACCGTCAGATTTGTTCTCTGAAAGGCAGGCGCAAAGAAGAAATAGCAGCCGCCGTATTCCTCCTCTAGGTACTCCCTTACTTCGCGGTCTTCGACTACGGGCGGTATCTGGTAAAGGTCTCCAAATAAGATAACCTGCACTCCCCCAAACGGCCTGTCTGTACCCCGGTTTACGCGCAGGGACACGTCGACAGCGTCCATCAGGTCCGCCCGTACCATCGAGACCTCGTCAATAACGAGGGTCTCCAGCGCTTCAAAAAGCTCTTTTTTGCTGTAAAGGGGCTTAATCTTGTCCCGGGTTAAAACTCCTGGGGGAAACTCAAAAAAAGAGTGGAAGGTAGAGCCACCCACATTGACTGCAGCAACACCTGTTGGAGCCAGTACAACTGCATTCTTTCTGGTTTTTTCTTTAAAGAGGCGCAGCAGGGTTGATTTTCCCGTGCCTGCCTTTCCCGTAATAAATAAATGCTGGCGTGTGTCTTCCATAAGCTCCCAGGCTTTTTTTAATTCTGCGCTCATTTCCATAAGAAAGCACCCGACTCGCACTTTCTATAATTTTTATAAAGCATTTTTATTTTAAAGCATAAAGCGAGGCTATCTTTTCCGCCACCTGGCGCACCTGCTCCCTGAGATGGGGCGGTTCTAGCACTTCCGCCGCCTCGCCCCACTGTAAAAGCCAGCCAGTCATCTCGGCCAGACCGCAGACCTCAAAGGAAACCTTAACCGAGCCGTCATCTAAAATTTCCTCTATCTTTTGGGAAGGGTGGTAGATAATCCTCTGGACGCGGTGGGCCACGCTTTTATCGAACCTGATAAGCACCCGGCTGGCACTGCCGTCGCTGATCACCCCCCAGCTGGAGGCCATGTAATCTTCGAGCGAAAAATCTTCGGGATATAAAAAGCACTCTGACCGGTAGGGGAAGACGTCGGTGATCTGGTCGACCCTAAAGACGCGCACATCATTCCTCTTTAAGCATCTGCCCACCAGGTACCAGTTGTGGTGCTTGCAGATAAGCCCGTAAGGCTCTACCACCCGGTCTCCTTTTTCTCCGCGGTGGGCGGAGAAGTACCATATCTTCACCCGGTAGGAAGCCCGCAGGGCGTCTACGAGGCAGGAAAAGATTTCGCCCACTTTAAGCGGGTCGGCCAGCCTTTCCTCCACAATGTGGATGCGTTTTTGGAGTTTGTCGGGGGCAAGCTCTGCCGGGTTGTAACGGTACTTGAAGAGGGTGGCAATGAGGGTGTCCTTTATTTCGTTGAGGTAGCCGGATAGAGCTGTGCCTTTTTGCTGCAGGAGGCACAGCAAGACGACGGTGGCCTGCTCCGGGCTTAAACTGGGCAGGTAGGCCGCCTTGAGGCGCACACGCACCGCCCCGCCGCTTCCTTCTCTTACCAGCGGCACGCGTAAACCATCTTCTATAGACTTTAGATCGCGGTATATCTGGCGCTCGCTGACTTCCATCTTTTGGGCCAGCTCTTTAACTGTAATGCCCCCAAACGGCGTCCTTTTGTTCAGGAGATCGATAATGGCACTCAGTCTCAAGCTCTTTGCAGCATCTTTTTTGACGGCAGCCGCCATTTTAAAACACTCCCGGCAGTTTTTTTATCCCAGGGCGTATTTTCTCCGCTGCGGAAATAAATTCCTGCCGAAAGAGCACGGTTTTAGGGCGTTTAACGCTGTTTGGGCAGTATTCAAACATGTCTTTTTTTCTGCCGCTCTTGAATCTCCTTCGCTTATCTATTACGTTATTGATATAACGATAAATAAGCCGGCAGAAAGGAAAATTGCCATGCCCAATTATTCTTTGCTCGACCAGCCCGAGCTTTTGAGGTATCTCTTTTTTCCCCGCAAAGATTTTACCGCCTGCCCCCCAAATGCATTTGACCTCTTCGTCCCGTCAGACGGCGATGTCTCTATCCACTGCCGTTTTTATGCTGCCAGAAGCGCCTGGCCGTGGGTCCTGCTTTTCCACGGCAACGGCGAAGTGGTCAGCGATTACGACATAATAACGCCGCTTTACCACCAAAAAGACATCAACCTGGCGGTGGCAGAGTACCGCGGCTACGGCGCCAGCGGGGGAACACCTGCTTTTGCCCACCTGATTAAAGACGCCCACTGTGCGCTCAAGGCAGTAAAGGCAGAACTGGATAAAAAAGGTTTTGGGGAGGGCCTTTATCTAATGGGGAGGTCTATGGGCAGCGTTTGTGCCCTGGAACTGGCCTATCACCACCCTGACAAAATAAGGGGGCTGATTATCGAAAGCGGTTTTGCCAGTGTAACCAGGCTGATCAAGCACCTGGGTCTTCCGTGTCCGCACGCCGATTTGGCCGTCCTCGAAGAAGAGTGCCTGGAAATGGCAGGGAAGATTTCCGTGCCGGTGCTGATCATTCACGGCCAGGAGGACCATCTGGTTCCCGTCCAGGAAGCCAGGGACTTGTTTGCCTGCCTTGGGACAAAACAAAAGGATCTGGTTATTATCCCCGGTGCCGGTCACAACGACATAATGCTCGCGGGATTTGAACGGTACTTTAACGCTTTGAAAAGATTTACTGATTTGAGGAAATAAATTCCTGCCGGGAAGTTGGCTTTACGTAATCTTTTGCACTCATAGGAAGTGCGAGTATGGCAAAAAATAATGAGTGTAAGTCTCCCACAATAAAAAACAACGTTTAGGAGGTGCACCCGTTTTGTACCAGCACGGTTGGTCGGATTACCAAAAAGGGGTTCACGTAAAGTCACTCTCCCCCGACGGAAAAGACATCAGCATCATTTATAACGGCCTCTTGGACAGGAGCGGGGCTGCGCAGGTTTACCTGCACTGCGGTTTCGGCGACCCCATGAACTGGCGGGTGGTCGACGATTACCGCATGCAGCGCACACCCGAGGGGTGGAAGAAAACTCTCAACATGGAAGATGATCAAATAACTTTCTGCTTCCACGACAGCGCCAACAACTGGGACAACAACAACGGTTACAACTGGACTTACAGAGCAGGTTACTGAGAAGTTTTTTGCAAAAATTTAAAAAGCCGGGGATAACCCGGTTTAATTTTTTTAATATCTCACTCAAGTTCTACCACTGTTACCCCCAGGCCGCCCTCACCGTGCTCGCCCAGGCGAAAGGACTTAACCCGCCGGTGTTCTTTCAGCTGCCGGTGGACGGCCGCGCGCAGCGCCCCCGTGCCCTTGCCGTGAATGAGGTACACGCGGGAAAGACCGGCAAGACAGGCGTCGTCCAAATATTTATCAACCATAATAACCGCCTCATCGGGGTACTGACCGCGCAAATCTAGTTCCGGCGTAATTTCCCTGGCCTTGTCTAAAATAATGCCTCCGCTTTTGACCCCAGCTGCCTCTACCCTTCTCCTGCCCTCTGTGCCGGCCACGCGCAGGCTTTTAAGGGGCACATTTATTTTCAGCACGCCCACCTGCACCTGCACTTCCCCGCTTGAATCGGGCGGGGCAAGCACATAACCCCGCTGGCCGTACTCAGGCAAAAAAACTTCATCTCCCGGCCGCAAGGCGGACGGGGCCTCGCCGCCGGCATCTTTTGGGGGCCTTATCTCTTCCGCCCGCTTTTCCATACGCCAAAGCCTCTCTCTGGCCTCACGGATGGCGCTTTCCCGCTGCCTGGCCGACTCTAAAGCCAGTTTTTCTCTTAATTCTTTAACGGCTGCCTCTGCTTCCCGCCTGGCCGACTTTACCAGTTCTCTGGCCTCTTCCGCCGCTTTGTTTAAAATGGCCTCTTTCTTTTCCCGCAGGGTAGCTTCCATCTTTTCGTATTTTTCCTTTAAGATTGCCGCCTGCCTTGCCATCTCGGCTGCTTCCCGGCGGTGCATCTCGGCCTGCTGTTGGGCCCGCTCCAGGCTCTGCATCAGCTCCTCCACCCTAAGCTGCTCGGCGGTCATGAAATCTCTGGCCCGGGCCACCACCTCTGCCGGCAGTCCCAGTCTGGCAGCTATTTCAAAGGCATTGCTGCGGCCCGGCCGCCCGGTGAGCAGCCGGTAAGTGGGCTTCAGGGTTAAAGCGTCGAATTCCACGCTGGCGTTTTCCACCCGCTCTGTGGTGTAAGCAAAATTCTTTAAATCGCTGTGGTGGGTGGTGGCCATTATTTTAGCGCCCGCCGCTAAAAGTCTTTCCAAAATGGCCTGGGCAAGCGCCGCCCCTTCTGCCGGGTCGGTGCCCGCACCCAGCTCGTCTAAAAGGACCAGCGTCCCCGGACCCGCCCTGCGGACTATATCCACTATATTGGACATGTGGGAAGAAAAAGTGCTCAGTGACTGCTCAATACTCTGCTCATCGCCGATGTCCGCAAATACTTGCTCAAAAAAGCCCATTTCCGTGCCTTCGGCCGCGGGCAGGTGAAGGCCCGATTGGGCCATGAGCACAAAAAGACCGGCTGTCTTTAAGGACACCGTCTTGCCGCCGGTATTCGGCCCGGTAACTATGAGGGCATCAAAGTCAAGACCCAGGCGGATGTCCACGGGGACCGCTTCGCCCGCCAGCAGGGGGTGGCGGGCGCGGCGGATGTCGAAATAAGCCCCTTCGGCCAGCACTGGCTCTACGGCATCGAGTTCGCCGCTGTAACGAGCTCTGGCCAAAATAAAATCCAGCTCACCCAGGGCCTCCAAGGAAGCGCCGATCTCGCCGGCCCGCCGGGCAACTTCGGATGAGAGTTCGGTGAGGATTTTCAGTACTTCCTCTCGTTCGGCCGACTCTAACCGCTTTAGCTCGTTGTTTTTTTCCACCACGGCCAGCGGCTCGACAAAAAGGGTGGCCCCGCTGGCCGACTGGTCGTGCACAATGCCGGGCAGCTGCGAGCGGAATTCGATCTTTACGGGGACCACGTAGCGGCCGCCCCTCACTGTAATAATCTGGTCCTGCAGGTATTTCTGGGTGGCCGACGAGCGGACGATGGCTTCCAGGTGCTCTCGTATCTGCTCCTGTATTTGCGCCTTTTTGCGCCGGATTTGGAAGAGAGCGGGGGTAGCCCTGTCAGACACTTCCCCGCTGGGATCTACGGCCTTTTTAATCTTTTCCTCCAGCTCGGCGCAGACCGCCAGCGAGCCGGCCAGCGAAGAAAGCAAGGGGTAGCGGTCCCGCCGGCCGGCAAAAAAATTCTTTACGGTGCGGGAAGCCGCCAGGGTGGCGGCTACGTCCAGCAGTTCCCCGGGGTCGAGCACGCCGCCGCGGCCCGCCCTGGCAAGCGGTACGCGGATATCCTTCCAGCCCTCCAGCCGGGCAAGGGGGTCCAGCCTCAATAGCTCCCTGCCCTCCGAAGTCTCGGCCATTAGGCGCACGGCCGCGGCCAGTTCTGCCACCGGGCGGAGCGCCAGCACCTTTTCCCGGCCAAGGGCCGAGCTGCAGTACTGGGCTACCTTTTCCAAGATCTTATGGTAATCGAGCCTTTTTAAAGTTTTTTCGTCCATTTTTTCACAAAACACCTCTGAATAAATGGCCCCTGGTAAACCCTGCCAAAGCCGTGCAGGACGCCAGTTTTTCTTTTAAAGCGGACATGTCCGGTTTTTTGTGCCCGTGCAGTGGGGTATCCAGCGCCTGCCGGTAAGCTTCCACAGCGGCCCGCACGTATTCAGGACGTGCCCGCCGCGCTTCAATTCGCAAAGCGGCAGGGCCGAGGCCGGCCAGCAAATCTATTTCCTCCACAGTGCACAAGTCCACGGAGTTAAACAGGTGCATCCGGCAGTATCTGTCCATTTCAAGGGGAAATACGGCGCCCGTCCTGTCTTTTAAGCCAAAGGAATGCCCGCGGCAGGGCCGGGAGCAGTTTTCAGGCCGGCCTCCCCCCAGCACGGCCCCTGCCGGGCAGTACTCGGAGACCATAAGGGTCAGCTGGCCGTGGACAATTATTTCTGCCGGCACACCGGCTTTGGGCAGTATCTCCCTGATCTGCTGCAAGTTGAGCTCCGGAGAGAGGGTGACCCTGCTCGCGCCGTGCTCGCCTAAAAAGCGGGCCGCCTGGTGGTTAAACACGGGGACCGAATAGCAGGTGTAGACGGGGCGGCCGGCCGCCTCCCGCACTGCCTCAATTAATCCCGGGGTGGTCACCAGGACAGCGGCAAGGTTTTCCCCCTTAATGCGCCGGATGAGTTCAATAAACTCCGCCTCTTCGCCATCCATTAAAATGCGCGGCGAAGCCAGAACAAACTTAACTCCCGCTCTTTTACAGATTTCTGCCCCTCTAAGCGCCTCTTCGGTAAATTTCTGGAGAGAAAAGGCGGGAAACCGGGAGCGAAAACAGTCAGAAGTAAAGATAACTTCGTCTGCCCCCGCGCTGACCGCCGCCTCCAGGGAGGCACGGCCGGATACAGCTGCAGTCAAAAGGGGCTTTTGGGAGCAGTTTTGCCGGACAAGCTCCCCTTCGCCAAAGGCACGGGACAGGCGCTCTTCAAATACACTGTCTGCCAGCGGCGGGCGCGCCCTAAAGCTTACTACGCGCGCTTTGGACAGCTCATCCAAAGCCTGGCGCCTGGCCTCGTTGATCTCACTTACGGGAACGTAAGAATTTTCATCCAGGCGGCAGTCTAAAGAGGCCATCTCGTACGGAGTGTTGCCCAGGCGGTCCAGTTGCTTGGCCAGCAATTCCGGCGTCAGGGGTCTTTTAACGGCCGTTTGCACCGGCGAGTCCGTTTTGGCCCGGCCCCTATTGCCCTCGCTGTCATAAACTTCGATAGCCAGCGGTTCTCCTAAAGAGGCCGTAACCCCAAAGTAAACCGGAAACTTCTTTATTTCCCGTGGGGAAGCAAAACTGGCCCTGGCCTTTTCCACAAGCTGTCTGTCGTGGGTCTTAAAAACCCGGTCCCCGGGGAATACCTTGCCTTCCACGTCCAGGCGCACTGCCGACCCTGCCGGCGCGCGCTCCACATTGTGCCCCGCCACCTCCAGGCGGCCGACCTCACCGGCCAGGCGTCCTCCCCGCGTCACCCAGAATTCAATACCGTCACCGACACACAATTCCCTATCCAAGAGCACTTCAGCCTGCCGCTTTACCGGGTCGTAAGATTTCACTCTACCCAAGAAAAGGCCGCGGTTATTGGGCCTTTTATAGCTCATCAGGTCAATACCCTGACGGCCGTAAAAGTAACCGGTGGTAAAGCCGCGGTTGAAAATTTGGGCCAGTTCTTCCGCTTCTTCGGGCAGGACATAAAACTGCCCGCCGGCAAAGCAGCGGTCGAGGAGGCTCCTGTACACCCTCACCACCGTGGCCACGTACTCCGGCCTCTTCATGCGCCCCTCAATTTTTAGCGCCGACACACCGGCTTCAATTAAGTCCGGCAGGCAAGAGCTCATATTCAGGTCGCGGGTGGACAGGAGGTATTCGCCGGTTACTTCGGGGTCGGCAGCAACACGGCCGCCCGCCAAATCCACCAGGGTGTAGTTCAAGCGGCAGGGCTGGGCACAACGCCCCCTGTTCCCGCTGCGCCCCCCGATGAGGCTGGACATGAGGCACTGGCCCGAATAGCAGACGCACAGGGCGCCGTGCACAAAGACCTCGACTTCCGCGCCGCTTTTCGCCGCTATCTCTTTAACGGCAGAAAGCGGCAGTTCCCTGGCCAGAATAATTCTCTCCACGCCCGCTCTTTTAAGAAAGCGCGCCGTGGAAAGGCTGTACACGGTCATCTGCGTGCTGGCGTGCAAGGGGAGTTCCGGAATTAACTGGCGGGCGAGCTTTAAGAGTCCTAAGTCCTGGACAATAGCGGCATCTGCTCCCCACTTCTGAATCTGGTGCAAAAAACGTAACGCATCACCCAGTTCACCGTTACCCAAAAGAATATTTGCTGTTATATAAACCTTAACCCCGCGCACATGGGCGTACTCCACTGCCCTGGCCAGCTCTATGCTGTCAAAATTCTCGGCGTACTGGCGGGCGTTGAAAGACCTGCCCCCCAGGTAAACAGCATCGGCCCCGTTTTGCACGGCCGCTACCAGGGCATCCCAGTTCCCCGCCGGCGCTAAAAGCTCCGGTTTTTTTAAGCTCTTTTTTCCCTTATTGCCCATAAACCCGGCTACCAGTCCTTCCGCCCGCAGTCCACCCGGTCTTTAGCAGCGCGCGCACCTGATCAAGCCAGCACAGGGCAAAATTTCTACACCGCGCGCCGCAAGCTGGTCCAAAAAGAGGTTTAAGCCTAAGGAATCGCTGGCCATGTGGCCGGCCACCACTACGTTGACGTGGTTTTTTTCCGCTTCCTGGCGGTGCTTTTCGGTGAGATGCATTACCACCACTGTGCCCACGCCGGCGGTGGCCAGCTTGGCGTAGGCGTTCTCCGACCCGCTCGTGCCGCCGGTCATGTCTACCATGATTTTGCCTGCCCTCCGCTCTTTGCCGCCGACCACTATAGTGGGCCCGGCGCTGTGCTTTGCCGCTTCACTGTACTCCGGTATCTCTTTTAAAATTTTGACTACGTCGTTAAGTGTCTCTGGCTTTTGCTCGTCAAAGAGGCGCTGTAAGTAGTCGTTCACGCAGTTGTCAGCCGGGGTGTGCACGCACATCATAGGTATATCTAAAAGGCGCGCCGCATCTACGGCCCGGTTGTGGTTTAGAGGCATAAGGCCGCGCTGCACTTCGCTGATGCGGGAAGCCAGTATGCCCTCGGCCACGTTAATGGGTACGCCGAATTTGGCCAGCACGTCTTCCTGCAGTTTCATCACGCGGTGAAGTGCGGCCACGGCCTTTCCTTCCGGGTGGTGGGCAATGATGAGGTCGACTGCCGTGCCCCGCTCCCTCAAGCGGTCAGCCAGGAGCACTTCCGCCGTCTCCATGTCTATGCCGGCCAGCACGCGTTTTACCTCGCGCTCGGGATCGCCGTATAAGATCCTGGTGTCGCTGTAAGGGTTGTTAAGGCTTTCTAGGTCAAAATCTTTCTTTTCGTCATCTTTTAACTCATCGTACTTCTTCTGCTCCTTTTTCAAAAGTTCCTCCACTTTTTCTTTGGAGCGCGGGTCCTTTTCCATCCCCAGTTCTACTGCCAGGCGGTAAATTTCCCCTATTTTCATCTTTTTTACTCCCTTCACTTAAATTTTTCTTTATTTTTCTTTATCGTTTTACCCTACCTTTTCGATACGTAGGGGTTATCGCGCAGGTAAAAGCGCAAAGGGAGGTCAGCTCCTTCTTTTATGCCCACCCGGGGAGCAGTCACAATTTCCCCCCGTCCGGCGCTTTCCTCACCCCGGCAGATGACCAGCGGCCCGCGGGTTAAATCAGCACCGTTGTGGTACCTGTTAATCCCCATAGCCTGCACGAGCCTGGCCGGCCCCCTGCACAGATCTCTTAACTGCACTCGCCCCCGCCTTTTTGCCATCAGCTCCACGCCCTCTTTGGGCTCTAAAGCACGCACGAGCACAGCCTCGCCCACGCCCTCCAAATTGGTTACGGCGTTAAAACAATAGTGCATCCCGTATATAAAATATACGTAAGCGTGACCGGGCGGGCCAAACATGACCCGGTTGCGGGGCGTCATGCCGCGGGCAGCGTGGCAGGCGGGATCGCCCTGGAGGTAAGCTTCTGTCTCCACAATTAAGCCGGCTGTAATCCCTTCCGGCGAAAAATTTACCAAAACCCTGCCCAGCAGGTCCAAAGCCACCTCAACAGTATCCCTGGCGTAAAAAGAGCGCGGCAGGACGCCCCCCCACATTTTGGCCGCGTAAAGATCAATTTCTGCCGGCAAATTCACGTTTATCCCCCAGCTCACTTCTTTGCCCGCAGGAAACGTTCTACTTTGGTAGCCGGCATGGTGTTTAAAACATCACGGGGGATGAGCCAGGCGCGCCGGGCGGTATAGACCCCGTACACTATGTCGTCCATACCCCGCATGGTGTGGGCATCGGTAGAAATGCACATCTTTATACCCAGTTCAGCCGCCCGCCGGGCGTGTACATCGCTTAAATCCAGCCGGTCGGGCGATGCGTTGATTTCCAATGCCACGCCACAGGAAGCTGCCGCTTCCAGCACCCTTTCCACGTCCAGGTCGTACCCCTTTCTCTGGCCGATGAGGCGGCCGGTCAGGTGGCCGATGATATTGACGTTTTTGTTTTCTATGGCCGAAATAAGGCGCTTGGTCATCGTCTCACCGTCCTGCTTGAAGGCGCTGTGCACAGACGCCACCACCACGTCTGTCTCTTTTAAGACTGCGTCCGGGAAATCAAGACCGCCTTTGGGCAGTATATCCACCTCAATGCCGGTGAACAGCTTAAACCCTTTTAACTCTTTGTTCAGCTCCCGAATTTTTTCGTGCTGCTCCCAAAGCCGCTCTTCGGACAAGCCGCCGGCGACTTTCAGCGAGCGGGAGTGGTCGGTAACGGCGGCGTACTCGTACCCTTTCTCCAAAGAGCGGCTCACCACCTGCTCTAAGGAGAGGAGGCCGTCGCTCCAGTTGGAGTGGATGTGCAAATCGCCCCTTATGTCGTAAAGCTCTACCAGCTGCGGCAATCTGCCTTCCCTGGCGGCCTCTACCTCGCCGCGGTCTTCACGTAGTTCGGGTGGGATGTACGGCAGGCCCAGGCGGGCGTAAATTTCCTCTTCCGATCCTGCCTTTTGTCCCTCAGGCTGCCGCTCTTTTTGCTTACGGCCGCTTAATGAGGACAACTTTTTTAAGTGCGCCTTGCTCCCTGTATTTTTAAAAAGGACCTCCCAAAAATCTTCTTCTGAGGCAAATTCCACGTGCAGCTCGACACCCCAGGCCGTGCCGAATTTAGCCCAGCCGCTGCCTTCTTCTATTACGCGTTCCACCTGAGGATGCGACAGCATTGCCGCTGCAAGCTTTCCCGCATCCTCGCCCGCCACTACCAAGTCGATATCCCCGACTGTCTCGCAGCGGCGGCGCAAACTGCCCCCTTCTTCTGCTCTTTTTACCTCCGGCCGTGCCTTTAAAAAAGAAATCACGTCACCGGCCAGTTCTGCGGCAGTTGCCAGCAAGAGGCGCCCCTCTCTTTGACCGCCTTTTTCTATGCTATGTAAAATTTCCTTCTCAACTTTAGCACCTATGCCAGGCAGCTGGCGCAGGCGGCCCTCTTTAGCAGCAGAGGCCAGCTCTTCTACTGTGGAAATGCCAAGCCTTTCGTAAATAAGGGATGCCCTTTTAGGCCCTATGCCCGGCAAAGACATGATTGATAGAAGACTCCTCGGCGTGGTTTTTAGCAGTTCCTCATACTTTTTTAGCGTCCCGGTAGAAAGTATCTCCTCGATTTTAGAGGCAATGTTCTTGCCCACGCCGGGAATGCTCACTATTTCCCCTTTCTTCCACAGTTCTTCTATAGGCTGGGAAAGACCGGACAATGCCCTGCCCGCGCGGCGGTAAGCCCTGACCTTAAAATAATCCTCACCTTTAAATTCTAAAAGGTCGGCCAGTTCCAGAAAAATCCTGGCTACCTCTACATTTTTCATCATACAGGTTTTCTACTCCCCAAATAGTAATCTTCCCCTAAAAGAGGACGAAAAAACTCATGAAGGACGCTCTTCATGAGTTTTTTTGCCGCTTTTCTTCTCTGGCTCCAGCATCTTCACCAAGATTTCGTACTCTTCTTTTAGCTTAAAATATTCCTCTGCTATGTTTAAGGCGGCAAGCACGGCGAGTTGTGTCCTGGTAAGCCGGGAATTTCTTTTGGAGAGTTCTTTCATGCACCGGTTTACGTACTGGGCCAGCTCCACCATTTTTTCCGGCGGCATATCACCTTTTAAAGTATAGTATTCACCGCAAATCTCCACTTCCACACGGGATTCACGCCCGTCCATAAAATTCCCCCATGCACGGTTTTATTACTTTTTCGTCAAAAGTCTACCTTTTCCTCCTCAAACTGCTCGCAATTTTTTTATTTTCCACTGCCAAAACGAAAACTTTAAAGAGGAGTTTGTCTTTTAAGTCCCGAATTCTAAAAGCAAAGCAATGCCGGAATTGTGAGGTGCAGGGCATGAATAACTGGATACCGGAGGTAATTATTGCCGTCATCTTGGTCCTTTTGGCCGCCGCCCTTGTTAGTTCAGTAAGGATCGTCGGCCAGTACCAGCGGGCAGTTCTCTTGCGCTTTGGACGATTCGTAAAGGTGCTCCAGCCGGGTTTGAACTTTGTCTTGCCCTTCGGCATCGACCGCTCACTTTTTGTCGACCTGCGGGTAGCCACTATCGACGTGTCCGGGCAAGATATTATAACCTTGGACAACGTGCCGGTATCCATAAACGCCGTAGTTTATTTTCAGGTCTACGACCCCGCATCGGCCGTCCTTAACGTAGAGAACTTCCGCCAGGCTACCACCCTGCTCGCCCAGACTCTCTTGCGCTCGGTGCTTGGGTCGCATGAACTCGACGACATGCTGGCCGGAAGAGAAAAAATCAGCAGCGTTTTAAAAGAAGAACTGGACAAAGCCACCGAGCCTTGGGGCGTGCGCGTGATTGCCGTAGAAATCAAGTCCGTCGACCTGCCGGAAACCATGAAGCGCGCCATGGCCAAGCAGGCAGAAGCCGAACGGGAGCGTCGGGCCAAAATTATCTCCGCCGAAGGAGAATACCAGGCCTCAAGAAAAATACTGGAAGCTGCTTCAGTAATCAGCCAGAACCCCGCCGGCCTTATGCTGCGCATGCTGCAGACACTTACTGAGATTTCCGTAGAGCACAACAGCACCATCATTTTCCCGCTACCCATGGAAATTTTAGAGTTTTACCGGACCAGAACCGATGAAATAAAAAGCGAAAAACACCTCGGGCAGGCAGTCGGTGAATCTTGATAAAACCTTAACAAATTGTTGAGAAAATTTTAATGAGGAACGCGTAAAATAAAAACTGCCGGTTGACCGGTAAAAAATTGAAAGGGGTGTTTTGGTGAAAATGCGCAAAGTTCAATTTTGGGTTGTCCTCCTCGCGGCAGTCACCCTAGCGGTAGCGGCCGGCAGCGTTGCCCTGGCAGGTTCTGACCAGCCGAGCAGTTCCCCGCCGTACCAATACTTCCAAAACTTTGTTTCTAAGCTGGCCGCTAACTTAGGAGTTGATGAAGGCACATTAAACGCTGCTCTCGAAACCACCAAAAAACAAATGCTCGATGAAGCCGTACAGGAGGGCAGAATCACCCGTGAGCAGGCCGACAAAATAGCGGCCAGAAAAGGTTTTGGGTTTCTCATGGGCGGCTTTGGTCCCAAACACGGCGGCCACAATGGCAAGGGCGCTGGATTTGGCTGGGGCCGGAATGCGGATGAAATAGCCGGGATCTTGGGTATTACCGCTGACGAGTTGAAAGCCGAACTCGATTCCGGCAAAAACCTGCAGGAAATAGTCACATCCCGTGGTCTTACCTGGGAAGAGTTCTGCCAAAAAATGCTGGAGTATAAAAAGCAACAAATTCAAAAGGATGTGGAAGACGGTAAGCTGACCCAAGAGCAAGCCGATCAAATCCTGCAAAGACTAGAAAAAAGTTCAAACTGCCCCTGGCCGGCCCCCAAGCAAAAAAGGCAGGGCAACCAAAACCGCTAATAACGTTTCGGCCAGCTAAAGGCCGCCCGCAAAAGGGCGGCTTTTCTTCTTAATATTTTCTTGACAATTAGTTAAAAATTCTTTAATAAAAAACTGGTAACATGCCCTTGGTAAAATACGGCCTTGAGCAGTTCTTTTGCCGACATATTTTTTCCAAATAGAATTAAGAGGGGATGTGGGTGTTAGGTGCGCCTTTTGTCTTTTGAAAAAGCAATGCACCTCGCGGCTAGACTGAAAAAACCAAAAGTTATCGCCGCACTGGCACTGCTGGCCGCCGCCCTTTGTGCCACATACTTTTTTGTCGTCAGCCCGCGCCAATCATCAGCTGAATACCTGACTGACACCGTCAAAAGAGGAAACGTAACCAGTGCTGTTTCGGCCAGCGGCACCGTTGAACCCGTAACCTCCGTCACTCTGGGTTTCAAAAACGCCGAAGTGATCACCGCCATTTACGTTAAAGTGGGCGACCGGGTAAAAAAGGGACAGCTCCTAGCCGAACAAGCCAGCGACAACCTGGAGGCAGAAGCTCGTCAGGCGCAGGCCAATGTTAAGAACGCTTCTGCCAGATTATCTCTCCTTGTAAACGGGGCGCGACCAGAAGAACTAGAACAGGCCAGGGCCAACCTCAAAGCGGCCGAGGCTTCCTTTGAAGTGGCCAAAGCCAACTTAGAGCGTTACGAAAAACTTTACCGGGAAGGCGCCATCGCTCAAAGCGAATACGACAAGTGTTACGCCGATTACGTAAGTGCCGAAGCCAAGCTGACTTCGGCCAAGGAATCCTTAAAAGCCTTAGAGGCCGGCAACCGCGCCGAAGACATTGAAGCTGCCCGCGCCCAGTTGGAGAGTAGCGAAGCACAGATGCTGATGGCCCAAAACAACCTGGCAGGGACTAAACTAGTGAGCCCCATAGACGGTATTGTCAGTTCCCTAAACGGAGCCGTAGGCCAGAGGGCTACAGCTAACAATAACAACACTACCGGCGGCGGTTTTATAACTATCATTTCGGAAGAACTGCAGGTTAAGGCCCAGGTCAACGAGTCCGACATAGGAAAAGTCAAGGAGGGCCAAAAGGCTGAATTTACGGTTAACTCTTTTCCCGGCCAGACTTTTTCAGGCACCGTGCTCAGTATTTCTCCCCAAGCTTACACTGTCTCCAACGTGCAGATTTACGACGTGTACATAGCTCTGTCCCAAAACTACCCGGAACTGAAAGCAGGAATGCCGGCCAACGTCAGCATTATTATCGATAGGCGGGAAAATGTCCTCACTGTACCCAAAGGGGCAGTGACCTTTGCCCAAGGCCAGCTTGCCAAAAATAACCAAAGCGGCACTGCCCGGGCTGAAAGCGGCAGCTCGCGCCAGCAGGACGCAAGGACCGGTGAAAAAGGCGGGCAAGGTGGTGACGGCCAAAAAAGAGGCCAGCCATCTTACGTATACGTTCTCGACAATTCCGGCAAGCCTTCACAACGCCAGGTAGTGCTGGGGCTTTCCGACCTGCGGAACTACGAAGTTATCTCCGGCCTAAATGAGGGAGAGGTAGTGATCACCGGCTTGCTGAACCAGGTTTCGAACAAGACCTCGTCTAGTCAAAGCGGCGGTCTGCCCTTCATGGGCGGTCCTCCCGCAGCGGGCATCAGGCGTTAAAAACAATGAAACGGTTCTGCCTTGTGCAAGTTCTTCCTTGAAACGGGGGAAGTTAAGTGGCCCCAAAAGCATTTATAGAACTAACCGGCATAAAGAAAATTTATACTATGGGAGAACACCGGGTGGCGGCCCTGAACGGTATAAACTTAACCGTTCAACGAGGCGAAATGCTGGCCATTATGGGGGCCTCCGGTTCCGGCAAGAGTACGCTCTTGCACATTACCGGCTGCCTAGATAAACCGACAGAAGGAACGTACTACTTAGACGGTGAAGACGTGTCCCTTTTAAGCAACGAACGGTTGGCTTTTATTAGGAATAAAAAGATCGGCTTTGTCTTTCAGAACTACAACCTGCTCGGAAGAATGAACGTACTAGCCAATGTTCAGCTCCCCCTAATATACAGCAGGCTTGATAAAAAAGAAATGCTGGCAAGGGCAAAAGAAGCTCTCGAATGGGTGGGTTTTTCCGGTTTTGAGAACTACCTTCCCACTCAGCTCTCCGGAGGACAGCAGCAGCGCGTGGCTATCGCGCGTGCCTTAGTAAACAGGCCTTCTCTTATCCTGGCCGATGAACCCACAGGCGCACTCGACTCCAAATCGGGCGAAGAAATAATGTCACTTTTACAAAAGCTAAACGAGGAAATGGGCATAACAGTGATAGTGGTAACCCACGAAAAAGAAATTTCTCTTTACTGCCGTCGAATAGTCGAAATAAAGGATGGGAGGATTGTGGGAACTAAAGAGATTACACCTAAAAAGCGTGAAAACGACACAAAGAAAATGGAGGTACTGGCTAATTGAATCTGACTTCAAACATAGAGATAGCTGTTAGCAGCATAAAGGCTAATAAGCTGCGCTCCTCCTTAACCATGCTGGGAATTATCATCGGCGTGGCCGCCGTAATCATCATGATATCTCTAGGCCAGGGAGCAAGCAAGAGAATTGCCAGCCAGCTCTCCAGCATGGGCACAAACCTACTCATGGTCTACCCCGGAGCCACTTTTGGAGCGGTACGCGGCGCCGGCGGCAACGTCAATACCCTCACCTATGAAGACGCGCTGGCCATTTCGGCCCTCCCCATGGTGATCCACGCTGCCCCTGAAGTAGGCACCAACGCTACCGCTGGTTATGCCAGCCAGACCTGGACGACTCAGGTTACCGGAACAACGCCCGAATTTCAGTTTATCCGGGACTGGCCGCTCAAAGAAGGTTCTTTTTTTACTGAGGATGAAGTGCGGTCCAGCGCGCCGGTGGCCGTCCTGGGAAGCACAGTGGCCGAAAAACTTTTCCCGCCGGACACCGATCCCGTAGGGGAAACCATCCGCATTAACAAACTGAGCTTTACCGTGGTAGGTGTTCTTGCCGCCAAAGGAGCGTCTTATGGCGGCCAAGACCAGGATAACGTAATACTTATACCGGTAACTACCGCGCAAAAAAGACTTTTAGGCGTAAACTACGTCCGCTCGATCACAGTACAGGTTGACTCACTCAAAAACATGAACTACGTCCAGAGCAGTATAGAAAGTTTACTCAGGGAAAGGCACCGTATCAGTGCCGGCGCGGAAAACGACTTCAATATCCGTAACATGGCCTCCGTACTGGAAGCAGCTGAAAATACCGCTGCAGTAATGACGGCACTCCTGGCCAGCGTGGCCGCCGTCTCCCTTTTAGTGGGAGGCATAGGGATCATGAACATCATGCTGGTATCGGTGACCGAAAGAACCAGAGAAATAGGCCTGCGCATGGCAGTAGGGGCTACCCAGGCCGACATTTTAAACCAGTTTTTAGTGGAATCAACCGTCCTGTGCCTGACCGGCGGGTTTATCGGTATTATTGTCGGTATAGCTGGTTCCAAGCTGCTGTCGGCGGTAGCTGGATGGCCAGTTTACATCTCCGCCTACCCTGTAATACTAGCCGTAGGCTTTTCTGCGGCCACAGGTATTTTCTTCGGCTACTACCCGGCCAAAAAAGCCGCCGGGCTCAACCCCATTGATGCCCTGCGCTTTGAATAAGTTAACGAGCGGTGCCTGGCACCTGTTATTTAACTTTTACTTTGGTTTTATCCGGCAGGTCCAGACTGGCATCCCTCACCACCAGATCGCCAACCGAAAGGCCGGCGGTAATTTCCACGTTATCGCGGTCGTAAAGGCCCGTCTGCACCACCCTGCGCCGGGTGCGGCCCGCCACCACTGCCGTGACTTCTCTTTGGCCCCCGCTCACTGTGCGGACCGCTTCCCTCGGCAGAATCATTACGCCTTCCTTGACCAGCGTGGTTATGGCAACCCGCACCTCGTAGCCGGGCTTTAACCCGGCCGCACCGTCCAGCGCTACAATTACCGGTACGCGCCGCTGGGTTATGCCCAGCGGCGACTGCTTTTCTTCCGCCCGCGGGTATATTTTGACTACCTCGCCGGTCAAGGCCGCCTCCCCCAGCACCGGGGAAGTGACGGCTGCTTTTTGCCCAACCCGTACTTCGGCCATGTCGTCGGCCAGAATATCCACTCTGACCTCCAATTTATCCGCTGCCGCCACTTTGGCCACCAGTTCGCCGGGTTGGAGTACATGTCCGCTTTTCACCGGAATGTCCAAAACTATACCGTCGGCAGGGCTTTTCACCGCCAGCTGGTTCTCTTTGGCCAAAAGCTGCTCCAGAACAAGGCTCAAGCCGGCCTGCCGGGCCTGGGCGCTTTGCAAAAGAGAAGCCCTCTCCACAAGGACCTGCTGGCAGCTTTCCAGCTGCAACTGAGCTTTTTCTAACTCCGCCCTGGTAATCGCCCCGGCCTCGTACAGGCCTTTTAACCGGTCAAAATTGCGCTGGGCGTCATCGCATTCCAGCCGGGCGCGCTCCACTGCTGCTTTAGCCCCCTCCACTTCACCGGCCGCCTGGCTCATCTGGGAGCGGGTATCGCTGATTTGCTGGGCCAAGTCTAAATTTTCCGCTAAAACCAGCACCTCTCCTCTCCGCACGGCCTGACCCGTTTCGGCCAGGACCTCCGTAACGCGGGCACTGTGGGCGGCCTGCAGGTCGTACGACGCCGCCGCCTGTACGTAGCCGGTATCCACTACCTGGCGCACAATGCTACCCCAGCTTACCTCGTTCACTTCGACTTCTTTCCCGCGATTCACAAAGAGCAGCACGCCTATAGCTAAAACCGCCGCCGCGGCGGCTAAAACGGCTTTTTTCCAGGTTTTCTTCAAGGGCCCCGCCCCCTCCCTTACTCAATGTGTTTTAATCGTGCACCTTCAGCACTTCTACCATCTCCAGCTTCTTTAAGCCCCGCACGGCCAGGCAGTGGGCACCCAGGGTAAACGCCACGCCTAAAAGGGCGGACAGCGCATAGGTAGAGGGGTATATCACCACCTTAAAGGTGTAGAGGTCTGTGCTCACAGCGCCCACATAAGCACCGCACAGAAAACGCCCGAAAGGCAGGCCCAAAACCACGCCCAAAAGGGCCAGCACCGCGTTCTCTTTTATTAAAAACCCGAACACCTCACGGGGGTTAAAGCCTATCAGGCGCAAGAGGGCCAGTTCTCTCCTGCGCTCTATAAAGCTCACCGACGACTGGCTGTAAACTATGGCCACACCCAGTGACCCGGCAAAAGCCACCATTATCAAGATGGAGTAAATCATGTAAGCCAGATTTTTATTGAAGTTTTCCAGCTCGCGGCTCCTGCTGGCGATAAAGGAGATACCGCTCATCTCTCCCAATTTTTCTTCCAGGCCCGGGGCAAAAGCCCTGTCTACCTTCAGCATCGCCCCGGAAGCCAGGCGGCTTTCGCCCAAAATACGGTTTGCCTGTGCCAACGAGCAGGCAGCGGCGCTACCCATCACCGGCCGGTTAATCCCTGCCACCCTCACCCGGTTTTTGCGCGGCGGCCCTATATCCAGGAGGGTTTCTACCTCTATTTCGTCCCCGGCAGCAATTCCCAGCTTTTGGGCCGTGATGTGACTTACCACAATTCCCTCTTCCGGCACCGCCAGGGGCTGCCCCCCCTCACCAAACAACCTCTTAAGTGCGGTATTGACCGGCAGCCCCACCAAAAGCTCTTCGCGCTCACGCCCGTTAAAGTGAATTCTGACCGGCAGCTCCAAAACCGGCTCGGCCAAAAGCACGCCTTCTAAACGGGCAATACTCCAGATTTCCTCCTCTTTTAGAGGATGAGCAAAGCGGAGCAGGTAATCCCATCTCTGCTCCACGCTGTAGTAGCGTTCGACCAGGTAATCTATGCTGTCTTTGGCAAACAGGGCCACGATCAGCATGCCGGAGGCAAAGACTACCCCGGCAACGGTGACAGCTGTGCGCAGCCGGTTTCTGCCCATGGCCCTGACGGCCATCTTCCACGTGCTGTCCAGCCGGGACCAAAGCCAGCCCCAGCTCTCGAGAAAAGTCCTCACGGCCGCCCGCGGTGATTCGGGACGCAGGGATTCTGCGGGCAGGATCAAAACCGCCCGGCGGGAGGCCACAAGTCCGGCAAGAGCGCTAACAGCCAAAGCCAGTAACGCGCCGGTGGCTAAAGTCCTTAAGTGAAACCCGCCGATGTCTGAGGGCAGGTTAAAAAAGGCGGCGTAAGCTTTCGACATGCCCCACGCCTCTGCCAGCCCCGCCGCTACTCCAGCTGCCGCGCCCAAAAGCCCCACCGTCAGGGCGTAGCCGGTGTAGTGAAGGACTACGGCAGAGTTGCTGTAGCCCAAGGCCTTTAAAACTCCGATCTGAGTGCGCTGCACCCTGACCATGCGGCCTACGGCAATAAACTGGATAAGGGCGGCTATACCCAAAAAAACCGGGGGCAGAAAGCCGGCCAGGGCCTTCAGCTGGTCCAGTTCGCCGCTCAAAACGGCGTCGCTGAGTTGTCGGCTGCGCGGGTAGCTCGCGGTGTTTCCGTACGGCTCTAATATTTCTTTGACTTTAACGGCCAGTTTTTCAACGTCCGTACCCGGGGCAGTTTTCAGCACCACCTGGTTTATCTGACCGGGCAGGTTTAAAATTTGCTGGGCGGCGTTTAAAGGGACTATAACGATGCCGAAATATTCCGGTTCGGGCATAATACTGGCCGCGTCCTTCATGGGGTAAACAAACTCCGGACCCGTTGCCGTACCCACGACATAAAGGTTGTACTGCCGCCCTTCAGACACCACGCGCAGAACCGACCCCGGGCTCAAGCGGTTGGCGGCCGCGTACTGGGGGTCGACTAGGGCTTCTATCCCCCCGCCTACGGGGTACTCGTCAAAAAACCTTCCGCTTACCAGGCGCAGGCGGTTTACTTCTCCTTTATCGGGGAGGGGATACCCGATAAGCCGCACTGTCGACCTCTGGCCTCCTTCATTTACCAGAGGCAGGTCTTTTTGTACCCGGCCGCTGGCCTTTTGCACGCCGGGCATCTGAGCAATTTGATTCACCAAATTTTGAGGAGCTCTAACTAAGTGAAAGTAATAATCGGCAAAATCGTACTGGCAGTAAAAGGCCTCTTTGGCCGCCCGCAAGTTGTGGTAAGCTGTGGTCATGGAAATATACGAGGATACTCCTAAAGCTACTACCACCGCCGCCGCCAGGTACTGCCCCCAGTTGGTCCGGACAGTGCGCCACATCTTTTTGTCCAGTACCCCCACGGTTACCACACTATCCTTTCCACAGGCAAAATTTCCTCGTTCTCAAAAACCTCCACCACGCTGCCGCCGCTCATGCGCACCACGCGCTCGGCTGCGGCGGCTATAGCGGCGTTGTGGGTTACGATAACCACCGTGCTGCCCCGCTTCCGGTTAACCTTCAAGAGGAGATCCAGGATGAGCCTTCCCGTCTGGCAGTCCAAAGAACCGGTGGGCTCGTCGCAGAGTAAAAGCGGCGGGTTTTTGACCACGGCCCGGGCCAGGGCCACCCTCTGCTGCTCGCCGCCGCTGAGCTGGGAAGGGAAGTGATTGGCCCGCTCCTCCATCCCTACTTCCCTCAATACTTCCATCACCGGCAGCGGATCTTCTACCAGGGCGGCTGCCAGCTCCACGTTCTCCCTGGCAGTCAAGTCGGGAATGAGGTTGAAAAACTGAAAAACAAAGCCCACGCTGTTCCTCCTAAAGCGGGTAAGCCTGGCCGGAGTGGCGCGGCTTAAATCTTCTCCTTCAAAGTACACTCGCCCCTCTGTGGGCAGGTCCATGCCGCCCATAATATTGAGAAGGGTGCTCTTGCCAGAACCGCTGGGCCCCAGGATCACCAGCACTTCACCGGCAAAAACCTCAAGAGAAGTTTCTTTTAAAGCGGCTACTTTCACTTCGCCCATGCGGTAGACTTTGGTAACTTTTTCTAATTTTAAAAGCACCCGCCTGTTCACCGTTCAAACAACCCCGCATTTATCTTGCTTTTAAGTTAAATCCATAGTATATGCGCCCGTTAAAGGTGTCAACGGAAAGATACGGATGACAAAATATTTACAAAAAAATATCAAAATTTTAATGTTTAAACAGAAGGAAGAGAGAAGGATAAATAGAATTTTAAAGTAATTGGATATTTATTATCTTATTTGTCTTAATATTTGAGTTTGCCAAAAATTCCGCACGAGCTTAAAATGGCTTTAATAACCGCAAGGAGGTTACCGCCGTTGAATTTAAAAGAGCTTACCGTAGAAAAAGTGCACAGTCTTTTGGAAGAGCACGGCTACATCTGCGAGCGGGAACTGGCAGTAACAGTTTATTTGGCACTGAAACTGGAAAAGCCCCTGCTGGTAGAAGGCGCTCCCGGGGTAGGCAAAACTGAGGTGGCCAAAGTCTTAAGCCGCGCCTTCCATTACGACCTAATACGGCTCCAGTGCTACGAGGGTCTGGACGAAAACAAAGCCCTTTACGAGTGGAACTATCAAAAACAGCTCTTAAAGATCCAGATGTACAAAGAGGGAATGGGCGGCGATTTAAGTGAAAGCGACCTGTTCAGCAACGACTATCTCCTGGAAAGGCCGCTCTTGCGCGCCCTGCGCGCCGGCCAAAAGGTGGTGCTGCTCATCGATGAGGTGGACAAAGTAGAAGAGGAATTCGAAGCATTTCTCTTTGAGCTCCTCTCTGACTTCCAGGTTTCCATTCCGGAAATGGGAACCCTTGCCGCTGTACACATTCCCATTGTCGTGCTCACCAGCAATAAAGAGCGGGAGCTCTCCGACGGCTTAAAGCGCCGCTGCCTCTACCTTTACATCGACTACCCGTCAGTAGAAAAGGAAGTGCGCATTATTATGACTAAAGTTCCTGAAGCCGCCCCCAAGCTGGCTAGGGAAGTCGCCCAGGCCGTAAGTTTAATCAGGTCAAGCCGCAGTGTGTGGAAAAAGCCTTCCATCTCCGAATCTATTGACTGGGCAAGGGCTCTCGTCGCTTTAGGCGCCAAAACACTAGACCAGGAAGCTATAAGAGAAACGCTGGGCGTAGTGCTGAAAAACAAAGAGGATATGGAAACCGTAACGCGGGAGGTAGGGCTAAAGGCCCTGGCGGCCGCCGCCCAAAGAGTATGAGCAGAACCGGCAAAAAACAATTAAACTCGGCTACGCGCCTCCACCCCCAAGAAGCCCTAAGGCCGTTTGTGCGCTTTGTCCACGTCCTGCGCGGCTTGGGCGTGAGAGTGAGTGTGGCAGAAACCTTGGATGCTTTAAATGCTCTTGCCCATATCGACCTGCTCGACCGTCAGCAGACCAAGGTAGCTCTGGCCTCTACCCTCGTCAAAAACAGCCAAGACCGGCGCGCTTTTGAAGCGGCTTTTGAGACCTTTTTTGCTCCGCCGGACAGCGACGGCGAGCGCTCTTCGCCCCCGAAAAATCCCCCTTCCTCACCGGCCTGTCCAGCAAAGAATAAGGAAGGGGTAGACGGAGACGCCGGCGGGGAAAGAGAAGGATACGGAACAAAAGGCGAAGAGCGCGACTGGGGGAAAGAAATACTCGACCTCCTGGCGCAAACCGTAGAAAAAAACGAAAGGCTCTCCATCAAGCCGGGCTGGATCAAGCGGCAGCTGGCAGACCAAGGAAGTCTGTCTTCCCAACCGGGCAAGGAGGGACCGCTCCTGCCCCAGGCCAGGGCAGCCTCTCACAGCGCCGCGGCCTGGCTCAGACAGGCCATAAAGCAATCCGGCAAGAAAAAAAGGCCGCTCCTAGCCCCCGCCGGTGCTGCCGGCAGCGGCGAGGACGAACTGATCGGTGCGGTGACCCAGCGGATACTAGAGGAGGGCAGCGGAGAAGAAGACCTCCTCTACGAAAACATGAAAAACATTGCCGCCGAAGACCTGCCCCGCGTCACCGTTCTTTTAAAAAGGTTGTCGCGCCACTTGGCTACCCGCATCTCCCGGCGCTATACCCGTCAGCACCAAAAAGTAAAGCTAGATATCCGGCGCACCATAAGAGTAAACACTAGTTACGGCGGAGTGCTCTTAAAGTTAAAGTACCAGGCACGGCGCACACAAAAACCGCGCCTGGTCCTGATCTGCGACGTTTCCGGCTCCATGTCCTACTACGCCGTGTTTGCCATCTTGTTTGTCTACGGCCTGGCCAGCGTAGTAAAAAACATCGAGAGCTTTATCTTTGCTGAAAATTTGGAGAGGGTAACGCCGCACCTAAAAAAGGGCAATAGCTTTGTTCAGACCATGTCCGTGCTGGTAGACAAGTGCAGCCAGTGGGGGGGCGGCACAAACCTGGCCGCTGCTCTCTCAGAATTTTTAAAAGAGTACCGCCGCCTGCTCACCCCCGCCACCACGGTTATCCTGGTGAGCGACGCCCAGACCATACTTCCCGAAAAGGCAGTAAATTACTTAAAGGAAATGCGCTCCCTCACCAAAGACATCGTCTGGTTAAACCCGCTGCCCCAGGAAGAGTGGAAGTTTTCACCGGCAATTTTTAACTTTATGAAACACTCCCGCATGTACGAGTGTTCAACTATCGACCAGCTGAACAGGATCATCACCCGCCAGATGCTGCCCCAAACCAGGTGAATCCGCTCTTAAAAAAGCCGGCAGCAGGCCGGACAGCAAACTTTATTTTCAAGCTTTTTACTCAAACATTTATGCCCAAAAGCCCGTAAATCTTTTTTAAATTCAAACAGGACCGGCAGGTTTGAGCCAGCCTGTCCAGGCTGGCCTCAACCCACTGCCGCGCTGATATAACGGCGTCACTGTTTTCTTTAAGGCCTTTTCTTTCCCGCAGGCGGTTAATCAGGTGACGCCTGAAATTGTCGTTGTCCAGCAAGCCGTGGAAATAAGTGCCGATAACGAGACCGCCGGGCGATACTGCCCCGTCGTAGCGCCGCCTGCCACCGCTGCTCACAGCTATAAAAGGCGCGGCCTTGTCCCCTAAAAAGGTTCTCCCCATGTGGATCTCGTAGCCCTCCACTTCCATGCCGGCAGCACCGGCCAAAAGACTTCCACCGCCGCAAACCGTGCCTTTGGACTGTAAGAGCTGTTTTTCGCTTGCAAAGACCGTCGTTACATCCAAAAGACCCAGCCCGGGCAGCTGGCGGATACTGGACTCGGTGCCCGCCTCGTCTATGAGTTCCACACCCAGCATTTGGTACCCGCCGCAGATGCCCAAGACCGGCACTCCTCGCGCCGAAGCCCTTTTCACTGCTGATGCATAACCGCTTTCGTAAAGGTAAACCAGGTCCTCGGTGGTATTTTTGGTGCCGGGAATAATGATCAGGTCAGGCGTGCCCAAAGGCACACCGCCCCTTACGTACCTCACCGACACACCCGGCTCTAAGGAGAGGGCGTCAAAATCTGTAAAGTTGGAGATGCGGGGCAAAAGGATGACGGCTATATCCAGCTCGGCAATTTTCCCTCTGGCCGGCACGTCTTCTAAGCAAACCGAATCTTCGGCCGGGAGCTGCAGGTCGTTAAGGTAGGGAACCACCCCTAAAACCGGCACTCCCGTCCGCTCTTCTAAAAAATCCAGGGCCGGCTGTAAGAGGGTCACGTCGCCCCGGAATTTATTAAAGATTAACCCGCGCACCATTTCCCTCTCTTCCGGGGCCAAGAGTTCCAGGGTGCCCACCACGGAAGCTATGGCCCCGCCGCGGTCAATGTCGGCTACCAGCAGCACGGGCGCGCCGGCCATTTTAGCGGCCCTCATGTTCGCCAGATCGCGCTCTTTTAAATTGACTTCTGCCGGGCTGCCGGCACCTTCTAAGACGATGATCTCGTACTCCTGCGCCAGTTTTTCAAAAGCAGCTGCTATGTGAGGCAAAAGTTCTAGGTTTTTGCCCAAGTGGTAATCTCTTGCGCTCATGTGGCCGACCGGCTTACCCAGCACAATGACCTGGGATTCGGCGTTGCCGCGCGGCTTTAACAGCACCGGGTTCATTTCTACACGCGGCTCCAGCCCGCATGCCCGGGCCTGCAGGGCCTGAGCCCGGCCGATTTCCCCGCCGCTTGCGGTTACGAAGGAATTGAGCGCCATATTCTGGGCTTTAAAAGGCGCCACCCGGTAGCCGTCCTGGTAGAAAATGCGGCACAGCGCAGTCACCAGTATGCTTTTCCCCGCATTAGATGAAGTGCCCTGGACCATTATTGCCCTGGCCACAAATAGCCGCCCCCCTTTCCTTTGAGCAAAAAACAAGGGCGATGGCCCTCTGCATCAACACTTGGAAAAACCGCAGCTCAAACAGACCATGCACCCTTCCGCCCTTTCCATTTGCCCGTTGCACTCGGGGCAGACAGGTCCGGACCGGACCGGCCGGCTGCAACCGCTGTCCCCGTTGTAGCGCTTATCTAGTTCAGCTTTAATCTCTTCCAGTTTGTTGGCGATGGCCGAGGCACACGACCTCCCCGGGGAAAGGCGCTTGCCCTTGCCCTTGGCCAGCATGAACGACGGGCAGGAGTGGGTGCCGTGGAGCTGCTCAACAATCTCCTCTACGGGTATGCCGCCGCGGATAGCCAGGCTTATCAGCCGGGAAGTGGCCTCCGTGTAAATAAGGCAGCCCCCGTCGGAACCGGTGGTGATGAAGGTTTCCAGGATTTCACCGCTCTCTGGTTGGTAGTTCACTGTCAGATATATCTTGCCGCAGCCGGTGTCCAGCCGGTGGGTCATACCGTGGGCGCTCCGCGGCCGGGGCAGGATCTCGCCGCGCTGCAGCTCCCGTTTTCCGCCGCCCTCTTCTTTTCGTCCCACGGTAACCGTGCCCTCCTTACAGCCGTCGCGGAAGACGGTGATGCCCTTTAAGCCCAGCTCGTAGGCCAAACGGTAGCAGCGGTCGACGTCTTCCACTTTGGCATCACCGGGCAGGTTGACCGTTTTGCTCACGGCGTTGTCCACGTAGCGCTGCACGGCCGCCTGCATTAAAATGTGGTCCTCGTAAGCTATGTCCTGTGCTCCTTTAAACACGCGCTGCAGTTCTTGCGGCACGCCGGGAACGCCCTGGCAACTCCCGCGGCGGGCGACTTCGGCCAGAACTTCCCTGCCGACCCCGTGCCTTTCGCACGCTTCTTTGAAGAGGGGCGAGAAAACCTCAAACTCACCGGCGACGTTGGTGGCTTTTTTGTAGGCAACGGCAAAGATGGGCTCCACACCGTAGCCTTCACAGCCGGCCAGAGTGGTCACCGAACCGGTGGGCGCTATGGTTATGCAGGCAGCGTTGCGCCGCCGGTCCCCCGGGTAAAAAACGCTCTTTTCCCACCAGGGGAACACGCCCTTCTCGGCGGCCAGCTCGCGGGTTGCCTCGTGAGCCGCCTCCTGCATGAGTTTCGTTATCCCGCTAGCAAAGTCCCTGCCCTCCTCCGAATCGTAGGGAAGACCTGCTTTGATTAAGGCGTCGGCCAACCCCGTGAAGCCTAAGCCGATCTTCCTGGTGGCGCGCGTCCTCTCCGCTATGAACGGCAGGGGGTACTCGGCCACATCGATGAGGTTGTCCAGAAAGCGCACGGCCAGGCGCACGGTTTCAGCGAGCAGCCCTTCTTTTAATTTCCCGTCCTCACCTACCATTTTAGCCAGGTTAACGCTGCCCAAAAGGCACGACTCGCCGGGCAGGAGCGGCTGCTCGCCGCAGGGGTTGGTGGCTTCCAGCACGGTACCTAAAATGGGATTTCCCCGCTGTAGAGCGTCTAAGAACACCAGCCCCGGATCGCCCGTGGCGTGCGCAGCGCGCACCACAGCTTCCCACAGTTCGGCGGCCGGCACAACCCTGTACACTTTGCCGCCAAAAGAGAGTTCCCAGTCACCTCCCTTTTCCAGGGCTTCCATAAAGGCGTCGCTCACTCCGACCGAGAGGTTAAAGTTGGAAAACCCCCCGTTGAGCTTGGCGTTTACAAAGTCAAATATCTCCGGGTGGTTGGCGTTTAAGATGCCGATGGAGGCGCCGCGCCGCACACCGCCCTGCATGACCATGTTGGAAGAGGAGTCGTACAGCCTGATCAGCTCCACCACTCCGGAAGCCTGTCCCTTGGTGGAGCGCACGAGAGAACCTTTGGGCCGGATGGTGGAAAAATTATAGCCGACACCGCCGCCGGACTTAAAGACCAGTGCGGTATGCTTGAGCGTTTCATACATGGACTCAAGGGAGTCCTCCACGGAAAGCACAAAGCAGGCCGCCGGCTGCCAGGGACGGTCGGGTTTGCCCACGTTAGCCCAAATAGGAGTAGAAGGCACAAATAAAAGATCGCCGATTACCCGGGCAAATTCTCTCTCCCATGCCTCAGAGCGCTCTTTTTCGGCACCGGCTACAGCTTTAGCCAGGCGCCACACCGCCTGATCAAACGTTTCCACTACGCGGCCTTCTTCATCGCGCATGGCATACCTGGCTTCAAAGACTTTTTGACCCGCTTCCGATAACAAATCACAAACCTCCCTCTATATGCCGCGGGCGTTTAGTTAATATCCAGCCCTCAGCTCTCTTGTTTTCACATATCTCTATTTCTTTTTATTTCTCTTTAAGACGCGCAGCCACTCTTCTTTCTCTAAAAAACTCCCCTCCACATTGGACTCCATTTCCAAAAACATCCGGTAGGGGACGGCAAAGGAGAGGATGTCGCGGTCGACGTACTTGCGGGCTGAAATATCCGTAATACCGATCACTGCCCGCGGCAGCTCACTTGCGCTTTCCCGGTAAGGGAAAATACCCACTGTGTGGCAGCCTGCCCCCATGGGCACAATGACATTGTCGTTTGATTCACGGGCGTAGTTGGCCAGCACCACCAAGGCCGACAGCTGGTCGGGATTGACCAGGAACACCACTACCACAGGAACCTCGCCGTCTTCAACTCTTTCCAGCGGCTTAAAAACAACGTAATTTTCTGTTATATTGGTCACTGGCAGCGCATCAATAAATTTTTTGGCGAGTTCCGGCGTTTTAATGTACCTTTCGCCTTCTTCCAGGGCCGGCATATTGCGGACGATATTCTTACCAAGTTCTGTCCGGCAGAAATCCGGGTTGCCGGTGGAGAGGAAGTACTCTATGCCGCCCGGAAAGTTAACGTAGAAATTACCCAAACCCAAACCCGTGCCGCCGCCTAAGCAGCCAAAAGTGCTCCGGCTGAAAGCCGCCGTCTTCCCCTTAGCGGCCGCGGCGAGCACGGACACCACGCAGCCCCACCTGCCCTCTTTGAACTGGACGGCATCTCCGGGTAGCTCACTGGTATGAATAACCGCCACCGGAGAATATTCCATTCCTATCGCCCTGGCAATTTTACTTTCCACCGCTCATCTCTCCCCTTTAAATAAATTTTTGGCGGGACCGGCCCTTTTGACCGGCCCCGCTCTTTAACTCAGCTCAGACTTTTTAAAAAGACGGATAAAATTTAAGACAAACTGCAGTTCCTTTTCGTTAAGATTGTAGATAAGACCCAGTACAGCTTGCACGTTGGGGTGCATCAGCATTTCTTTGAGCTGGGGGTTTAAAAGACTGACCATCCTGTCAACCGAATCCTGTTCCGTAATAAAGTAACAGGGCGCAACTCCCATCACTTCGGCAATTTTCTCCAAAGTCTTCAAAGACGGCTGAACCTTGCCCTGTTCAATCTGGCCGATGAGACCGGCAGTAACCCCTGCCATGGAAGCCAGCTGCGCCTGGGTGAGGCCGTACTCTTCGCGTAAGGTTTTCAAGCGGTAGCCGAGTGTGCCCTCCCGGCCGGCCAGATCGGCCGCCGGCACACACAGCGCTTCTGCCAGTTTTCTTAAAGTGCCCAAAGACGGGTTAACGGTTCCCCGCTCTATCTCGCTCAAGTAGGAAACAGAAATTCCCGCCCTCTGGGCCAGCTCTCCCAAAGACATATTTTTGCTGTTCCGCACTATCCTTACTTTTTCACCTAGTGACAATCCCTGACCTGCGAGGTCTCCCTCGATAAAGCGCGTCTTGGAAACATTTAGTGCAGCTGCCAGCTTATCAATGGTTTTCAGCGAGGGCCTTTTGGAACCGCGCTCGATTTCACTCAAGTAAGAGAGGGACAGCCGGGCCCTTCTGGCCAGATCTTCCAGAGTATAGCCTCTTTCCTCTCTTAAAGCCCTGATCTTTTCTCCCCTTATAATCACAGTTTTAAAAAGCACACCTGCCACTTCTTTGTGTTTTTACCCTAAATCTATTATTCATTTTAATTAACAGGAAATTGCCGTGTCAAACGGGTTAAGGCTACTCGCTGGCCAATATTCTCTCCATAATTTCTTTAAATAGCGGCGCCGCCGATTCCCCTCCGCTTTGGCCGTTTTCCACCAGAACAGCAGCCACGTAGCGGGGGTTCTCAGCAGGTGCATAGCCGGCAAACCAGGCGTCTAGGCGGCTGCCGCTCTCAGCCGAACCGGTCTTGCCGGCGCTGTTAAAGCCTTCCAGCTGGGCTTTTTTACCGGTGCCTTTTCTAACAGCTAGTTCCATCATACCGCGCAAAGCTTCGGCTGTAGACGGTGAGATAACAGGCACTCCTGCATCGGGTGGCACTTTACGCACCTTCCGCCCGCTCCTCGACCTCACTTCCAGAACGAGGCGGGGCTCTCTGTAGGTGCCGCCTGCCACAATGGCATTTACTACAGCCGCTACCTGCAGGGGGCTTACCAGCACCGGTCCCTGGCCAATACTGATGTTGGCCAAGTTATAAGGTTCGTTTATCTTAGTTAAGTCCTGCCTTTGGTCCAAAGGCAAAGGGTAGCCTTTCGCCCCCTGGTTTTCCAGACCGAAGCGCCTGGCGTAAGCGGCGAGTTTTTCTGCTCCCAGTTCTTTTCCCAGGCGGGCAAAAACAGGATTGCAGGAAAGGGCAAAGGCAGACTTTAAATCCAGCTCGCCGTGGCCGTGCTCTTCGTGACAGCCTACCGGCCAGTCATCCTTGCCCCGGCAAAAAAACACCCTCTCTTCACTGGCCGTGCCCTCCTCGAGGGCCGCAGCTGCCACGATCATTTTAAAAACCGACCCCGGCTGGTAAAGGGCCGTGCAGCGGTCAATAAAGGCGCTGTCTTCTCCCTCACGCAAGCATTCTGTCAGCCGGTCTGGCCGGTACGTGGGACGGCTGGCCATAGCCAGTATGTCACCGCTGCCCGCCTCTAAGACCACAACTGCCCCCCTAACACCCCTTTTGTCCATCACATCTTCCACCGCTCTCTGTATCCGGCTGTCTAGGGTTAACACTACATCGCACCTGCTGGTGTCCGTCTGTTTTTCTTCAACACGCAAGCTGCCAGGGAGGGCCCTTCCCGCGGCATCGTAAAAAAGCCTGGCGGCGTACTCCGGTTTTACACCCTTCAACTCGTACTCGTAAACGGCTTCCAGACCCGCCTTCCCGACCAGATCCCCTAGACGGTAATATTTATCCTTTTTTTTAGAAAGGCCGTCCAGTTCCTCCAGCGAAGAAATTTTTCCCAAATGGCCTATTACATTGACCGCCAGCGGCCGCTCACCGTAGTAAAACACAAAGGGGATCACCAGCACACCGCGCCAGCCCCTCTCTAGTACGGCCTCCTCCTGGTCTTTGGTCAGGGGGTTGGGGAGGCAAAAAGGGCTTTTTGTGCCGGACAGGCGCGCGTATATATCACCGCGCTCAATGCCCAATATGGAGGCCAGACCCGCAGCTATTTCCTCTGCCTTTTGTTTTTCAATGGCAGCAGGAAAAATCACTACCCTTTTTTCTTCCCGCTGCCCGTTTAAAGGGACATAGTTCCTGTCCAAAAACCTGCCCCGCCACACCTCTTCTGCAGAAACAAACTGGCTTCCCTGGTCTAAAGCCAGCGCGGTATATTTCCAGCACTCCCTTACCTGCAACACCCACATCTTGGCTGTGACCAGGAAAAAAGCCGCCGTGAAAATGAGGAGAAGCGCTACCTTCCTCCTGTACCCTAAAGAAAACAAAGCCATGCCCCTTTCCAAAATCCTCTAATATAGAGCATGGCTTTTGCGGCAGCCGGTTATACGGGGGTACTAACCTCCCGGGCGCCTCAGCAAAGAAAACTCCGGCAGCGCGCGCTCACACGGAATTCTGACTATTTGCTGGGGATGGGGGGCACAGGCCAGCGGCGTGCCGTCTAAATCGTAGATGGCTCTTATTTTAAGGGCAAACTGTTCACCGCTGGGGAGGAGAACTTCCACTTCTTCACCGGTGCTAAAACGGTTTCTCTGCTCTACTACGGCCATTTGCTGGGCCAAGTCATAGCCCCGCACCAGCCCTATAAAAGTATAAGGCCTGGGGCTCACCTCTTCCCCGTATTGCTGGCCACTTTCGCCCGGGTTCCCCCAAAGAAAACCGGTTGTAAAGCCGCGATTGGATACTTTTGCCAGATCCTGAAGGTGGACGGGGTCAAACTGGTACCTTTCCGGGTCTGCCCACCACTTATCCAGTATCTTCCTGTAAGTGCTCACTGTTCCCGCCACGTAGTGGACACTTTTCATGCGGCCTTCTATTTTGAAGCAGTTTACCCCTGCCTCTGCCAGCTGGGGGATGTAAGCGGCTGTGCAGAGGTCGCGGGAGCTCAAGATGTACGTCCCGCGCCCGTCCTCCTCCACGGGCAGGTACACCCCTGGTCTTTTCTCTTCCACCAGGGCATAACGCCAGCGGCACGGCTGCGCGCAGTCACCCCGGTTGGCATCCCGCCCGGCGAGGTAGCTGCTCAAAAGACAGCGCCCGGAGTAAGACACGCACATAGCGCCGTGAACAAAAACTTCCAGCTCTAGGCTGGTACGTGAGCGGATTTCTTTTATCTCGTCGAGGGAAAGCTCACGGGCTAAAATGATCCGGGAAACACCCTGCGCCTCCCAAAAGCGGGCCGCCCGCCAGTTGGTAGTGTTGGCTTGGGTACTCAAGTGCACGGGCATATCCGGCAAGTGCTCTCTCACCAGGCACAGTACCCCGGGATCGGAGATGATAACGGCATCCACCCCAGCGGCTTTAATCTCCTTTAAAAATGCGGGCAGTTCTTTTAAATCGTTATTGCGGGCAAAAATGTTAACCGCCGCGTACACCCGCACGCCACGCTCATGGGCACAGCACACTGCTTCGGCCAGTTCTTCCCCCTCAAAACCAGCGGCTTGGGCCCGCAAGCTGAACTGCCGTCCGCCCACGTAGACGGCGTCTGCGCCGTAGAGAACCGCAATTTTAAGTTTTTCCATGTCGCCCGCAGGTGCTATCAATTCGGGCTTCACTTAAGGTACATCTCCTTATTTACATTGTGTTCTTCCAGGGTTTCAGCAAAGGCGTGAGAACCGTCCGGCTTGGCCACGTAGTAAAGGTAAGACGTGGAGGCCGGGTGCACAGCGGCCAGAAGGGAAGACCTGCCCGGCATAGCAATAGGGCCGGGGGGAAGGCCGCTTATCAGGTAAGTGTTATAGGGGGAAGCTACTTCTAAATCGCGGTAATAAAGCACAGGCTTGGTAGTGCCCAGGGCGTACTGAACAGTAGCATCTACCTGCAGGGGCATAGACATGGCCAGGCGGTTGTAAATCACCCCCGCAATGAGCGGCCGTTCTTCGTCTTTGCGCGCTTCTCTTTCTACTAGAGAAGCAATAGTGACTGCCTCGTGGAGGGTAAGCCCTCTGGCGGCGGCCAGCGCCGGGTACCCGAGTTCCTCCATCTCCCTGGCAAAGCGCGCGAGCATCATGTCCACAATTTCTTTCTCTGTAGCACCCCGCCTGACCTGGTAAGTATCAGGAAAAAGGTAACCTTCCAGCCTCTTTTCACCCGGCGGCACACCTTCTAAAAAGTAGTACGGGAAGTCACCAAAAGTTACTGCTTCCCAAAACTTGTCCTTATCAGCTAAACCTTGGGAAACCAGCAGTTCGGCCACTTGAGCAGTAGTAAAACCTTCCGGCACCGTAAAAGTTTTTACCGCTACTCTTCCCTCCACCAGGACGTTGAGCAGTTCGGGAACAGACATACCGCTGTTAAGCACGTACTCCCCGGCCTTTATTTGACTATCTAAACCCTTCCACCTGGCATAGATTCTAAAAGCGTGCGCACTCCTTAAGAGATCCTTCTGTTTTAATATTTTTGCTACCTGGTGGCAAGTAGCGTCGTGAGGGACGCTAACCGCTACTTCGCGGGCACTTTCGCCTCCGTCCGCTGGCAAAAGGCATATATGAACAGCGGTAAGGGCAAAAACCAAAATAAGAGTTGTAATAATTAGCCCGCGGCACCGGCGCTTATCCCTGACAGCCCGGCCAAAACCGGCTTTGTCAGTTGCTTTTACAAGCTTGTCCAGTAATGTGTTCATGCGGCACCCCTGCGTAAAACGGGAGTTTCACCACCATTTGGGCTTTCTTGAGGCGGTTGGTTAATTGGTATGCCTATGGGAGTAATGCTGGGAGTACTGTTTGGCGCAGGCGGCAGCGGTTTATTTTGTTGCTTGTCGCTGCTTTGGGCAGGCGGTGCAACCTGCGGCTTTACAAGCTCACCCACACCCACAGCAATGACCCGCTTCACAGGGCTGTACTCACTGAAAGGAAGGGTTTCTTTTTTTTCTACGACGCCGTTTTTTGCCACCACCCTTACCGCCGCCGCTCTAAAACCTTTCGAGCCCTCCTGCACGACGACCTGCTCGCCCCGCGGCAGATTCGGATCTTCTTTGTAGACAACTGGGGGCTCGATTTCTTCAGTAATCCACGAATAAACGCTTACATCCCGTTTAAAGGAGCTGTTTCCGAAAATTTTGAAAGTCACCTGGCTGGTGGAAACGTATGTCTTAATGAGCAAATAGCTGTCCGTATTGTTGCGGAAAATAAAATCTATGGCATCGTAAACCACGGTGGCATCGCGTCCAATGGGAACATAGCTTACCGGCAGGGAGTGGCACACCCTTTCCACAATCTCCAGGTTGGCCAGCAGCACGCAGTTGTAAAGGGTAGTGGAAACCTGGCATACACCGCCGCCCAAACCATCCACAAACTCATTGTTAACAATAACGGGCGCTGTCCTGTAGCCCGCCTCGAAACTGCGCGGGCCTACCACCCTGTTAAAAGAAACATCCTGTCCCGGCAACACCAAGAGCTCGTCAAATGCTCTGGCGGCCACCTTTATGTTGTAAGTCCTCCCAGCCATTGAAGGGTCGAAAGTTGTCGTATAACTGGCCAACAGTCCGTTAATCCCCATCGATTCCAGCTCGGGTGCAGTGCGGCCGGGCGGCACCGTCACCAATCGAAGGGCTACTTCTTTTTTGTTTTCTGTTAAAGCGGTCAAAATATCCTTTTCCAGCTTTTCGATATCAGGTGCAAGACCCTCACTGCCAGGAATTATGACTACGGTATCGTCGCCCCTTATCTCAAACCTGGCGTCTTTAGGTTCTACAATAACTTCCGCGGCCAGCTCACGCACCCTGCGGGACAGCCTCTCCCGGTCAAAAGAGGCCTGTAAGCCTAGTGCAATCCCCGTTTTTTTAAACTGCCTCCGCTCCTCCCACCTCTTAATAAGAGGCCCGCTCCTTCCCACCTTAAGTGCTGCTTCCATGATTAATTCTTCGTTTAAGTCAAACCCGGCTTCACTCAGCAACAGTGGCCATCTGTGACCGCCATAACGTAAAGCGACGCGCTGGGCACGCAAGTTTTTTTCCAAGTCGGCAAGCAAAGACATTCCTTCCGCCTTAGTCAGACCGCCCAAGTCATACCCCATGACACTTACGCCGGGCAGAACTTTCTCCCCGGAAAAACCAAAAAATCCGGAGAAAAAGAAAACAAAAGCAAAAAGTAGCACAAGGGCCGCTATAAAAAAGCATATAAGGCGGACCTGTTTCGGCCTCACGGGCAGCACCCCTTATGAAAAAAAGCCGGACTGTGGGAAATAACCCCCAAGCCAGCTTTTGCCAGTTTCAAGGCTTAGTCTTCATCCAGTTCCTCTTCAGCCAATTTTTCCTCCCAAGCGTCGGCAACTTTCTCCCATTCTTCGTCGTCTTCTATATCCACCAGGACTTCATTGCCATCTTCACCGGCTTCAATGCGCAAAATTACCGCCTCTCCTTCCCCTTCTTCCAGTGGGAGCAGGATGGCATATTCTTTTCCGTCCACCTCGAGGATGTCGATAACTTCAAAGTCGTGCTCTCCCCCATCTTCATCGACAAGCGTTACAATATCGTCCGCTTCGGCCATCATTTTTTCATCGTCCATAAAAACTTTCACCTCTAGTAAAGTTTATTGGCTATTGTATATTAAAAATTACCTGCTGTCAACAAAAATAGCCCCAAATCATTCCTTCTGGCTATGCTGCTTGTTTTCTAAAGCTTTAAGGTAGCTCTGCAGGATGAGGACGGCCGCCAGCTTGTCGATGACTTTTTTGCGCCTCGCCCTGCTCATGTCCGCACCTATCAACAATTTTTCTGCGGTTACCGTGGTCAGGCGCTCATCCCACAACACAACGTCAAGCCCGGTCACCCTCTTAAGGAGCTCAGCAAACTCTCTGGCTTTTTGGGCACGCGGGCCATAACTTCCGTCCATATTGCGCGGCAGGCCCACAACTATCACACCCACACCGTATTTGCGGGCCATCTCGCCCAAAGCTTCGGCATCACGGCCGGGCAGGCCGCTGGACAAAAACGGTTCTAACCCTTGAGCCGTAATGCCTAGAGGGTCGCTTACGGCCACGCCTATCTTTTTATCCCCCAAATCAAGACCCATTATGCGCATTAAATCACCTTAATGCAAAAATCGGGGCAAACAGAACCGCAGTAACCGCATAACAGGCAAAGCTCTTGGTTTACATAAGCCCGGCCGCCGGTTAAAGACAGGGCCCCCGCAGGACACCTATTCACGCACTCACCGCAGCCGCGGCACCACTTCTCAATATGCAATGTGCGCCGGCGCACCCCCGTGCGGTCTTTCAGTTCTTGAGGTATAGGCTGGCCGCGGAACAGCCGTGCGTTGTACTCAATTTCTTCCGGACAGCTCATCCCCACCGCTACGGCAGTTATTTCCGGTACAGACAAAACAAAACGGAAAGCTTCTTCCCGGCGGCCTATAAGGTTGCCTCCGCCCAGGGCCTTCATGGCATAAATACCTTTTCCCGCAGCCGCTGCCCTTTTAATGGCCGCCAGCATCTCCTGCACACCGCCGCCCTTAATGCCCACCCCTGCCACATTGAGCAGCGGGTGGATAACATCCATTTCGGGCAACTGTGCCGCCGCGGCAACTCCTTCCACGCAATGGGTAGAAATACCTACCGCCCGCACCAGTCCCTTTTCCTTGGCCTCTAAAAGGCACTCAAAGGCTTCCCAGTGCCCCCTGATGGTGAGCATGGACTCCTGTTCGTGGAGCAAAAAAACATCAACCACATCCCTCTCTAGGCCGCGGCGCGCTGCCTCCAGGCTCTCTGCCATACCCTTGCGGGTGTAAGCGTAACATTTAGAAGCCACTACTACCTCGCCCGGCCACCCCCGCAGAGCTAAACGTATATGGGGGTAAGTGCCGTATATTTCCGCCGTATCTATAAAGTTGACACCCAGCTCCAGCGCCTTACGAATTAGCGCCGCCCCCTCCTTTAAAGGAAGGTTGGCCTGCAGGGGTCCGATAGTCAAAGCACCAAAACAAAGACGGGACACCCGTATACCCGTCCGGCCCAAAACCCTGTATTCCACTGTTATCCCTTACTTCTTTTCCAGGTAACTCCTGACCAGCTCTTCCAACAATTCGTCCCTTTCCAGGCGGCGGATTAAGCTCCTTGCGTTGCCGTGACTGGTAATATAAGCGGGATCGCCCGATAAAAGATAGCCCACGAGCTGGTTGATAGGATTGTACCCTTTTTCCTTTAAAGCATTGTAAACCTGGTGCAGTATCTCCCTGGCCCGGCTAACATCTTCTCCCTGCCTCTTAAACATCATAGTCTTTTCGTTATCAAATGACACCAAAACGGCCTCCTTTCCTAAACGGAACCGGCAAGACCCCAAACTAACAAATGCTGTCACAGCATCCAATTAAAATTATTCTCCGCCCCGGCCACATTTCCTCTCAAGGTTATTTTTTTAAGCCGCTAACCGCCAACAAAAGACTATTGAGCCGGATTACCGGTAGTATTATAATAATTACTAATTTTGAAAGAAAGGTGAAAAGGCATAAAATGTTATTCCGGAAGGCAAAAATTACTGATGTGGAAACTATTCACGCCCTTATAAGTTACTACGCAGAAAAAGGGCTCATGCTGGCAAGGTCCCGGACCATGCTCTATGAAAGCTTGCGTGAATTTACCGTTGCCGAGGACCAGGGACAGGTAGTGGCCGCCGGTTCCCTGCACATAATATGGGAAGACCTGGCAGAAGTGCGGGCACTGGCCGTTGCCCCTGCCTACTGCGGCAAAGGCATCGGGAGGGGACTGGTACAAACCTTCTTGAGCGAAGCTAAAGAGCTGGCCATACCCAGAGTCTTCGCCCTTACCTACCAGCAGGCATTTTTTGAAAAATGCGGTTTTCGCGTTGTGCCTAAAGAATCACTTCCCCAAAAGGTCTGGAAGGAATGTGTGAATTGCCCCAAGTTTCCTAACTGCGAAGAGGTAGCGATGATAATTGACATTTTTTAGTTTATAAAACATTTATGTTAAAAACGCACAGCATATTTACATTATATTTTTGGTATATTTTAGAAACATTATGCTTATAAGAAACATTTGGAAACAAAAAAACCCGGCCCAACACTCGATGCCGGGTTTATCTTTTTGTCTTACGAACTGGCACCTACCAACACCTGTTCTACTATTTTGTACACCTTGTCCAGCGCTTCGGGCAGCTTAGAGGGATCTTTGCCGCCGGCCTGTGCCATCTCAGCCCGGCCGCCGCCCCCGCCGCCAACCACAGCGGCCACTTCTTTAACCAGCTTGCCGGCATTTAAGCCCTTTTCTACGAGATCCCCGGTTACCGCGGCCACTAGGTTAACCTTGCCGCCGGCCGCGCTCCCCAAGACAATTACTCCTGAAACAAGCTTATCCCGCAAAACGTCAACCATTCCCCGCAGGCTGTCCATGTCAGGGGCAGCAGCCTGGCCGGCTAAAACTTTTACACCGTTAATTGTACGCGTGCGGGCCAGCAGTTCCTGCACCTGGTAGCGGGCCAACCTGGCTGTAAGCCTTTCGTTTTCCGCCTCCAGTTCTTTAAGCTGCCCCAAAAGAGCATCTACCCGCCGCACCACCTCGGGCGTCGTGCACTTCACCAAAGAAGCAACTTCCTGCAGGCGGTCTTCTAAGAGTTCTACATAGCGCAGCGCTCCCTCGCCGGTGACAGCCTCAATGCGACGCAGGCCAGCCCCCACACTGCCCTCGCTCGTTATTTTAAAAAGTCCTACTTCCGCGGACGTGCGCAGGTGGGTGCCACCGCACAACTCTATGCTGTAACCGCCTATTTTAACTACCCTGACACGCTCGCCGTACTTTTCGCCAAAGAGGGCTACCGCCCCCATTTCCCTGGCCTTTTCCAGTGTGGTTTCCAAAATTTCCACCGGCCAGCCGGCCAGGACAGCACGGTTGACCTTCTCTTCCACCAAACGCAGTTCCTCTAATGATAAAGCAGCGTAATGAGTGAAGTCAAAGCGCAAGCGATCCGGCTCTACCAGGGAGCCGGCCTGGCTTACGTGATCGCCGAGAACTTCTTTAAGGGCCTTGTGCAGCAGGTGAGTAGCAGTATGATTGCGGCAGGTAGCTGCCCTTTTTTCCCGGTCGACTTCCACCTGCACTTGTGCACCTTCCGCCAGTTTGCCTTTTATCACCTTGCCCCGGTGCACAAAGAGGTTTTCCACCGGCTTGGCAACCCCTTCAATTTCCACTTCTAAATCAATGGCCGCAAGCCGGCCGCGGTCGCCCACCTGGCCGCCGGCTTCGGCGTAACAGGGAGTGATGTCTAGAACAAATTCGACTTCATCGCCAGCTGCGGCCTCTTCTACAGGCTGGCCATCCACAAACAATCTTAAGACCCTGGCGCCGGCCGCAAGGCGGTCGTAACCCACAAATACGGTCTCGCCCACCTCTTCCCTTACTTCCTTAAAGAAGGCATCCCGCTCGGAGATATAATCTGCCTCCTGCCTTGCCCTGCGGGCACGCTGCCTCTGTTCTTCCATAGCCCTGGCAAAAGCTTCTGTATCCACACTCATTCCTTGTTCGGCAACTACCTCTTGCGTGAGTTCTAAGGGAAAACCGTAAGTATCGTAGAGCTTAAAGGCATCTTCGCCCGCAATGACACTTTTGCCGGCGTTTTTGGCCTCGGCCACCAGCCGGTTGAGCATTTCTGTACCCTGGGCCAAAGTCTCACTAAAACGCTCTTCTTCTACCTTAATAACCTTGAGCACGTGTTCCTTGCGGTCGACCAATTCCGGGTAGACTTCCCCCATCTGTCTGATAACTGCCCCGGCTACCCTGTCCAAAAACGGCTCCTGGATATTTAAAAGGCGGCCAAAACGCACTGCCCGCCGCAACAAACGGCGGATAACGTAGCCGCGCCCTTCATTGGAGGGAAGGGCACCGTCAGTAATGGCAAAAGTAATTGCCCGGGTGTGATCGGCGATTACCTTAAGGGCCACATCTGCCTTCTGGTCCTGCCCGTACTTTAACCCGAAAAGCCCTGCCGTGTAGTCCATTATTTCTCTGAAGAGATCGGTGTCGAAATTAGACCGGACACCCTGGAGAACAGAAGCTGCCCTCTCTAAGCCGAAACCCGTATCAATCCCTTTTTGAGCAAGGGGCGTATAATTTCCTTCCTCATCCTTAAAAAACTGAATAAAGACCAGGTTCCATATTTCCAAGAAGCGGTCGCAGTCACAGCCAACGCCGCACTCAGCAGACCCGCATCCCCTCTCTTCGCCCAAATCGACGTAAATTTCCGAACAAGGACCGCAGGGGCCGACACCTATTTCCCAAAAATTAGTATCTTTGCCCATTCTTACTATTCTTTCCGCCGGAACCCCCACAACCTTGTTCCAGATTTCAAAAGCCTCGTCATCATCCAAATAAATGGTAATCCAGAGCTTTTGGGGATCTAAGCCTAAGTGTTCTGTAACAAACTCCCAGGCCCAGGGAATAGCGCTCTCTTTAAAATAATCGCCAAAAGAAAAGTTTCCCAGCATCTCAAAAAATGTGTGGTGCCGCGCCGTTTTGCCCACTGACTCGATGTCGGGAGTTCTAAGGCACTTTTGGCAGGTCGTTACCCTGGTGTGCTCCGGCTTGGCCGCTCCGGTAAAATACGGCTTAAACGGTACCATGCCCGCCGCAGTCCAGAGTATGCTGGGGTCATTAAAAGGAATAAGAGAGGCGCTGGGAAGCCTCTTATGACCTTTGCTCTCAAAAAACTTTAAATACTTTTCTCTGATTTCTTTGCCGGTCAAGGAAAAAACCCCCCGTTAAAAAATCTTTTCGGCGGCGCTAATTAAAAAGTTCAAAAAACGGGCACCACCATTTGCATTACGTTTAAAAGCTGGGTGCACAATCAAAAACACAGCATAGTCAGAAAACAAACAGCTAGTAATTTAAAGTATTAAAATAGCATATAATCTTAGTTTTTAAGCCTATTTTCCATATTTTGCGCTACAATTATACAAAATACGCTCACATCGTGTCAAGGAGCGACAGGCAAAGGTAAATAATTATAAACTTTTATCAGGCGGCAGCCCAATCTTTTTATAGGTAAATATAACGATCACTTTAATCACTGCTGCCACCGGTACAGATAAGATAATGCCGGGCAGGCCGTAGATTTCACCCCCGACCATCACACTGAAGATGACGAGGAGAGGGTGAATTCCCACCCGGTTGCCCAGTATTTTGGGAGAGATGATCATTCCCTCTAACTGGTGGATGACAACGAAAGCAATCCCTACTTTTACGGCAAGCCAGCTGGACTTTAAAAAGGCAAAAGCCACAGCCGGAACAGCCCCGATGAGCGGTCCGAAGTAGGGGATAAGTTCAGCCAGACCGGCAAACAGGCCCAGCATGAGTGCAAAATCCATACCTAAAGCCGCCAGCACAAAGGCAACAAGGCCCCCGACAATGACAGCTACTACCAGGTAGCCCCGGAAAAAGCTGCCCAGCACCTTGTCTACCTCGTGCCAAAGTTCTAAGGCCCCGTCCCTCCACTGGGAGGGGAGGACACCGTAAACTCTTGCGCGCACCCCCTTCAAGTCTTTTAAAAAGTAAAAAGAGAATACGGGGGCCAAGACGATATTAAAGAGATAATTGAGAAAACCCCAAAAACTGGTTAATAGTTTTTCTATCACCTGAAAAACGATGTCCTGCAGCCAGCGGACCCGGTCTTCGAGAACCTGTCCGGCTGCCACCGGCAGGCCGAACTGGTAAAGCTTTTCTTGGATTAAAATAATAATTTCCTCAAACTGTCCCGTATAGGAAGGCAGGGTTTGCACGAGCACATTCATCTGCTCAACAAGGCGCGGCACACCGTAGAGAAAGACGCTGCAGGTTATAAAAAAAAGGCACAAGTAAGAAAGCAAAATAGCCCCTGTTCTCGTCATGCCTTTTTTTTCCATGGCGTCAACCAGCGGGCCGAGGAGATAAGTTAAAAAAACGGCCAGTAAAAAAGAAAAAAAGAGAGAGCGTGCCATATAAACCAGTACGGCAGCGGCGAGCAGAAGAAAAGCCCAAAACAGCCGCTGCCGCGTGTAAGCATCACACTGCCGGTACAGTTTAAAACCACCTTCCCATTAAAAAAGTGAGGAGTCCCCCTCCCCACTGCAGTACCGGGCACATCCAACTTGAAGTTAAACCGCGCTTGAAACCTTACTTGATCAGTTCATTTACTGTCCTGGTTACACCCTTTAAAACCCTGTTCGCCCGCGACCTGACCTTCCTGGAAGTCTGCCCTAAAATCCCCCTCTTTTCCACCTGCCTTTTACCTGCCATCATGCTGATGGCAGCACCGATAACACTCCCAGTAATTACACCTCTTAAAAAACTGCTGCGCACTTTTTCACCCCCGCGTTTTCACTTTTACAATAAAAATTCATTATGAGGATCAAAGGAAACCAGGCTCCCGTCCTCGGCTACTTCAAATATCTGTACTCCTTCTTTATTTATCCGGTACTCTACACAGCAGTCCCAGCAGTAGTACTGGTCAAATCCCACTTTGCCAGTAGCTTTGCCGCCGCAAACCGGGCACTTCAATACTTTTCGCCCCCTAAGGAACACTCAAAACTGAGCTTTATCAAGTATTATGTCCACTTTTGCTTTAAAAAATGCGGCCGCAAAAAACTAAAAAACCGGCCTGCCCGAAGCAAAAAGCCGGCTTTTGTTTTTTTATGCGAACTTAAAAAACTTTCTTATAACTTTTTTCTATAGTAGCACCGCCGACCAGGCAGTCTCCCCGGTAAAACACCACCGCCTGGCCGGGTGTGATGGCGTGCTGGGGCTCATCAAATTCTACCCTCACCCAGCCGCCACCGAGGAATCTGACTTTCGCCTGCGCCGGCTTGGCATTGTAACGGACCTTGGCTTCTGCCTCCAGCACAGCTGGAGGCTTGTCGTAGAGCAAAAGGTTCAGCCCGGAAGCTAAAAGGCCCCGGTCCAGTACGGCTTCCTCCGGTCCGAGGGTAATGGCGTTTTTAATGGGGTCTATAGCTACCACGTACATCCTAGAACCCAGGGCAACACCCAGCCCCCGGCGCTGGCCGATAGTATAGAAAGGTATACCGGCGTGCTCACCGACCCGCTCGCCCTTTAAGTTTAAAAACGGCCCGGACGGCACTTCCCCCAGTTTTTTCTTTAAAAAGCTGCGGTAGTCGCCACGGGGGATAAAGCATATTTCCTGGCTCTCAGGTCTTTGGGCAACAGGCAGGCCCAGTTCAGCCGCTTTGGCGCGCACTTCTTCTTTTGTGCGAAAGCCGAGCGGCATAAGCAGGCGGGAAAGCATCTCCTGAGAAAGCCCGTACAGCACATACGTCTGGTCCTTTTTTTTGTCAGCAGGGCGGCAAATAGTATACCTTCTGTACTCTTCACTAAAAACTACCCGCGCGTAGTGTCCGGAAGCCACATACGCAGCACCCAGCTCTCTGGCCAGATCCAGGAGGGCGGAAAACTTTACCTGCTGGTTGCAGACTATACACGGGTTGGGGGTTCGCCCCCGGCGGTACTCCGCCACAAAATAATCTATTACTTTTTGGCGGAAAAAATCACGGACATCTATACAGCGGTGAGTTATACCTAAAAAGCGCGCCACCTCTCGGGCAGCTTTTACGGCCTCAGATATCCCGCCGCTGCTATCTCCTTCCCCCCATAAAATGAGGGTCGCCCCTACTACATCGTACCCTTCCTCCAACAAGAGGGCAGCGGCCACAGAGGAGTCCACGCCGCCGCTCAAACCGACGACAACTTTTTCTGATACCACAACTGCGTTCTGCCGGTGAAAAAGCCTAATTTTCCACCGGGAAAGCTACTTTTCTCCTTTCCTTTTCAAAAAATCATCAATGGCCGCGTGCATGGCATCGGCCGCCAAGTTAGAACAGTGCATTTTCTGCGGCGGAAGCCCGTCCAGCATCTTGGCCACATCCTCATTAGTAATCTTTAAGGCCTCTTCAATTGTCTTGCCCCTGGCCATTTCTGTGAGCATGCTGCTGGAGGCAATAGCAGCACCGCAGCCAAAAGTTTTAAACTTTATATCCTGAATAACATTACCCACTACTTTTAAGTATATTTTTGTTGTGTCACCGCAAATAGGGTTGCCTACCTCGCCAACTCCGTCGGCATCAGGTATTTCACCCACATTGCGCGGGTTAGTGAAATGCTCAATTACCTTCTCGCTGTACATGAAAAGCAGTCCTCCTCCAATTCACAATGATCTAAATCACAAAGGGGCGACATCTCTAGTAGCTTCGCCACTATGGGCTCAAGAACCTGCAAAAAGTAATCTACATCTTCCTCTGTGTTTTCCCTGCCCAGGGTAATCATCAGTGAGCCGTGGGCATCTATGGGCGATATGCCCATCGCTGTCAGCACGTGCGAAGGTTCCATTGAACCCGCTGTACAGGACGAACCGCTGGACGCCGCCACACCCTGCATGTCCAAATACAAGAGCAGCGACTCGCCTTCGATAAACTTAAAGCAGAAGCTGGCGTGGCCGGGCAGGCGCTCTTGGGGGTGTCCTGTGAGTAAAGCGTTATCGAATTTGCGCAAAACACCTTCAATAACCCTGTCGCTCAAAGCTCTCAACCTGGCAGAATCCTCTTCCAAGCGGGCTGCGGCTAATTCTGCCGCCTTGCCGAAGCCAACTATACCGGGCACATTTTCTGTCCCCGCACGGCGCAGCCTCTCCTGCGCGCCGCCGTGAAACATCTGCTGCCACTTAACCCCTTTTCGTATATACAGAGCACCGGCTCCTTTGGGCCCGTAAATTTTATGGCTCGAAAGCGATAGGAGGTCAGCTCCCAGCTCTTCTACATTTACCCTTACCTTCCCAAAAGAGGCACAGGCGTCGACGTGAAAGATAATCCCCTTATCCTTAGCCAGGCGCCCGATTTCCTCAACTGGCTGGATGGTGCCGACTTCGTTATTGGCGTGCATTATATTGATCAGTACCGTCCGCTCAGTAATAGCGGCAGCTACGTCCTCCGCCTTCACCATCCCGTACTTGTCCACCGGCAGAAAAGTAACCTCAAAACCCTTTTTCGCCAGCCCCTTGCAGGTGTTTAAGGATGCGTGGTGTTCCACGGTACAAGTAATGATGTGATTACCCTTATAGCTATTGGCCGCAACCGCGCCGTTAATGGCCATGTTAACTGCTTCTGTGCCGCCGCTCGTAAAAACAACCTCTTGGGGGCCGGCGCCTATGACACCCGCCACTCTTTCACGGGCTTTTTCCACCGCCTTGCGCACTGGCCGCCCGAAATAATGAAAGCTGGAAGGGTTGCCAAAGTGTTCTTTTAAAAACGGCAGCATCTCTTCTAAAACGGCAGGATCAAGGGGAGTTGTGGCACCGTGATCGAGGTAAACCCTGCGCATAAAACCACCTCTTAATCTTCTCCCCGGCTTTTGTTCGCAAGCCGGGACTTTTCAGCCTCCTGACAAAGGTCGGCCAGGCTTATGGAATCCAGAACACCGGCAATGCCGTCCCGCACCTTGGCCCAGACGTTCCGGGTTATGCAACAGTCAGCTTCACGGCAGTAACCCGGTTCGCTTTCACTAACGCAGTAAACCGGTGCAATAGGGCCTTCTAAGGCACGCACAACATCCCCCACCGTTATTTGAGAAGGAGCGCGGGCCAAAACGTACCCCCCTTGAGAACCCCTGACGCTCCTGACTAACCCCACCTTCCGCAGCATGGCAATCAGCTGCTCTAAGTAATGCTCGGAGAGGTTTTGTCTTTCCGCTACTGTTTTTAAGGGAACGGGATCGCGGCCGTAGTGCTGGGCCAGTTCAAACATGGCCTTTAAACCATAATGACCCCTGCTGGAAAGACGCAAAACCCACGCACCTCCGCACTTCTCCCTCAATCAAGGCATATCTTAGCAGACCAATCGGTTTTTGTCAATTTAAAAGGCTATATTTCTCAATTTTTCTACTATATCTGAAATCACTTCTAAAAAGTAGTCCACATCCTCTTCGGTGTTGTCCCGGCCGAGGGTGATGCGCAAAGAACCGCGAGCATCTTCTGGCTTTAGGCCCATGGCCAAAAGTACGTACGAAGCGTGTCCGTTGCCAGAAGTGCACGCTGAACCGCTGGAAGCCGCTATGCCGCGCGCGTCAAGACCGAGCACGAGAGCTTCCCCCTCTACACCTGCAAAGACAAAACTGGCGTGGTTGGGCAGGCGCTGCCACCGGTGCCCGGTTAAGCGGCAATCCGGCACTTTCGCCAAAACGCCGTCAATAAGGCGGTCGCGCAAGCCCTGCAAGCGTTTTGACTCGAAAGACATTTCTGCCACGGCCAGCTCTGCCGCCAGCCCCAAAGCCACAATGCCTGCTACATTTTCTGTTCCGGGTCTGCGTCCCATTTCCTGACCGCCACCGTTCAAAAGCGGCCGCCAGGGAGTTCCTTTCTTTATGTACAAGGCACCCACACCTTTAGGGCCGTATATTTTGTGGGCCGATATAGAAAGGAGGTCTGTGTTCAACTCATTAACCCGCACGGGGATTTTGCCAAAGCTCTGCACCGCATCACAGTGAAAGAGAATTCCTTTTTCTCTTGCTATCCTGCCAATTTCTTCAACCGGCAGCACGGTACCCACTTCATTGTTGGCGTGCATGACAGTAATTAAGATAGTCTTATCAGTAACTGCTGCAGCCAAGCTCTTTGGTTCTACCAATCCGTATTCGTCTACCGGCAGGTAAGTAACTGAAAACCCTTCTTTTTCCAGCGACTTACACGTATCTAGCACGGCGTGGTGTTCGATCTGGCTGGTAATAATGTGATTGCCCTTTTCTCTCAAGGCGTAAGCCGCCCCTTTAATAGCTAAATTATCCGCCTCGGTTCCACCGGCGGTAAAAACGATTTCCTCCGGCAGCGCGCCCAAAGACGCTGCCACCTTTTCCCTGGCTTCTTCCAGTGCCTTTCTCGCCCGGCGCCCAAGGGCATGGACACTGGAAGGGTTGCCAAAATCTCGGCGGATAAAATTCACCATTTCCTCCGCTACAGCGGGGTGTACCGGTGTAGTAGCGCTGTGGTCAAAGTAAATTCTTTCCAATCAACCTCCGCCCCTTCCTTTTTTAGATTAACCTTAAATACCTATCGAATTTGTAGGATATAAAAATGGTACCACAGCCACAGTCAAAAGTCAATTTGCCGGCAAGACAAAAGGAGCCTTCCCCGCCAAAGAACTTGCAGGAAAGGCTCCTTTATGTTGAAGGGCTCGCAACGTCCCGCCCCGGACAATCAATGGCTCACACAAAACCCACCGGATTCCACGCAAACCAAATCACCTTTCCAGGGGCCGTCAATTGCGGCCTGTGCAGGTCCATTACGAGCCCTTGCAAGATTATTTTGTCCCGCAAACCAATTTTCCATGCACCGGTTTGAAAAATAATTTATTAAAAAATTACGGTAAAGTAAATTTAACAAAAAGTGCATTTCAAAGGCAGGCTATTCCAAGAGACGGGCAAGTCTTATTTTTATTTCTTTTTCTTCTCCTTCACCGGAAGGCACATAAAAAACTTTTCCCTTCATGTTGGGCGGCAGGTACTCCTGGCGGACATACCCGCCCGGGTAATCATGCGGGTACTTGTAACCCGCACCGTGTCCCAGGGTTCTTGCACCGGCATATCCCGTGCCCCGCAAATGAACTGGCACGGGTTCAGCAACTTCCTCTTCTACTGCTTTTAATGCAGCATCAATTCCTTTAAGCACTGAGTTGCTCTTTGGTGCCGCAGCTATATAAAGTGCCGCCTGGGCCAGGATGATCCTCGCTTCCGGCATACCAACTCTCTCCACAGCCAGCGCGGCAGAGGCTGCCACCACAAAGGCCCGGGGGTCAGCCAGTCCCACGTCTTCTGCCGCGTGGATCATTAAACGGCGGGCAATAAAAGCCGGGTCTTCACCAGCGTAAATCATCCTGGCCAGCCAGTAAAGGGTAGCCTGCGGATCTGAGCCTCTCATGCTCTTTATAAAAGCAGAAGCCACATCGTAATGCTCGTCCACGCGGTCATATGGCAGAACTTTTTTCTCCAAGGACTCCTCAACGGCTGCCAGTGTAACCTTTCTAACTCCTGTTTTATCCGGCAAAACACTCATAGCAGCAAGCTCCAAAGCATTTAAAGCCACCCGCGCATCCCCGTTGGATGCTTTAGCCAAATAATCCAGTGCTGCTCTTTCTACTTCTACGTTCCATTCGCCCAGCCCCCTTTGGCGGTCAGTAACGGCTCTTGTGAGAATGCGGCAAATTGCTTCTTCGCTTAAAAGCTCAAAGCGGTAGAGGCGCGAGCGAGAGATCAGGGGGCGGTTAACAGAAACCATGGGGTTTTCTGTGGTGGAGCCAATGAGGGTAATAATGCCGCTCTCCACAAAGGGCAGCAGGGCGTCCTGCTGAGCTTTGTTAAAGCGGTGGATCTCATCAATAAAAAGGACTGTCTTGCGCCCGTCCTTTTGCAGGGCTAGCCTGGCGCCTTCTACAACTTTTCTTATGTCTGCCACACCGGCCATTACGGCGTTTAAAGTTATAAAACGGGACTTAGTCATTTTAGCAATGATGCCAGCCAGGGCGGTTTTACCCGTCCCCGGCGGGCCAAAGAATATAGCCGAAACAATCCTGTCCATCTCAATAGCCCGTCTCAAAGGCCGTCCCGGACCGATAATTTTTTCTTGACCTTCAAATTCATCAAGGCTTTGCGGTCTCATCCTAATGGCAAGTGGGGCATCTCTTATTTCTCTTTCCACCGGCAATCCATCCTTATTTAAAAAATTTTATAGCAAAAAATTTTATAGCAAAAGGTGCGTTGCCAAATCAAAAAAGCACGTCCACACGTGCTTTTCTGATTATAATACTTATTCCAGGATGTTTTAAATATGATTTTTAATAAAAGTGCGCAACTCGTCTTTAGTTTTATAACCAACAACCCTGCTTACTTCCTGACCGCCCACAAAGAGGATAAGCGTAGGAATGCTGATCACCTTATAACTAGTGGGTACCGACTGGTTCTCATCAACGTTCATTTTAGCAAACTTTACTTGCCCGGCAAACTCCAAGGCAATTTCTTCCACTACAGGGGCAATCATTTTACACGGACCGCACCAGCCCGCCCAAAAATCCACCAGCACGGGTAAGTCAGACTTTCCGACAAACTCGTTAAAGCTACCATCGTCGAGAGTGATAATTCCTTCGCCAGACAAAACCCTCTCTCCTTTCTAAATTTTGTCCATCAACCTCTCCTAAACACCCCAACTCGTTAAGTTAACAACTCCAAAAATAAGCAGGTGTATCAATTTTATGTTACTGCTCTACAGAAATTATATTATATTTAATAATTCTTTTTGTCAATGATTATAAATTACATCATTATTGTATACAAAAATTTTAGAATTTTAATTTATTTTAATATAGGTTTTGTTTTAAATTAACAAACTAAAAAACATTAAACAGAACATCAAATATAGTATAATAAAAACCGTCAGTTATTAAAAATTTTTGGAGAATGCTAAGAAGTTAAATGTTTTTAAACTTTATAGTTAAATTATTCAGAAAATTTAGTATATATAGAATAAATCAAAAAAATTATCAATTTATTTATATTTATTACTGCTTAATATACCCCTAACTTCAACAAGTCTTTTATAACTTCACTGCATATGATAAATCCGGCTACAGAGGGCACAAACGAAACACTGCCCAACAGCCTTGAAGAACCGCCGCAATTTCCCGGCAAAAGCGGTTTTTCCCGGGAATAAACCGCCTTTACACCGGAGCAAACTCCTTTTTCCTTAAGTTTTTTACGCACAATTTTGGCCAAAGGACAGCAGCTGGTCTTGGATATGTCAGCCAAATCCAGTTTTAGCGGGTCGAGGCGGTTAGCCATGCCCATAGAAGAAATAACCGGCAAACCTTCATTCTTGGCGCGCACTATAAGATCAACTTTGGCATCTACATCATCTATAGCATCAACCAGGTAATCGACATCACGCGGCCAGAAGCAAGATTTTACTCCGGGCCGGTATTTCTCCCAAACAGGAAATACTTCGGCCTTTGGGTTAATTTGTGTTGATCGTCAACACTTTTGACCCACTATGTGCAAATAAAATTGACCCACCT
>CAZLAK010000011.1:0-53714 GCA_964557545.1 uncultured Pelotomaculum sp.
GCTTGAGGGCTCTTTTGCTTTTTCAAAGAACATTAGTTTTGCAAGCGCCTAAAAAAATACAATATTTGAATTTAATTTGCAAGTATTATTTTGAATATTCTAAATTTTCATACTATGATATTTTTTTCACATTTAATAACGCAAATACCAAGAATTTTTAATAGTTAATGAGGGAATATGTTCTAGCATAAAGGCCATGTAACGCGCTAATACTACAATCAAGAAAAGATAAGGAGGTGAAAAAAAGTGGCAAAAGGTCAAAAAAGCAATCAAATTCTTATTAGGGGAGCAGCCCGGGCTATGGAAGAGTTCAAGTGGGAGACAGCCCGTGAACTCGGAATCCAAATTCCCGATAGCGGTTACATGGGTGACCTGCCTTCCAGAGTAAACGGCGCTATTGGTGGCAACATGGTTAAAAAGATGATTGCTGCTTATGAAAACAGTCTGGCAGCAGGTACAGTGCCACCTACTCCTCAGGTAACTAACGTTAATATGACTCCTTAAGGATTGAGATTGTTGTCTGCACGTTATCACATTTTATAAAATCCCGGGTGGCAGGCATTGCGGCTAGCCGCCCGGGATACACAAAAAAGCTGTCAGCCCACCTGAATTATCTTTAACAAGCGGTAAAAATTACCCGCTTGTTTTTATTTGTTTACACTAAAGGAATTGTTTTTATCTTTGTTAATTTAAGTACATAGTGTATTCTTCGTGTGAAATGGAAGGGTGAAGGGCCATTGAAATGCCCCCGGCTACAACTTTAGAAATATTAAGTATTAAAGTGTCAATCTCCTTGGGTGTAACCATCAGCCTGCCGGCATAAGGACGCAGAATATTTTCAATTAAAGACTCTAAAAAGTCTGGCCGCATACTTTTATATATTTGGTTTAGCACAGGTGTTTGTTGTATTTGATCTAAAAACTTGTCTATTGCTGACCTGGCAATAACAGCAGCGTGCACAACGGTGGGCACACCCAAAGCTATTACTGGCACACCCATACTTTCGGCATTGATTCCTGACCTGTTGATTCCGAGACCCGTTCCCGATCCTGGACTAATACCGCTGTCAGCTATTTGGATAGTGGTGGCAATTCTTTCTACGTTTCCTGCTGACAGAGCATCCACAACGATTATTAATTCGGGCTGTACTTTTTCTACCACGCCTTTAATTATTTCGGCTGTTTCAATGCCAGTTAATCCCAGTACTCCCGGGGCGATAGCGCATACCGGCCGCATGCCGTTTTTTATTTCATCGGGAGCATAACGGTAAAGGTGCCTGGTAACCATACTTTTGTCAATAACGCGTGGTCCTAAGGCATCAGGCGTAGCGTGCCAGTTGCCTAAGCCGACCAAGAGAACGTTGGCGTTTTCAGGGATGTTTATTAATTCGGAAAGTTTGCGGGCCAGTACTTCCGCCACTTCTTTTTGGGCATAACGTTCGTTGTCCCTTAAAGCAGGTGATTCTACAGTAATATAATTTCCTTTCGGTTTGCCTATAAGCTCTACCGCTTTGTCTTCTACAATTCTGACTGTAGTTACAATACAGTGCTCGTATTTCTCTTTTTCTACAATTGCACCTGGTATTTCTCTACCTAACTGGCCGCGTACTATATCGTGAGCTTCAACGGCTAAATCAACATTAATGCCAAAATACTTATAAAACTCTAGTTCCATTATAAAGTTCTCCTTTTATAACCTAAATGCACACATATAGGAATGTCCAAATTGAAATGAAAGTATTCAAGAAATAAAGCTTTTACGGCGTTTAGTTGCGAAAAAAATCGATTTTAAGGATCTCTTGTGTTATAATATTTTTTGGTTAAAAGGGAAGGGATGCGCCATTTTAAGAGTTATTAGCGGCAGTGCCAAGGGGCGAAAGCTAAAAGTGCCAGCAGGCCTGAGCATCAGGCCGACACCCGACAGGGTGAAGGAGTCCCTGTTTAATATTTTAACGGGTAAGATTGAGGGTGCATGTTTTTTAGACCTTTTTGCCGGTACCGGAAATGTGGGTATAGAGGCTTTAAGCCGCGGTGCCGTGTGCGCTGTTTTTGTGGAAAATAATGGTAAGCATGTTAAAGTAATAATAGAAAATTTGGGAATAGCAGGTTTGGCAGAAAGAGCAAAAGTTATTAAATCTGATGTAGGAACTGCTTTAAAAAAGCTGGCTAGAGAAAACATTAAATTCGATATTGTTTTTATGGATCCACCTTATAATACCAATTTAGCTGAGAACGCTTTATTGTTATTAGAAGAAAATGATTTAGTTGAAGTAAGCGGGTTGGTGATAGTGGAAAGCAGCAGCCAAAAAGAAATGCCATCGGGGGTAGGGAGATTGGTTATCAGCCGCCAGGAAAAGTACGGTGATACAAAGCTTACTTTCTATTCAAAATTTTTACACGCTTAAAGAGAGGAGAATTGAATTGCGGACCGCAATTTGTCCGGGCAGCTTCGATCCCGTAACTTACGGGCATTTGGATATTATAGGCAGGGCTTCACTGCTATTTGATAAGCTAATTGTAGCTGTGTCCAAAAATCAAGTGAAGGTTCCCCTCTTTACTGTCGAAGAGAGGGTAGAAATGTTAAAAGGGGTTTTGGCACATTATCCCAATGTAGAAGTAGATTCGTTTGAAGGCCTTACAGTAAATTACGCTATTGAACGCAAGGCAAGGGCAATAGTACGCGGGCTAAGAGTAATTTCTGATTTTGAGAACGAATTCCGGATGGCCCTTACCAATAAAAAATTAGCTTGTCATATCGAAACCGTTTTTCTTATGACTAGGGCGGAATACTCGTTTATAAGTTCAAGTACGGTAAAAGAGGTGGCTTCTTTTGGCGGCTCTTTGCGGAGTTTAGTGCCTCCTCTGGTAGAGGAAAGGCTAAAAGAAAAATTTAAACCTGCTGGAAGTACTAAGGAGGTTTTTTAAATGGACCTGCTAAGCGCCCTCAATGAGTTAGAAGAATTAGTGGAAAACAGCACTAAGATACCCCTTACCCGCAAGGTAATGATTGACGAAGACCGGCTTTTGGATCTGCTGGACCGTATAAGGACCAATATTCCCGAGGAAATACGCCAGGCAAAGTGGATCATTCAGGAAAGGGAAAAGGTTATCAGCGACTCGCAAAAAGAAGCTATGCGCATACTAGAGGACGCCAAAAAACAGGTGGAAAAAAAGGCGGATGAAAGCGAAGTAGCGCGTCAGGCCAAAGCTGTTGCCGATGATATTATAGCCAGGGCGGAAGCTGTAGCCGCAGAAATACGCGAAGGTGCTTGCCGTTATGCAGATGATATACTTGCCGGCCTTCAAGAAAACCTGAGCAGGATTTTGCACCAAATCGAGACCGGCAGGTCAGAGCTGAAATCTATGAAGAGGGCGGGCAGTACAGGTGTATAGCAGGTCTCATTAATTTTAATTTATTTTTTATTAAAACATAATTTTTTTTAATTTTAAGATAATATTTATGAGAAAAGTCATTGTAACCATTGCCAGTAATATTATTCCCGATGCCATTAGGCACTTAAAGCTGTAAACCAGCGGGTTGCTAATGTGGAAAATTAAAGAAGAGGGCAAGTTGTTGACATTGTAAGCAGTTTGAATAAGAAAGACCGGGAGCTTTAGAAAGATAGAAGTGTATATACCCGCAAGAAAGGCGTGGCTTACCCTCGATATAAAGAAAGCTTTCATGCCGATATCTGTGCCGCGCACCATTGCTGCTGCTTGGGTGTGTACACAAAGGCCGCTCCAGCCCAAGATCATACTTACTGCTATTAATTTTTCTGTTAAGGGAGCTTCAATTTCACTGACCATTTTTGTGCCGGTGGTTATCTCGAAAAATCCGCTGGCCAGAGCTCTTAAGGTATCAGGTGAAAATTTAAACGGGAATAACACAAAGCCTAGCATCCTGGCTAAGAAGTCGATAAATCCGCTGGCGTCAAGAAGCCTTATTATAACAGCAAAGAGAATAATAAATCCTCCAATATTTAGGAGATTATTTACAGCATTGTTCACAGCATCTCCAATTATGGTGCCGAAGGAACGTTTTTCACAGGTTATTTTTTGGAGCAGTTGGTGTACAGCGGTCTTAAGATTGCCGCTGTAGATTAGCAGTAAGCTGTTATTATATCCTTCCAGCGGTTCCCTTTTATAAAAACGCAGGGCAAATCCTAGGGTGATGCTGGCTAAATAATGGGTTCCCGCAATTAATGTGCCCAGCTTAGGATTATGGAACATACCCACAGCTACTGCTGCCAGCATAAAGAGTGGTGAGGAATTATTGGTAAAAGAAATCAAGCGTTCTGCCTCTGTTTTAGTACACAGGCCTTGTGATCTGAGTTTTGCTGTTACCATTGAACCAATAGGATAACCAGAAGTAAAACCAATAGCGACAACAAGGGAGCCAGTCCCGGGCACATTGAATAAAGGGCGCATTAGAGGTTCTAAGAGCATGCCCATAAAGTTAACTATACCGAAGCTCATAAGAAGTTCTGATACAATAAAAAAGGGTAATAAAGAAGGAAATACAATATTCCACCAAGTTTTCAAACCGTTGGTCGCACCTTCAAAAACAAGTTGCGGGTTTTTAAGCATTGCTGCTGTTAAAAAAATCGCACCGGCAATCCAAAAAAATTTGCCCCAACCTGTTTTTAGTAAATAACTACATAATTTTGTAGACCTTGTCACAAATTGCTACTCCTTAATTGTAATCCATATTTTTTGAAAATATATTTTTTTTATAGAAAACGAATGATTGTAATAATATGGTATAAGTTTTTTTATTTTTAGTTTTTTACTTTTTAATGGCTACAGCAAAAAACATAACTGTCTTTTGTATATTTGGGAGGCTGCTAGGCCATATTACATTTAACAAGGTATGGTAGCAAGTAAATAATTTAAGGGTAATTTGAAATTGTAGAGGGGCTGGTGACTAGTATGTCTGAATACCATCCTATTGAAGGATTGATGAAAACTGCGATGGAGAGCATTAAAGAAATGGTCGACGTTAATACGGTTGTAGGCGATGCAGTGGAAACACCCGATGGGACGGTAATTATACCCGTTTCCCGTGTAACGTGCGGGTTTGCTGCCGGTGGCGGAGAATTTGAGGTGACCAATGATAACAGGGGTAAAGCGGGTGAACAGCCCTTGCCTGCATTTGGAGGCGGCAGCGGGGCTGGTGTTTCTGTTAAGCCAATAGGTTTTTTGGTCGTAGGGAATGGACAGGTGAGACTGCTTCCGATTGACGGTAATGCTATTTACGACAGGCTAATTGATATTGCCCCGCAAGTTTTAAGTCAAATTCAATCCATTATAAGAGGTAGCGAAGTTCAAAATAAGGCAGGAGTTCCACCTTTTAGTTATAATCAGGCACCCTTCCAAGCCCAGCCATAAAGCGGGTAAAACCCGGGTAAAAAACCCGGGTTTTTTTCTTTTAAGATTGCTAATGGCGTGCTCTTTTACTTAAGATTTAAATTTTCTTATGATTGGTATAAATTAAAAAAGGAAAACAGATCTTTAACAAGAAGAAAATAACAAAAATAATTTTACTTTTTGGGGGGATAAAAATAATTTTAGAAGATAGATTTTACTGGCTTGGGTGGCAATTACTAATGCCCGGGAGGAGCAGGAAAGTTTATTCTTTAATAAGGCACTTCGGCTCTGCCAAAGAAGCTTGGGAAGCGGGTGAAAAAGATCTGGAAGGCATTTGTGGTATTGGAGATGAGGCCTTAAGGGGGTTAGCAGCTCGCAAGTCTGCAGTTGACCTGGTTAAAGAAGCAGATAAATTGCGCTCAAGTGACATAGAGTTTATTTGTTGTACTGATCCAAATTATCCTGAGAATCTATCACAAATAAGCGATCCGCCGCCGGTTATATTTGTGCGCGGCAATCTTTTAGTGGAGGATAAGTTATCAGTGGCTGTTGTTGGTTCCCGCCGGGCTACGTCTTACGGACTTGCCGCAGCTAGTAAATTGGCCTGTAGTTTAGCGGAAGCTGGGCTTACAGTAGTAAGCGGCCTGGCCAGAGGAATTGATACTGCAGCCCATAGAGGAGCCCTGGCTGCCAGCGGCCGAACTATAGCGGTATTGGGCTGCGGCGTTGATGTTATTTATCCCAAAGAAAACGCCAAGCTTATGGAAGAAATTATTAAAAGCGGAGCAGTGATAAGTGAATTTCCTCCGCGCTCAGCACCCGAACCCTGGCATTTTCCGGTCCGCAACAGGATTATAAGCGGTCTTTCTCTGGGGGTGGTAATAGTGGAAGCGGCTGAGAAGAGCGGTGCCCTGATAACTGCTGATTTAGCGCTGGAACAGGGGCGTGAAGTGATGGCAGTTCCTGGCAGTATTGCCAGTCCTTTAAGTAAAGGCCCCCACCGCCTGATAAAACAAGGGGCAAAACTGGTTGAAGGAGCAGAAGATGTCTTAGAGGAATTGGCCTTGGACAGGCTTTTTCCTCCAGCTAAAACTGGTACACAAAAAATTGCCGGCAAAAACCTTTCACCTGAAGAAGAAGCTCTTTACGCTTTTATATCATTTGAGCCTGTATCCTTAGACTCCTTAGTAGATTCTGCCGGCTTGACAGTGCAGCAGGTTCTGTTTCTTTTAACACACCTGGAGTTAAAAGGGCTTGTAAGACAGCTGCCGGGCAAGTTTTATGTGCGAACAACTCTGGATTAAGTTTAAAATATATTATAAAATAGACTAATAGGTCAACAGGAAATTAATACCAATAATAGGGATTGAGGTGCGGATGGAATTTGTCAACGACACTAATTATCGTTGAATCACCTGCCAAAGCCAAGACTATAAGCAGGTTTTTGGGTAAAAAATTTGTAGTTAAAGCCTCTATGGGGCATGTCCGCGATCTTCCTAAAAGTCAGTTCGGAGTTGATGTAGATAAAAATTTTGAACCAAAATATATAACTATTCGCGGAAAAGGTGAAATAATCAAAGAACTTAAGACAGCTGTTAAAAAGGCGGACCATGTTTTTATTGCTTCTGACCCCGACAGAGAAGGAGAAGCCATTGCCTGGCACTTACAAGAACTTTTAGAGCTGGACAAAGACGAGCCGTGCCGGATTGAGTTTAATGAAATTACAAAGGGTGCTGTCCAGACTGCCGTTAAGCATCCCAGGCCGATTGATCAAAACAGGGTTAATGCCCAGCAAGCGCGCCGCATACTCGACCGTCTGGTCGGCTATAATTTGAGCCCTCTCCTCTGGCGGAAGGTAAAAAAGGGTTTGAGCGCAGGCCGGGTGCAATCTGTAGCGGTCCGGTTAATTTGTGACCGTGAGGAAGAAATTAAGACTTTTCAGCCTGAAGAGTACTGGTCACTTACTGCCACCCTCCAAAAAAAGAGCGAACCCAAATTCGAAGCCAAACTGTACAAGTTATTTGATAAAAAGGCTGACATAAGTGACGGCGAACAAATGCAAAAGGTTTTAGAAGCCCTTAAAGGGGCCAGCTTTTGTGTTTGGGCTGTTACCCGGAAAGAAAAGTGCCGCCGGCCGCCGCAGCCGTTCATTACTAGCACGCTTCAGCAGGAGGCTTACCGCAAGCTCAATTTCACTGCTCGCAAGACCATGTCGGTTGCACAACAGCTTTACGAGGGGCTGGAACTGGGCAAAGAGGGGAGTACCGGTCTTATTACTTATATAAGAACGGACTCCACGCGCTTATCCCAAACGGCAAAAGAAGAAGCTAAGAAGTATATAGAAGAAAAATATGGAAAAGAGTATGTGGGCGGAGATTTAACATTGCCTGCGAATAGGACTAGGGTTCAGGACGCCCATGAGGCTATCAGGCCCACGTCTGTGCAAAGAGAACCGGAAAAGATAAAACAGTATTTAACCGCTGACCAGTATAAATTGTACAAACTCATTTGGTCGCGGTTTATAGCCAGCCAAATGGCCCCTGCTGTTTTTGATACCACTACTGTTGATATTAAGACGAGTGATTTTCTTTTCCGGGCCAGCGGCTCGGTTATGAAATTTCCCGGGTTTATGAAGGTTTATATTGAAAGTGTAGATGAGGCAGAAAAAGATAAGGAAGAGGATTCTGCACTGCCGCCACTGGAAGTCGGGGACCAGCTTGAAGTGATTTCTCTGGAGCCGAAGCAGCACTTTACGCAGCCTCCTCCGAGGTACACCGAAGCTACCCTGGTCAAAGCCTTAGAAGAAAAAGGTATTGGCAGGCCGAGCACATATGCGCCCATTATAGAAACTATTCTTAAAAGGGGTTACGTAGTAAGAGAAAATAAGCAACTCAAGCCTACGGAACTCGGCATGGTAGTAGTGGAACTGTTAAAAAGACACTTTAAAGAAATTATCGATGTAGAGTTCACTGCCAGCATGGAGGAAAAGTTAGACCGCATAGAGGACGGCGAATTGGATTGGATAAGTGTTTTGGACAATTTTTACAGACCGTTTATGCACACAATGAAGAAGGCGGATGAAGAAATTGGGAAGGTAGAAGTTAAGGACGAAGAATCGGAAGAAGTATGTGAACTGTGCGGCCGTAAAATGGTGGTTAAAACAGGGCGTTACGGTAAATTTTTGGCTTGCCCCGGTTTCCCCCAATGCCGTCAAACAAAACCGCTCTTAGAGTCTATTGGCATTAAGTGTCCGAAGTGCGGTGAGGAACTGGTTACTCGTTATACGAAAAAGGGGAAGAAGTTTTACGGTTGCAGCCGTTATCCCGATTGCGATTATTTGACGTGGGATAAGCCGGGGGAAAGGAACAAAAAAGAGATTGTAAATGCAATAGAAGAAGCAAGAGAGAAACTGTAGCTGTACTCAATCCAGATTAATGCAAATTGTAAAAATTACAATAATTATAATCGTTCTTTACAAGAATGGGGATGGTGTAGCTCAAGTGTTAGACGGGGAAATAGTTGTTGTAGGAGCTGGCCTTGCGGGTTGTGAGGCGGCATGGCAGGCTGCCAATAGGGGTATAAGAGTAAAACTGTACGAAATGAGGCCTAAAAAAAGCACCCCTGCCCATCGGTCGGGTGATTTTGCGGAACTGGTTTGCAGTAACTCCCTGCGCGCTATTTCACTAGAAAACGCTGCCGGTCTTTTAAAAGAGGAGATGAGGCGGCTTGAATCGCTGATCATGTGCTGTGCCGATGTGACCAAAGTGCCTGCTGGCGGTGCCCTGGCCGTGGATCGGCACCGGTTTGCCAAACTTGTAACAGAATTTTTGCACGAACACCCGCTGGTCGATGTGTGCAGGGAAGAAGTTGTAGAAATACCTTTAGATGGAGTTGTAGTGATCGCTACCGGGCCTCTCACATCCCAGGCCCTGGCAGAAAGCATAAGCCGCTTTACTGGAAACCAACACCTTTATTTCTACGATGCAGTAGCGCCCATTGTTGCCGCAGATTCAATAAATATGGATAAAGTTTTTATTTCTTCACGCTACGAAAAAGGTGAAGCAGCTTATTTAAACTGCCCCTTGGATAAAGAAGAATACGAAGTGTTTTGGCGTGCTCTGGTAAGTGCAGAAAGAGTGCCGCCCCGGGATTTCGAAAGAGAGATTTACTTTGAGGGGTGCATGCCGGTTGAGGTGCTGGCTGCCCGGGGAAAAGAAACTCTGCTCTACGGGCCTATGAAACCGGTCGGGCTGATTGATCCGAGAACAGGGAAAAGGCCTTACGCCGTTGTTCAGTTGAGGCGTGAAAATGCCCAAGGCACCCTGTACAATATGGTGGGTTTCCAGACTAGTTTAAAGTGGGACGAGCAGAGGCGGGTTTTTAGGCTTATTCCAGGTCTGGAGGAGGCAGAATTTGTCCGTTACGGTGTGATGCACAGAAATACCTACATCAATTCCCCGCTTTTGCTAAAACCCACTTTTCAGTGCCGGCAACGGCCGACACTTTTCTTTGCAGGCCAGATAACTGGTGTGGAAGGCTACATTGAGTCTGCGGCCTCAGGTCTGGTAGCAGGCATTAATGCGGCCAGAGTTGCAATGGGAAAAGAAGCTGTGGTTTTTCCGCCAGAGACAGCCCACGGCGCCCTTGCTCATTACATTACTACCGCCGATCCGAGATATTTTCAGCCGATGAACATAAATTTTGGACTTTTCCCGCCCTTAGAAGAAAAATTAAGAGATAAAAGAAAGCGGCATGTGAAAATTGCTGAACGGGCATTAAGTCTCATAGAAACACTGAAGGAGAGACTTTAAAAAAGTGTATACTTATATTGATAGTTTTATATCTTACCTGAAAACCGAAAAAAATTATTCCATGCTGACTTTGGAGAATTACCAGCGCGATCTTTTGGACGGCCTGGGGTTTTTCTCTTATGTACTTAATAAAGAAGAGGAGAAAATAGAGCCGCATGAAGTAACCCAAAACCTTTTGCGCAGCTATATTTCTCAACTGAATGAAAGGGGTCTGGCCCGCTCAACCATAGCCAGGCGGTTGGCCGCTTGGCGGTCTTTTTTTCGTTACTTGCAAAGGGAAGAAAAAGTCAGTGATAACCCCGTGTCAGAAATAAAGACCCCCAAACTGGCAAAGCGCCTGCCTAAATTTTTGTACACCAACGAGGCAAAAGCCTTGGTAGAAGCTCCCGATACCTCGTCTCCTTTAGGCTTGCGGGACCGGGCTTTACTAGAGGTACTTTATGCCGGCGGTTTTAGAGTCAGTGAGTTAGCTTCTATGAATCTGGGAGATGTAGATCTTGCAGCCGGTTTGGCTCGAGTGACCGGAAAAAGGTCTAAAGAGAGGATTGTACCCATTGGGACTAAAGCGGTTGAGGCTTTAAGGGATTATCTCGCTGCTGGGCGGCCAAAACTGCTGGCCGGCAGAAATGACCGGACGGCTAGCAGGAAATCTGACGGCCGGAGATTTTGGTGCGAGGCTCTTTTTTTAAATTGTTGGGGGAAGAGGCTGTCAGTTAGGGGTATCCGCAAGATAATTTTAAGGTATTCTGTACAGGCAGGACTGGGGGAAGGAATAAGCCCCCATACATTGCGTCACTCTTTTGCTACTCATCTCCTAAACGCCGGTGCCGACCTGCGAGTTGTCCAAGAGTTACTGGGACATGCCAGCCTTTCCAGTACTCAGGTTTATACGCACGTAACCGGCGAAAGGTTAAAGAGTGTCTACAAGGAGTGCCACCCGAGGGCGGTGATTGGAACAAAAGAGCCTTTTTCTAAGGTTTATGCCAGGAAAAAAGCGGGCAGTAAAACAAAAAGTGATACCATTAAGGAGGAATGATTTTTTGTTTTCGGGTACTACCATAATCGGTGTGAAAAAGGGTGATAATGTAGCTATTGCCGGTGACGGTCAGGTTACTTTCGGAGGAAATACAATTATAAAACACGGAGCAAGAAAAATTAGGCGGCTTTACAAGAACAGTGTGGTAGCCGGTTTTGCCGGTTCTGTAGCTGATGCCTTTACTTTATTTGAGAAATTTGAGGCTAAACTGGAAGAACACCGCGGCAGTTTGCAAAGGGCGGCAGTTGAGCTGGCCAAGGACTGGAGGACAGATAAAGTTTTGAGGAGGTTAGAGGCCCTCTTGCTGGTCGCGAGCAGGGAAGGTCTCCTGGTTATTTCAGGTGGCGGCGAAGTTATAGAACCTGACGACGGTATTGCAGCTATAGGCTCAGGAGGACCTTATGCCCTGGCTGCAGCTCGGGCTTTGGTCAGGCACACTTCTTTGGGGGCTGGAGAAATAGCCCGGGAGGCCCTTGCTATAGCTGCCGGTATCTGTGTTTTTACGAATGAAAAGATAATTGTAGAAGAACTATAAGTATCTTTGGAGGTATGGCTTTATGGAAGAATTGACGCCGCGCAGGATAGTTGAAGAACTCGACAAGTATATTGTAGGCCAAAAAAAGGCTAAAAGGGCTGTAGCTATAGCTCTGCGCAACCGTTACCGGCGCAAGCTGCTGCCTGAAGAACTAAGAGATGAGGTTATGCCCAAGAACATACTGATGATTGGACCAACCGGTGTGGGCAAAACGGAAATTGCCAGGCGCCTGGCTAAATTAGTTAAAGCACCTTTTGTCAAAGTAGAAGCAACTAAGTTTACGGAAGTGGGTTATGTAGGCAGAGATGTTGAAGGGATGGTACGTGACCTGGTAGAAACTGCTGTCAGGATGGTAAAGCAGGAAAGAATGGTCGAGGTTGAAAGTAAAGCCGTAAAATTAGCTGAAGAAAGAATTGTAGAGATCCTCGCTCCTTACCCCCAGGAGCAAACTATTAAAAACCCTTTAGAGCTAATTTTCAATGTCTCAAAAATGTCTGATGCCGGGGAGAAATCCTTTGACCAAAAATCTAAAAGAATAGAATTGGAAAGGGAAATACTGAGGGAAAAACTAGCCAGAGGAGAGCTAGAAAATGAGTTTTTGGACATAGAAGTAGAAGATACTAAACCGCCTATGCTAGAAATTTTTACTGCCACGGGTATGGAAGAAATGGGAGTAAACCTCCAAGACGTGCTGGGGGGTATTTTACCCCGGAAAAAGCGCAGGCGGAGGGTGACAGTAAGGGAAGCGAGGAAAATTCTTGCTCAGCAGGAAGCCCAAAAACTCATTGATATGGATGAGGTTACTGCCCAAGCTATTAAAAGAGCTGAAGAGGACGGGATTATTTTCCTCGACGAAATAGACAAAATTGCAGGGCGGGAGAGCTACGGCCCAGACGTGTCAAGGGGAGGCGTCCAAAGGGATATCCTTCCTATTGTAGAAGGTTCTACAGTAGTAACTAAGTACGGCCCGGTTAAAACCGATCACATACTTTTTATTGCCGCTGGCGCATTCCATACCTCAAAGCCGTCAGATTTAATACCGGAACTGCAGGGCCGTTTCCCGATCCGTGTCGAATTAGACAGCCTTTCGCAAGATGATTTTCTGCAAATTCTTACTCAGCCAAGAAACGCTTTGATTAAACAATATACAGAGCTTTTGGCGACAGAAGGCGTAAAAATCAAATTTACGGAAAATTCTCTTGTGGAAATTGCGAAAATCGCTTATACTGTTAATGAAAACACAGAAAATATAGGTGCCCGGCGCTTGCACACCATTTTGGAAAGGCTTTTGGAGGATATATCATTTGAGGCGCCAGAACTTTCCGGACAGGAGATTGTTATCGACCGTGAAAGTGTTGTCGAAAAATTAGGAGATTTGGTGAAGGATCGGGATTTGAGCAGGTACATTCTGTAGCAGAAAGAAGGGATTGGATGAGGGCATTACTAGAAAAGACAAGAGCCATAAATAAGTTACTTCAAAAATCGGCCGGTCAAACGGTCGATTTCAACGAAGTGGCCAAAGTTCTCGGTGAGAACATTGGTGCAAGCATATATATACTCGACAGGCAGGGGAAGGTGTTGGGTCACGCCTACTTAAAAGGCTGGACCTGTGATATCATGAAAGATATCGTTGAAGAAAAAGGCGGCTTCCCCGAAGAATATAACGAAAATTTGATGAAGATTAACGAAACCAATGCTAATATATGCCAAGTGGCCAATGCCTGCTTGTTCAAACCGCAACGCTGCCAGTTTAACAATAAGATAACAACTATTGTACCTATTGTGGGGGCCGGTTCGCGCCTTGGCACCCTTGTTCTCGCTAAGTTCGACAAACATTTTACGGACGAGGATCTCATTTTGGGGGAGTACGGCGCCACAGTAGTTGGGATGGAGATATTAAGGGAAAAAGCTGAGAAAATGGAAGAAGAAGCCCGGAAAAGGGCAGCAGTGCAAGTGGCACTGGGTACACTGTCTTACTCAGAACTCGATGCAGTACAACACATATTTGAACAGCTAGAAGGGGATGAAGGCCTGCTGGTGGCCAGTAAAATAGCCGATAGAGTGGGCATTACCCGTTCAGTCATTGTCAATGCCCTGCGCAAATTTGAGAGTGCAGGGGTTATTGAATCAAAGTCCTTGGGCATGAAAGGGACATATATCCGGGTACTGAATGACTGCCTTTTAGATGAGCTGGCCAGGATAAAGCAACACTAATTTTTTTGGAGGGAGGGTAAAAGTCCTCCCCGCCGTTTATTTTAAACTACAGCCCCGGCCTTGCACCGGGGCTGTAGTTATGGTAAAATTCAGCTTGGTGTGATTACGCACGCTGCTAGATTTTTGCAGGGGTGCCTGCACGGGCCCTGCAGGAGATGAAGGCAGCGGAGGAAAAAACCACGGGGAGAGGAGGTGTTAGTTGTGGCTGTAATTTCTATGAAGCAACTGCTGGAAGCGGGCGTTCACTTTGGTCACCAAACCCGCCGGTGGAACCCCAAAATGGCCCCTTATATTTTTACCGACCGCAACGGCATTTACATTATTGACTTGCAGAAGACCGTTAAAATGGTGGAAGAGGCCTACAATTTTGTTAAAGAGCTTGCTGCCAGAGGGGAAACTATCCTCTTTGTAGGAACAAAAAAACAAGCTCAAGAAGCCGTAAAGGAAGAAGCAGAGCGTTGTGGCATGTTTTATGTAAACCAGCGCTGGCTGGGCGGTATGCTCACTAACTTCCAGACTATTAGACGGCGGATTGAAAGGCTTAACGAACTGGAAAGAATGGAAGCAACCGGGGCTATGGAGCTACTGCCTAAGAAAGAGGTTGCCGAGCTTTTACACGAAAAGGAGCGGCTCCAGAAATTTTTGGGTGGTATTAAAGAAATGAAGCGCCTGCCGGGAGCGCTGTTCGTCATAGATCCCCGCAAAGAGCGCATTGCTGTAGCAGAAGCGCGTAAGTTGGGTATTCCCATTGTAGCCATTGTCGATACTAACTGCGATCCCGATGAAATTGATTACGTCATACCGGGCAATGACGATGCCATCAGGGCAGTTAGGCTTTTAACTAGCAAAATGGCTGATGCTGTTATTGAAGGAAGGGAAGGAAAGCAAGAAGAACAGGCAGCTGAATAAAACCGATCGATGGGCGGGGCTTAAAGCAAGTGGTAACCCTGCCTTTTTTCTGCTTTGCTTTTGGGGTTGTTTTTTATCAAAAACGGGTATAAATAAGGGTATAAGTAAATTTATAATAGTAATTTTTGTTTAAAGGAGGATTTTTAAGAATGTCAGTACCGGCAAATCTTGTTAAAGAACTCAGAGAACGTACTGGTGCTGGGATGATGGACTGCAAAAAAGCTCTTTTGGAAACGGGCGGTGATTTAGAGAAGGCAGTAGACTATTTGAGAGAAAAAGGCCTGGCTATGGCGGCCAAGAAGGCGGGAAGAATAACTGCTGAGGGTGTTGTAGAGTCGTACATACACGGGGGTGGCCGCATAGGCGTTTTGGTAGAGGTAAATTGCGAAACAGATTTCGTGGCTAAAACGGATGAGTTTAAAGCCTTTGTAAAGGATATTGCTATGCAGATAGCCGCTTCAAAACCGGAGTACGTTAGGAGAGAGGATGTGCCGCAAGAAGTCATCGAGAAAGAAAAGGAGATCTTGCGCGCCCAAGCCTTGAATGAAGGCAAACCAGAAAAAATAGTGGATAAAATGGTTGAAGGCCGTATTGAGAAATTTTTTAAAGAAGTATGCCTTTTGGAGCAACCTTTTATTAGAGATCCCGATATTACTGTTCAACAATTGTTAACGGAAAAAATAGCCAGAATAGGAGAAAATATAAACATCCGGCGTTTTACTCGCTATGAGCTTGGTGAGGGTATTGATAAAAAGAAGACCGACCTGGCATCCGAAGTCGAAGCCTACACAAAAAAGGCAAATAAATAAAATCTTTTATGAAGGGATTAAGACTAACTTGTAGAATATTACTTATCTATTAGGAGTTGTTTACTTGTATGCCTGCTCCAAAGTACAGAAGGATAGTCCTGAAATTGAGCGGGGAGGCGTTGGCGGGTTCACAGGGCTACGGGATTGACCCGGATGTGGTAAATAACATTGCCAGGCAAATTAAGGAAGTGGTAGAACAAAGGGTTCAAGTGGCTGTAGTAGTAGGCGGTGGCAATATCTGGCGCGGAATAGCCGGAAGTGCCAAAGGGATGGACAGGGCCACAGCGGACTACATGGGTATGCTGGCAACAGTAATGAATGCGCTGGCTCTGCAGGATGCCTTAGAAAAACAGGGAGTTGACACCCGGACACTTACTGCCATCGAAATGAAAGAAGTAGCCGAACCATACATAAGGCGGCGGGCTATTAGACATATGGAAAAAGGCAGGGTTGTAATTTTTGCCGGGGGTACAGGAAATCCCTATTTTTCTACAGATACTACAGCGGCCTTAAGAGCAGCAGAAATAGAGGCACAAGTTATTCTCATGGCTAAGAGAGTAGATGGGGTTTATGATTCCGACCCGCTTAAAAACCCAGAAGCAAAAAAATTTGAAGAACTAACTTATATTGAAATGTTGAATAAAGGCTTAGGTGTTATGGATGCAACAGCTGCCTCCCTCTGCATGGATAACAAAATACCACTTATAGTTTTTGATCTCAATGTTGAAGGAAATATAAAAAAGGCAGTGTGTGGTGAAAAAATAGGTACTTACATTGGGGGTTGACGGTGTGACGAAAGAAATCATCAATGAAGCGGAAGCCAGTATGAAGAAGACAATTGATTTGGTAAAAAAAGAGTTTGCTTCTTTACGTGCTGGAAGGGCTACACCCGCCCTTTTAGACAAGGTGATGGTTAACTATTACGGTACGCCCACTCCTGTCAACCAACTTGCCAACATAACTGCTCCTGAAGCAAGACTTTTAGTAGTTCAGCCGTGGGATAAAGCGGCTATGCCTGAAATTGAAAAAGCTATTTTAAAGTCCGATTTGGGTATTAACCCCGTAAGCGATGGCAATGTGATCAGGCTGGTCATTCCTCAACTTACCCAAGAGCGGCGCGCGGAATTAATGAAAGTGGTAAAGAAAAAGGCAGAAGAGGGTAGGGTGGCAGTAAGGAATATACGGCGGGATGCAAATGATAAGTTAAAGGCCAGGCAGAAAGAAGGTTCGATCTCTGAAGATGAGTCAAAGCGCTTGCAGGATGAAGTGCAGAAATTGACTGACCGCTACATAAAAGAAATTGACTCTTTGCTGGCCGCAAAGGAGCAGGAGATTTTGCAAGTATAATGGGCAAAATTCCCGACGTAATAGGGTTACCTTTAGAAACTGCCTGTGAACTACTAAGGCACTTAGGTTATGAGGTAGAGTATATTTTTGCCCTGCCAGTTAAAGCGGCAGCTTTGGGCAGAGCCAGGGCTGTTCGCTTTGCCAGGGTATCAAACCATAAAGTGGTGTTGACTGCAGTTTTTGAATTGAACAGAGAGGAGGTGGAAAAGGGTGGCATACAAGATAACTGATGAATGTTTAGCATGTGGTACCTGCATGGATACTTGCCCCAACGGGGCTATCGAAGAAGGGGATATTTATAAAATTGACCCCGACAAGTGCACCGAATGTGGTGCTTGTGTAGAAGCTTGCCCGGTAGGAGCCATTGTCGAAGAGTAATGGCTAATAACCCCCTCAATTTGAGGGGGTTGTTTATATTTAATTGATTATCAATTTAATAGTATAATTTTACATAAGTTCAGGTAAATTAATTGAACGGCGGGTATAAGCGGAGGCTAGTACATATGCTTAAAAACTTAACTAAACTAGTACGGTGGAACAAAATAAAATACGCTGAACCTGTAGGAGAGGAAAAATTATTGGAGAATATAGATAGAAAAAAATTGCCAAGACATATAGCAATTATCATGGACGGCAACGGGCGCTGGGCAGAGAAAAAGGGGCTTCCCAGGACTTTTGGCCACCGTGCAGGTGTAGAATCCTTAAGGGATGTGGTTAAGGCGTGTTCTGAATTAGGGGTAAGTATTTTGACGGTATATGCATTTTCTACTGAAAATTGGAAAAGACCCCGCGAAGAAGTGAATACATTAATGGATCTTCTTATAGAGTACGTCCACAAGGAAACTGACGAACTCTGCGAAAACGGTGTAAAGGTAAATCCTTTGGGGAGAATTAGCGAACTGCCTGCCAATGTTCAGAGTGCAATTCAATACGCTATTGATAGGACAAAAGAAAATAAAGGCCTTATTTTAAACCTGGCTTTAAATTACGGCGGGAGAGCTGAGGTGGCAGATGCGGTTAAGATGATAGCCCGGGCAGTTGTAGAGGGTACAATGAATGTAGAGGATATAAGGGAGGAAACAATTTCAGATTATTTATACACAGCCGGCCAGCCAGACCCCGATCTTCTCATCCGGCCGGCGGGAGATTTTAGAGTGAGCAATTTCCTGCTCTGGCAATTGGCCTATACTGAGTTCTGGTTTACTCCTGTCTTGTGGCCGGATTTTCGCCGCTTTCATCTATTCCAAGCGATCATAGAGTACCAGAGCAGGGAGCGCCGCTTTGGGGGTTTGAAAAAAAAGTAGCGCGGTAAGCTGGGTTGGTGAAAAATGTTCTGGCAGAGAATATTGAGTGCAGCCATAGGCGCACCGCTAATCATTGCAGCTGTTTGGCAAGGTGGCCTTCCATTACTTTTATTAACTGGTATTCTAATTATTTTGGGTTTAAGGGAAATTACTGCTATGCTGGCCCGTTTAGGTCTAAATCCTTCTTTGTGGCTGGCTTTGGCGGGAGGGGCAGTTCTGGTTGGCGGTGCATACCTTTACCGGGACGGCTACCCGGGACCTACGATCACAATAATTTTATTCATGCACTTACTTGCTGCAGTAACTTTTTACCCGCGTTACACTCTTTTAGACGGGGCAGGAACCCTAATGGGTACTCTGTATGTAGGGTTACTGAGCTATTTTTATCTCTTGCGCACCCTGCCGCACGGGTGGATTTGGCTCGTTTTTACTTTGGCCTGCACATGGGCAACTGATACTATGGCCTACTTTGTGGGGAGGGCATTCGGCAAGAGGAGAATTGCTCCCATCCTAAGCCCTAAAAAGACACTGGAAGGTGCACTCGGCGGCCTTACCGGCAGTATTTTAGTAGCGTGGCTTTTTTCTTTAATTTACCCTTTTTTAAGTCCCGTAAAAATATTGATACTTGGTTTGCTCTTAGGTATTGCCGCAGAGGTAGGGGATCTTTTGGAGTCTGCTTTTAAGCGGCAGGTGGGAGTGAAGGACTCCAGTAGCCTAATACCCGGGCATGGTGGTGTGCTTGACCGGTTTGATAGTGCCCTCTTTACAGCTCCGTTAGCATACTATTACGTATTGCTTTTTATCCTTAACTAAGGGTAGTTTTTAGGGCATGTTTGTTTTATGGATTTTATATGGAGAGGTGAAAATCGCCTAAGTGCCAAAACCGCTACTTATAATAATTTATGCAGCTACCGGTTTGTTGGCCGCCGTAGCTGCCTATAAGTACCTGCTACCGGTTCTTTTGCCGTTTATTATTGCCTTTTTGTTTTGTATACTTATTGAACCCTTGATTATATTTCTGCAAAAAAAATTGAGTGTTCCTCGGGGCGTTGCTGTAGCAATATCAATGGTTACAGTGTTAGGTGGAATACTTATAGTTTTGGTGGCTATCGTTTTCAGATTGGTAGCGGAGCTAATTAGACTTTCCGTAACCTTGCCGGATGCCGCTGCTGAACTGAAAATTTTTTACTGCCGCATTATAGAGAAAGCGGCTGCTTTTTACGTAAGCCTACCTCCAGGTATTACAAGTTCACTGGAACAAAATATAAATAAAATAACTGACAGCCTGCAGAACCTGGCAGCAAGAGCCATCAATGCGTTGCTCTTTTTTATTTCTTTTGTACCCGAAACTCTTACTATCTTTGTGGTGAGCTTGATAGCTACCTACTTTTTAGCGAGAGACCGGCAGCTTATAAAGCGGTCAATAGTAAAATACCTGCCCCCACCTTTGGGGGAAAAAACAATATTCATTGCGAGGGAAGTAGTGGCCGCTTTTTCCGGATATTTGAGGGCACAATTGGTTCTCGTTGCTATAACTACCTTAATAAGCATTATAGGCTTAAAGATTACCGGAGCGGCTTATGCTCTAACTTTGGGTTTACTGGTTGGATTGTTTGACCTTATCCCCGTATTGGGGCCGGCTACTATTTACCTGCCATGGGCAGTCTGGTGTTTTTTAGCCGGATCGCCCCTGCTAGGAATTAAGCTCATTATTTTGTACAGTATTATATTGGTTGTAAGACAGTTATCGGAACCTCGTATTGTATCAGCTAATTTGGGTATCCATCCGCTGGCTGCCCTTTTGGCTATGTACGCCGGCTTAAAGTTATTCGGTGTTGCCGGACTTGTTGCCGGGCCGGTCTTGCTCATAGCTGTTCAAGCGGTATTTAAAGCAGGAATTTCGGTACATAAAGTTAAATAGCAAATTTGTGTGAGGAAATCAAAAATTTAGTTATTTCTTCTATAGTAACTTAATACTTCGATACTTTGTTAGTGGTGATCTCTTAAAAATGAAAAAGATTGTTATTATTGGAAGTACCGGTTCTATAGGTCGCCAGACACTAGAAGTGGTACGCACCCTTCCTGGCAGGTTTCAAGTTTTGGGGTTGGGAGCGGGGCAGAACTGGCGTCTTTTACTAGAACAGATTAGAGAGTTTGCTCCCCGTGCTGTCGCATTGAGCGGGGAGAGTTGCCTGCTGCAGTTAAAAAGTGAACTTAAAGGCCGCAATATGCCTGAATTGATGTGGGGAAGGGAAGGGATGGAGGCATTGGCTACTATGCCGGAAGCTGACATCGTGGTGGTAGCTGTTACTGGTGCAGCAGGGATTTACCCGACGCTGGCTGCCCTGGCGGCGGGTAAACGGGTGGCACTGGCCAATAAAGAAACGCTGGTTGCTGCTGGCCACCTCGTAATGAGTATTGCCGGTAGTAATAATTCTCGTCTTTTGCCCGTAGATAGCGAGCACTCTGCTATCTGGCAATGCATGGAAGGAAATGCACCCGATGTAGTGGAAAAAGTTATTTTAACTGCTTCAGGCGGTCCTTTTCGGGAGATGAGCGGTGAGGAACTAAAATCGGTCACCGTAGAAATGGCCTTGCGGCACCCTAACTGGAAAATGGGTACGAAGGTTACAGTTGATTCGGCTACCTTGATGAATAAAGGCTTGGAAGTAATTGAGGCCAAGTGGCTTTTTGGTTTGAGTTACCGGCAGATAGAAGTAGTTATTCACCCGCAGAGTATTATTCATTCAGCTGTAGAGTTTATTGACGGATCAGTTATGGCTCAGATGAGCCTGCCGGACATGCGTCTTCCCATACAATACGCTCTTACCTACCCAGAGCGACTTCACGGTTCGGTACCTAGACTAAAATTTACTGACTTAAGCAACCTCACTTTTGAAGAACCTGATTTGGAAAAATTCCCTGCTCTTCGGGTAGCTATAGAAGCTGGTGTGGCAGGTGGGACCATGCCGGCAGTTTTAAATGCAGCTAATGAGGTAGCCGTAGAATGCTTTTTAAAAGGTGCCATACGCTTTATAGAAATTCCGCAGTTGGTAAGGCGTGTTTTAGACATGCACAACAGGGTTGAGAATCCTAGTCTAGAAGAAATTATGGAGGCAGACCGTTGGGCAAGAGATGTAGGCCTACGGTTAGCAGGTGTTTGTTAGACGTTATTAAATTAGACGTTATTATATGAATTTTGCTTACTGGAAATTATTTTAAAACCTTAAAAATGCGGTTAATTTATTCTTATAAATAATTTTCCTCTTTGGTCCAACTTTATGGCCGGTGGTGTTTTTAAATGCAGACGTTTATTGCTTCTGTTTTTGTATTTGGCCTCCTAATTTTTTTTCACGAACTAGGTCACTTTCTGGTAGCAAGAATGGTGGGTATTAAGATCCACGAGTTTAGCCTTGGATTTGGCCCGAAAGTGGTGGGGATTGTTGCTGGCGGGACAGCGTATAACCTGCGCGCCTTTCCCCTAGGGGGTTTTGTGCGCATGGCTGGGGTTGACCCTAATGAAGAAAATGTAGAAAAAGATAAATCAAAGTGGTTTGTAAATAAGACGGTTGGGCAGAGGGCGTCCGTGATATTTGCCGGTCCTTTAATGAACTTTGTCTTGGCTGTGCTTCTTTTAGCCGCTGTATTTGTTTTTCAAGGGCTGCCAGTGCCTTCTAATACTACTTTAGTAGGCAAAGTGGTTCCCGGTTTACCTGCAGAGCGGGCGGGCATTGCTGCAGGTGACCGTATTGTGGCAGTGGACGGGCGGCATGTAGATAGCTGGGAAGAGCTCGTTAAATATATTTACGAACGGCCAGATAAAAACATCGGTATAAAGGTTTTGAGAAATGGAGAAGAGCTCTACTTTGAAGTGAAAACGCTTAAAGATGAGCAAGGTTTGGGGAAGATAGGGATTTATCAAGCTACTGAGTACAAGAGGATGGGGATAATACCGTCACTTTATATGAGCATTGAGTGGTCAGTAAAAATGATCTTTATGATACTTGACTTTATATCTAAGATGATTTTCGGGCAAGCGCCGGCCGATCTAGGAGGGCCAGTGCGGGTGGTAAGTGAGATTGGGAGGGCAGCACGTGTAGGATTATTTTTTCTCTTGGAGCTCGCTGCTTTTCTGAGTATCAACCTGGGTCTTTTTAACCTGCTCCCCATTCCAGCTTTAGACGGCAGCCGTCTCTTATTTCTCGGGTGGGAGAAGCTGAGGGGCAAACCGATCGACCCCGCAAAAGAAAATTTTATTCATTTGATAGGTTTTGGTTTGCTGCTCCTTTTAATGGTTCTTATTACCTACCGCGATATTGTAAATATTTTTGAAAGTACAGGGTCCCGCGTTGTTCGATAAAAACCTATTTATTGTAGTTTTGGAAACCAATAGCTGAGGTGATTTAGTACTTGAAAAGGAGGATATCGAGGCCGATTTTTGTAGGCGGGGTGCAGATTGGCGGCGGTGCGCCCGTCAGCGTTCAATCAATGACCAAGACGGATACAAGGGATATTGCTTCAACTATACGGCAAATTTGGGAGCTCGAAGAGGCGGGCTGTGAAATAGTAAGGGTGGCTGTGCCAGATGAGGAAGCGGCTGCTGCCCTGGCCGAAATAATTAAGGGCGTTAAAATTCCCGTTATAGCGGATATTCACTTCAACTACCGGCTGGCACTGGCAGCTTTAAGGGCTGGGGCGGCCGGTCTTAGAATTAATCCCGGCAACATTGGCGGTATAGATAAAGTGAAGGAAGTGGTGCTGGCAGCCAAAGAAAGGGGTGTACCAATCAGGATAGGGGTTAATGCCGGTTCTCTTTCTAAAAAAATTTTGCAGAAATACGGCGGTATTACTGCCGGTGCTATGGTGGAGAGTGCACTGGAGTACATCAATGTATTAGAACATTTGGATTTTTACAATATAAAAGTTTCCCTAAAAGCTTCCAATGTGCCTTTGATGGTTGAGGCTTACCGGCAACTGGCCCAACGAGTTGATTACCCTTTTCACTTGGGGGTTACTGAAGCAGGTTTGCCTCCTGCTGGTGTTATAAAATCGGCGGTAGGAATAGGTATACTCCTCAGCGAAGGAATAGGTGATACAATCAGGGTTTCATTAACGGGAGACCCCTGCCTTGAAGTTCACGCTGCTTACGAAATTCTCAAGACATTGGGTTTGCGGCGCCACGGGCCGGAACTAATTTCCTGTCCCACGTGTGGCCGCACCCGGGTAGATTTGGTTAAAATTGCCCGGGAAGTAGAAGAGAGACTAAAGAAAGTGAATCGCCCGCTCAAGGTAGCAGTAATGGGCTGTGCTGTAAATGGGCCGGGTGAAGCCAGAGAAGCTGATGTGGGTTTGGCTGCCGGCAGGGGAGCGGGAATAATTTTTAGAAAAGGTAAAATAGTCCGCAGAGTGCCGGAAAACAGCCTTGTGGACGAGTTAATGTCTGAGATAGAAAGGTTGTAGAAAAAACAAAAATATAGCGCAGATTTATGCTGATTACGGAGGGAATTAAGGTATGAAAGCTTCAGAATTGCTTGCCCCTACATTGAGAGAAGTACCGGCAGAAGCCGAGGTAGTTAGCCACCAGCTGCTTTTAAGAGCTGGATTTGTAAGAAAAGTTGCTGCCGGTATTTACACGTTTTTGCCTTTGGCCCTTAGGGTAATCAAAAAAATTGAGCAAATAGTTAGAGAAGAGATGGACCGCCAGGGTGCACAGGAATTATTAATGCCTATTATTCAGCCTGCCGAAATATGGAAAGAATCTGGCCGCTGGGATGTATACGGACCAGAACTTTTCCGCTTAAAAGACCGGCACAACCGTGACTTTGCTCTTGGCCCGACGCACGAAGAAATTATTACCGTACTGGTTAGAAATGAGGTAAATTCTTATAAACAACTTCCCCTGTTATTGTACCAGATCCAGAACAAGTACCGTGATGAAAAAAGGCCGCGTTTTGGTTTGATGAGGGGAAGAGAATTTATAATGAAAGATTTATATTCTTTTGACCGGGATGAAGAGGGGCTGGATGTAAGTTATAAAAAAATGTTCGAAGCTTATACGCGCGTCTTCCAGCGCTGCGGGTTGACTTTCCGGCCTGTGGAAGCGGACTCGGGAGCCATTGGGGGGACAGATACCCACGAATTTATGGTTTTGGCCGATGCGGGAGAGGCTACGGTGCTGTTTTGTGCTGATGAAAAATGCGGTTATGCCGCTAACGTAGAAAAAGCCTCTGTACCTTTATTAGAAATTTCTCAGAAGGAAGAACCGATACCGCTTATAGAAGTGGATACACCGGGTGCAAAGAGTATCGAAGAGGTTTCTGCTTTTTTGGGGGTACCGGCTCAAAAACTGGTTAAAACCCTTATTTACGAAACGGAACGCGGTTTAACAGCCGCCGTTGTACGGGGCGACCGCGACGTCAACGAGGTCAAGCTTCTCAATACCTGCGGGGTTATTAGGCTTGAGCTGGCAGGGGCAGAAGAAGTAAAAAAGGCTTTAGGAGTAAATCCGGGCTTTGTTGGTCCAGTCGGCTTAAAAGGAGTAAAAATTGTTGCTGACCCAGAAGTTATGGTTATGACAAATGCTGTATGCGGTGCGAACAGTGAGGGTAAGCATTATGTTAATGTAAACCCGGGACGTGATTTTGTGGCTGACGTAGTAGGTGATATTCGCATGGTGAAAGCCGGCGAGCCTTGCCCCCGCTGTGGGGACCCCTTGGTAGAAGCCAGGGGTATAGAGGTAGGCCAGATCTTTAAGCTGGGCGATAAGTATAGCCGGGTTTTAAACGCCAATTTTTTAGACGAAAGCGGTCGCAGCAGGCCAATTATTATGGGTTGCTACGGTATTGGCATCACGAGGACAATGGCGGCTGCTATAGAGCAAAATCATGACCGCGATGGCATTATTTGGCCTGCGGCCATAGCTCCCTTTCATGTAGTAGTAATACCGGTTAATGTAAAAGATAGCGGTCAGTTTGCCCTGGCCAGCAGAATATATGAAGAACTGACAAAGGGCGGATTAGAAGTAGTTTTGGATGACCGGCAGGAGAGAGCGGGTGTTAAGTTTAAGGACGCCGACTTAATCGGCTATCCTATAAGAGTTACAATTGGTTCTAAATCTGTTGCCGAAAAAAAGGCCGAGGTTCGTATAAGGAAGACGGGAAAGATAATGGAAGTAGAGGTTGACGGCCTTTTTGAAAAAATATGTGAACTTTTAAGAGAACTGTGAGGCCAATAGTTATAAAAAGCTTTAGAAAAGGGGTATGAGCAATAAGCGGGTTGGATAGAATCCTCATCCTCTCGGTAACGGTGGGCGAGGGTCATATGCGCGCGGCCAAAGCTATAGAAAAAGCTCTGTGCGAAAAACACCCAGCGGCACAGGTAACTATTGTGGACACATTTCGTTACGCAAGCCCTATATTAGAAAAGTTGGTCCTGGGCACGTACATGGAGATATTGAAGTTGAGCCCGGCAGTATATGGCTACCTTTACCGCCAGGCAGAGAGGGGGCGTCCCCTTTCTGGAAGGAGTAAAATTGAATTTAACCGCTTGCTCAACATATTTACTGCTCCAAAATTGATTAGGTTTATAAGAGATTTTTCTCCCCAAGCAATTATTTCCACGCACCCCTTTTCGCTGGGGGTGCTTTCTATGATGAAAGTCAATAAAGACATAGATTATCCTCTCCTGGGAGTAATTACGGATTTTACTGTTCACTCCTTTTGGGTTTTTCCAGAAGTGGACTGTTATTTAGTCGGTAATGAATCAATGATAGAAGATTTTGTTAGTTTTGGTATTTTAAGAGACAGAGTGAAGGCTACTGGTATTCCAGTTGACCCTGTTTTTTCCAACCACTTAAGTAAGACAGTTGCCCGGGAGAAATTGGGCTTGGATGTGGATGTGCCGACGGTTTTGGTGGTGGGAGGCGGTTTGGGGATGGGGCCGCTTTATGAAGCTGTAGTGGAAATTGGTGAAAGCAATTATAAATGTCAATTATTGGTTGTTACTGGCAGGAATGCAGAGTTATATAAAAAGCTTCTGTCTATAGTGCCGGCCTTAAAAAACAGGGTGCTGGTTTTTGGTTTTGTTGAACACATGAACGTGTTAATGGCTGCCTCCGACCTTATGGTGGGAAAAGCTGGGGGGCTTACTTGTGCCGAAGCTTTGGCTACATCTTTACCCATTCTCATAGTTAACCCTATACCCGGTCAAGAGGAGAGAAACGCAGAGTTTTTAGAGGCAAGAGGCGCAGCGATGAAGGTAGACGAGGAAAAGCTTGCTGCTATGGTAGGTCATTGCTTAGAAGATAAAAGCCTTCTTGAAAAAATGTCTTTGGCCGCTGCTCATCTTGCAAAACCACGGGCAGCTTACGAAGCAGTAGGTGCTATAGAAGAGATTGTAACTAAAAAAAGAGCTGTAAAGTAAATTGGGGGATACAAAGTGTTGTCGGAAAGAGAAGTAATTGTCAGGCTAGTTATGGCTGTTATCCTCGGCGGTTTTATCGGTTTGGAAAGAGAAAGGCTGCACGCTGGCTACCGTACCTCTTCAGCTGGTTTTCGCACTCATATTTTAGTTTGCGTCGGCTCAGCCATCTGTATGGTGGTTTCTGAAGAAATGCATTTCCAGTTTCAGGGTGATGCAGCCAGGATAGCGGCCCAGGTAGTGAGCGGAATAGGCTTTTTGGGCGCTGGTGCTATTATAAAAGAAGGACCTTTTGTCCGCGGCCTTACCACCGCTGCCAGTCTTTGGGTAGTTGCCTCATTAGGTTTAGCTTGTGGTGCTGGCTATTACTTGATAGCAACCTTGGGTACAATGCTTGTACTCTTTGCTCTTGTTTTGCTGGGTACCTTTGAAAGATTGCTGCGCGGGCGCGGGAACTGGAACACTTTGAGGATTGTAACTTCAGACCACCCAGAACAAATAAACACAATATCGTCATATTTGGAGGAACATGTGGGTAACATTAAAAAAATAGAAATAAGTAAAACTAGCGTTCAAGGGTTTGTTTTATTAGAAGTGTATTTAAAGATTTTACCCGGAACTAACATCGTAGATATTATGCATAAATTGGCAGTTATGCCAGGTGTACGTAAAGTTGAACACGGGACTTAAGATAGATTTTTTTAACCCTTGTCAAGTCTTAACCTCTATGGTATACTTACTTTGGTTTTGCGGGCAGAGAAATTTTTAATTTCTCGCAAGGAGTGGGTTAAACCCACTCTTTCGTCTTATCAAAGGATATGACAGTTCAACATTTAGAGTGTTTTTATACGAATAACCGTCAAAGTGAAGTATACTGGTAAAAGTTATTTCTTGTGATATTAAGATTAGCACGTCGTCTTTTAGTAAGGGGGTAAATTTTTGAGTAAAAAGAAAATTTGTGAGTTAGTACACGATATGGTGTTGCAGGTGATTGAAGGTACCGACCTGGAACTGGTCGATGTAGAGTTTGCAAAAGAATGCGGGCGTTGGTACCTGCGCATATTTATAGATAGACCGGGTGGTGTAAGCCACCGCGAGTGTCAATTCGTATCGGAATATCTCAGCAACGCTTTGGACGAGAAAGACCCTATCCCTCACTCTTATGTCTTAGAAGTTTCTTCTCCTGGTATAGAGAGACCATTGAAAAAATTAGATGATTACCGGCGTTTTACTGGCCGTTTGGCTAATATTGTTTTTTATGCCCCGGTTTGTGGAAAAAAGAAGTTGTGCGGCCGCATCGCAGGTGTCGAGGGCGATAACGTAATTTTGGATGTGGAAGGTGAAAAGCTCTGTTTTACTCTCAGTCAAATTGCTTCGGCCAAGTTAGAGGCGGATTTTAAATTTTAGGGAGGAAGGTGCATGAATACTGAGTTTTTAGAAGCACTGAAAGACCTGGAAAAGGAAAAAGGAATTTCGGTAGATATCCTTCTGGAAGCAATAGAAGCCGCTCTCCTTTCTGCTTATAAAAGAAATTTTGGTTCAAACCAGAATGCAAGGGTACACATAGATAGGGTAACCGGGAGTTTTAGGGTTTTTAGCCAGAAAACCGTGTGCGAGGAGGTAGGGGACCCCCGTACAGAAATTTCTTTAGATGAAGCTCGCCAGATTAACCCAAAGTACGAGGTTGGGGACATTATTGAGTTTGAGGTTACCCCAAGAGAATTTGGGCGCATCGCGGCTCAGACTGCCAAGCAGGTAGTGGTACAAAGGATACGTGAGGCAGAGAGAAACATAATTTACGATGAGTTTTCAGAGCGTGAAGGGGACATTATAACGGGTGTTGTGCAACGGATAGAACAAAGAAATGTATACATTGAGCTGGGAAAGGCAGAGGCTATTTTAGCCCCGGCTGAACAAATGCCAGGGGAAGAATACCGCCAAGGTCAGAGATTAAAAGCGTATATTGTGGAAGTGAAGCGGACAACAAAAGGCCCTCAAATATTGGTTTCGCGTACCCACCCGGGTCTTTTAAAAAGGCTTTTTGAAATGGAAGTTCCCGAATTACAGGAAGGAATTGTTGAGCTAAAAGGTATAGCCCGCGAAGCTGGGGCGCGTTCTAAAATTGCCGTTTATTCAAGGGATGAGAATGTCGATCCTGTAGGAGCCTGCGTAGGACCTAAAGGTATGAGAGTGCAGAATATTGTCAATGAACTAAATGGCGAAAAGATAGATATCATAAAATGGGACCCCGATCCTTCAAAGTTTGTGGCAAGCTCGCTTAGCCCAGCTAAAGTAGTCGCTGTGGAGATTTGGGAAGAAGAAAAAGTAGCGCGTGTTATTGTGCCTGATAACCAGCTTTCCCTGGCTATTGGAAAAGAAGGGCAAAATGCCCGCCTTGCGGCCAAATTAAGCGGCTGGAAAATTGACATCAAGAGCATCTCCCAAATGAGGGAAATGTTCCCTGAGGAATACAGAGAACTATTTGAGGATGAAGAAGAATTTGATTAAGGGGGGGGTCTTGTGCCGAGAGTAAAAAAGGTACCCCTGCGCATGTGTGTCGGCTGCCAGCAAATGAAACCTAAGAAAGAGTTAATTAGAGTAGTTCGCACCCCCGATGAAAGTATTGAGATTGATCCTACCGGTAAGCGTTCAGGACGCGGGGCTTACATCTGTCCTGATAAGGAATGTTTGGAAAAGGCCCTAAAAGGCAAAAGGCTGGAAAAGGCCCTGCAACACCCCCTCACCGGCGAAGTCGTAGAAGCTTTAAAGCAGGAGCTGGAAAAATGAGGGGTATTGGTAGTTTGTTGGGGCTTGCTCAGAGATCGGGCTGTCTTGTATCTGGGGATGTAGCAGTAAGGGAAGCGCTGGTTAGGGGAAAAGCAAAACTTTTAGTTATTGCCGGGAATGCTACAGCAAGAACAAAGCAGGAGCTTTCCAGCCTGGCTGAAAAGTACAGTATCCCGGTCGTTGTATTCGGTACTAAAGAACACATTGGCGCTTTGATTGGCAAGTCACCCCGTTCATCTGCAGCCTTTTTAGATGAAAATATGATCCGGGCGGTTCTCGGGGAAGAGAAAGGGGTGAGGTGGAGCGGAAAAAAGCCAAAATCTTGGAGGTGATTGTATGGTTAAGAAGAGGATACACGAACTGGCTAAGGAACTTAACATTGAAAGTAAAGAAATAATAAACAATTTGAAAAATATGGGAATTAATGTTAAATCGCACATGTCTACATTAGAAGAAAATGAGATCGAGCTCTTTTTAAAACGGTATAATATAAAGAGCGACAGATTAAATGTCCGTGAAGTAAAGGAACCGGAGGAAAAACCGGCCGGAGTACCGGTTTTGGGGGAGCAGAAGGACGTTGAAAAGAGTCAGGTGCGGGCGGCTGCGGCAATAAGTAAGGATGAGGGAGAAAATGTGCAAGCAAGGCAAAAGATTATCCAAAAAAGTGAAAAACAAGAGGTTAAAAAAGATGTTCAGGATAATAAGGCAGAACAATACAGAGATCGCGGGCCAGGTTTGGTAGATCGTGTGCCGTCGAGACCGCCCGACAGGAGGTTTCACGAAAGGATAAAAAGTCAGGACCGTCCGGAAAAAACTGGCATACATCATAAAAGTGAACAGGTCCACAAACCTAAAGCGGCTGAAGAAATTAAGGAAAAAACACGCCATGAACGCCAAGTGCAGGATCAGGCAGGTCAGTTAAAGGCACAAAAAGAGCACTTACCCAAAGAAAAGGCCCACGTGGAAGCTGGCCATGATGAAAGTGAAAAGTTTGTAAGGCAAGAAAAAAGGCCATACGGTAAGCCAAAAGACAAAAAAGTGGAACACGAGAAGGTGCCAGCGAAGCCCGGGGGCAAGAAAGCCGAAGATATGGGTCCAACAAAAGCTGCAGGTGCTCCAAGACAGGCTAAATTAAGCGAACGTTCTCAGGTGCAGACCCATCAAGCCGCCAGAATTAAACCGTCTGGCGGTGTACAGACAAGACCAAGACAGGATATTCCAGTTGTTTGGCCGCCCGTTCGTTTGGATGAAAAAGGCAGGCCTACTCAAGAAAAACAAAAACCGGTAGATAAACAAAAGCAGGCTAAATTCGGGGGGCCAAAAGCCGCTGACAAGGTTCGGCCGGACAAGCGGAGTATTTTGGCTGAGGAGGCAGAAGAAAAGCTGTGGGCTAAATCTTTTGGCCCGGCACGTAAAAAACAGGCAGATAAAGGCAAGGAGCCAGTCCAAACTGCTGAACGGAAGCCAATAGTAATAAGCGGTTCTATAACAGTACAAGAGCTGGCTTTGAAAATGCATAAGAGTCCGGCGGAATTAATTAAGAAGCTGCTGCAACTGGGCGTTCTTGCCACTATTAACCAGGAAATAGATACAGATACTGCTACCATTCTCGCTTCTGAATTTGGCTATGACGTGGAAGTAAAACTTCCCGTAGATATGGAAGCAGTCATAATGCAAGAACCTCAAGATGACCCAGCACTTCTCCAGCCCAGGCCTTGTGTAGTAACTGTTATGGGCCACGTTGACCACGGAAAGACTTCTCTTCTGGATGCTATACGCCAGACAAATGTAACGGCGACGGAAGCTGGCGGTATAACTCAGCACATCGGTGCTTATCAGATAGAACACAACGGCAAAAAAATAACGTTTCTCGACACCCCGGGTCACGAAGCTTTTACGGCCATGAGGGCCCGCGGTGCCAAGGTAACAGATATTGCTATCTTAGTGGTAGCCGCTGATGACGGTGTAATGCCCCAAACAATTGAAGCCATAAACCATGCCAAAGACGCCGGTGTTCCCATTATTGTAGCTATAAATAAAATAGATAAGCCGGGCGCTAACCCGGAACGGGTAAAGCAGCAGCTCACCGAGTACGGCTTGATACCTGAAGAGTGGGGCGGGGATACAATTTGTGTTAATGTATCTGCCCTCAAGAAACAAGGACTGGAAGATTTGATGGAGATGATCTTGCTGGTTGCTGAGGTAAGCGAGTTAAAAGCTAATCCTAACAGGCCGGCAAGGGGGACTGTTATTGAAGCCGAGTTGGATAAAGGGCGGGGACCTGTTGCGACTGTTTTAGTACAAAACGGAACCCTCAATGTAGGTGACTATATTGTGGCCGGTGTGGCTTATGGACGGGTAAGGGCTATGATGGATGATAAAGGACGGCGAATTAAAAAAGCCGGCCCCTCCACCCCGGTGGAAGTTCTCGGGTTATCTGAAGTGCCTTGTGCAGGTGATATTTTTGTGGTGGTAGAAGACGAAAAGCTTGCCAAGACAATTGCAGCACGCCGGCAGGCCCGCAAGCGCGAGGAGGAACTTAAAGCTACCGGCAGGGTTTCACTAGAAGATCTCTTTAAGCAAATTCGTGAAGGCCAGATTAAGGAACTTGGGGTTATTATCAAAGCAGACGCCCAGGGTTCAGTAGAAGCACTGCGGCAAGCATTGGAAAGGCTGAGCACGGAAGAAGTAAAAGTCAATATCATTCACGGCGGGGTAGGTGCTATAACAGAAACCGATATAATGCTTGCCTCAGCGTCTAATGCCATAATTATTGGCTTTAACGTTAGGCCGGATGTAAATGCTAGGAAAGCAAATGAAAAGGAAAAAGTCGATATTCGCCTTTACAGGGTAATTTACGACGCTATTGATGATGTAAAAGCGGCAATGAGCGGACTACTGGAGCCGGAGTACCGTGAGGTAATGCTGGGCAGGGCTGAGATTAGGAAGATTTTTAAAGCCTCTAGGATTGGGACCATAGCCGGATGTTATGTGTTAGAAGGTAAGGTGGAAAGAGATGCTAGCATAAGGGTAGTAAGAGACGGCATTGTGATTCACGAGGGAAAAATAGAATCATTGAAGCGTTTCAAGGACGATGTAAAAGAGGTTCCGCAGGGTTACGAATGCGGTATGGCTTTGGAAAAATTTAATGACATTCAGGAAGGTGACATAATTGAAGCCTTTACCATGGAGGCTATCAAAAGGGAGCTATAGTACTGGTAGTAAATAACTTGGCAAGGTGGTGTAAGGTTAGTGTCCTACCGTCCTGAAAGGCTGGCAGAAGCTATAAAAAAAGAAGTGTCAGAAATGCTAAGAGAGGAATTAAAAGATCCTCGTATTGGTTTTGTAACTATCACCTCTGTAGAAGTATCTAAGGACCTGCGCTATGCAACTATTTATGCAAGTGTTTTAGGTTCTCCTGAAGAGCAAAAGTCGACGATAGAGGCTCTTTCTAAAGCTCAAGGTTATATCAGGAGTGAAATCGGCAGAAGGATCCGCCTTCGCTTTACACCCGAGATAAGGTTTGAGCTGGATCATTCCATAAGCCGTGGGTCCAGGGTCATCGCCCTCATGGAGAAGATTCTGAAAGAGGACGGCGGTCGTAGTGAATAATCTTGCCGAAGTGGCTTCTTTGTTATTTTCAGCCCGGCGTGTCTTAATTTGCGGGCATGTAATGCCAGACGGAGACAGTTTAGGTTCAGTATTAGCTCTTGGTATGGCACTAGAACAATTAGGCAAGGAAGTAACTATGGCCGGTCCCGACCCAGTTCCTTCTATCTATAAATTTTTACCGTGTTCTGAGCGGTTTTTGGTTGGAAAGCCGCTGGAAAATAATTTTGATACTATAGTTGTCCTGGACTGCTCAGTGCCGGAAAGATTGGGCGATAACTACCGGGCAATGGTGGAAAGCGGGGCTTTAGTTGTCGTTATCGACCACCACCAAGGTCCGGTATCTTTCGGCACTTGCAGGTACATAGATGTAAAGGCATCGGCAGTAGGTGAGATTCTTTGCGATCTTTTTGAAATTATGAATATTAAGGTCGATATAGATATAGCTACTTGCCTTTATACGGCTATTGTTACTGACACCGGTTCTTTGAGGTACGATAATGCTAGTCCGAATACGCACCGTAAAATAGCTGCACTGTTGGAAATAGGGGTGCCTGCCGCAAGGGTGAATACTCTTATCTATGAGGAAAAACCCAAAGAAGCTGTTTTCCTCCTTGGTGCTGCTTTAAAAACTCTGGCTATAAGTGATTGCGGCAGAGTATGCTGGATGAACGTAACGCGGGAAATGCTTAACCGGGTAGGGGCACACGATGAACATACTGAGGGATTGATAAATTATACCCGTTCCATAAGAGGTGTAGAGGTAGGGCTTCTCTTTCACGAGATGGCGGACGGGCGCTGGAAAGTAAGTTTTAGATCAAAGAGCTTGGTGGATGTAAGTAAGCTAGCTGCCGTTTTTGGCGGTGGAGGACACAGGCGGGCTGCAGGTTGTGTTATGCAGGGTCAGGCCGAGAGCATAAAAAGTGAAGTTATAGGAGCCGCGCTGGCCGCTATCCGGGAGGCGAGCGAGTGAACGGCATACTTAATGTTCTCAAGCCGCCGGGAATGACCTCCCACGATGTAGTTAATTTTGTCCGGCGCACTCTGTCCGTTGCCAGGGCAGGGCATACGGGGACGCTTGATCCCGGTGCCTGTGGTGTACTAGTAGTTTGTCTGGGTTCAGCTACTAAAATTGTACGTTTTTTGATGGACAGCAAGGAGTACAGAGCAGAAATTACATTTGGCATTTCTACTGCTACCGGAGATGTTTTTGGTGAAGTTACTAGCAAGTGCGATGCTTCTTGCCTCACTTTAGAGAAATTAGAAGAAACTTTGAGTTTGTTTAGAGGAGATATATTGCAAGTACCCCCCATGACCTCGGCAGTAAAGATGGGGGGTAAAAAACTTTATGAGTTGGCCAGGAGGGGAGTTGAGGTTGAGCGGCAGCCCAGGCCAGTAAAAATTTACTCTTTAAGAGTGCTGTGGGGTCAGGGTTGGGGAACACCGCGTCCAAAGGCACTTCTCTCAATTTCTTGTTCCGGCGGTACATATGTGAGGACACTGTGTGCTGATATCGGTGAAAAACTCGGGTGTGGCGCGCATATGTCTTTTTTGGTACGCACGAAAGTTGGTACATTAAGTATAGAGGGTTCAATAACTTTAGAGGAAATTGCGAATTTAGCAAGTAAAAATACTATAGAGTCTAAAATTATTAGCACTGACAAGGTCCTTAATTTTTTGCCTGAAGTTCAGTTAAAAAGGGGAGCAGTTATCCCGGCGGCGTCGGGCTCTCCCATTTATCCTGCAGGAGTCAGAAATCCTTTGCATGGAATATCTCCGGGAACATTAGTTAGGCTTAAATTTCAAGAGCAATTAATAGCCATTGCCAAGGCAGTCACTTATGGGGATACTGGTGATGTTTTATTTAAGCCGCTTTGTGTACTAAGTGGTAGTCTTGTATTTTGAAATAGTCCTCTTAGGGAGGTTGTAGGTTTGTACATATACACCCAGTGGCAAGGCATTAAGAAAAAGCATAAGAATATCGTTGTGGGCCTGGGAAATTTCGACGGTGTACACTTGGGCCACCGGAAATTGATAAATGAATTAGTAGCCATGGCGAAGGAATTGGAAGGTACGCCGGCGGTATTTACTTTTCATCCTCACCCCATGTCCGTGCTCAGCCCAGGAAATTGCCCGCCACTTCTCCTCTCTCAAGAGGCAAAACAAAAGATAATGGCAGAATTAGGGATAGAAGTCCTTCTAATGGTGCCTTTTACCGAGGAATTGGCCAGCTGTCCTCCAGAAGCCTTTGTTAAATACATTTTATGTGAAGAAATGGGTGTTAGAGGTGTAGTGGTAGGGTACAATTATACTTTTGGACGCGGGGGTGTGGGAACACCTGCTTTATTAGAAGAAATGTCCCGTGAATGCGGGTATAAATTCCTTGTTATACCGCCGGTAGAGGTGGACGGGCTATTAGTGAGCAGTACATTAATACGGAATCTTCTCCAAAACGGCGATGTAGAGGGAGCTGGTAAGCTGCTCGGCTACTCTCCTTTTATTGAAGGATATGTTGTGTACGGCGACGGTCGCGGCAGGGTATTGGGCTTTCCTACTGCTAACCTTGAAATTGACGAGGACCTGATTGTGCCGGCAAACGGTGTTTACCTTGCTTGTGTACATATAGAGGGTACTGGTAATTACTTGGGTTTAGCTAATATTGGAATAAAGCCGACTTTTAATGTCAACAAGAGGAATATTGAGGTTCATATTTTGGATTTCTACGGAGATCTTTACGGTAAGAATATAAAAGTAATTTTCCGGCGCAGGCTCAGAGAAGAAACGAAATTTAACTCAGTAAATGATTTGGTAGAGCAAATTGCCAAGGATGTAGAAAGGGCTCGTGAAGAGTGGCTTAAGATAAAAGAATGACGATTAACGTGAGAAAATATAATTTTTTAAGAGGTAGGGGTTTACGTTTACACAGAATGTTTATTATGCTAAAATTGAACCGTTAACAGCTGCTGCTCAGGAACACCGCCTGGAAATGAGGTAGATTTACGTGGAACTCCACAAGGCTAACCTGCAGGAAGAAGATATTAAGCGCTGGGCAAATCACATTGCCATTATCTGTCTAAGCGAAGAATTTCAAATGTTAAAAAATGAATTAGAAGGCATATACTTAAAATCTGGCGTGGAAAATTTCCGGCTGGTAGCCTTTCAGGACGCTCTTTATGCCTTCCTTGCCCAGAAGGAGGGCGAAGAAGCGGTATCATAAAAGATGGTATTTAATTAAGGGATGAAAGTCATTATTACTGAACACGCACGTAAAAGATTACGGGATTTAAGGCAGGATAAAATTACAGTAAACGATATTATTGTTGCTGCCGGAAGTATACCAGGTAAAATACTGACAGCTACCCGCTTTAGAGGTTTTGTGGCCAGGTCGGGAAGGGTTTTTGATATTGTAGCCAAAGATATACCAGACGGACGTCTGGTAATAACTGTGATTGGGAAGTAAAAAGTTCAGAACTACAGGCTAGGGGACTCGTACATTTAACGGTTATCTTGGCTTGTAGCGATTACACCAGAAAAGGAGGTGAGCGGCATGGCCTTGACTTCCGAGCAAAAGCAGAGCATAATATCTAAGTACAGGTTACACGACAATGATACTGGCTCACCAGAAGTACAGGTGGCAATTTTAACAGAGAGAATAAACGCTTTAACTGAACACCTTAAAATTCATAAAGGAGATTACCATTCCAGGCGCGGGCTTTTAAAGATGGTAGGCCAGAGAAGGGCTTTGCTGAATTACCTGCGGGAGCGTCATTTTGAACGGTACCGCACAATCATCGAAAAGCTCGGCTTAAGAAAGTAGTTTTTCTGAAGCGGGTTAAAACCCGCTTCTTAAACTATATTACGGGGTTTTTGATTTTTTAGGGTAAAGAAGGAAATAATAATCTAAATGTAGAAAAAAATAAGTTTATTAATTTTGATGAACAAAACAGGAGGTTGGACCTTGAAATGACAATATCTCCAGTCCTGCAGAAAGAACTGATCGTAGGCGGGCGGCCTATGATCCTGGAGACTGGTAAATTGGCCAGGCAGGCCAGCGGGGCTGTCTTTGTACGCTACGGAGATACAGCAGTATTAGTTACGGCTACAGTTTCTAAAAATGTGCGCACGGGTATAGATTTCTTCCCGTTGATTGTCGATTACGAGGAAAGGTTTTATGCTGTCGGCAAAATCCCCGGCGGTTTTATAAAAAGAGAGGGTCGGCCGAGTGAAAAAGCCATTTTGGCGGGCAGGCTCATCGATCGACCGTTAAGGCCGCTGTTTCCTAAAGAGATGCGTAATGAAGTCCAGGTAGTTGCCACCATTCTTTCGGTCGATCAGGATAATCCTCCTGAGATAGCTGCTATGATCGGTGCTTCTGCTGCCCTCCACATTTCGGAAATACCCCTTAAATATCCTATTGGCGGAGTAATTGTCGGCAGAATAGACGGTCATTTTATTATTAACCCTCTCTTATCCCAATCCGAAAAAAGCGATATGCACTTGGTGGTAGCCGGGACTAAAGATGCTGTCATGATGGTAGAAGCTGGTGCTAAAGAAGTTCCTGAAAGTATTATCTTAGAGGGTATTACTTTCGGTCATGGAGTTATCAAAGAAATAGTTGATTTTATTGAAGATTTCCGCCGTGAAGCTCTGGAATTGGGGCTTGCCAAAGAGAAGATGACTATAGAAGTACCTGAGCCCGAACAAACGCTGGTAGAGGCAGTTACGCATAAGGCAAAAGTGGAACTGGAGTCTGCTATCCGCAAGTGTGTTGCTGAAAAACTGTCTAAACTTGAACGGGAGAACCTGCTGGACGGAGTTAAAGAAAATATTGTGCAGGAGTTTTTAGAGCAGTACCCGGAAGAAGAGTCTAATATTAGGAATATAATAGACTCTGTAGAAAAGAAAATAATAAGGTCCATGATTGCTTATGAAGGGGTAAGGATAGACGGGCGGGCCGTTAATGAGATAAGACCTATCAGTATTGAGGTAGGGGTGTTACAGCGCCCGCACGGCTCAGGGCTTTTTACGCGGGGACAAACTCAAATACTTTCTGTTGTTACATTGGGAACGGTTTCCCAGGAGCAGATACTGGACGACCTGGGGGTAGAGGAATCAAAACGCTTTATGCACCATTATAATTTCCCTCCCTACAGTACAGGTGAAACTAGGCCTATAAGGTCTCCCGGCAGGAGAGAAATAGGTCACGGTGCTTTAGCTGAGAGGGCGCTTTTACCGGTCATTCCCAGTGAAGAGGAATTTCCATATACCATACGCATTGTTTCCGAGGCGCTGGAATCTAATGGATCGACTTCTATGGGCAGTGTTTGCGGAAGCACTATGGCGCTGATGGATGCGGGTGTGCCCATTAGTGCACCAGTAGCAGGAGTGGCCATGGGCCTCATCAAAGAAGAAGATAACTTTGTGGTACTAACAGATATACAGGGGTATGAAGACCATCTAGGCGATATGGACTTCAAGGTTGCCGGTACAGCAAAGGGAGTTACTGCTCTCCAGATGGATATAAAGATACCCGGTATTACTAGGGAAGTTTTAGAGAAAGCCCTGGATCAAGCTCATGAGGGCAGGATGCAGATTCTTAAGAAGATGACAGATGTTCTTCCTTCACCGAGGCCAGAACTTTCGCCCCATGCCCCCAGGATTATCCATACCACAATTGATCCAGATAAAATACGTGATGTTATTGGTCCAGGCGGCAAAATTATAAGAAAGATTATAGAGGAAACCGGTGCAGAGATAGATATTGAAGATGACGGGAGAGTTTTCATTGCTGCAGTTGACCAAGCCAATGGCCAAAGAGCGCTGGAGATCATAGAAGCACTTACCAAAGAAGTGCAAGCAGGGGAACTGTATAAAGGTAAAGTTACCCGGATAACAGATTTCGGTTGCTTTGTTGAAATTATACCCGGTGTTCTCGGTTTGCCTGGAAAAGAGGGGCTGGTACATATATCCCAGCTTTCACACCACCGGGTTAATAAAGTAGAAGATGTTGTTAAGGAAGGCGACATAATACTCGTAAAGGTAACCGGTTACGACAGCCAGGGACGCTTAAAACTGTCCAAAAAAGATGCTATGCCATTACCTGAAGTCCCAGCTAAGAAGGGTGAAAAAGCGGGCAGGCATCCAAAGCGCAGGGAAACATTGCGTTAATTTAGTTAAAACTTGTTAAGTACTGAAAGAAATTCTTGCCGTTAAAAACCTCCATAAGAGGTTTTTAATTTTTTATTAAGCATAAATTTTTGCATTTTTATTCCTAATTTATCATAAATAATTTTTGGGAAGGTTTTTTATATCAAATATATAGCCAAAAAATTTAGGGATGTGTTGTCAAATGAAAATTTATTTTATAAATTTAAAAAAAGCAAGGATTTCTTTATGCTTATTTTTCATATTAATCTTAGTATCTTTTTTGGCGGGGTTATGCTTTGGGAAGTTCAAAAAGTCTGTAAGTACTGCTGTCCCGCCAGTTTACCACGGCAGCTTACGCGATAAAGAGATAGCCTTTACATTTAATGTAGTGTGGGGAGAGGAATACCTGCTGGATATCTTGAAGATACTGCGCGATAATGGAGTCAAGGCCACCTTTTTTATAGGTGGGTCCTGGGCTGAACAATATTCCCTTTTGGTAAAGGAAATCGATAACGATGGCCATGAAATTGGCAGTCACGGGTATTCTCACCCGCATCCGGATGAGTTAACTTTGGACGAGAATATTGAAGAGATAAAGAAAGCCGAATCTGTTTTAGAGGCAATAACAGGAAAGAAACCAATTTTTTTTGCGCCTCCTTTTGGGGAAAGAGGAGAAGCGGTGTTAAAAGCTGCTGAATTGCTAGGTTATACTACTATTTTGTGGAGTATTGATACTATTGACTGGCAACGTCCTGAACCTTCTCTCATAGTTAAAAGAGTACTGGAAAAGGCTCACAATGGAGCGATAGTTTTAATGCATCCTACAGAACCCACAGTAAAAGCCCTCCCTTATTTGATTAGTGAGTTAAAAGGAATGGGATATAAATTGGTTACCGTCTCCACAGTTTTGAACTAAAAGCTTTGCGCAATAAATTTTATTAAACTGCTAATGAAAAACATGTGCTTTCCGGGTATTTAGCTATCAGTTGCCCGGATTTTTTATTTGCTTTAATAATGCTGTATTAATATGGGCAACATTGTAGCAAAAAGAGGGGGTTTAAGCTTATGAGTAACTTGACAAGATTTGGGTTCACCTTTATTATGGCTATTGCTCTGGTTTTTACGGGATATTTGTTTTTTCAAGGAGCAGTAGAGGCAGGTGAACTGACCGCTCCCTGTGTAACTGCCGATGCTGCTGTGCTTATGGATGCAATAACAGGGCAGGTACTTTATGAAAAAAATGGGGAAGAGAGGAGGCCTCCGGCCAGCACGACTAAAATTATGACCGTTCTTCTTGCCTTAGAAGTTGGCGATTTAAAGCAGGAAGTTACGGTAAGCTCACGAGCTGCCACAGAAGAAGGGGCTAGCATGGGTCTTAGACCAGGGGAAAAACTTACTCTTGAAGAACTTGTATACGGAGCTATGCTATGCTCGGGCAATGACGCCTGTGTTGTTATAGCCGAACATATAGGTGGCAGTGAAGAAAAGTTTGTCCTTATGATGAATAGCAAAGCAAAGTTAATTGGGGCCAGAAATACCCAATTTAAGAATACAAACGGCCTCCCGGAGAAAGGACATTATTCGACAGCGCGCGATCTGGCAGAGATAACCCGCTTTGCCCTTAAAAACCCCTTTTTTCGCCAGATAGTAAGCACCAAAACGTGGGAAAGCGGCGGCAGGTTTTTGGGTAACACAAACAGACTGCTTTGGAGCTATGAATGGGCAGATGGCGTTAAAACTGGCACTACAAATGAAGCAGGGAATTGTCTTGTTGCTTCTGCCACTAAGGGAGGCAGGCAGTTAATCAGCGTTGTATTGCACAGTGATGACCGCTGGAGCGATTCGGTAAGATTACTGGAATACGGCTTCAATTCTTTTGAGCATTTTAAAGTAGTAGAAGGTGGTCACCCATACGCTACCATACCGGTTGAAGAAGGGTTGGAAAATGAAGTTGATGCTGTAGCAACTGAAGACTTGATAGTTGCGGTTCCGGTTGGCCGCCCAGATTTATGTGCTGTAAAAACCAATACTGTTACTAAATTGAAAGCCCCTGTTCAATCCGGGCAAATGGTTGGTAATTTAATGGTTTACTTAGACGGCAATTGTGTGGCGTCTTGTAATCTTATAACTGCCAGAAATGTTAATAAAAAGCCTTGGTACAGGCTATTTACAAGTTAAAAATTTAAAAATACTGTCTTAATTACAGGAGTTAGTTTTTTTATAGCGAATACAGAAAAACGATTGGTTTTTTAGGGGGTCATGATATTCTAATGTATAAAAAGGTAGTTCTCGATAATAATGTGCATATTATTACAGAGGACGTTCCCCATGTCCGCTCGGTTGCTGTTGGTTTTTGGGTAGACGTGGGATCTCGATATGAAAGTCCGGAGGTAAATGGTATTTCTCACTTTATTGAACACATGCTTTTTAAAGGCACAAAAAATAGAACAGCTAAAGAAATCGCAGAAGCGCTAGACGCAGTAGGAGGGCAGTTAAATGCTTTTACCACCAAAGAGTACACTTGTTATTATGCCAGGGTTTTAGACGAGCATTTTGACCTGGCGGTAGATTTATTGAGTGACATGCTTTTTGAGTCTAAATTCGACCATAATGATATAGAAAAAGAAAGAAATGTTATATTAGAAGAGATAAAAATGTACGAGGACGCCCCGGATGAACTCGTTCACGATGTTTTTGCCAGCTCCATGTGGCAGGGACATGCCTTAGGCAGGCCGATTATTGGTACAGCAGAAACGATTAAAAACCTAAGCAGGGAACAGATTATTGACTTTTACCGCCAGCATTATGACCCGGGTAAAATGGTAGTCTCTGTTGCCGGTAATATTGTTCACGATGCAGTTATTGAAAGGCTGAGCCGGGTTTTTGAAAATAAAAAAAGTTTGCGGCCACAGCGTGAAATTGTTACTCCTGCACCTAGCCGGGAAGTTGTTTGCCGGGGAAAAGAAACAGAGCAGGTACACTTGTGTGTAGGAGCTCCGGGTTTGAGCCTAGATCACGAAAAAATTTATGCCTTCCAAATTATAAACACTATTTTGGGCGGGGGAATAAGTTCTAGGCTATTTCAGGAAATAAGGGAACAAAGAGGTCTGGTTTATTCCGTTTATTCTTACCACACATCGTATCACGACACGGGTCTTTTTTGTGTTTACGCGGGCCTTAGCAAACATAATATTGAAGAAGTGCTCGAACTTATTTTTAAACAAGTCGGGGATATTCAGACCAACGGCTTAAAAAGCGGCGAGCTGGTGCGCGCTAAAGAACAGCTTAAAGGCAATCTCTACTTAAGCCTGGAAAACGTGAGTACAAGGATGAGCCGATTGGGCAAATCACAAATTTATTTAGGCAAAATAGTTACACCTGAAGAAGTTGTGAATAAAGTAAACGAGGTGACAGAAGCTCAAGTTCAGGAATTGGCAAAAGAAATGTTAAAACCGGAGAATTTTTCTCTGGCGGCTATAGGACCGTGGCAGGACGGCGAGTGCCTAGACCGTGTTTTGGGCCAGCTGTAGAGTAAAAATTTTTAAAGAGGGTGACCACAGACTTTGGATTTGGAGGTAACAGTAAAGGTAAAAAAGGTACGCAACGAGAGCAACAGCACCTGTTGCCGCCTCCCAGCTTATGCTACAGAGGGCTCAGCGGGTCTAGATCTTCCGGCCTGTCTGGAAAGCCCGCTTACTGTTAGACCAGGTGAGAGGATACTGGTACCAACCGGCTTGGCCATTGAAATGCCGTGCAGGAACATGGTGGGTTTGGTTTTTATAAGGAGCGGCCTTGCTGCAAAACACGGGCTTTCGCTGGCCAATGCCGTGGGAGTAATCGACAGTGATTATAAAGGGGAGATATACATTCCCTTGATAAACCAGAGCGAAAAGGAGTACATTGTTCAGCCGGGCGAGAGGATAGCGCAGTTAGTTTTTGTTCCTGTAATAAAAGCAGTTTTACAGGAAGTAAATGAACTGTCCAGTACAGAAAGAGGCAGCGGCGGTTTTGGTTCTACGGGCACCTTTTAGTGCTGCTCCTTTGTGGGGGGCAGTTTTAATTTCTTGTACATATTTTTTGCCTGTCCAAAATATTATTTACCGCGGAGGTGAAGGTTTTGGCAGGCGTTTTTTTAGCGGCGGTCATACTGTTTTGTGTATTACTTTCGCTTACAGAAAGGGTTAAACAATATAGGAGGCGAGACAAGGACTGGAGCATTATAGGCGAGGCTAAAGCCAGCCCTTTATCTTTAGCACTGGCTAATATGATTGGTGTGGCAGGAGGGATATATCTTTCACTGGTAATACTGGTTACTTTCCTTGAACTGGAACTACCGGCAAAAGTAAATATAGCAGGGTTTAATTTAGAGCCTTTAGCGGCAATATCAATAACCGCGGCTGTATTACAACCTTATTTTAGCAGGTTGTATTACTTTGCTAAAAAATGTGGGGGCAGGTGATTTTTTTGAGGTTAGCTGAACTTGCTGGTAAAGAAGTTGTTAATATGCAAAATGGCGCCAGGTTAGGCGTAATCGGTGATTCGGACCTGGTAGTGAATTCTCGTTCGGGAGAAATAATGTCTATAATTATTCCTCGAAAAAGTAATATTTTTAATATCTGGTTGGATAAGTTGCAGATTGTAATTCCGTGGGAAGCAGTAAAAAAAATCGGTTCTGAAGTAATGATCGTAGATCTAGATGAAACTAGCCCCTGTTATAGCAGTTTTATATAAAGATAATTTTGTTTTTTGGTGTAAAAAACTTGAAACTCCGTGCTAATTTTGCACGGAGTTTCTCTTTGGATAAAAACTTAATTAAGCAATGTTTACTTTCACCTTGCGCCTCGTAGTAACGTCTGATTTAGGAGCACGTATTTCTAGGATGCCGTTGGAGTAGGTGGCTTCTACTTGTTCTGCTTTAACAGAAGTTGGCAGGGCTACAGTTCGGAAAAGACTTGTTGCTCTATTGCCGGCAAAAGCAGTTGCTGAAATGGAAAGCGAATCGTCGGTTACAGTGAGGTTTAAGTCGTTGAGGTTTACGTTGGGTAGCTCGGCTACTACAATAACATCACTGTTGGTTTCGTGGAGGTCAACTCGCATTTGAGCAAGTCCACTAGATTGAATAGTATTAAAACTCATAGGACTTACAAATTGTACAGGACTTGTTACTAACCCCAAACTGGGGTTGGCAACCAATTCCCAATTACTGACGAGGTTACTGGCAGGCAGGAATGCTTGAGTTGTAGGCTGAATTGCGGGACTCCACGCACTTATACCGCTAGTGGTAATCATGGGATTCACGTTCCAAGCCAATTGCTGGTTAAACATTGGGTTGGCAACAGCGCTGGAAATAAGAGGGTTAGGGTTCCAAGCGATGGACTGACTCCATAGGGGATTGAAAGAGTAGGTAACGGTATTTCCGTGCAGGCTCGGTCTTATAGATACTGGAAATGCTGTGGCACTGCTCTGGTAACCTAAAGTGGTGGCTACTACTTGGTTGGGGTTAATGGTTGAAACGTACATTATCTTGCCTCCTCGTCTTATAATATTGATTTTGTGAATGTAACCATCAGTTATTTTTCTGCAAACTGCCTCTTTTTATTCCGCATTTTAAAAATTTTTATGGAATAATATTGTAATTAATACTATCGATTTTTGTTGACATACTAAAAATACGCAGAATAAGACGCTCGTAATAAAGATAAAACGGGGTGGTGCTGTGGCCCGTCCACAGAGAATAGAATTAATGCGAAAAATTTCGGAACAAAGGGATGCTGCTCTTCTTTGCTATATTACTGGTGACCGTGAAAATGTGAATACTAGGATTGCTCCTGATGTGACGCCTGTTTTTTACAGGCACTTAGAAATGATCGGCGAGTGCAGGCAAATAGATCTTTTTCTCTATACCAGGGGAGGGGATGTATTAACTCCGTGGCGGTTAGTGCATCTAATCAGAGAGTATGCGCCGCGTTTGGCTGTATTGGTTCCTTTTAGGTGTTATAGTGCCGGCACTCTGCTTTGTTTAGGAGCAGATGAAATTGTAATGGGGAAAATGGGGGAGTTAGGCCCCATTGATCCAAGTGTGGTTAATGCCTTCAACCCTCAAGATCCCAACAACCCTACAGCAAGAATACCCGTTAATATTGAGGATGTATATTCTTACTTTGCACTGGCAGGAGAAAAAGCGGGTGTTTGCAGTAGTGACCAGCAAATAAGGGCATTTACTCTTCTCGCCGAGCGTATTCACCCTCTAGCATTGGGCAATGTACATAGAAATTACCTTCTTATCAGGTCACTGGCCAAAAAACTGCTCTCTTTACACCAGCAGCCTTTGCGGGAAGGACAGATTGAGCACATTGTGGACAACCTGACCGAAAAGTTATACGCCCATAACCACATGATATCCCGAAGGGAGGCTGCTGAAGAAATCAATCTTTCTGTTATTTTCCCAGATCCCAAACTAGAAAGGTTTTTATGGGCATTATACCAGGATTATGCTGAAGAACTGTCCCTGGCAGATCCTTTTAACCCTGCTGAGAATTTGCGCGGTACAAGGAATGAATTTGAGGTGGTCAGTGGTTACGTAGAGTCCCTTTATGGAGCCGATGCCTTTGTTTTTTCTGGGGTAGTAGAAAGAAGCGATTTTCCAGAGCCGGGCAAGGTAAACGTCAGTATTTTAAAACAAGGTTGGAAGATAATTGCTTAAAAATACGGCGTGCATATTTATTAAATTTAAATTTAAAATAAAAAAAGCTGGGAGAGTGATAACAGCACATGGGTAATGAAAAAGAAGCCGGCATAAACGGTAGAAAAGTTTTATTTAATTATGTTGCTGATGAAGTTAAGTACTACTTGCTAACAAGTGGATCTGGTTACCCGTTAGCCGATTTCACCCTTCCCGGGCAGGAAGGACTGGCTGGTCCATTAATCGTTCCAGAAAGGAGGCTAAAAACTGCCAATACAAATCCCAGTTTAGACACTATCACCTAAAAATTTAACACGAGTATAAAAATTATTACCCGGCTTAAGTTTTTAAAAGCCGGGCATTCTTATGATGCACGTGCAGTTTTTTATTTTATTGCGAATTTTTTTGCTTGGGGATAACAACTTCTAGTATGCCGTTATGGTAATCTGCTTTGATATCATCAATAACAGCGCCGCGAGGGATGGATAGAACTCTGCTATAATCGCTTCCTGGCCTTTCCCGGTAGATGAAGCGGGCATTCTCGTAGTGTTTTTTAATGGCCAAAGGTGCCGTTAAGTAGATTTCAGTTGCTGAGACTTCTAAATTTAACTTTTGGGCGTCAGCCCCGGGAAGTTCAAATAAGTAAATAACGGATGATTCGTTTTCAAGAATATCTACTCTAGGAAAAGTGCTGTTGGGTATTGCCCGTTCGTGCCAAGGGTTAGGCATGGCGGAGGTAGAAGAAGACCAGCCGCCCATAAGAGGGTAACTGTAAATACTATTGGTGAGATTATTAGGCTTTGTACTCAAGTCAGGTATCCTCCTGTCTTTTTAGTTATTATGCCTCTTTGTTTGAACAATATACTTTGTTTTTTAAATTATGAAACTGGTTTCATATCTGGGTATAACGCGGCAACTTTATGTGTATTGACATCTTTGTCCGTATATAAGACAATTAACTTTAAAAGTTGACTTTAAACAAACTTTTTTACAATTTTTCTTTTGTTTTTGTTTATTGTGTTTATTACCGAAAAAAGATCTGTAAGGAGATGAGTAAATGATCAGAGCTATTGTCACTGGTGCGTACGGCCGGATGGGCCGTGAGGTGTTAAAAGCAATTTGGGGGACAGATGATATAAAATTAGCCGGTGCAGTTGATGTGCGGAGTGAAGGGCTGGATGTTGGTGAAATTTTAGGAGTAGGTAATACTGGTATTATTATTAAACAGAACCTTGAAGAAGTGCTGGCAACAGTTAAACCCGATGTAGCGGTTGACTTCACGGGTCCGGATTCAGTTTATCATAATACAATGATATGCTTAAAATACAAAGTTCGGCCTGTAGTAGGTACAACTGGTATGGATAATGGGCAGATTCAGGAGATTATCGACACTTCTGTACGAGAGCAGGTCGGCGGTTTAATAGCTCCTAACTTTGCCATAGGTGCCCTGTTAATGATGAAGTTTGCAGCAGAAGCTGCGCGCTACATGCCGCAAGTGGAGATAATCGAGCTTCACCACGATAAAAAACTCGATGCGCCTTCGGGTACAGCAATTAAAACGGCTGAAATGATCGCTGAACAAAAAGCAGCACGCGAAGGGGTAAAGGGTAGTGTTGAAAAGATTAACGGGGTTAGAGGCGGCGACTTTGGATGGGGTATACGCATTCACAGTGTAAGGCTTCCGGGTCTTGTTGCCCATCAAGAAGTTATTTTTGGTGGTACAGGCGAGACACTGATCATAAGGCACGATTCTTTAAGCCGCGAATCATTTATGCCCGGTGTGTTATTTGGTATTAGGAAAGTTATGGAACTAAAGAAGGTGGTATATGGACTCGATAAGCTCCTTTTCGAGTAGCAGTTAGTTAAAACAAGCACCTCCCTATTTAACGGCTCATATAATGTGGGTAAAAATAGACAAAGGTGCAAGGGGGTTAAGGTAGTGCAATTTTACCTGGATGGCATGTCAGTTGCCGTTCTGGGTGGAGATGAGCGGGAAGTAGTTTTGGCTAAGGAACTTTTATCTATGGGGGCAAAAGTGACGGTTTGCGGCCTTCCAGAAGAAAGGTTGCCGGATACAATTAAGTGGTGCCCAATACCCGAAAATTGTTTGGAAGGTGCAAAGGCGGTCATTCTGCCGGCCAGGGGTGTAGATGAAAGTGGCTTAATTTACAGCCCTCTTGTGAAAGAGCCCCTTGCCCTTACAGAGGACCTCGTGAGCAAATTTCCGGTGAATACTCTTGTTTTTGTGGGGGTAGCCGGCCCGTTTTTAAGAAAGCTGTTAAGCGTAAAAGGCTTTCGTCTTGTTGAGTTAATGCGGGATAATGAAGTGGCTATTTTGAATTCTATACCTACTGCTGAGGGTGCTGTGCAGTTGGCTATGGAAATGATGGCTACTACTATTCACAGTTCCTCTGCTTTTGTTATTGGCTTTGGCAGAACGGGTACTACTCTTGCCAGGTTGCTGGACGCTATGGGTGCAAAAACCACTGTGGTAGCCAGAAGAAATGAACACCTGGCCAGGATTTATGAAATGGGCTTAAGACCTGTCCACTTAAAGGAAATGCCTCTATTTATTGGTGAGGCCGATGTAATATTTAACACAGTGCCCGCTTTAATTTTAACAGAGCAAATACTGGAAAAAGTTTCTTTGGAGTCTTTGATAATAGATCTCGCATCTCCTCCAGGCGGAACCGATTTTATGGCTGCAAAAAAATTGGGTATCCGGGCATTGCTTGCTCCAGGCTTACCGGGGAAGGTAGCGCCGAAAACAGCCGGATCTATCCTGGCTAAAGTTATTGCCAGGACGCTCACCGGGGAACTGACCACATAATGAGCGTTTTTCCGTTAAGGGAGGTGCACAGCAAGTGCGTTTAAGGGGAGTAAAAGTCGGTTTTGCATTAACAGGTTCACACTGCTGTTTAGACGACGTTTTGCCGCAAGTTCGCAGGTTGGTTATAGAAGGAGCAGAAGTTCAACCAATTTTAAGTCCGGTTGTTAATGAAACGGATACAAAGTACGGTAGCAGTGAAAAATGGAAATCTATGCTAAAGGAAATTACAGGACGTGAGCCAATAACTACTATAGTTGAGGCAGAGCCAATTGGTCCGAAGAAGCTTTTTGATGTGGTGGTGGTTGCTCCTTGCACAGGGAATACACTGGCTAAACTGGCAAACGGTATAACCGATACCGCTGTGTTAATGGCTGTCAAGGCCCAGCTGCGTAACCAGCGGCCAGTTGTCTTGGCTGTATCTACCAATGACGGTTTAAGTATGAATGCTAAAAATATTGGGCTCCTTCTCAATGTAAGGAATATTTATATGGTCCCTTTTGGGCAGGATAATCCTGTGGGGAAACCCAATTCTCTGATGGCTAAGTGGGATTTAATACTCGATACTGTCTTGGAAGCTTTGAAAGGGAGGCAATACCAGCCGGTTTTAATAGCTTACGAAATCTAAAAATATTTGGAGGTTGAGGTCTTGAAAGAGTACAATGTAGTTATTGTGGGAGCCTCAGGGGCAGTTGGCCAAGAAATAATAAAGGTATTGGAGGAAAGAAATTTTCCCGTCGGTGAGCTTAAACTTTGCGCTACCAGCCGCTCAGCCGGTAAAGAATTTTATTTTAAAGGCAGGCCTTACAAGGTAGAAGTTACTACTCCCGATTCTTTTGAGGGTATGGATATAGCCCTCTTTGCAGGTGGAGCTGCCAGTCTGGAGTTTGGCAGGGCTGCTGTGGAAAAAGGGGCGGTAGTGATCGACAACAGCAGCAACTACCGCCTTGATCCCGACGTACCCTTGGTTGTGCCCGAAGTTAATCCTCAAGACGTAAAATGGCACAAAGGGATTATTGCCAATCCGAATTGTTCGACGATTATTATGGTAGTTGCTTTAAAACCAATATATGATGCTGCTGGGATAAAAAGAGTGGTAGTTTCAACCTACCAGGCAGTTTCGGGCGCCGGTTTGGAGGCCATTGAGGAGCTTACTCTGCAAACAAAGGCTGTTCTGGCAGGCCAAGAAGAGATAGTTCCTAAAGTTTTCCCTTACCAGATTGCCTTTAACCTCATACCCCACATAGATGTTTTTATGGAGATGGGTTATACCAAAGAAGAGTGGAAAATGGTGAAAGAAACACAAAAAATCCTGAACGATTACGATATTGCTATTACTGCTACCACCGTTAGAGTCCCCGTTTACCGCAGCCATTCAGAATCCATTAACATAGAAACCAAAAGAAAGCTTTCAGCAAGCGAAGCCAGGGATCTTTTTAAAAAATTCCCCGGCATTGTAGTAGTAGATGAGCCGCGGGAGAAAAAATATCCTATGCCCCTTTTTGCTTCCAAGCGTGATGAAGTCTTTGTCGGGCGGGTGAGAGAGGATAATTCTATAGAAAACGGCTTAAATATCTGGGTTGTCGCCGATCAAATAAGAAAGGGAGCGGCGACTAACGCAGTTCAGATTGCCGAGCTTTTGATAAAATACGGTTGTTTGGCGAGATCTTAATTTTTAAGCCAGGTGAAAGAGCCGATGCGGGAAGAATTGAGAAAAGAGGTGGAAGAATGACCGGTGATTTTGGACAGGTAATTACCGCCATGGTTACCCCTTTTAAGGATGATTATTCTGTTGATTATGCATGTGCAAGAAAACTTGCCCGCCACTTGATAGAAAACGGCTCTGACGGGCTGGTTATAGCCGGCACTACGGGTGAATCGCCTACCCTTAGTAAAGATGAAAAAATCGAGCTATTCAGGTCCGTAGTAGAAGAGGTCGGGGGTAAAGGGGTGGTTATTGCGGGAACCGGCAGCAATTCAACTAAAGATAGTATTTCCCTGACCCAGGCAGCGCAAAAAGCAGGTGTGGATGCTGTAATGCTGGTAGCTCCCTATTATAATAAACCCTCGCAAGAGGGCCTGTACCGGCATTTTAGGGCTGTAGCTGAAAGCACTGACCTACCGGTGATGCTCTATAATGTTCCCGGCAGGACATCGGTAAATATTTTACCTGAGACAGTAGCTAGATTAGCTGAATTGAAAAACGTTGTAGCCATAAAAGAAGCTGCCGGCAGTATGGACCAGGTTAGCGATTTAAAGAGGGTTTTACCCGAGGGTTTTGCTATCTACAGTGGAGATGACTCTCTTACTCTGCCTATTATGTCTTTAGGAGGTAAAGGGGTAGTAAGCGTGGCTTCTCACCTGGTAGGAAAACGCATCCAAGAAATGATCAACGCCTTTAAAAGCGGTAATGTGAAACTGGCTAGTGAAATACATCTGGAGCTTTTCCCAATTTTTAAGGTTATGTTTATAACTACTAATCCTGTGCCCGTTAAAACTGCCTTAAATATGGCGGGCTGGCAGGTTGGCCCAACGCGCTTGCCCTTGGCAGAAGCAACAGACAATGAAAAACTACAACTCAAAAATATCCTGGCTTCAGCCAATATTGTTTAATTTTTATTCATGAATATTTTAATAGCGAGAATGTTTTTTGTGTGCAAAACCTCTGTCTTAATGGCCAACTCATTGGTTAATCGAAAGTTCTTTTTTCAACCGCAACACAAAAGCGGTTGTTTTTATTTGTAAATTTAACCATTTAATAGGTTATAAGGATGTTAATAGTAGCTATGAGTAGCTTTTTAGAACATTTCCCCGGGAAATAACGTTTTAAACTAGTTGTTGGAGGTTATAAAATAAAGTATAATATGGCGTAAGTTTTTTCTGTCCGGCATTTTTTGCAAACCCGCAATTAAAATATTTTCCCCACCTTCTCCTGAAAACGTCTCACCATTTTTTATGCAAAGTTTTGGTTTTATATTTTTACGGAATAGGAGGTGTGGAAATTGTCGAAAGAACCAAAATTGACCCTGGTCCCTCTCGGCGGCTTGGGTGAAATTGGTAAGAACATGATGACGGTGAGATTGGGGGAAAATATTATATTAATTGATTGCGGGTTAATGTTCCCAGAAGAAGAAATGCTGGGAATAGATATAGTTATCCCGGATATTACTTACCTGCTGGAAAACCGCGAGTTGGTGAGGGGTATTGTGCTTACCCACGGGCATGAAGATCACATCGGTGCTCTGCCGTACGTACTTAAGCAGATAAATGTGCCCGTTTACGGAACAAAACTTACACTGGGGCTCCTTACGGGAAAACTTAAAGAACACGGGATGGCGGAGGAAGTTACGCTTTACACAGTTAAACCAAGGGATATTGTACAAGTTGGACCCTTTAAGGTTGAATTTATCAGGGTTTCTCACAGTATACCGGATGCTGTGGCGGTAGCTGTGCATACACCTTTAGGAGTGGTCCTTCATACAGGTGATTTTAAAATCGATCAAACACCAGTAGACGGACAGGTCACTGACTTCCACCGCCTGGCCCAGCTCGGCGAAAAAGGAGTTCTTGTTTTGCTTTCGGATAGCACCAACGCCGAGCGCCCCGGCTATACTATGTCTGAGAAGGTAGTAGGAGCTACCTTTGACGAAACCTTTCGCCGTTCCCAGGAGAGAGTAATAGTAGCTACATTTGCCTCTAACGTCCACAGGATTCAACAGGCTATCCAAGCTGCCCACAGGCATAACAGGAAAGTGGCTGTGGTGGGCAGGAGCATGGTGAACGTGGTTAACATCGCTTATGAACTGGGGTACCTGGATATTCCAGACGGGGCTTTAGTGGAATTGGAAGAGGCCAACAGATTGCCCAGAAACCAGGTGGTAATTCTTACTACCGGCAGTCAGGGCGAGCCTATGTCAGCCTTAACTAGGATGGCCCTTTCCGACCACCGGCAGGTAGAAATACTTCCGGGAGATACGGTGATCATTTCAGCCATTCCCATTCCAGGTAACGAAAAGTTGGTGGCACGGATAATTGACCAGCTTTTCAAACTGGGGGCACATGTTATTTACGAGTCTTTATCCGGCATTCACGTCTCCGGTCACCCAAGTCAGGAAGAACTTAAATTGATGATTAATTTAGTGCGGCCAAAGTTTTTTGTACCCATTCACGGTGAATACCGCATGTTAATCAGGCATGCCGAAATTGCTAGTGAAGTGGGAATACCATCTGAGAATATTTTTGTTGTCGAAAACGGTCAGGTACTGGAGTTTACCCGCCGTTCTGGCCGTTTTGCCGGCAGAGTAACGGCCGGCAAAGTGCTGGTTGACGGTCTTGGTGTTGGTGACGTCGGTAATATTGTTTTAAGAGATCGCCGGCTTCTTTCTCAAGATGGGATATTAATAGTGGTGGTAACTATTAACCGGGAAACTGGCTTGGTAATGGCCGGACCCGATATTGTCTCTAGGGGGTTTGTTTACGTTAGGGAGTCTGAGGAACTCTTAGAGGAGGCAAAGATAAGGGTTAGAGGTGCACTGGAAAAATGCATCGATAAGGGAGTACTTGAATGGTCATCGATTAAATCTCAGGTAAGAGATACTCTGGGTAAATTTTTATACGAAAAAACCAGGAGAAGGCCTATAATCTTGCCCATCATCATGGAGGTTTAAGCCAAACCAAGGTTAGTTGTAAAAACATAGTTAATTAATTATGAATATTAGTATTAGTAATTTTAAGTTAATGTACGGAGGAAATCCGTACATTTTTTGTGAGTGAGCGGGCCGCCACCGTGTGTTTAAAGCATAAAGTAAATACACTAGAAATACACTAGGTTTTTCTGTAAAACTATGCGGTGCAGATTTTCTTTAGGCAGTCTAGTAAAAAATTTGCCTTGGAAAGATGTTTTTATGCTGTTA
>CAZLAK010000012.1:0-53402 GCA_964557545.1 uncultured Pelotomaculum sp.
GTCCCTCGCCCTCACGGGCCGCTTCAGGTATATCCCCTCCAGCGTCCTGCAGCGGCTCAGGGCCACGTACACCTGGCCGCACTCGAACGCCCCGGAGCCGAGGTCTATGACCACCCTGTCGAACGTCTTGCCCTGGCTCTTGTGGATCGTTACCGCCCAGGCGAGTTTGACGGGGTATTGGGTGAACGTGCCGACGACCTCCGGCTCAATCTTCATTGTCAAAGGGTCGTAGCGGTACTCCACCTTCTCCCAGGTGACGGGCTCGACCGGGTAGACCGCACCGTTTATCGAAACTTCCACTCCGTCTTTGCTGATGCTTTCCACGACTGCCAGGGTACCGTTCACCCACCTCTTCTTCGAGTCGTTCCTCAGCATCATCACCTGGGCGCCCTTTTTGAGGCGCAGCACTTTGTCGGCGGGGTAAGACCTCTCGTCGAACTTCCCGCTGACCAGTGCCTCACAGACGTACTCCCTGCCGGGGAGCTTCTTCAGCTCCCGTTCGTTTATCGCCGCGGCCAGGCGGTTGGTGGTTACCAGCGTCACCGCCGGCTCACCTTCCGGGGGCGTTGCCCCCACGCGGCTGTTTAAGAGTTCCAGGTGTTCTTCCGTGAATTCCCCGCTGCGGACGGCGTTGAGGAGGCCTATGAACACCGGGTCTTCCTGCCGGAAGATGTCCTCGAGCTCCACCGTCTCAAAGAGGGCGCTCTTGAAGACGTGCGCGCTGAAGAAGTGCGGGCTGCCGTAGAGGTCGGCGATGTACTTTCCCACTTCGCCGTCGTCGACTACCGGCGGCAGCTGGTAGGGGTCGCCGAACATGACGACCTGAACGCCGCCGAACGGGGCCTTCTTGCGGCGGTTCTTCCTCAGCGAGAGATCTATGGCGTCCATGAGGTCGGCCCTGACCATCGAGACCTCGTCAATTATCAGCACCTCAAGCGCCTTGAACAGCTTTTTGCGCTCGGGGAGTTTTCTCACGTCCTCGCTCCTGATGAACCTCGAGGGAAAACCGAAAAACGAATGTATGGTCGCTCCCCCGATGTTGACGGCCGCCACACCGGTCGGGGCGACCACGGCTACGTTCTTTTCGGTCACTTCTCTGAAGAGGCCGAGGAGCGTCGACTTGCCCGTCCCTGCCCTGCCGGTGACGAACAGGTGCTTTTTAGAGCGCTCCATCAGGAGAAGGGCCTTCTCAAAGCCGGGAGTGAGGATTATGCCGGTTTCTTCAGCCGCAGCGCGGCACCTGGCCAGGAAGGCCTCTTCCTGTTTTTCGGCGAACTTAGAAAGAAGAGCCCGCATTTACGGGACGCGCCCCCTTTTTTTGCTCATTTCCGGGTTTCTGACTTTTGATTTTCTCTGTGGCGTTCGCGCATTCCTCTAAAAGCTAAAAACACACACAAAAAAGCGCACGCGCGTGCGCTTGGGATTGTCCCGTTAGACCGGGTGCAGTATACTTGTAAGGGGACACAGTCAACAAAACGGGAAAGGTTTTCTAAGGTGGTCAGGAGGAACAGAAAGAAAACTCCTCTAAAGGTAATTGACAGCCAGACAAACCGTGCCGTGGCCATCGTCCGCGTGTCAACTGCCGAGCAGGCGGACGAAGAGCGCTACTCAATCCCGCACCAAAAAGCCCACATCGAAGAAGAGTGCCGCCGCCGGGGCATCGAGCTCGTCTACGTCTTTGAGTTTGTGCAGTCCGGAGCGAAGGTGCTGTCCAGATCGGCCGGCGAACAGGAAAAAATTCTTAAGTTCATCGAAGACAACAACATCTCCTACGTGATTGTGCACGAACTGGACCGCCTGGCCAGGAGCATGACGGACACCCTCCTCTTCGCAGACGAGCTCTCCAAGCGCAACGTGGCGCTCATCTCCGTCCACGACCCTGTCAACACGTCTACCCCCCAGGGCGTGATGCAGATGCAACTGCTGGCCGTGTTCGCGGAGTACTTCCGCAAACAACTCGCCAGCAAGGTCATGGGCAGTATGATAGAACGCGCCAGGGAGGGAAAGCCCCTGGGCAGGACACCATACGGGTACACTGTCGGCCCTTCCGGGTTTGAGATAGTACCCGGTGAAGCTGAAGTCGTGAAAAAGATCTTCCGCCTTTATACTGAGCAGAACCTGGGTATGAGAGGGATAGCCGCCGAACTCAACAGGCTCGGCCTTCGCACCCGCAAGGGCAACGAGTGGGCGCACTCCGCCATCAGGGACATCCTTGAAAACGAAATATACATAGGCAACTTCGTCTGGGACGAGAACGGCATAAACGTGCGCATAGAAAACAACCACACCCCCATCATAGACCGGGAGACGTGGGAAAAAGCGCAGTACAGGAGAAGCACCAAGACCAAGCTGGGCGGACGGGCACAGAACCAAGATTTCCTCCTCTCCGGCCTGCTTAAGTGCGGCCACTGCAGCACCGAGGGCAAGTATTCCGGTCTGATCGGCCGCACCCACCGCAAGGGCAAGTATGTGTACAGGTACTACCGCTGCAATAACCACGCGAGCAAGGGCACCTGCATAAGGCGCGAGTACCGCGCCGATAAAATTGAAAAGCTTGTGCTGGAAGACATCAGCCTGCTGGTCAAAAACGGTTCCTTCTGTCCTGGCGCGGCAAAACGTAATATTATTGTCAAAGACGAGGAGACCGCCAGACAGAACCTCGAACTCTACGAGCGCCGCCTGGCGGCCCTGGACGCAGCGCTAGAAAAGGCAGCGGCTGCTTATGAGGCCGGCGCATACGACTTAGACTTTTTCCGGGAGCGAAAGATGAAAATAAACACCGAGAAGGCGGAGCTGAAGAGGCTCATCGCCGAGACCAAGGCGCGTTTGAACGGTATGGTTCCGCAGGAAGAAATACAGCGCCGCATACAGGCCAAGATGAAGACCGCAGAGCAGCTCCTCAAGGAAACCGACGTTTTACGGGCCAAGTCATATCTGCAGGAAATTATAGACCACATTGTAGTTAAGAGCATCGATGATATAGTTATTTTTTACCGGGTTTGACATGCTTGAAACCAAAGACGTTCAGTAACAGACCGCAAAAAGTTTTTGTCACTTACGTGGCATTAGGCTTGCCAAAAGACCAGTGCGAAAAGCGGGCCGGCATACCGTAAGCCCCAAAAGTGTAAATAATCTCTGCCGGGCAGATCTCAAAGTAAATATCGTAAAAATCAAGGCCAAACTCCCTTGCCTTTTTCATTATCTCTTCCAGCGCCGTCTCCAAATAACCAATATCATTTTTTCGACCCATAAAAATACCCCCCGTAAAATCTAACTTATTCATATTCACGGGAGGTTATTAAATACACTCGTTCGAAACATCAATAAGTTAATAAGTTAAGTGCCTGGCACCAGTTCAGCCGCCGTTTAAAGCTTCTAAAAGGATAATTTTGTCCCCGTCTTTTAAGGCGGCTTCTGCGGTTACGTGCCGGCCGTTTAGGAGAAGGCCGTAGATGTTTTGGGGTATACCCAACTTTTCCAGGGCGTGTCCTATGTTAGACCCGGGCGGAAGCTCCAGTTCAAACGTCTGGCCAAATTTGGCGCCCGGAATAAAAAAATCAATTTCCCCAAACGTTTTTATTTCCACGCGCATTTACTTTTACACCTCCACGTCCAGGGTTTTAATCGCTTTCTTTAAAAAGAGGCGGTCCTGCTCGCTTATAAGCTGGCGGGCAGAACCGCCGGGGAAGAGTTCGATTCAATACTGTGCTTAAATTTATTCTTTAACCCACTTCTTGGGCAGGCCCCTGCCGTTCCAGACCAGTTCGCCGGTTTCGCGCAAGACCATGGTGACAGCGTCTTTGCGGCAATGACCGAGGCACCAGGCACAGCCCATGCAGTGATCGTTGATGACCGGGCCGCGCTCCTGATCAACAGTAACCGCACCGTACGGGCAGAGACGCTCGCAGGTACCGCACCTGTTGCAAAGCTCGAGGTCGAACTTGGGTATTACAGGAGAAATCTTGGCCATGACTTTTTCACGCGGCCAGTCTCTCAAGTAGGCAAACTGCGGCACGCAGATTCCGAGCATATCCTTGATGGTCTTATAGCCCTTGCGGTCCATAAACTCTTCTAAGCCCTTGATGATCTCGCCGATCACCTGGACGCCTCTCATGTAAATGACGGAACAGAGCTGTACAGTGGGGCATCCGGCCATAATGTAGCGCACTACGTCGTCCCAGGTGAAAATACCGCCGATACCCGATACCGGAGTCTTTACAGTAGCGGTTATCTCCAATACCTTGGCCAGGGAGTACGGCTGCCAGGCACGGCCGATCAAAAGACCGGAAGAATAGTTGCCGCCAAAGAATGTACCGGTTTCGTGGTCAATCCACGTGCCGTAGGAGGCGTTGTTGGCGGATATGGCGTGCACGCCGGCACTTTCCACGGCCATAGCCAGTTCGGCCATATTGACGCACTGCGGGGTCATCTTGAACATAATGGGCACGTCAACTGCTTCAACGCAGGCTTTAGCTACTTTATAAGCCTTGTCAGGGTCAATGGCTAAAGGCGCACCGACATCTTTGTGCTTGGCCTCGGCTCCAAATGTAGCGTGCGGGCCGCCAGTATCGAGCTCGATGATGTCAGCGCCAGCTTTTTCCATGTCCTTGCAGACCTTAATCCAGGTATCCGCATCGGTGCCAATACCCGACACGCTGGGAATAAATACGGCGTCGTACTCCTTGCAGACCTGGCGGATGCGCGGAGCTTCTTTTTCCACAAACTCATCGTACGGCATGTTGTGGAACATCTGGCTGCAAACCCAGGTATCGGCCAGCTCTCGGCCAAACCTGCGCAAGGCGTAGAAATAGGGTCTTGGCCAGCGGTGCGGTCCATCAATCTGGTGAATAGTTTTGGTTAAAAGACCGCCAATGCCCTGCTCGAGCACCCTGCGTGCAATCCTGGCATCTTCACCGAAGTCATTGGAAGATACTAATACGGGGTTTTTAAACTTAATGCCACACATTTCAGTTCTGAGATCTGCCATTTTCACTGCCTCCTAAAATTTTTTAGTATAAATTTTTAAATTTTGGTTTGAGTTTTACGTGTCTGCACTATTTCTTTATTCATACCCCCTCTATCAAAATCTGGTACTCTTTAACGCCGCATAAAAGCGGCGCCATCTACAATTGCCAGTTACATCATTCTGCCTATAGTTGTTTTAAGGCCCTTATAGTTAAATATATCTCTTACATAAATTACCTCTTCCACAGAAAGCGACCTGTACTGTTCATAAGGCGATTCAAGGCCCAAAAACTCGTACTTGCTTTTACCAAAAGTGTGCAGCGGCATAATATCTACCCATTCCACGCCTATTGTTCTGGCAAAGTCTGCTGTGGCTTCTATATTTTCTTTTGAATCATTGTAACCAGGTATAAGCGGCAGTGATATGCGCACAGGGCACTTTTTGGCCATTAACCTGGCGTTTTGTAAAATCAAATTATTGGCAACCCCGGTTCCTTCTTTGTGCTTTACCGGATCCATGTGTTTTATGTCCAGTAAAACCAAATCGGTATATTCGAGAATACTTTCTACAACCTCCCAACTCGCATAGCCCGAAGTATCCAGCACAGTAGAAATATTTCTCTCTTTTATTTCTTTCATTAACTGGCGGGTAAATTCAGGCTGGCACAGCGGCTCGCCGCCGCTTACTGTCAGCCCACCATCAGCACCGTAAAACGGTTTATCTTTCTCTACTTCAGTCACGACCTCTTCTACTGTCATTTCCCTGCCTACCTGTTTAAAGGCAAAATTTACACACGCTTCGACACATTTAAAACACATAATACACTTTTTTCTGTCTACCTTCGCCTGCAAGTCCATGGTCAAAGCGTTCTCTGGACAGACTTTTACACACCTGCCGCACCCGCTACAGCGCCTCGGTATGAAGTAAAGCTGCGGGTAAGGCTCTTTGGTTTCAGGGTTGGCGCACCAACGGCAGTTGAGGTAGCAGCCTTTCATAAAAACAGTTGTCCTGATCCCCGGCCCGTCGTGAGTTTCAAATTTTTTTATGTCAGCAATTATTCCCTTAACTTTGTTGGACATTTTTGCCACGTCCTTTTGGGTAAAAAGGATAAAATTAAGGCAGCTTGGTCAATCGGTTTCCTTTTTATCTCCCAATCCCCATACGTCTTTTTAACCTCAAGCATTTACTTGGATAACCAAGCTGCCTTGGGCAACACATAAACACTGCAAAGCATTTTTAGAGGCGGGATATATTTTATGCTAATTATTGTCTTTTGTTATTGCACTATTACTTGCTTGCCTTTAACCAGGCAGGACCCATGGGTATAATTGTCCGTCCAAAATAGGTATTTAATTTTTGCCCGATAACTTGCCAGAGGATAAACAGCACTACAAACGGGAGGTCCCAGCTGGCAATTGTCCAGAACTCGTGCACGCCTGTCAGCCAGAAGAGGGCTGCACCCATAAAGAATATGTCGGTGGTTATCATAAATAGCGTTGCCGCCGTGTTGGCCAGCATGAAGCAGGGAGTAAAACCAACCATCAATAGACCCATGATTAAAAATACCCAGCCGTCAACTATCGTGGTCGGCGCCTTAATTAAACCAAGACCCCGCAACAGGTGCTCGCCAAAGCCGTACCACATGAAAGCACTGAAGGCCATGAGAATGTTACCCTGCAAAAGCGCTCCGTTCCTCAGTTCTATGATGCCGGCGGTCAGCTGGACAAGTCCGCCGGCCAGTCCAAGGGGCACCAACACAATGGCCAGTTCGTGAGGGACCATGTGGGTGGCTACCGGCCACAAACAACCCAGGTAAAAGGCTAAAACCATCAAACCGGCTGGACCTGGACTAGCAAAGGGATGGTCGTGATTGCTCATGGCAAAACCTCCTCGTGTAATTTGCGTTGATTTTATAAATTGCTTTTCCTTTTAAGAAAGCCGCATGTACCTGCCTATGACCCTGTAATACCACGGGTACGGAGATATGATGCTGGATACAGCCTGCCAGTTGCTGCGTACCTTCGACAGGTCGTCCTGGCGCCAGATGGCCCCCAGGAAAATGCCCATTTTATCGGCAAACCTGCCGATTGCTTGTGCTCCGGCCAGACGGCCGTCCTTTAGGATCAGGCGGTAGTAATCGCCGTCAATCTTTCTTTCGATCAGCTCCACACCTTCCTGATCCTTTAAAGAAGCCAATGTCTTGCCTATAGATACAGCATGAGTGTGGAAGTAGTGCGCTCTGGTAAAACTCCAGGCGCCGCGGTACACGGCCGGCAGCCCCAAGCAGTCCCTGGCAATGACTGCGCCCTGCTCGAGCGCATTGTGCCTTAACTGGTAGAGGGCCGGCTCACCGGTCACAGCATCAAAGGACTCGGCGCAGTCACCACAGGCGTAAACATCTTCAATGGTGGTCAAAAGCCGTTCGTTTACCTTTATGCCCCGCGTGGGGCCAATTTCTACGCCGGCCTCTTTAGCCATAGTGTTGGCTGGAATTACACCGGTAGCCAAAATAACTGTGTCGCAATTGATTGTACGCTTATCCGTAGTTACACCGGTTACGTATCCGTTGCCGTCAATACTTACGAGTTTTTCTCCAGTCAGCACGTTAATGCCGTTTTCTACCAGCGACTCGGCTAAAAGCCCAGCCGTGTACTCGTCAAAAACTCTGGGCATAATCCAGCCCATAAGCTCGATCAGGGTAACCTCGTAACCCTTTTTCTTCAGTGCTTCACAAGCCTCAATACCGATTAGTCCAGAGCCGATAACTACCGCAGAACTCCCCTCGTGATTAGCCAGTGCGTCCGCGTCGGACAGCACCTTGCAGCAGAACACCCCCTTTTTGTCAACGCCTTTAATCGGTGGTATTATTTGATTGCCGCCTGTGGCAAAAACAAGCTTGTCGTACGGTACTTCCCGGCCGTCCTCCAAAAATACTTTTTTGGCGCCGGCATCTACTTTAACGGCCTTGCCAACACACAGTTCAATGCCGTCTTTTTGATAATCCTCAAATTTTTTTAAGAATACGGTATCCCTCGGCACATTACCGCCGATGTAATAAGGCAGCGAGCCAGGATCGTACTCGGGACAGTTCTCTGCCGTCACGATGGTTATTTTCGTTTCCCTGTCGTACTTCCTAATGCCCTCTGCTACCGCGTTGCCACCGATGCCGTTGCCAATGATTACAACGTGCAAATAAAGCACCTCCTTGCCCGCTGGCCGTTTTTTGATACCGGTGGGAGTGCCCCCGTTTACCCGGGGACACCCCGCCGGCAGTAAATCACTGCACGTCGTTATAAGATACTGCGGTTACTTGCCCTGCTTCTTGAGGTATTCAAAGTAAAGTTCCTTACCCTTTTCAATGTCGGGGATAATCTCCGGAATGTCCAGTTCCCTTGCTTTTTCCGGGGTAATGAAGCCGTCATTGTCCCAGCCGTGGTAGCGGTAGTACTCTTCCTGTGCCCAGGCCCACTCCTTGCGGTCGATCTTTAGGCCCTTGTACGGCCCGTCCACAACCGGCTCGTCAAAGTACCTGTCGATGTGGGTGTCATCCTGGCGTCCGCTGCCCACGCGGTTCCAGTTGGCCCGCTCAATGTTTACTACGCGCTCAGCTGCTTTGAAGATTTCCTCATCGGGCAGGTCAAAACCGGTAGCCAGCCTGAAGAGCGGCGTGTAAGCCCTCCAGTCGCCGGCGCCGCCCCAGGAACCGATGGCCTGGCAGCAGCAGCCGACCAGGTCGGCTACGCACTTGTTCTTCTCCGACCAGGTGACCAGCTTGGGCTTGGTGGTCAGTGTGTAGAGCTCTTTCGGGAAGTCCTTCCAGAACTCGTCTTTGAGCTCGCCCATCACTTCGTCCACCAGGGCCTTCCTGCTCATGGCGCAGCCCTGGAACTCCAGGCAGGAGTAGTTCTTTAAGTGGTCGGAGCCGCGGGTGGACATGGCGTAGCCCAGGCTGAAGCCCATGGCGATCCGCGGGTCGACGCTGATGTGCTCGAGGCCGCGGCAGTGCGGCACCAGCTTGTCGATGCCCCGGCCGAGCTTTTCGGCCACCCGGATGTTGCCCTCGGCCAGGATGTCGCCGAAGCCCTGGCGGTAGGCGATCATCTCCAGAACCTTCATGGAAGTTTCGGTGTCGCCCCACTTAAACTCAATGCCACCGGTGTCCTCCTTGGTCAAAAGGCCCTTTTCAAATGCTTCCATGGAGAGGGAGAGGGCCGCGCCGGCGGAGATGCTGTCCATACCCAGGTCGTTGACCATGCCGCACATGACGTTGACATCGTCCACGTTGTAAGAGTCAATACGCGGACCTAAGTTGCAGACGCTCTCCATTTCGGGCCCGCCGCAGTGGTAACCGGCGTACTTGCCTTCTTTGAAGTAGGTGTAGCGGCCGCAGCAAACGGGACAGGACCAGCACCCCTTGCGGCGGAAGAGGTACTTGGCCGCCCACTGCAGTCCTCCGTAAGTTTCCTCCATACCGGGCATGTAGCCTGTGCTGACGTTCTTGTGGGCGTTGATGCCGATGATGTTGCCGGCGTCGAAGAGGTCGTGCGTTCCTTCCTCGCGGCGCCTGATGGCCGACGGGGACTTGTGGATGATCTCGCGCAGCTTCCAGGCTTCCTTGGCAAACCCTTCAGGGTTGGCAATGGTCAGAGCCTTGGTGCCTCTAATGGCAATGGCCTTTAAGTTCTTGGAGCCCATCACTGCGCCCATACCGGTGCGGCCGCCGGCGGAACTGAAGGTGTTCACAACACAGGCAAAGCGCACCAGGTTTTCACCGGCCGGGCCGATGCAGGCCACTTTTACGTCAGGGTCGCCTAGTTCATTGATCAGCCGCTTGGTGGTTTCTTTTACTTTCAAGCCCCAGAGATGGCTGGCGTCACGGATTTCTACCTTGCCGTCGTCAATCCAGATGTAGACCGGTTTCTCCGCCCGGCCCTTAATGACGATCTGGTCAAAGCCGGCGTACTTCATGTAAGCTGCAAACTGGCCGCCCATATTGGTGTCCCCGTGGCCGTGCACGTTAGTCCCCCGGTAGGAGCAGGTCATAGGAGAAATGGCGCTCACCGTAGTGCGTCCGGAAAGCGGCGCAAAGGTGCCGGCCAGGGGACCGGTGCCAAAGCATAAGGGGTTGCGCGGGTCAAAAGCGTCCATGCCGGCAAAGGTTTCGTGGTAGACTACTTCAGAGTTAAAGCCGCGTCCGCCGATCCACTTGCGCAAGTACTCGGGCTTTAGCTCTTCTATTTCGTATTTTCCTTCGGTAAGGTCTACTCTCAGTCTCTTACCTGCCCATCCGTGCATATTACTTCCTCCTTTGTTTTTACTGATATCATCTTAAGCAAAACTAAAGGTAAACTTGGGTTCTTCATCCTTGGAGCCTTTAGGCTTGTACTCTTCCTTGAGCTCCCAAGCAAACTTGCGGCTTACGACCTTAGAAACCATATGCTTGGGCACGTACTGCAGTGCACCTTGCATGGTGCAGGCACGCACGCACCAGGGGGTTTCCTCGCCAGCGCACTTATTGCAGGACATGGTCTTGCCGGTATCCGGGTTGACGACCGGTGCACCGAAGGGGCATGCGTAAATGCAGGCCCGGCAGCCAATGCAAGCATCTTCGTTAGTTACTACGGCACCGTTAGCATCGCGGTAGCGTGCGCCCATGGGGCAGACTTTCATGCAAACGGCCTCTTCGCAAGCTTGGCAAGTCACCGGGATGTAGGTGTTCACCTCGCGAAACTCCTGAATGCGGATGCGGGAATAGTACGGGTGGTTCTTGCCAAAGTTCTTCATCGAGCAGGCCATCTCGCAAGAGTGGCAGCCGGCGCACTTGTCCGGGTCGATGACTATAACCTTTTCATAAAGATCTGCCATTTTACACACTCCTCCTGGTAATTTCTTATTTGTACGGCCATCATGCAAGGCCGATCAGTTTTGCCGGCACTTCTTTGGCCATAACGTTGATATCAGCTTCGCTTACTCCCTGGGCCAGCAGGGTCTTAATGAACATCTGCCAGGCCGGTACAGGCTTGTTGCCGGGCTGTCCGGCGTCAGTGATGAGCACTAAGTGGTCGGGGCCTTTTTCCTTGAGCAGCATCTTCAATAAGTTAAACGAATAATCAAATGCTATGATCCAGTCCTGCATGCCAGGCCAGGGTACGCAGGAGCACTCGGCAAACTCCAGGTAGCCGCCCTTATCGATCATTTCCCTGGCCTCTTCCGGTGTCACCATGGTCAGTTCCTGAGTAACGTGGTCCATGAGCACGTCCACGTCCATGCCCTTGGCGTTGATGTAGTCCAGAATAGCAATTTTCTCTTCATTGGAGACGTGGCAGGCTGAAAGGGCGCAGCGGTCGCCCTTGGAGTTCTTGTTGTAGTCGTGCAGGATTTCCAGTATCTTGATCATCTCAGGAGTGAGCTGCTTGCCCTCGGCCACCTGAATACCGCCTTCATAGCCCATGGCGTTGACCTGGTGCCTTGCGTCTAATGAAGGAAGCCAGATCTCCTTGCAACGGCCGTAGCCTAAAGCTACTTCCACCGCCTTGGCGTTCATGCCGCCCACTGTATTATTCAAAACCAGGCCGCCGTAAACTTCTACGGGTGTGAACTCTTCACCGCGCGCTGCCTTTTCTTTTTGCATGCGGCCTAAAAAGTCCTGAATGATGGTAGCGCAGTTGTTGGTCATGGTGTTGTGGTCTTTAAAGACCAGGGCTTTTAAGCCGGCCTGGCTGGCTTCAATGCAGGTTTCCACCATGGTCGGCCGCCCCGGAAGCCAGGCGCCCAGCGGTGCCCCGTGAACGTGCACGTCAATGACGCCCTTTAAGATCTCATCTACTTTCTCTGGCTCGACCGGTTTGCCGGGGTTGAAGTACTTGTAGGGCCACACCGGACTCGTCCGCCGGGCCAACTCTTCTTCGCTGATGACCCGGCCGAACTTCTTCTGTTTCCACTCTTCCAGCGCTTTGTTCATGCTATCCCCTTGCTCCTTTCTTAAATTTATTTTTAGAGTCCCTCGTATTCGGTGCGTTCGATGATCTGGCGCTGAACGTCGGGACCCAAATCAATAAACCTTGCCGTAAAGCCCGCTACCCGCACCATCAGGTCGGAGTACTTATCGGGGTTCTTTTGGGCGTCAATGAGCATATTGCGGTCGACAATGTTATACTGGACGTGATATCCTCCAAGATTGAAGTAGGTGTCGTTCAGCTTAATAAACTTCTCCGTACCGCTTTCGCCTTCGATAGCCATCGGGTTGAACTTCATGTTGAAGAGTGTTGACTGCAGCCTGTCGGCGTGTACCTTGGTGGCCGACTTGATGAGGCTGGTCGGGCCGTTGACGTCGGTACCAGGGAAGGCAGACAGCGCACCGTCGGCCAAGAAGTCGCCGGCTTTCCGTCCGTCTAAGCTTGCCCCGCAGGCCTTGCCGTGCAGCACCTGGGTGGTCACCGAAAGAGTGCTCGGCCGCCACGGGTAGCCCACCCAGTTATTAACTTTCTGGGAGACTTCTGACCAAATGTCGTAAAGCTTCACTACCAGCTCGTCCACGTAGTCGTTGTCGTTGCCGTACTTGGGCGCCTCGTACAGCTTTTTGCGCAGCTCCTCGTAGCCTTCGAAATTATGGCGTAGGGCCTCTTTAAGCTCATCAATGGTCAGGCTCTTTTCTTCGTAGACGTACTTCTTCAGCGCGGCCAGTCCGTTAGCCACGTTGACAATACCGCAGGAAATTACATAGGCCGGGTCGTTGTAACGGCAGCCGCCCTCGTAGGCGTGTTTGGCTTTCTCCAGGCAGTCGTCCAAGAGCGCAGTCATGAAGGGGTGGACAAGGCCGATTTCGTTGTGCACCAGCATGCAGAGGTTCCAGTACTCTTCTTCACGCTTGACAATTATTTCTGTTATCCGCTTGTACTCTTCAATGATGTCGTCGAGGGTGGCCGTTTTTAAATCCAGGTTAACGTCGATCAATTTATCGCCGGTGATGGGGTTGACGCCGTCGTTTAATACCAGCTCAAAAATCTTTAAGTTGTTGGTATTGGCCACAGCGTACATGGGCATGCGCTTGCCGCAGATCTGCATGTCCACGCAGCCGCAGGGCGCCCAGTCGCGGGCGTCTTCCAGATTAGCCCCCGTGACTTTTAAAAAGCGCTCGGTAGCCAGCTTGTCGTTAAAGAGAGCGGGGTAGCCGGAGCCGGCCTTAATGCACTCCACGACCTTCTTCTTGAAATCTAAGCTTAAATCTTCACGCCAGCGGACAGAAATGGTCGGCTGCCAGGTCTTGACGTTGATGCCCGCCTGCAGGACCAGCCTCGACAGCTCGTTATCGGCAGGACGGCCGTACCGGTCTACGCCGCCCAAAGTGACGTTTTGGTAAACGCTGCCGCCCAGGTAGGATTCAGTGAAGGTGGCGTGGGCCCTGGTGATTTCCGAACACTTAACCCTCATCAGTTCTAAGAGTTCCAGCGCCTGGGCTTCAGTGATGCGTCCGGCATCGAGGTCATTCTTAAACGGCCGGTACATGTACTGGTCAAAGCGGCCGGGGGATATGCCGCGCCCGTTGAGCTCGATAAAGAGGCAGATGTGGGCAAACCAGAAGGACTGCATGGCTTCGTGGAAGGTGTCGGCGGGCAGCCGCGGCACTTTGCGGCAAATGCGGGCAATTTCCAAAAGCTCGGCCTTGCGCCGTTCGTCACGGCACTCGGCGGCCAGGCGCTCTGCTTCTTTGGCATGATTTTCAGCAAAGTTGATGACGCCTTCTAAGGCCAGTACAGTGCCCTTGTAGAAGTTGTACTTGTCGAAGTTTTCCTTGGAGTTAAGCGGCAAGAGCGCCTTCATTTTGTCCTTAAGCCTTTCAATAATGGACTCCAAGCCCTCGTCGATGACCTTCTGGTAGTCGACGATGAGCCTTCCCTCCGGAACGTCGAACATAAAGCGCAAGAAAACGAGCTGCTGCTGCCACTTCTCCACCTGGTCGAAATCGGGCATGGTTTCTTTCAAGTACCTTTCGGCCAGGGTCCGCCAGTCCTTGCCTTCCCAGAACTTGGCGACTTCTAAAATCTTTTCTTTGTCCTCTTCAAAAATTCTATAAATACCCAGCCTCTCGCCCTTGCGCTCCTGAAGGGTGCCCTTGATGTACCTCTCTTCTTCTCTCTTGATCTTCTTGAAGCCCTCCAGCATCCAGGTTTCGTATTCGGGGTAAACCTGAACGCCCCTAAAGTAGCGGGACATGCCGCCTACCAGCAGCTCCTCGTCCCAAATACGGGGGGTGAGGTTAGAAAGCACGTGTTTTAACGCCCCGCCCGCCCGCACATACATGGGCTCGGTCCAGTGCTCCTTCATGTACTCGGTAAAGAGCACGGCCCTTTCTGAATCGATGACCGGTTCATTGGCTAAAAGTTCTTCGTGGCGCTTTTTCACCCGCTCGGTAGAGGGTGCGCCTTTTACCTCCCGGTCAATAATTTTCTGTGCCGGCAAAGCCATGTTGGTCTTTATCCTCCTTTCAAACTGACAATCTCTTGCAAACTTTAACCGCTATACTGAAAAAGCAACATGCGTGCCAAAAGCCAAAGCGGCGTAAGGGCCGTATTATTAAACAATTTTTAAATTAAAAAAAAGAGTGACTTGCCGTAAAATTGGCAAGTCACGTCGCGAGAACGTAAAGCGCTTACAAAATAGTGTTAATTGTCGTACTAACGTGAAAAATTGTTCATTTTACAGTAGTACAGAGAAACTCACTGCTTTTCCCTGCTCAAGTAGCGTAAAGCGCGGGGTGTAGATTTGAGTATTTGGGCGGCCGTGGGGTAATGGCCCTTGGCCTCTTTAAGGGCCCGCTCAATGAGGATGCGGGCCGCCCGCACCTCCAGCTTCCTGATACCGGCCAAAAAGCCGGGGAGGTCAAAACCATCTTCCAGCCTAACTGTACTGGCAAAATCATCCAGGCTCTGGGCCGCGCCGGCCAGCCAGCGCTCTGCCTGGTTTAGTGGGGCGGGGGCGGCTGCAGCCTCCCGGGAAGTAACGGTTTGGAAGAGCTTGGGCGGCAAGTGGGCTTTTTGCACCAGCGGGCCTTCGCACACAGTGGCCACCTGGGCCATGACGTTGGCCAGCTCCCGCACATTGCCCGGCCAGGGGTAGCTCTGCAAAGCTTCTGCCGCCTCGGGCGACAGCCTGGGAGCACGCCCGCTGCCGTAATGGCGGGACAAAAAGTATTCGGCCAGGGACACGATGTCCTCCACCCGCTCCCGAAGCGGCGGCAGGGTAAGGGATACGACGTCTAAGCGGTAGAACAGGTCGCCGCGGAAGCGTTTTTGTTCGACCAACTCCTCCAAATCGGCGTTGGTGGCCGCCAGGATGCGCACATCAACGTGAACGGGTTTTTCTCCGCCTATACGCATGACCTCGCCCGTCTCCAGCACCCGCAGGAGCTTTACCTGAATAGAAGGGCTGGCGTCGCCTATTTCGTCTAAGAAAAGGGTCCCGCGGTGGGCCAGTTCAAAGATCCCCCGCCGCTGGCCGGTAGCCCCCGTGAAAGCCCCCTTTTCGTACCCGAAGAGCTCACTTTCCAGCAGGTTTTCGGGCAGGGCAGCACAGTTGACGGCCATGAAAGGCCGGCTGGCGCGATCGCTTACCGCGTGTAGAAAGCGGGCTAAGAGCTCTTTGCCGGTGCCGGTTTCTCCGCGTATGAGCACGGTAACATCCTTTTTGGCCAGCTTTTCGGCCACGGTGAGAAGCCGCACCATCTTTTCACTGCGCCCGGCCACCATGCCCAGCGCACAGAGCACTTTTTGCCTCTCTTCAGGCAGGCCCGGCAATCCCTTGGCTGTGGCCCTCTCCAAAGCCTGGGAGATGATCCCCTCCAGTTCTTCTAAGTTGCTGAACGGCTTTTCAATGTAATCAAAAGCGCCCATCTGCATGGCCTCTACAGCCGTCTTCACTGTGGAGTAACCGGTCATAATAATGCACTCGCACTCCGGCTGGAGGGACTTAAGCTCGCCCAGCAGGGTAAGGCCGTCGGTGTCTGGCAGTTTTAAGTCAATCACGGCCAGGTGGTAGGGATCTGAAAAAGCCGCCCTCGCCTCTTTTCCGTCCAGCACCACCTTAACGTGATAACCTTTGGGCTCCAAAAGAAAGGTGAAAAACTCTCCCACTACCGGCTCGTCGTCGATAATCAATATGCGGTAAGCCAAAAAAATCAACTCCCCACAAATTTTCGGGACAAGCTAAATTTACAGGCTGTTTGCATCTTCTTCACCGTTTTTAAGCGGGAGGAAAAGGGTAAAGCGGCTTCCACCTCCGGGCCGGCTCTGCACTTCAATCCGTCCGCCGTGCGCTTCGGCAATATCCTTGCTGATGGAAAGCCCCAGGCCCGTGCCGAAAGTCTTGGTGGTAAAAAAGGGGCTGAATATCTTCTTTAGTTTTTCCTCATCAATCCCACAGCCGGTATCCTGGACGGCGGCGTACAAAAAGTCTCCCGCCTGTCCCGTCTCCAGGTGGATTTCCCGAACTTCCCGTCCGGCCAGCGAGTCACGGGCGTTGATGAGGAGGTTGACCAGCACCTGCTCTAAGTGCTGGGCGCTGCCTACCACCGGCGGCAGACCGCCGGACAGCTTTTTGACAATGCGGATATTGCTCTTTTCTATCTCGTACGCCACCAGGGAAAGGGCATCCTCGACCACAGCATTTAAGGTTAGGGGCTCAAAGGAGTACTTCTCCTGCCGGGCAAAGGCACGCAACTTCAAGATAATGTTCTTGCACCGCTCACCGCACTTTTTGATGCTTTCCAAAAGCACCTTCTTTTCGGAGGGGTGGATGCGGGCGTCCCTCTCTAAAATAAGGGAGTTGCCTATGATGGCCGTCAGAGGGCTGTTCAGTTCGTGGGCTATTCCGGCGGCAATTTCCCCGATGGCGGCCAGCTTGGCCGACTGGATGAGCTGGGCTTCGAAGGAAACTTTTTCCGTCACATCGCGTATGGACAGCACCACTTCGTTGACCGCGCCATCGTCCCGCAAAATGGGGTAAACGGAAACGTCCCAAACCCCGCCCGACTGCAGGTGAAGCCGCTGGTGCAAAGGCTGGGCGGTCCGGAAAACCTCTTTTAGCGAGTGCAGGATGTAATCCTGCTGGTCGGGGCCAAAGCACTCGTGCCAGCGGCGGCCCACTTCGGGGAAAATATTCCTCTCCCGGCCCAGCTCCTCTGCCGTCTTGTTGAAGCGCACGATCCGGCAGCGCCGGTCGATGACGATGAGCATATCCGTTACGGCCTTAAAAGTTTCCTCCCAGGCCCGTTTCATGCGGCTTTCCTCTTTGTAAAGGTAGTAATTCTCCACGCACAGGGAGAGCTGGTCGGCCACCTGCTGCAAAAAAGTCTCTTCTTCTTTAGAATAAGCGTAAGAAAGCTTGCTTCCTAAGATGAGCACGCCCGCTGCCGTTCCCTTTACCATCAGCGGTGCCATGATCTGCGAGCCGACCCCTTTTTTGATCAAACAGGGGTCTTCAGAAAAACTCTCCACTGCGCTGCCCGAAATGGCCGGACGCACGATCATCCTCTTTTCTTTGACCACGCGCGCCGGGCCGGAGCCTTCATCAAAGACAGCGCCCTCGTAGGCCCCGCCTTCCCGGGGCTCGCTGGCCTTCACTTCCAGCACGCCGTCCTCCACCAGGCACAGGTCGAGAAAGTCAAAAGAAATTACCCTCTTTAGCTTTTCCGAAATGTTGCTGATAATGTCCTGGTAGGACATCACTACGGTAATGCTCTTGGCTATTTGGTTGATGATCTCCAGCTGGGTGTTGCGCTTCTCCTTTTCCTCCACCAGCTTTTTCACCATGCGGTAGCTCTCTTCCCACTTCTCTTTGAGCATGATCTCTTCCCGGTAGAGGCGGGAGCTTTCTATGATGAGGGCGAGGAGGTCGGCCACCTGCTGCAGAAAAGCGGCGTCGTCGATGGAGTAGGCTCCCAGGCGCCGGCTTCCCAGGTTGAGGGTGCCAATGGGGCCGTTCCTGGTAAGCAGGGGCACCACTACCGCTGATTTCATGCCGATGCGCAAAAGGCCAACCGTGTACGGTTCGCCGTCGCCCTGCATGTCGGCCCGGATGGCAAAGCGCTTCCTGCGCAAGACTTCCCAGGACCAGGAGGTTTTTGGGTCGAGCACCGTGCCTTCCCCCAGCACAAATGTGCCGCGCGGGAGCTCCTTTTTCACCACCAGATCGCCGCTTGCGTCCACCAGGCATAAATTTAAGAGCTCAAAAGAAATCACCTTTTGCAGCTTCTGCGCTACATCCTCGATCATTTCATCAAAGGAGAGCTGTAAGGTAAAACTCTGGGCGATCTGGTTTAATATCTCCAGCTGGGTGTTGCGCTTCATCACTTCTTCCAGCTGTGAGCCGAGGAGGGTGTTGCGCTCATTGTAAAACTCCACTATTTTAAAGAGTTTCTTGGGGTTCTCTCTTTCCATACCGGCCTCCCCCTCTTTGTCGAAAAATAAAACACCGGCACATAACATCATTTTTTCACGGCAAAAGTGCTGTGTCAAAGTGAAATACTGGCAAAAGTTAATAAGTTAAGTGCCTGGCACCAGACAGAAGCTTGCAGACGGCTGCAGAAGATATGCGGATATTTTCACCTATTTCCTGTAGTGTATACCCCTGCGCCAGCGCTTCCCTGACGTACCGCACTTTATACGGCACCAGCGACCTTTTTCTGGAGCCGCTTTTTACCTGCACAAACTCATCCGGTTTAAGGCCTAAAGACAGGAGGATTTCGTCCAGCGGTTTTCGGGCAGGCCCGGCCTGTTCCCGCTCCACCTTTGGGGGCAAGGGCTTTCGGGCAGCAAGTGAAATGTCCTCGCAGCTTTCCTCACCGTCATCGTCCTGTTCCATAAGAAAGACATACTTTTTAAAGGCCCTCTCCGGGTCATCGTCCAGGATTTCTAACAAAGGCTTTGTGCAGACAATTCTACTGCCTTCTGAGCGCCTTTGGCGGTAATCGGCGTCGCTGCTCCATTCATAATCTGCCGCTGTTGCGCATAAGCCGGCCCTAATGGGGTTGCGGTGTATATACCTGACAACCGTCAGAAGGTACTTCTCGTTTTCAATCAGGACGGCCCTATACCTGCTTTCAAAGACATGGCCGGTCCGCCCCTGCTCGCGGTTGTAATACCGGCTGAAGCGGCTATTCAAATGGTGCATTATTTTGCTCAGGGGCTCTTTATTAGTGCGTACGGCCAGGTGGAAGTGGTTGTCCATTATTACATAAGCGAAAATATCCAAGCCGCCCATATTAGCGGCGTTCTGCAGCTGTTCGAGCAGGTACGCCTTGTACTCCGGCAGAACAAACACAGGCTCCCTGTTGTTGCCCCGCTGGATTACGTGGTACATTGCACCCTCGAACTCTACTCTCGGTTTTCTGCCCAAAAAAATCACCCCCTTTTACCCATTGTAACAGGGGGTTCTGCGTCCCTTCAATAAATAAGTTAATAAGTTAAGTGCCTGGCACCGAAAAGGCGTTTTAGGGCGGGGTAGACGCCGCTTTTATCGGCAATGGAGACGGACACAAAACGGGGGTTTTGGATGCGCTGGTAGACGGTGCGCAGGGTGCTGGAGTAGTGGTACGGCCCCTCGATTTCGCCGTAGCCTACCAGGTTACACACGCGCAATAGCTCTTCTACGAGCTTAACGCAGTTTTCGTTGTCGGAAGCTAAATTGTCGCCGTCGGAGAAGTGGATGGCGTAAATGTTGTAATCTTCGGGCGGGTAGCGCTGGCCGATGATCTCCAGGGCAAGTTTGTAGACCGAAGAGCAACGGGTGCCGCCGCTCGAACCCCGGGCGAAAAACTCCTCTTCGGTCGTCTCTTTGGCCTCGGTGTGGTGGGAAAGGAAGACTATCTCCACGTTATGGTAAACGGTGCGCAAAAAGCGCACTGTCCAGAAGAAAAAGCTGCGGGCAATGTATTTTTCGTAAGGCCCCATGGAGCCGGAGGTGTCCATCATGGCCAGCACCACAGCGGAAGATTCTTCTCTTTTGGTCACTTCCCAGGTACGGTAGCGCAGGTCCTCGGGTTTTATGCCCAAAAGGCCGGGCGCGCCACTCTGCGCGCTTCTCTTTATAGCCTCTTTGATGGTCCTCCGGCGGTCTATGTTGCCGCTGGCGCCCTTTTTGCGCACGTCCTTGAACTCCACGTAGTCAGCCGCAATGCTGGCCTTTTTTTTGTCCTTCAAGTTGGGAAGGCCCAAGTCCTCAAATAAGAGCTCCGCCAGTTCATCTACAGTAATTTCCGCCTCGTAGTACTCAACGCCCGGCTCGCTACCGGCGCCTTTGCCCCCCTGCCCCCCGCCGGCGGGCTCGCTGAAGACAACGTCCCCTACCTTACTGTTCCCTCCCCCTTGTCCGGCGTGCTTTTGCCGGCCCACATCAAAGCGAAAGCGGAACTCCTCCAGCGAGCGGATAGGCACTTTGAGCACTTTGTGACCGTCGCGCAGGATAATACTCTCTTCGGCGACTATATCGGCCAGGTTCCTCATAATGGCTTCCCGCACTTTTTCCCGGTGCCGCGCCCTGTCGATCTCACCTTTGCGGTAGAGCGACCAGTCCTCCCGGGTAATGATGTGCTTATGCTGCGCCACTTTACCACCTCCTCACGGTTATTCTATTTTTATGCCCCCTATGGTCTGCTTTGCCACTCTGTAAAGTATCATATTGCTACTTCTGGCGGTAAATAATAATTACAGTTAAAATTCGTCAGGTAACAGCTTGTATAATTGCAGAAAAAGCAGAAAAAGGCGGGCTTTGAGAAACAATGAAGTCCATTTTTGGCCTTTTCTCCAGCAGTAAAAAAAAGCGCTCCAGAAAAAGAGCCGCCGGCCAGGACGTCGGCACAGCCGGCAGTGTGGACTGGGAAAGAGAATTTTTAAGCCTCGATTTAAAAACAAACCTGGCGGTGTTAAAGGCAGTCTTTTTTAACTGCAGCGACGTCGTCTTCAGGGAGTTTGTTTTTGCCCAGAACGAGCGCATTAAGCTTGCCCTGGTTTACGTTGACGGCTTGGTGGACAGGGCCATGGCCGGGGACCTGATCATGCGCGCCCTGGCCCTGGAAGTGCCTGTGGCCGCACCCGGCTTAAAAATCAACGCCGGCGGCGTCCTGGACTTTATCAAACAGCATGGTCTGTGCGTGCACCAGGTAGGCGAGACGCACAAAATGTCCGAGGCCGTTTTGGCCGTTTTGAGCGGGGACGCCGTCCTCCTGGTGGACGGCCATGCCACTGCGCTCATCAACGGCATCCGCCACTGGGAAACGCGCAACATTACCGACCCGGAGGCCGAGCCCACCGTGCGCGGGCCGCGCGAGTCTTTTGTGGAGACGCTGCGGGTAAACACATCGCTGGTGAGACGCCGGATTAAAAACCCCAACTTAAAAATAGAAACTCTGCGCCTGGGCGAGGTTACCAAGACAGAAGTGGCACTTTTGTACATAGAGGGCATTGCTCCGCCCAAAATGGTTAGGGAAGTGAAAAGCCGCCTGGAAAAAATTAATGTGGACTACGTACTGGAAAGCGGCAATATCGAAGAGCTCATCGAGGATAACCCCTTTTCGGTCTTCCCCACGGTCAACCACACGGAAAAACCGGACAGGGTGGCGGCCATGCTGCTGGAGGGCCGGGTGGCCCTCCTGGTAGACGGTACCCCTTTTGCCCTGACGGTACCCAACCTCTTCGTCGAGTACCTGCAGGCCGCCGAAGATTACTACGAGCGTTTTATCTTTTCTTCGGCAGTAAGGCTTATCCGCTATCTCTCCATGGCCGCATCTCTAGTCCTACCCTCACTGTACATAGCCGTGGTCAGCTATCACTTGGAGCTCCTACCCACCCCCTTGCTGCTGAGCATCGCCGCCCAGCGGGAAGCGGTGCCCTTTCCCATTTTCGTGGAAGCGCTGATCATGGAGATAACCTTTGAAATCTTAAGGGAAGCGGGCATACGCCTGCCGCGCCCCATAGGCCAGGCGGTGAGCATAGTGGGCGCCCTGGTCGTCGGCGAGGCGGCCGTGCGCGCCGGCCTGGTGGCGGCGGCAACAGTCATCGTGGTGGCTTTAACCGGTATCGCCTCTTTTACTTTTTCATACAGCGCCAGCATCGCTTTTAGGATTTTGAGGTTTTTGCTGCTGGTCTTATCGGCGGCCATGGGCTTATTCGGCCTCATTACGGGGCTGGCCGTACTGGGCATTCACCTGTGCGGGCTCAGGTCCTTCGGCGTGCCCTATCTCTACCCGCTCACCCCCGCCGTCGCCCCCGATTTAAAGGACACCTTCGTGCGCGCCCCTTTCTGGGCCATGCTCACCAGGCCGCGCTTGCTGGCCAGGTTCAACCAGAAACGGCAAGGAGAAGGGCTAAAACCGGCCCGGCCGAAAGAATAGCCGGCGCCAACAAGCCCTGCTCTAAGCCAAAACACTGGCAAGGAGTTATGCATCATGAGAGAAGAAAGAATAGACACTACGCAGGCCGTGATGCTCATGGCGGCCGCCGTCCTGCCCACCGCCATTCTCACGGTGCCGAATTTTGTGATCAAGCTGGCCGGGCAGGACGCCTGGCTTTCGGTGGCGGCGGCCACGGCAGCCGGCCTGTTAGTTGCCCTGCTGGCGGCCAACTTGTGCCAGCTCTTTCCCCAAAAAAACCTGTTTTCACATTCAGAAGAGCTCTTGGGGAAGGTTTTGGGCAAAATCGTGTGCCTTTTGTACATCTGGTGGTTCCTGCAGGCCAACTCCCTGATCATTAACGAGTTTTCCTCCTTTTTGTGTATAGCCTTATTGCCCAACACGCCCAGCACCTTGTTTTTTGTGGCGGTAGTAGCCGTGGCCGGCTACGCCGTCTACGGCGGGCTGGAAGTCCTGGCCAGGTACACCCAGCTTTACTTGCCCCTGCTCTTAGGGCTTCTATTTCTGGTTTTCCTCTTAACCGCCAAAGATATCAAGATTTCTAGAATCCTGCCGGTTTTTGAGGCCGAACCGCTGCAGGTTTTAAAAGGCGCTGCCGTGCCGCTGAGCTGGTTTGGGGAAATTATCCTCCTGGCGGTTATAGCGCCTAGCTTAGAAGATAAAAGAAAGGTGCGGCGGGTGGCCGTGCTGGCAACTCTCTTTAACGGCGCATCTGTTGCCGCCTGTGTTTTGGTAGCTGTTCTGGTTTTTGGATCAGAGGTGGCTGGAAACTACATATTTCCCACCTACAACGCCGTGAGGACGGTTTCCATAGCCAATTTTTTGGAGCGGCTGGAATCCATTGTTGTGGCCGTCTGGATGCTGGGCGGTTTTGCTAAGGTGGGGGTCTTTTACTACGCGGCCGCCCTAGGAAGCGCCCAGCTTCTCGGGCTAAGGGACTACCGGCCGCTGGTAGTTCCCCTGGGCACCGTCCTGACGGCCTTAGCGCTCACATGCGAAAATGCCGCCGAACTCATCCACTTTATTGCCACAGTTTGGCCGCCTTACGCTTTTACAGTCTTTGAAGCGGGAATACCGCTACTGCTCTACACTGTGGCCAAAAGCAAAAAAAGCGGGGGGTCAAGCACCGGTTGAAGAGATCTGTTTTAGTAATTTCTCTTTTAATATTGGCCGTTACAATGGTTATTTCTTCTTTCCTGGCAGCCGGCTGCTGGGACCGCCGGGAAATTTCCGGGGTAGCCGTGGTGCTGGGCACGGGAGTCGACTGGACGCCGCAAGGCAAAATCCGCCTCACCGTGCAGGTGGCTAGACACACTGCTTTTGTGGGCGGCGAGACGGGCAGCGGGGGAAAGGAAGCCACCGCGGCCAGCTGGACCGTTTCGGCCGAGGGCAGAACCATTGAAGAAGCTGAAAGAAACCTGGCATATTTTGTTCCCCGCCAGATTTACTGGGGCCACAGCATCATCCTGGTCATGGGAGAAGAAATGGCCAAAAGGGGCGCAAATGCGATGTTAAATTTCTTCCAGCGCAGCCGGCAGCCGCGGGAGAACATGTGGGTGATGGTCTGCAAAGGGGAAGCCAGGGATTTCCTGGTATCTTACTCGGTCTTAGAAAAGACTTCTGCCCAGGCTGCCGGCTTTCTTTCTTTGCTGCGGGCCGGCCACGCCGTGCACTTGCGGGAATTTTCGGAAATGCTGGCCAAAAGAGGTGTGGAGCCGTCTTGTGCCATGGTGGAGGTCAGGGACGAGGGAAGCGTGCCTTCCCAGGGGCAGGAAAAAGAGCCCACGGCTAAAAAACAGGCAGCTCTTTGCGGCACAGCCGTCTTTAAAGAGGACAGGCTGGTGGGCTGCCTGAACGATGATGAAACGCGGGCTGCCCTCTGGCTCATAGGTGGAAGATTACAAGAAATCATCGCTGCCCCAAGCCCAGAAGACCCGTCTAAAATGCTGTCCTATAAAATGAGACGGGGCAAGACTAAAGTTACGCCGCATTACGACGGCGAGCGCCCCTTTTTCCATGTGACAATAGAAGTAGAAGGCGACGTGCTGGAACAGCAGGGCGACGAAAACCTGGCCAACAAAGAAACCCTGGCGGCTGTGGAAAAAAGCGTGTCCGCAGAAATGGAAAAAAGGCTCGCAGCTGTTTTGCACAAAGTCCAAAAAGAGTACGGTGCGGACATATTTGGTTTTGGGGAAGCTTTCCGCCGGAAGTACAAAAGGGAATGGCAGGCATTAAAAAATAGCTGGGACGAACACTTGGCGCAGGCAGGCATTTCTTTGCAGGTAGAAGCTAAAGTGCGGGATTTTGGCCTTTTGACCACCAAGGCCAGCGCCAAAAAAAATTAAAAGGGGTGCGCTTTTCGCCGTGGCAGCCGCAGTCTTAACCTTTGTGGCACTGGTTGCTTTTTTAGAAGGGCGCAGTCTGGTAAAGAAAAAAATGTACCGGGAGCTGGCCGCGTTTGGAGTTTTGCTGCTGGGCGGTTTGGCTTTGCTCGTACCCCAGCTCTTAGGGGTAAGGCTGGCCAGCCCCATGAAGGCCGTTGAGGCGATTTTCGGGCCGCTCAGCAGGTTTTTGCAGTAAAACTTTTTCAGCAGCTCAAAAGTTAGCGGCTTAAAAGGCTCCCCACGTACTTTAAGAGCTCATTGGCACAGGCAGGGCAGTAACCGTTTTCCTCGATGAGCCTGGCACACACTTCGTTTATGCGCTTTAACTGCTCGGCGTCTGGAGTTTTGCTGGACGTGGTTATTTTAACCACGTCCTTTAAATCGGCAAAGAGCTTTCTCTCGATGGCCTCTTTGAGCCGCTCGTGCGAGCGGTAATCGAACACCTGGCCCTTGCGGGCGTAGGAGGAAAGCTTAATGAGGATCTCTTCCCTAAAAGCCTTTTTGGCGCTCTCGGCAATGCCGATCTGCTCTTCGATCGAGCGCATGAGCTTTTCGTCCGGCTCCAGCTCCTCGTCGGTGATGGGGTCCACTATCTTGGTGCCGCTGCAGTAGGCCTCTACATTATCTAAGTAGTTGTTAAAGAGCACTTTGGCCGACTCTTCGTACGAGTAGACAAAGGCCTTCTGCACTTCCTTTTTGGCAATCTCGTCGTACTCGCGGCGGGCTATGGAAATGAAGTTCAAAAGCCGCTCCCGCTCTTCCCTGGTGATGGACGGGTGCTGGTCTAAGCCCTCTTTCAGGGCGCGCAGCACATCCAGAGCATTGATGCACTGCGTGGAAGTGCGGATCAGCGCCGAGGAAAGCCGGTTGATCACGTAGCGCGGGTCCACCCCGCTCATGCCCTCGTCCGGGGCTTCCGCCTGCAGTTCCTGGACGTCCTTTTGCACAAAGCCCTCCACGTCCTGGCCGTCGTAGAGCTTCATTTTCTTAACCAAATCCATGCCCTGCTTTTTGGACTCTTTCAAGCGTGAGAGCACGGAGAAGATAGCCGCCACCTTTAAGGCATGAGGGGCGATATGGATATTTTTTAAGTCGCTCTGGCCTATTAATTTTTCGTAAATCTTGACTTCTTCGCTGACCTTCAAATTGTAGGGGATCTTCATGACAATGATGCGGGACTGCAGGGCTTCGTTTTTCTTGTTGCTGATAAAACTCTTGTACTCGTTTTCGTTGGTGTGGGCCACGACCATAATGTCGGCGTAGATAAGCGCAAAGCGGCCGGCCTTGAAATTGCCCTCCTGAGAGAGGGAGAGCAGGTTGTAGAGGAATTTCTCGTCGCATTTCAGCATCTCCTGAAACTCCATGATGCCGCGGTTGGCGATGTTCAGCTCGCCGTCAAAGCGGTAAGCCCGCGGGTCGGACTCTGAGCCGTACTCGGTAATAGTGGAAAAATCCACGCTGCCCGTTAAGTCGGCTATGTCCTGTGACTTGGGGTCAGATGGGGCAAAAGTGCCGATACCCACTCTCTTGTCCTCGGACAAAAAGATCCTCTTTACCCGCACTTTCTCGATATTGCCGCCGTACTCTTCCTCCACCATCAGGCGGCAGGAGGGGCAGAGCTCACCCTCGATGTAGACGCCGTACTCTCTTTGGAAATCTTCCCGCAGCTCGCGGGGAATCAGGTGCAGCGGCTCTTCGTGCATGGGGCAGCCCGCAATAGCGTAGAGGGCCCCTTCCTCGGTGCGGCTGTACTTTTCCAGGCCGCGCTTTAACATGGCCACCAGGGTAGATTTGCCCCCGCTCACCGGCCCCATGAGCAGCAGGATGCGCTTTCTCACATCCAGGCGGCGGGCGGCCGGGTGAAAGTACTCCTCCACCAGTCTCTCTAAGGTTTTGTCCAGGCCAAAGAGCTCGCCGCTGAAAAACTTGTATTTTTTTACCGGCCCGTCTTCTTCCACACCGGCAGACCTGATCATGTGGTAGAGGCGGGCATGGGCAAGCTGGGCTACGTGCGGCCTTTTTTTAACGATCTCCAGGTAGTCAAGAAAAGTCCCTTCCCAGGCGAGCTGCCTTTCGGCCGCGCTGTGTTCTCTTAACCGCTTCATGAAGTCCACTTATCCCTCACCCCTTGAATATTACATTATATGCACGGCGGCACAAAAAAGAATGGGCTGCCTTACGGCAGCCGCGCCCCAAACTCCGTTTTTTCGCAGTTTTGCAGTTTAAAATTTTATAACCCGCACTTCACCAGACTAGCGGGACGGTCACCTTATCCATTTCCCGCCCGTCTTCAGGGCTTATCCAAAAAACTTCCAGCCTGCCCCGGCCCGCAACGGGCGCGGGCGGCGAAAGAACGGCCGAGAAATCTCCCCGGCCCGGTGCGCCGGTGGTAGCCGTGGCGAACGTTTCGGCCAGCACCCTTCCCCCTTCTTCTACCAGGCGCAAGTTAACCGTCCCTTCAAAGACCCGGGCGCTGCCGCGCACCTCCAGCGGAAAACCTACCTTTTGGCCGGGCAAAGGCCGGGTTACCCAGATGGCTGGCTCGTAAACCTTGGAGAGATCCCTTTTAAAAGGCTGCTCGTAGAGGCCCACGTGGCCCCACCAGTCCATGGTTTCTTCGTCCAGTTTGCCCTCCACCATAAAAGAAACTCTCTCCACACCGGGCAGTTCGGTTAAGGTGTTGACGATGCTGGCAATCCCCAGGGCTTCACCGCTGGCCCCTGCGTTGGCGTGCAGCACTTCCCGGGAAAAGTTAACCGTGGCCGTGCCGCCGGTCACCGTCACCCCTAAAACCCGCGCACCGGAGGGCAGGACGCGCTGGGCGCCGGGTGTGGACGGGGTACCGGTAATAAGCTCCTGGACGGCTGCCCGGTAGGGGTCTTCCGGTTTAGGAATGCGGTGCACTTCCCGCACCAGATAAGCGTCTTGCGCCGTCATCTTCAAGTAGTAGACGACCAAATCTGAAAAATCGGCTGGCGCTTTTTCTTCTGCCGCAGGGGGTGCCGGCGGCGGGGCGGGCGCCTGCTCTACCCCGCGCCCTTTCCCCCAAAAATACGGACGGGCTGCCACCAGTGCAGAAGCAACTACCAAAACGGCCAGCGCGGCAGCTCCCACAAAAGCAACCTTAAATTTCAATACTGCTCACCGCCTTATTTTTTATACTTACATATTTTAACATACACTTGCTGTAAAATTATAACACGGCAGGCGTTTAAAATAAATTTTTTATCTCAAAAATATTTATATTAAAAAAATTTTAACAAATAAAAAAGCAAAATTAGGGAGCTTCCGGCACGGCACCGCCCGCCCCTCTAATTTCGCCTCTTCACTTCTTTAGTGCGGCAGGTAGGCCACGATGTACTTTTTATCCTCTTCCAGAATTTCGGCCACTTCTTCTTCATCTACAAACAGGTAGTGCACTTCTTCCCCTTCGCTCCAGGTGACGATGCACTGCACGGCTTTAAACCTCCGCTTTTTGCATACAGGATTCATTACACTTTTATTTTAGACCACCTGGTAGAACAAAGGGAATAAAAATTTATGAACTAAAAAGGTCAAAATATTAACAAAATTGCCAGTGCGGCGCACTAACAGGACATTTCCTTTAAGCCCATGAGTTTAAAGGCCGCCCGCCTGGCCGCATGTTCTAAGACGTCGTCCAGCGGGGTCAGAGCACCAGCCAGCCCTTTTCTTTGGGCGGCCAGCTCTATCAAGTAGTCAGACAAGGCCGGGTTCCTGGGCAGCACCGGCCCGTGCAGGTAGGTGCAGAATACGTTCTTGTAGCGGACCCCTTCCGTGCCGTCGCACCCGTTATTGCCGTAGCCAAAGACAATTTTTCCCAGAGGCTCGACTCGGCCCAGGTAAGTACGGCCCAGGTGGTTTTCAAAACCGGCCAGCCGCACACACGTGCCGCCCAGGCGGACATCAACGGCGGCGTTGCCCACCAGGCGTTTTTTGCCGGCAACCGTGTAAAAGTCCAAAATGCCAAGACCCGGAATTGACTTTCTGCCGGCCGGCTGGTAATAGCGGCCCAGGAGCTGGTAACCCCCACACACGGCCAGGACAACCAGACCGCCTTCAACGGCCTCTTTTAGGTTTCCAGCACGCTTTAAGAGGTCGGAAGCGCAGGCCGCCATTTCCCGGTCGGAGCCGCCGCCGATAAAGAGCAGGTCAAACTCGCGAAAATCAACCCGTTCTCCAACGTGCACGGGGCGCAAAATAACTGACAAGCCCCGCCACTGACAGCGCCTTACTACGGCAGTTACGTTGCCGCGGTCGCCGTAGAGGTTGAGCAGTTCCGGATAGAGGTGTCCCAAAACCAGCGGTTCTTTTAAAGCCATATCCTTCACCTGCCCAACACTCTCATCAGTTGCTGGCGCACAACTTTTAGGGCAGTGTAAGTAACAAAAAACCAGTAATCGCCGGCCTCAAACTGCAGGGCGGCGCCAACCGCTTTCTTGGGACAGGGCTCTACAACCAGCCTGCCTGGGGGCAGGCCGGCGTACTTTAAGCGCAAGGCCGCCTCTTCCGCCCTTCCGCCGGTACAGACCGCTATCCCCTCCCAGCCGCTCACCGCCAGAAATTCTTCCCAATCCACGTCCCAAAGCCAGGAGACATCTCTGCCGTCGGCGACATTGTCGTTTAAGGCCACGAGCATCACCCTTTTGACGGCCGGCCGGCCGCTGAAGGTGCGCAGTATTTCGTTAAAACCGGCGGGGTTTTTGACTAAAGCAAGTAATACTTCCCTGCCGCCGACAGAAAACCTCTCCATACGCCCCGCCACGGGAGAAAAGCTTTCTACCGCCCCGGCGGCCACTGCCAGGGGCACTCCCAGCAAGACCCCGGCTGACACAGCAGCCAGGGCATTGTAAAGGTTGTACTGGCCGCCGGTTTTGAGCTCTAAACGGACACAGTTTCCGGCGTAGGAAATTTGACAAGCAGCCTTCCCGCCGCCTGCTGGCACCAAAAACCCCTCAACTTGTGGTGTTGGCCTGGCAAAAGAACAGGAAAGGCAGCGGTAAAAGGCCCCGTAATCCAGGGGAGCATTGCACACGGGGCACAAGGCAGCCCGCAGCACCCGGTGCAGGGCGCACAACCGTTCTTGGGCCAGGCCGTAGTAGAAGGGGGGCCGGGAGGAGCACGGTATTACGCCCAAATGGGCGACCAGCGGGTCGTCGGCATTTAAAACCAGCTGTACGTCCTCCCTGCCGGCCAGAGCTGCTTTTAGCGCCACAACCAAACTGTCAACTTCACCGTAGCGGTCAAGCTGATCGCGGGAAAAATTGGTAAGAACCAGAAGGCGCGGTGAAACTTCCCCCAGCACGGCTGGCAAGGTAGCTTCATCCACCTCTAGGACGGCGCAATCACAGTTTACCGAACCGCCGGCACCGGAACGCAAAACAAGACAGGCAGTTACGCCGGAAATAAGGTTAGCCCCTTCCGAATTAACGGCTACCCGGCGGCCGGCCACCCGCAGGATACCGGCAAGCATGTTGGTAGTGGTCGTCTTGCCGTTGGTGCCGGAGACCAGGACGACACCGCCGGGCACCTGGCCGGCCAGATCCCTAAGGCAGTTAGGGTAGAGGCGCCGGGCTACAGCCCCGGGCAGGGATGTGCCGCCAAAGCCGCGGGCCCGGCTGGCGAGGTAGGCAATTTTTCCGGCCAGCACGGAGGAAGTCAAACCTATTTTCATGCATAACACCGCTTATTTGCTATATTTACCTATATTATACATATTTTCCATATATAATGCAATGTTTTATGCTTTAATGTCTTTTTACTTAAAATCAAAAAGCAATTTTAAAGTCGTCAAATTCTCCCGTGTAACTGCTCCACTCGACTTCCAGGCCGGCAACTTCCGCCAGGGGAGGGCCCTTACGGCACCAGGAAACCATCTCCTCCACAGCGCCCTTTTCGCCTTCGAAGACAGCTTCCACTGCCCTGTCCGGCCGGTTTTTTACCCAGCCGGTCAGTCCGAGTTGGCGGGCGCGGTCCCTGGTTTCAGCACGGAAATAGACACCCTGCACCCTGCCCCTCACCACCACGCGGGCTCTTACTTTTTCCAAAGAAGCTTCCCCCTTTCAGCGCACTTTTGTTTTTTCGGCTGTATCAATATTTTACAACAAAATACCCCGTGACAGGCTGGACGGTGTGTGGTAGAATTTTTGGCAGTGAAAAAATTAATATTACTGTTCAGATGAGTTGAGTTGAGCGGAATTTTGCGAGATGGTGGAGGCGAGCGGGCTTTTGGGTTTTTTAAGCCACAAAAAAAGACCGGGCTCACCGCCCGGCTTTATTTTTTAGCTTGCAACAGGGGGAAGCAAAAAATTGACTAAAAAGTTACTGCTGGGTAACGAAGCGATTGCCTGGGGGGCGGTAGAGGCCGGCGTGCAGGTGGCCTGCGCCTACCCGGGGACGCCGTCATCGGAAGTGTTGGGCACGCTGGCCGGGCTGGCCGGCCGCTACGGCTTTTACGCCGAGTGGTCGGTAAACGAAAAGGCCGCCCTTGAGGTGGCTGCGGGAGCAGCCATCTGCGGGGCGCGCGCCCTGGCAGCCATGAAGCAGGTGGGGCTGAATGTGGCCGCTGACCCGCTGTTGAGCCTGGCCTACATCGGTGTAAAAGGAGGGCTTGTTCTGGTTGTAGCCGACGATCCGGGGCCGCACAGCTCGCAAACTGAACAGGATACCCGGCGCTTTGCCCAGTTCGCCAAGCTGCCGGTACTGGAGCCCTCCACACCGGCAGAAGCCAAAGAAATGGTCAAGTACGCCTTTGTCCTTTCCGAAGAACTGTCCCTGCCGGTGATCTTAAGGCCCACCACCCGGACCTGCCACGCCCGCCAGGACGTGGAGGTGGATGAAAAGCCGCGCCGGCCAGAGCGTCAGGTTCACTTTGAAAAAGACCTCAAGTGGGTCATTATGCCCAGCCTTTCGGCCCAAAAACACGTATGGCTGAACAACCAGCTCAAAGCCTGCCAAAGGATTTTCGAGCAGTCGCCTTTCAACACTTTTTACCCCGGCGAAGAGGGAAAAGCAGGAGTAATTGCCTGCGGCGTCTCTTACAACTACGCCGGGGAAGCTTTGGAGATGCTGGGACGCAAAGTTCCCCTCCTCAAGGTGGGAACGCCTTACCCGCTGCCCGAAGGCCCTGTTCTCAGGCTCCTGTCCACAGCATCCCGCGTGCTGGTGGTCGAGGAGCAGGAGCCGGTGGTGGAAGAGCAGGTCTCCCTGCTGGCCTTTAGAAGGGGCTGCCGCACTGTTATCTCCGGCAAGGCGGACGGCCTTGTTCCCCGGGAGGGAGAACTGAATGTGGATAAGGTGCGCACTGTGCTTGAGCAGTTTTTGGGGTTAGAGCCCTCTTCTTGCGGCGGGCAGGAGGAGAGAAAGCACCCGGAACTTCCCGCCCGGCCGCCCGTTCTCTGCGCCGGCTGCCCGCACCGGGCCTCGTTTTACGCCTTTAAAAGGGTAGCTCGCGGTATGGACGCCGTTTTCACCGGCGACATAGGGTGTTACACGCTGGGAGTTATGCCGCCCCTTAACGCCCTGGATACCTGTCTTTGCATGGGGGCCGGTATCACCATGGCTGCCGGCATGCACCGCGCCGAGCCAGGGAGGCGGTACGTGGCCTTCATTGGCGACTCCACCTTCTTCCACGCTGGCATAACCGGCCTGATCAACGCTGCTTACAACGGTACACACATTACTGTAGCCGTACTGGACAACGGCACAACGGCCATGACTGGCAGCCAGCCCCACCCAGGGGTAGGCCGGACGGCCACGGGAACAGCAGCTAAGCCCCTGGACATTGCCGGTATTATCCGGGCCTGCGGGGTAGAAAAAGTACTGGAAGCTGACCCCTACAACCTAAAGGAAGCAATAAAAGCGGCACGTGAAGCTTTAATGCACGATGGCATTTCGACAGTAATCTTCAGAGGCGGCTGCCCTACACCGGCTGGAACCCGGGAGCAGTTTGGCGTCAACATTGATAAGTGCACGGGCTGCGGTCTCTGCGCAAAAGACTTCGGCTGTCCGGCCATCACCTGGGGTGGCGGGAAAGCGCATATTACCCCTTCCTGTGCCGGCTGCGGGGTGTGCGCCCAGATCTGCCCCGCCGGGGCGATAGAAAAGGCGGGTGAAAAAGCGTGATGCTAAACACAGTTGTAGCCGGTGTAGGAGGACATGGGGTAGTACTGGCAGCGCGGGTCATTGCTCTGGCGGCCATGAAGGCAGGACTAGAAGTAAAGACGGCAGAAACTACCGGCATGGCCCAGCGGGGAGGAGCGGTAATAGCGCACGTGCGCGCCGGAAGCGGTCTATGGGGTCCGCTCATCCCGGGCGGAACAGCAGATATACTGCTGGGCTTAGAACCCGCAGAAACCTTGCGGGCACTGCCCCTGCTCAAACCCAGCGGAACAGTCATTGCCAGCACATCGCCAGTAGTGCCGGTTACTGTAACCCTCGGCCTTTCTTCTTACGACACCGGCGCCATTATCGGCTTCTTACAGGAGAAGGCGGACAAAATATTTCTTTTAGATATGCTTAAGCTCGCCCGTCGTGCCGGCAGCCCGCGCGCCATTAGCGCCGTGGCTTTAGGTGCGCTTTCCGCCCTGGCCGGCCTGCCTTTTACAACCCAAGACCTTCAAGGGGCACTTCTTAAATCCATAAAAGAAAAACACCGGGAAATAAACTTGCGCGCCTTTGAAATAGGGCGGCGCTCTATGGAGGTTTGCGAAGATGGTCACCGCCCTTGAGATAAATAACTTTAGTCTCGATGAGGTATTCTACCGTCAGGAGAAGATGCTGGTCGAGTTCTTGCCCCGCATCTACCAAAGATCGCCTTTTTACCGCCGGCGCCTCGATGAGGCAGGTGTAGACCCGCGCAGTGTAAAAACCCTGGCCGACCTCGAGCGGCTCCCTTTTACCACCAAGGACGACCTGCGCGAGCACTACCCGCTGGGGCTTATGGCCGTACCAGAAGAAGAGGTTGTGCGCATTCACTCCTCTTCGGGGACAACCGGTAAACCGATAGTAGTTCCCTACACCGCAGGCGACGTAGCCGCCTGGGCAGAGATGATGGCACGCTGCCTTACTATGGCGGGGGTAACCAGCCGCGACCGCGTTCAGATAACGCCGGGCTACGGGCTCTGGACAGCTGGCATCGGCTTTCAGGCGGGGGTGGAAAAGATCTCCGCCATGGCCGTTCCCACCGGGCCGGGAAACACTGAAAAGCAGCTTGAAATGATGGTCGACCTGCAAACCACGGTTTTGATCGGCACCTCTTCTTACGGGCTCCTCCTGGCCGAGGAAGTGAGCAGGCGGGGCTTGAGGGAAAAAATTGCTCTAAAACGCGGCATTTTCGGTTCCGAGCGCTGGGGCGAAAAAATACGCTCCCGCATTGAAAGCCTCCTGGGCATTGAGACATTCGACATTTACGGGCTTACTGAAGTGTATGGCCCCGGTATAGCCATCGACTGCCCGGCACATACCGGCCTCCACTTCTGGCACGACCACCTCCTCTTTGAGGTCATCGACCCGGCAAGCGGCCGGCAGCTGCCGCCGGGCGTGGAAGGCGAATTGGTCATCACCACCCTCACCAAGGAGGGAATGCCGCTTTTGCGCTACCGCACCCGCGACATTACCGCCATCCTGCCCCATCCCTGCCCCTGCGGCAGCCCCTACCCGTTGATCGGGCGGGTTCTGGGACGCACCGACGACATGGTTAAAGTCAAAGGGGTAAACATCTACCCCGGCCAACTCGACCACGTCATCAAAGAGACGGCGGGGGTTTTGGGTGAGTACCAACTCGTGCTCACCAGGGACGACGGCAAAGAGCGTGTGCTGGTGCGGGCCGAGGGCTCGCCACAGCACCGGCCTGACGACATAGCACAGAGCTTGCGCAAAAACATTAAAGCCCGCATCGGTATCTGGGCGGACGTAGAAATTGTGCCCGAGGGCACCCTGCCGCGGAGCGAGAAAAAAACTAGGCGGGTCTTCGATTACCGGGAGGGCTGAAGAGACTAAAGAGAGGTATTGAATTTTTAGGTATGGCAGCAATAGTGGAAGTAGAAGGCTTAAAAAAGCACTTTGGTCCTGTTAAGGCGGTAGACGGGATATCCTTTGCCGTAGAGGAGGGCGAAATTTTTGGCTTTTTGGGTCCCAACGGCGCCGGCAAGTCAACGACCATTCAAATCCTCTGCACACTCATCCGCCCCACTGCCGGCGCGGCCCGAGTGGCCGGGTTTGATGTTCTCCGGGAACCCGATTCTGTCCGCCGCTCCATAGGGATAGTCTTCCAGGACGGCTCGCTGGACGACCGGCTCACCGCCGCCCAAAACCTCTACCTGCAGGGTCTGCTCTACGGCCTGCCCCGCCAGCTGCAAAGAGAGCGCTCTGCAGAGCTCTTAAATATGGTGGGGCTTTGGGAGAGGAGAAACGACACCGTGCGCACTTTTTCCGGCGGAATGCGCCGCCGGCTGGAAATTGCCCGCGGCCTCCTCCACCACCCGCGCCTTCTCTTCCTCGACGAGCCCACCTTGGGGCTAGACCCGCAGACCCGCGCCGCCATCTGGGATCACATAAAAAAGCTGCGGGAGGAAAAGGGTTTAACCATCTTCATGACCACCCACTACATGGAAGAGGCGGAAAACTGCGACCGCATCGCCATTATTGACCACGGCCGCATTCAGGCCCTGGACACGCCGGAAAACTTAAAGCGGCGCGTGGGCGGGGATGTGGTGGTGATCGCTCCCGCCGGCCGGGCAGAAGACCTCTGCCGCCTCATTGAGGAGCGGTTCGGACTGGCCGTCAAAACCGGCCCCGGCGGGGTCTTCGCAGAAGTCGCCGACGGCGCAAGCTTTATTCCCAAGCTGGCCGCCGAGCTCGGAGAACACATCGAAAGCATATCTTTGCGCCGGCCAACGCTGGAGGACGTCTTTTTAAAGATGACGGGCCGGGCCATCCGGCCGGAAAGCGCCAGCGCCCTGGAAAGCGCCCGCTTGAGAATACGCCGGCGGCGGGACAAATAAAAGGGAGGGCAGAAGTGTGCAGGCAGCCTTGCGCGCCATTTATATCATCTGGTACAGGGAGATCTTGCGCTTTGTGAGAGAGCGGGCGCGGGTGGCGGCCACGCTGGGCCAGCCGCTCATTTACTTTCTTATCGTGGGTCAGGGCATTTCTTCGGCTATGGGCTTTCGCTCGGCGCCGGCCGGAATTAACATCGATTACCTGCAGTTCATGTACCCCGGCATACTGGCTATGTCGGTGCTCTTTACTTCCATTTTCTCCGGCATATCCATTATCTGGGACCGGGAATTCGGTTTTCTAAAGGTGGTGCTGGTGGCACCAGTCCCGCGCTGGGCGACAGCCGTGGGCAAAGCGCTGGGAGGCAGCACGGTGGCCATGCTGCAGGCCGCGGTTTTGTTGCTCCTTGCTCCCGTGGCCAAAGTTCCCCTTACCCCGGTTACCGCCGCGAAGCTCCTGGCCGTCCTCTTCCTGGTTTCCACGGCCATCGCATTTTTGGGGGTGGCTATTGCCAGCAGCATGGAAACCCACGAGGGCTTTCAGATGATCATGAATTTTTTGATCATGCCCCTGTTCTTCTTGAGCGGGGCCATGTTTCCCCTGTCCGCCGTACCGGCCTGGATGCGCGCCTTAATGAAAATAGACCCGCTTACCTACGGCGTGGATGCGCTGCGGGCCGTTATCTACAGCGGCAAAGACCCGGCGGCGCTTTCCTTTTTAGTCCAGCACAGCCTGCCTTTGGACCTGGCCGTCCTGGCCGGTCTGGCTTTGCTTTTCGGCCTTTGGGGTGCATACTCTTTTAGCCGCCAGGAATAAAATTTTTCAGGCAAATTGTTCCAGTATTTGTATGAAGGTGCTGACTATAAAGGGGTCAAACTGCTTGCCGGCGTTAGCCTTCAACTCGGAAAGAGCCTCTTCCAGGCTTAGGGCCGGGCGGTAGCAGCGGTCAGTAGTCATGGCGTCGAAAGCATCGGCAACGGCTAGTATGCGGCTAATTAAGGGAATTTCTTCACCGGCCAGCCCTAAGGGGTAGCCCGTGCCGTCGTACCTTTCGTGGTGGCAGTTGATGACGGGCAGCACCTTGTCCAGCCAGTTGATGTGCGAGAGAATGGTAGCCCCTTTGGTGGGGTGCTGCATGATCTGCTTGTACTCTTCAGGTGTGAGCTTGCCCGGTTTGTTGAGGATGCTCTCGGGAATGCCGATCTTACCTATGTCGTGCATAATCCCGCAGAAGTAGGCAAGCTCTATTTCTTCCTGGCTTAAGCCCAGGTGCTCGGCAATCATTACCGCGTACTCGGCTACCTTCTCAGAATGACCCAGTGTGTAATTGTCGCGGGCGCCAATGGCTTCGGCAAAAGCGTAGAGGGTTTCGATCTGCTCAGCAGTAGTGGGGAGGCTTAGCGCGCTGTAATCGGCCACCGTCCTAAATCTCTTATGGCGTTCGTAAAAGCCTATAGCGCCCGCTACTCTGGCAGACTTAAAGATAAGCCTGGTAGTGACAATATACTTAAACGGAATCAGGTGCAATTTTGATTTCAGCGCAACTTCCCGCCTCTTAATTTCCACACCCGTTTCCAGGGTTCTTTTGAGAGGGGCAAGGAAGGAATTTTCCCCTCCTTCCCCCGTTATTACCGCCACACCGCGCCCTGGTTCTAAACCTTCAATTCCCTCTTTTGTAATGCCGAATTCCTCTTCCGCCCACTTATTGGCCAGGACGATCCTGGCACCGGCGTCGCACACTAAGACAATACCAGGGAATAAGTCGAGAACATCGCGCAGCAAATCGTACTGACCGAAGTCATCCAGCAAACCTCTTGGTGCAGGTGAATGCGATTCTGTCACGGCTCCATTCTCCCCAAAAAAAACAAATTATGCCATAAAAACGAGCCTTTTATTTAAAGATTAATATTAATATAGCGAAAAGTCTAGAAAAAATTAAAAAAAGTAAAATTGTGCGGATTGCAAGTTTAACTGCCTTACACTTTATAGCAAATTTATACAAGTTTACAACAGGCCGGACGCACCCTCCAGCTGGCCGTCCCGGCGGCCGAAAACCTTTACTGCTGTGCCGCCGCGCAAAAAGTAAAGGTAAGCCTCTTTTACTTTACGTCCCAAAATATCTTCTGCCGCCCGCACGTAGAGCAGAACCTGGCGCCGGTACGCATCCGGCACTTCTGACGGGGCGGCGGGAATGCGTTCGCCGGTCTTGTAATCTATAAGGAGGAGCCCGTCGCCCTCGTCGGCCAGGCAGTCGATCACGCCCTGCACTATAACCCTCTCGCCCCCAATCCCCGTCACACCAGCATAAAGTTCGTCCGCCGGCACGGCCAAGGTAAAAGGCACTTCTCTTTGCACGCTTTTTGCTTTTAGGATACGTAAGCCCAAGGGGCTGGCAAAGAAAGAGGCGATCTCCTCGACCGGCAGGGCGCAGGCCAGATCTTTCGCTATTACTTCCTTTTTTACGAGTTCCCCCACCTGCTCCCGGATACCTTCTTCGTCCAGCCGGCCCCCCAGATCGATGCACTGCATGACCAGGTGGACGACCGAACCTATTTCCTCCGGTGTGAGCCCTTTGCCGCGCACAAATGACGGCCTGGGGAGCACTCGCCAACTGCCCGCGCCCTGGTCTTCGCTTTTCTGGGCATCATACCCGTAAGGCGGGTCGAAAAGAGCTTGCACGCCGCTGGCCGCAGCTTTAGCCGGCAGGGCTGAGATCCTTTCCGCCGGGTACCTCCATCCCAGGCGGGCCTTTACGTCTTCCCAGTAGGGCCCCGGGTCAAAAGGCTTTGTGTGCCGCAGGCGGTCACCCAGCTTTTCACCAGCAAAAAATCCAGCGCCAGCCGGCGGCACCTTGTCCAAGGTGTAAATTTGCCAGCGCGACTTGCAGTCTAACAGCCCCGGCGGCCTGCCGGCCAGTTCAAGCCCCGCTGCCCGCCACATCGGGCGGCCGTCCGGGTGACGGGCCAGGGCTGGGGCCAGCCAGTCCAGAGGACAGGCCGCGGCAGCCAGGACGCCATCCGGCAGGGCACGGCCTTCGTGCCAGACGGAGGCACACCAACCTGCCACGCGGGCGGCGAGACCGCGCACTGCGCCCACCATCACAAGCTTTTCCCGCGCCCGCGTCATGGCCACATAAAGGATGCGCATTTCCTCGGCCAGAGTCTCGGCAACCAGCCTTTCCCGTACAGCCGCCCAGGCCGCCGTCTTACGCACAGTCCGGCACTCCAGGTCCACCAGTTCCGGCCCCATCCCCAGCTCGCGGTGGAAGAGGACCCTGCTCCCCAAGCTTTGCAGGTTGAACTTGCGCCCCAGACCGGCCAAAAAAACGACCGGAAACTCTAAGCCCTTGCTCTTGTGTACGCTAATCACCCGCACGGCATCTTCTTTTTCGCTCACGGGGGATGCTGCTGCCAGATCGAACCCTTCTTCCTCCAGGCGCTCGACGAACTGCAAAAAACCGGCCAGACCCCAAAAGGCGGTCCCCCCGTACAAAAGCGCCCGGTGGTACAGCGCCCTTAAATTGGCCTGCCGCTGGCTTCCGCCCGGCAGGCCGCCGACAAAGTCGTAGTAGCCGGTATCACGGCAGACAGACCACACCAGGCCTGCCACCGTGCCCCGCCGGGCCGCCGTCCGCCACCCGTCAAGCTGCGCCAGGAATTCTTTTAGCCGCCTGCCGAGCGCATCTTCCCGGCGGGCAGCTTCTAATACGGCATCGTAAAAATCACCTGCCCGCGGCAAAGCCAGCCTCACCCGGGCCAGGTCTTCTTCGTCCAGCCCGACCAGCGGCGAGCGCAGGACAGCGGCGAGATGGATGTCCTGGCGGGGGTTGTCGATCACCCGCAGGAGGGAAAGAAGCGTCATTACTTCCACCGAATTGAAGTAGGCGCCCGGTACTTCGGCACAGACGGGTATGCCGGCAGCGCGCAGCTCCTCGGCCAAGGTGCCGGCATAACCTGCCACAGAGCGCAGCAGTACGGCTATATCCCTGTACTGGGCGGGGCGGTACCTGCCTTCACCGGGGTCTAAGACGCACGTCTTTCCAACCAGTTCTTTTATCCTGGCGGCGATAAACCTCGCCTCCAGCCTGGCGGCCTCCAGCTCTTCCTGCTCCTCTTCACCCGCCGTGCTCTCCCGGTCAGCGCTTTCAGGCGGCCTGTTCTGCCCCTGGCCGCTCTCTATTAGGCAGACTTCCACAGGGCCGTAAACAGGCACGGGGTTTTCCGGCGGGCAGGGCGGGTAGGAGGACCTGCACACCAGTTCTGCCTCAGCAGTGTAGGCCAGTTCCGCTGCACCCGGTGTCATGATCTGCCGGAACATGAAGTTTACGGCGTCCACTATTTGGGGCCGGCTCCTAAAGTTGCCGGAGAGCAGCAGCCTTTTGCCGCCCCTGCCCTCCCCAAAGGCTTTGTACTTGGCCAGAAAGAGCCCGGGGTCGGCCAGCCGGAAGCGGTAGATGCTCTGCTTTGCGTCGCCCACAGAGAACAAGTTGGGCGTGCCGCTGCCCTGCCGGGAGACGAGCTGCAAAATTTCTTCCTGAACGGGGTTGATGTCCTGGTACTCGTCCACCAGCACTTCCCAAAACCTTTCTCTGTACGCCATAGCAACCGGAGACGGACACCGCCGGCCGCCGGATTCATCCGAGAGAACGGCCAGCGCTCCGTGCTCCAAATCCCCGAAGTCCAGCACCCCTTTGGCCTGCTTGAGCTGCCAGTAAGCTTCCATGAAGTCGAGCACCAGCCCGACAAATTCTTCCGCCAGGGGAGCCACTTTCTTCAAGGCCGCCTCTAGTTCGCCTGCCGGCACAGCAAAGACTCCTTCTTTTAACCCGTCAACCTGCTTCTTGGCATCACCGCGCCACTCCCTGGCCAAAGCCGCCAGTTCCCGGGAAAAGCCGTCACCGCGTGCGGGCTTAAGCTTCTTAAATAATTCCGTGCCGGCCAGTTTGGCGGCCAGGTCATCCCAGGCGCAGCCCCGGCGGTAAGCGTCAGCCAGTTCCCCAACTGCCCTTGTCTCTTCCTCCAGGTTATTCAAATACACCCGCGGCCCGCCGGGGCTTTGGGCCAGACGAGCGGCTGCTGCCAGCAAAGCCTGAGCCTTCTCCAGGCGGGCAGCGGCCGCCCTTTTGAGTTCTGCCGCCCAGGGCAACCCGTCAAAAGGAACTCTTCCCACTTCTGCAAATCTGGCAGCCAGGGATTTCAGCCAGCTTGTGGGGTCAGGAGTGGCGCGGGCAATCTCAAAGGCTTCCAGAACCAGGCGGCTTAAGGCGGCGTCGTCAGCCCCCCCGCCCCAGCAGTCGGCCAGACGGCCGGCAAGACCGCTTTTTTCAAAGCGGCGGTTAAGGACTTCTTCAAGAGCGTAAGACTGCAACAGGAGCGACTCCGCCTCGTCGGCCACCCTAAAAGCCGGGTCGATGCCCAGCCGGTAGAAGTGAGCGCGCACCACTTCAGCACAAAAAGAGTGCAACGTGCAGATCGAAGCCCTGTTTAAGAGCAAGAGCTGCCTTTTAAGGCGCTCTCCCCCCTGCCCGCTTTCCAGTTCTGCTTCCAGCGCCCTGGCAATGCGCTCTTTCATCTCGGAGGCAGCGGCTTTGGTAAAGGTTACTACCAGCAGGCGGTCTACATCCACGGGGTCCCAGGGGTCGCAGATCCGCTTAAGCACCCTCTCTACCAGCACGCTGGTTTTGCCGGCGCCCGCCGCCGCCGCCACCAGGATATTGGCGCCCTTTTCTTCAACCGCCTTTTTCTGCTCGTCCGTCCACCCTTTTTTCAGTTCTCCCGTCACTCCCGCTCACCCTCTCTTCTGGCGGCCGCCATCTTCAAAACTTCTTCCTTGGCAAGCTTTGGCAAAACCCGCTGGTCCTTTCCCTGCAAGAGCGGGTCAAACTGGCAAACCGGCCGGTAACTGCAGCGCTGGCAGGCCGTAAAACTCCCCCACTGGCAGGGGGAGATGTCTGTTGCGCCGCCCAAAATCTTATCTCCCGCTATAGCCATCTTTTCTCTGGTATATTCCAGCAGTTGTTGAAAGACTTCAAGGTTTACAGCCGACGCCCCCAAAACCCTGCCGCTGGCGTCAAGACCGGCCGGGATAAGAACAGAATACTTTTTTATGCAGCTGTCCATCGTCTTCACCGCTTCCGGCTCGGCCAGAACAATGCCCGAAGTGCGCAGCTCTTTTAAGATCTCCTCCTCCACTACACCGGGGTGGATACCCGCACCTGCGCCGGCAGCAACCAGCGGGTCTCTCAGCGGAAAGTAAAGGACGGCGGCCGGCGTGAGTTTGAGAGGGGTGCCGGGATCAGGCGGGCTTTGCGGGTTTTTACACTCCCCCGCACAACCCACCAGCGTGCCCGCGTACTCCAGGGCAACCGCCATGTAGGCCAGAAGCTGCAATTTCAGGCCGTACCAGACCTCTCTCAAATCTAAGGAAGGGCGGCCCGATTTAAAGTCTATAACCCTAAGATAATAACCATTAGCACCCCGGGCTGCTTCTAACCGGTCAATCCTGCCGCGCAAGTGCATCTGTTCACCGTCCCCGAGCTTAAAAACAAGCGGGGGGAAGCTTTTCGTCCGGCTACCCGTCCTATCTTCCCCGAAGGCAATCTCAAAGCCGATCGGTTTAAAAGCCCCCCGCCGGGCGTGCTCGGCCAAGATCTGCGCCGCCCGCACCACCACGGATTTGAGTCTTTCGGCTATATGCTGCCGCCTGGCGCCGGCCAGCAAAAACTCGTTTTTCAGGCGAGGGAGGAGGTCTTCTGCTGCCTTGGCGGCTATCTCTTGCACTTCTTCCGGCGAAATTTCCCCCAAGTCTTTGCCGGCTTCCACGAGCCGTTCGCCAAAGAGCTTTAGGGCGGCGTGGAAAAACTCCCCGCAAGCCAGCGGGTCTAGGCGGAAAACTTCCCTGTCCTTTAAGCGCAGGCCGCGGGATATAAAAAAGGAAAACGGACAGGCCCAGAACTTCTCCAAGGAAGATACACCGGTACAAAAGGGGCTGCCGTAGAGGGAACGCGCTGTGTCTTTTGACAACTGCTTTGCCCTGTTGGTGAAAAATACGGCAGACACTACTTTCTCAAGACGGTCACGGTAACCGCTTTGGGCAAACCAGGAATAGACGTCGCGCCAGACACCCTCCAGCTCCCGGCCCTGCCTGGTTTTTTGCATCTGGACGGCCAGGCAGGAGAGGGTGGGTGCGGGCATACTGACGAACTCCAGCGCCTCCTGTCCCTCAAAGGGCGGTTCGGCCGGCCAAAATTTTTCACATATTCCAGGCAAGAGCTTTTTGAGGCGCGCCACCACTGGTGAGGGGGGTAGAGCCTCTCCGGTACTACCTGCCAGCGGCCAGCTGATAAAAAGGCGCTCTTTCGACCTGGTGAGGGCGGTATAAACTGCCAACTGCTCCAAAAACGGCCCGCTTGCCGGGGAAAGCTCCAGCCCGGCAGTGTGCAGCGCCTCCCTGTCGGTGTACCCGAAGAGACCCCCGCTGTCCCCGCGCGACGGCAGCTCGCCGTCTACAGCGCCGAGCACGAACGCCGCCCTTACCTCCGGAGCGCGGGAGCGGTCGAGCGAGCAGACCATCACCTGGTCAAGTCCGGGGGGAATAAGCCCAAGCCGCATGCCCTCAAAACCGGCTTCCAGGACGTCAGCAAAATCCGCGGCGTTAAGCGCCTCGCCGCCCATTGTTTCCACCACTTGGTCGAGGAGGGAGCAAAAGAGCCCCCACACCTGGGAATGCTCACCGGCCTCAGTACTTTTTCCCGCCCGTTCCGCCTCAGAACACCAATCTCCGATCTTTTGGGGCACGTCAAGCCTTTCTAAAAAGTCCCACAGGGCGCCGGCCATTTCCCGCACACAGGCGGCCGACTTAAGCCTCTGGTCCAAAACTGCAAGCTCCTCCACCCCACGCTTTCGCAACTCGTTGATGCGGGAAGTGTCTGTTTCCTCCCGGGCAGAAGAGCTTTCGCCTTCATCCTCTTCGGTCAGGAGGGCGCGCCTAAAGCGCCAGGGCAAACTTTCGTACCACTGCTCGCCGCAGATTCCGTGCGCTTTGGCGTAATTTTCCAGTACATCTGCCTCCTCACGGGCAAGGGGTGAAAACTCGGACTTCAAAAAGCGGGTGACCGAGTCAAGCGACCATTTTTCGGCCACCACCCCCAAGGCAGACCTCACCAGCTCAACCAGCGGGTGGTGCAAGACCGGCTTTTTCAAGTCAATGAACACCGGAATGCCGTAAGCGGCAAAAACCCTCTCAACGATTTCAGCGTAAGGGCCTATGTCCCGAAGGAAAACGGCTATCTCCCGCCAGCGATAATTCTGCTCCCGGCACAGCGACACGATGGCGCGCGCCGCGCCCTCCACCTCGGCTTCCCGGCTGGCCGCTGCGGCCAGAACCACATCAGCGGACGGCCCGCAGTAAGGCGGGGCCTGGGAGTTAAAGAAGTTGCTCTCCAGGTAAGCCAAGGTCCCGCTGACAAAGCGCGGCGGCGGATCCGTAAGGAGCAGGGGCTCTTCCAGCCGCACACCCTCCTGCAAGGCCATCTCTGTTAGGCGACGGCGCATTTGCAGGGAGGAAAAGAAAGGATTGTCCTCGTCCAAAGCTTTACGGTCACAGCACGCGTGCGGGTCGGCGCAGACGGTCACGCTCACCCGGCGGGCAGAGCGCAAGAGAGCCTTTAGGACGCGGTACTCCTGGCGCGTAAAACCCGTAAAACCGTCGATCCAGACACTGGCGCCTAAAACCAGGCGCGAGCCGGGCAGGCGCTGCGCCAAGAGGTCTGTGTAGTCGTCCGGGTCCAAAAAACGCTCCCGCAAATGCTCCAAAAAGGCGGCGTAAACTAGGCGCAAGTCGTGCAGCCTGTCTGCCAGCGGCCCGCCCTGGGGGAGAGCTCTTAGTCTATTTTCGGCAGCGGCCAAATCACCAGGCGTAAGGCAACAGGTTTTAAGCTCGCTCACGGCCGCGGCCAGCACCCCGGCAAAGCCGGCGCGTGTGCAGGAAGGGGCAAAGGCTTTGAGTTCCTGCCGGTGCACCTGCAGAAGCCGGCGCAAGAGCATCTGGCGGCCCAGTTCCCCTAAATGGGTGCGGGCCAGCCCCCCTTCCTCCTGAAGGATCCTAAAAGCCAGACGCTTAAAGCTCAACACCTGGGCCCGCATAAAACCTTTTAGCCCCGGCAGCGAAGCCAGAGCCCGCTCAGCCTGAAAAGTGGCCTGCTCGGGCACAAGCCAGATGAGCGGCGCACCAAAAGGGCGCTCTTTTAATTCCCGGCCGATCTCCAAAAGACAGGCCCGTGTTTTACCGGCACCGGCTCTGCCAATAATAAAGCGGAGCGACATTCTGCTCACCTGTGCATTAATTCTTCTCGCACGCCCTCTGCCCGGCCAAAACTCATCACTTCATTGCCGGGCCTTATATGCTTTAAGGGTATAAAGTAAAATGAACAGCTGCGGGTAAAGTCGAGCAGGAGAATCTGGGGTATTCTGACTAGTTCTTTTTTCAAACCGGTTACCCGCACTAGGGCACCCGGATTCAAAAAAAACTTACCTCCGGCCTCTGTCCGGTAGCCCAGGTGGGCATGGGCGCCGAGCGTAATGTCCGCCTCTGTGGCAGATATCTCAGAAATGAGCGTACAGGGCACCTGGTCGGAGAAAGGGCTGGGCAGGAGCATGCCGTGAACGACGTGAACAGCCAGATCGCATTTTTCTTTAGTGACGGTGTAACAACTTTTATCACGGCAGCGGTCCATGCCGCCAAAGAAATGCTGGCCGCTTAACTGGACTACCAGGCCGCCGCTTTCTAAGTACACTTTCTCCCCCGGGTTTAAAAGCCGCACCATGCCTTTTTGGGCCATCCACCCCAGGACCGTGTCGGCAAGGCTTTTTATGTCCTGTTCAAAGAGGTCGTGGTTGCCTGCCACACAGTATAAGGGCAGCCCTAATGCCCTTAAAAAACGGCAAAACACTTCTTCTGCTTCCCGTTCGGGCACTGGCTTTTCAAAGACATCCCCGCCGTGGATAACTGCCGCGACCCGCAGACGGTGACACAGGCTTACCACCTCAGAAAGCTTAATGTCTACCGCCGCCAGAAAATCGTCGCGGCGGGTGGCCGGCCTGCCGGCCTGGATGTGAGTATCAGTCAGGTAGACAAGGCGCACAAAACCACTCCTCCCGCCTGCACCGGCATAATTTCAAGCCCCAGCCGTTAAAAAACACCGCCGGCCACAAACCCATGTAATTGCCTTTGTTTCCAGATATAAATCTCCAAGCTTTACGCCCGAAGGGGCTGGTTAGCCCTCTCACCGGCCTTTTTAAGAAAGCCCTCCAGCTTGACGATGTACCGTTCGTGAATACCCCTGCCGACCGGCCCCGCACCGTCGCTGGCTTCTACTTCAAAGACGAGACGCCGGCCGTCAACCTCAACCAGCTTAGATCTGGCGACGACCTCCATGCCTATGGGAGTAGCGGCCAGGTGCTGCACGTCTACCTTAGTGCCGACAGTAGTATACCCTTCTTCCAAAAGGGGATCCACCGAGGAGAGGGCTGCATTTTCCATCAGCCCAATCATGGCCGGTGTGCCGAAAACATTGACCGAACCGCTGCCAAAGGCAATAGCAGTATTGGCCTCACTGACAACGGCCCTTGCCTCACCCGTTATGCCGGCTTTAATTTTCTCAAACAAAATACACCGCCTCCTAGATATATTTTTTTCCTTAAAAAAATAAATTCCTTAAAAAATAATTCCTTGCCGCCCGTAAAATACCTGCCGGGCTGCCGGCAAAACCGCCAGCAAAAGAATAAAAAAACCAAAAAAAGGGCGGCAAAAAATGCTGTTGTAAAAAAACTTCACATTAGAGGAATTTTTCGATTATCATAAAAACCCCTGATAGACAAGGAGAGGGCGATTAACTCGCCCCCTCATGCCGAAAAACAGTATACCCATAGTACGAGAAGAGTAAAAGAATAATAAGTATTTTGCTATATATTTTAAAGCTATATTTTTCTATATTTTTATATCTGAACCTGGAACCAAGCTTTTTAACCTTAATCTGTGCCGCCTAAATACCAGCCCCACGATCTGCCTTCCCCCTCGCCTTCAGTGCGCCGGAATTCTTTGGCCCTGATGAGGACGGCCTGGCCGTCTTGCTGGACAAATACTACGGCCCGGCAGCCAGGAGAAAGTTCTTCTAAGGACACCCTCTTTCCGTTTAAGAATACAACTGCGTCGTCGTCCAAAGAAAGTCTGACTTCTTTAGTTTCTCCCGGCTGCAGTTCGCCAGTTAGCCAGGAAATGTTTCTCTGACCGTAGACTTTCAGAACTACGCTGGGATTTTCACCAGTAATTACCTCTTGAATCACCCCAAAAACCGGTTGGAAATTTAGGGTTTTGGTAGCCATGTGTATAACTCTGGAAAGCAGGGCCGCTATTTCTCCTCTCTTGATGCCGTTGTAGGGCCGGAATGTGCCGTCAGGGTAACCGGTGACAATACCCAGCCGGCGGGCCGCTTCGATGAGAGGTGCTGCCTGTTTGGGTATATCTTTTAAGTCGGTAAAATACGAATCCAAAGCCGTATCTTCCGCCGGCTTAAGCCCCAGAGCCCGAGCCAGCCAGGCAGCTACTTCCCAGCGGCCGGCCGGAACCCCGGCGTCAAAGCCATTCAGCTCACTTTCTGACAGTATACCCATGTCCAAGGCAAGCGCTATATAGGGCACAGCCCAAAACGGTATTTTAGCACCTAAAGAAGGCGGTATTTTTTCTGCCATTTCCGCTGCTGCACTGTCGTCAGCCGCACCCAGCAGGCGGACGATCATAGCAATGGCCTCGGCCCTCGTTACGGCATTTTCCGGCCGGAAGGTGCCGTCCTCATAACCGTTGATAACTCCTTCTAAGGTTAAGGGCATAACGTACTCATCGGACCAGTGGCCCGGCATGTCCTTAAAAAACCTTTTTTGTAACTTTATTTCATTTTTGGTTTGTTCTTTTATTTCATTTCTTAGCTGATGTTTTAAATTCTGCCTGTCAGCCGGCGGCTGCGCCAGGGCACCCGTCACCCAAAAACCGAGAACAAACAGACCAGCCAACAGCACAGTCACCGTTTTACGCCAAAATTTCATTTTACCAACCTCCTTAAAAATTTTTTTAATTCATTCCATTTACTTAAGCATGTTAATTCATGGTTAATTATGGTGTTAATTAATGAGGGTTTTTGTGGCCGGACACTTCTTTTTTCCCGGCCCCATTGCCGCTTGGATTCTGGCCGCCTAAATCCGGTTTTCCTTTTGCACGGCCGGCGTCACCGTCGGTTCGCTTTTGGCCGGGCTCCCCAACGTCACTTTCTCTTTTGCCGGCACCTTCAACGGAGCTATTTTCCATTCTGTCGCCCGGCGATACCTCCTCCTGACGGCCGCCGTCACCCCGGCCGGGCCCATCTCCCGCCAAGCCGTTGTCCTGATTGCTTCCTGCCCTGCCTTTGCCAGTGTCCATAAGTTCCTTAAGAGACATTTTCTGTTTTTTTACTATACTCGCCAGGCTGGAGGAAGAAACCTCAGTTGGATCTAAACTGACGCCTTTTCGGAAAGCCGCCTGAATGAGGAGGTACCTGCCCGTGGAAAGCCCTGCTTTAACCGCTTCCCGGCGCACTCCGGGCTTAACCTCTTGGACAATTACCTCTGCGCTCACACCCATAGAGGTGGCCGCCGACTCTAAGGCCCTGGCAGCCTCTTGCGGTTCAAAAGCCAGTGCCCTGCCTTCTTTGACAGTTATAGTGGCCAGGATAAAACCTTCTTCCCCGCTGTTAAAGTAATTCAACGAAGCTGTTTTTGTAACAATGAGCCCGGCCGCTTCGGTGAGAGGCCGCCCTTTTAGGTTCATACCCATCAAAAGTTTTTTTCCGTCTGCATTAAGGCCGCGGGCAGCGAGCACCCGGCTGTCTTGGGCCAGGGCCAGCTCAATGCTGGGGTTAATGTCCACAGTGAAGTAGGCGGCAGTCGAAGTCAGAACATACAGCCACTGCCCGGCAAGCAGGAAAACGCACAGGGCAGCTGCTGCCGCCAGCGGCCGCAAATACCGGAGAAATTTCCCTACAACGCGCTTTTCCTCCCACGAAACCTCACACCCCGTCACAGCGCCTCCAGGGGGGAGGGGAACCTCTTTAAACTGGCCGTCAGGCGTGAACACAAGACACGTTTTTTTATTTTTATCTGCTTTCAAAACTAAACCGCGTTCTTTCACTCATGACCCCCCTTCCTAAAAGGCGCGTTCACTTAGAAACGGGCGGAGGTAAGAGTACAAGCAGGGAAAATCCTCCCGTCCGGCAATTAACAGGGACAGGGCAATGACATACTTGCGGCCCCTTTCCAAAGCCTTTCTTCCCGCGCCGGACTTCTCCTCCAAAACGGCCAGCGGCAGCCGCCCGCCTTCTTTTACAGTCTGCAGCAGCTCTTTATTGCTGGCGAGGAAAAAAGCCGCCCGCGCCAATTGATGCCTGATTTTCGGCCTCTTGGGAGAACACCTTGCCAAGTCTTCAAACGTAATGCCGAAATTGCCCAGTAATTGGCTAAACTCCCTTATTTCTTCGGCCCTCTCCCGGGCAGAAATTTCTTCTTGCATCACACGGACAGAAGAAGAAAGCTCCCAGCCGTCCCCGCTCTCCGAGAGGTCTGGCAAGGGCAAAACTTTCCCGTCCTTTTTTTGCCGGCGGAAGTAGTCGGAAAGCCTGCTGCCGATGACCTTTCTGGCAAAAGCTTCAAAGGGAACCCCGGATTCACGCCGGTAACGGTCAACGGCTTCGTTGAAAGCTATGAAGGCAACGGCCAGTTCGTCATCGCGCCCCCACTCTAAAGACCTCCCGCAGAAGCGGCAGGCAACCCGGTGCACAAACTGTTTGTTTTCCTCCAGAAATTCCTCCCTGGCCTGCCGGTCACCCCCTTTTATCCTGTCAATTCCGTCTTTTGTGTTCTGCCCGGGCAACATTCCTTCACTCCTTTTGGGACCCCGTAATTTAATACGCAAATGCGGGCAAAAAATCGGGGGTAATAGACTCACTTTAAACTTAATACGTCAAAAAGGAATTTACAATCAAGAAAAATTTTTTAAGAATATATCACTGGCAGGCCAACCAAACTAAAGATATGACTTGCGGTAACACCGTCATCGCCCTCCACGGCGGGCTCGACACGAGCCGCAGTGAAAAGCACCTGTCTGTAATGCAAAAGGCAGTCCTGGACGGTTCCCGGCTCATCAAAGAAGGCAGGGTGGCAGCCCTGGAGGCCGTTTTAAACATCCTGGAAGATAATTCCCTCTTCAACTGCGGGTACGGTTCTGTACTCAACACCGACGGCGAGGCAGAAATGGACGCCGCTGTGGTGGACGGGGCAAGCGGCCGCTTTGCCGCCGTAGCCGCCCTCAAGCTGGTGCGCCGCCCTATTTCCGTGGCCCGCCTCCTCTTAGAAAAAACCCACCACGTGCTTTTAGCTGGGGAAGGCGCGCTCAGGTTTGCCCTAAGACACGGCTTTCCTTTGGAAAACTGCATATCCCCCGAACAGCTCGCCGCCTGGCAAAGAGCCCGCCAAAGCCTTTCGGCGGGGTGTGCACCTGCCCAAAACCCTTTCACCGGTCTTTTAGAAAACGGTGGCGATACGGTCGGCTGCGTAGTGTGCGACGGCTGCGGCCTGGCAGCGGCGTCATCTACCGGCGGCTGCTCTTCTAAGCTGCCCGGCCGCGTCGGTGACACCCCTTTCCTGGGGGGAGGCATTTTTGCCTCCCCCAAAAGCGCGGTCGTCTGCACGGGAGTGGGAGAGGCCTTTGTAGAAACCCTCACTGCCCGTTATGTAGATGAGAAAATCGCTGCCGGATTACACCCGCAAGAAGCAGTGGAAGCTGCTTTAATGCGGCTGTGGAATTTAAAAAGGGCACAGGGCGGCATACTGGCCTTAGACGCCAGCGGGAGGGTGGGCGCGGCCTTTAATGCCGGCCGCTTCCCCGTGGTAATAGCCATAAACGGAAAGATAATCAGCGGATTTGAGCCGGCTGACCTAAAAGGCAAGTTAACTCCTTAAATGTCACCAATGCCCAGATAGAAATAGAATATAAAATGTTTTAATAAATACAGGTCAGTAAACTAACTAAAAAAGGAGAGAGCGTAATGGGATACCGCTTAACCCGCTTTGTTATTAACGCTGCTCAAGATTTTAACAGTGCCCAGCAGCTGGATGAGGATTTCTTTCTGGTGCCGGATGAGCGCAAGGTTGTGCACGGCACTGTGCGCTTCCCCGACGGCACACCTGCCCCTTGTGCAGTGGTGAAATTTTTCAAGGTGGTTTCCGGCGACCCCGCTACCACCTGCGATTTAGAACCCATCGGCCATGCCATCACCGACGACTGCGGGCAGTTTTTGCTCGGCCCGCTCGATCCCGAAGCTGTAATTGTGATCAAGATCTTCTACCTGGAAAACAACACGGTCTACGGCACTGCCACACCTTACGTTGGCACCTGCGCCCCCATCGACCCTTAAAAACACGCGCAGTGTCAAGAAGGCACGGGCATAAAACATGCCCGTGCCTAATTTTAAGATGGGAGGGAAAAACCCACCATGGACATGGCGAAGCGCGCTTCTATTATCGTGCCATGCCGCAATGAAGGTATAAAAATAAAGCAGACCCTGGATTTTTTCCTGCGCACCGAAGCAGCCGACAGCACAGAGACAGAAATTATTGTAGTTGACGACGGTTCACAAGACGGCTGCTGTGACTTTCTGCGCCAAAAACCGGGGGCTTACGCCTCGATAAAACTATTGAGCACCCCAGGGTTAGGAACGGCGCGGGCCCGCAATGCGGGCGCTCTTCATTCTCAGGGTGAATACCTTGTATTTTGTGACGCCCACATCCTCGTGCCAAAAGGCTGGCTGCACGCACTCCTTGCCACCCTCGACGAAACCGGTGCCTGTGCCGTATCACCGGGGATCGGGCCGCTGGACCCCTCCCGGCCGGCCGGTTACGGCCAGACCTGGAACGAAAAAATGGAAGTGCGCTGGCTTAAAAAACCTGACCAGCCGGTCCCTATACCGCTTGCCCCCGGAGCCTGCCTGGCCGTTAAAAGAGATGTTTTTGAAAAAATCGGGGGTTTTGACAGCGGCTTTTCTTCCTGGGGGTCGGAAGATTTAGAGCTTTCTTTAAAGCTTTGGCTCTTTGGTTTTTCGGTTTACGTTGAACCCGGAATCAGGGTAGGACACCACTTCCGGCGGAACCCTCCCTACAGAGTTAACGGCGAAGAATTTACTTACAACAAGCTGCGCATGGCATTTTGCCACTTCAGCGAAGAGAGATTCGCTAAGTTTGCCGGTCTTTTAAAAGGTGACCCCAATCTTCCGGCTGCTTTTGCCAAGCTCATTTTCAGCGATTCTATCGAACAGCGAAAACGCTACTTTCAAGAGCGCGTGCGCAGTGACGACTGGTTCTTTGCCACCTTTCACATTCTCTTTTAGAAAGAAGGTGAAATAAGTGAACATTACTCTGACCGTAACTCTGGCTGCGGTTATCGTGCTCTTCCTGGCCGTCCTGTACATATTATACCTTACAGCCGGCGTCCAAAAAAAAAATTAAACGAAATAACCAGCCGCACACCGGGTGAAAAAGCCGCCCCTAAAAAAGATGAGGAAAAACACTACCGCGAAGCAAATATCTTTTACGTTCAAATAGAATTAACCCCTGCCGTCTATTGCAGCAGGGGTTCTTAGCCTCTCAACAATAAGTTAATAAGTTAAGTGCCTGGCACCTAGGTATTGGATGGCTTCGGCCACGTGCTGGACCCCGATTTTTTCTGCCCCTTCCAGATCGGCCGCTGTTCTGGCCACCTTTAAGACCTTGTCGTGGGTTCGGGCGCTCAAGCACAGGCGGACGTAAGCTTCCTTTAAGAGGGAGGCCGCCTCTTTGGTCAGGCGGCAAAAAGCGGCGAGTTCTTTAGCGCCCATCTGGGCATTGCAGTAAATCTTCCGGCCGGCGGCAGCCATAAGCGCGCGGCCAAAGAAGCGCTGGCGCTGGATCTGGCGGGCCTTCTCCACCCTTTCCCTGATAGCGGCAGAGCATTCACCCAAACCGGTCCCGTTCAGCTCATCGATGGTAAGGCGCGGGACCTCTACACAAATGTCGATGCGGTCTAAAAGCGGACCGGAAAGCCGGTTTAGGTAGCGGCTTACCTGGTGGGGCGTACAATTGCACTGCCGCTCCCGGTCGCCCAAAAAGCCGCAGGGGCAAGGGTTTGCGGCCCCAACTAGCATAATCCTGGCCGGGTAAGTAACCGAAGAGTTTACGCGGGAAATGGTCACCACCCCGTCTTCCAGCGGCTGGCGCAGGGCCTCCAGCGCTTCTTTAGGAAACTCCGGCATCTCGTCGAGAAAGAGGACGCCGTTGTGGGCAAGGCTTATCTCGCCCGGGCGCGGAGAGCGGCCGCCGCCTACCAGCCCGGCAACTGAGGCAGTGTGGTGGGGAGAGCGGAAAGGGCGGCAGGTCACCAGGGGGCGCCCCGGCTCCAAGAGGCCGGCCAGGCTGTATATTTTTGTCACTTCCAGGGCTTCCTCTCTGGACATGCCGGGGAGGATGCCCGGCAGCCGCCTGGCCAGCATGGTCTTGCCCGACCCGGGACTGCCGATCATGAG
>CAZLAK010000013.1:0-52670 GCA_964557545.1 uncultured Pelotomaculum sp.
AGCACGTTGTGGCCGCCGGCAGCAGCTACTTCCAGGGCCCGCTTGGCTCCCTGCTGGCCCTTAACATCGGCAAAGTCCAAAACCTCACCCGCCCCGGAACCCAACACTTCTTCTGCTGGTGAGTGCGGTTCGATATTTATTTCGCCGCGCAAAAAGGCTACTACCTGGGCCAGGGAAGCCGCCGGATAAACCTTAACCCCATCTACCAGGGAAGCCTCGCCGGCGTTGGCAGCCGGCACAATCACCTCCTCAAAGCCTGCCTCCCTTGCTGCCAGCACGCTGGGCAGCACGCCGTTTACGCCGCGCAAAAGGCCGTTTAAAGAAAGCTCCCCCCAAAAAAGAAAGCGGGCAGTGTTACCGGACGGAAGCTGGCCGGTAGCGGCTAAAATCCCCACCGCTATGGGCAGGTCGTAGAGCGGCCCTTCTTTTCTGTGGTCGGCCGGTGCCAGGTTGACGGTAATACGGCGCACGGGGAACTCAAAGCCGACGTTTTTAAGGGCTGCCCGCACCCTGTCTTTGGCCTCCCTTATGGATGTATCGGGCAAGCCTACGATGTCGAAGGAAGGCAGCCCGGCAGCCACGTCCACCTCTACTTCCACGATGTAACCCTCCAGGCCGTGAAGGGCTGTGCTCTTGACAACAGCAATCACTGCATAAATTCCTCCACAAAAATAAAATCCGCCATTTCTGGCAGATATTCTCCAAAGAAAACCGGCCTTCCTTCAGCCGGCCGGATAAAAATTACCATATTGTAAAAATTTCTTTTAAGGTTTCTAAATTAAGGCTTTTTAAAGGGCTCTAAGCCCACTCTTTTAACAACCGAAGACAGCCGTTCCCTCTTGCCGGCTTTTTCTTTATAAACCGCCATCACGTGCTGCACCCAGGGCAAAATTTCCTCAGGCGGCACACCCTCGGCAATCTTTTCACCTAAGAGCTGCGTGCCGCCGCCGCGGCCGCCGATAAATACCTGGTAGCCGGAAGGTGTGCCCAAAAAGCCCAAGTCGGCACTGCGCACTTCCATGCAGTTGTTGGGGCAGCCGCTAATGCTTATTTTGAAAGCAAAGGGCATCTCCTGTCCGGACACTTGGGGGTCCAGTTCTAAGGCGTGCTTTAGGGCGTCCTGCTTGGCCTTGGGGCAGAGAGCACCCGGGCAGGCTTTGACGTTTCTCACCACGTCGCCCACGGGTCCTATTTTTAAGCCTGCGGCCGCCAGTTCCCGGCGCACGTTTTCGATCTGATCTTCCGTAGTAACTATGCCGATGCGCTGGGCCGTGGTAAGCTTGACCAGTCCCGCTCCTCTCTTGGCCAGTTCGGCGATCACGGCCAACTGGTCGGCAGTGAGGAGCCCTGCCGGTGTAGCGGGGATAATCACGTAGGCACCGTTGGTCTGCTTGACAATAGCTTCCATATAACCTGACCTCCTTAAAAATTTTAAACAACTAACTCGTTAAGATATAATTTGTACCAAAAAACCTTTTTGTATTGCGCCCCGGCTGCTCGCACTACTCGCTTTACTGCTCACCCCCTTCACCCTTTTTGTTTTTACCCGCCAGTTCGGCAAAATTGGCCGAGCCCAGCACACTTAACAGGTTTTCCTGGGCCCTTGCCAGAAGGCGGTGTACCCGGCATACCGGTTTATTGGGACAGTCGCTGTTTTCTAAAAGACAGGAATTGATGGCTAAAGGACCCTGGAGTGCTTCCAGCACATCTGCCAGGGTAAAGCTTTCAGCGGGTCTGGCCAGACGCACCCCGCCTCCAGAGCCCCTCTGGGTTTGGACAAACCCGGCCCGCACCAGGTCCTGGACAGTTTTGGAGAGGTACATTTCCGGAATGTTTTTGGCCCGGGCAATTTCTTCAGTAGGAACGTATTCTCCTTCAGGTCTGGTAGCCAGTTCTAAAAGCGTGCGCACAGCGTACTCCGTCTTTCTGTTCAGCTGCACCTTATACACATCCTCTTTCAATATAAGATTAATTGGACCATATATATCTTATTTATAGTTAAAGTACTCCTTTTATTTTTCAATTCCTGCCGCGGCAAAAAATTTTTTTACCTTTAACACTCTTTAAGCATTAATAAAAAAAGCGGGCGCTGTACCCGCTTTCACCGTTAAAATTACTTTTTTTGAGAAAAAAGCTTTCCGGCTTTAGCCAGGTCCGATTTTTTTATGTCGCTGAAGATGACGATTACCGCATCTGGTTCGGCGCCCCCGATATTGACCAGAGCATCAGTGATGATTTCAGCTATCTTGGCTTTTTGTTCCTCGCTCCTGCCTTCCAGCAACTGCACGTTGACAATCGGCATTTTTTTTGCCCGGCCCTAAATTAATTAAAGTTAACTTCTTTGCCCCGCTACCCCTAAAACCGGACCGGGACCTTTCACCCCTTTCATGATTTTTTAATTAAAAAATTACTGGGTAATACCCGGGGCAACACAAACATTATCAATATCACCAAAAAGCGTTTTCTATATGTTCAATACTCTTAAGCTCCCCCCGGTCATTAAAGTAAACGGCAACCACATCAAAACGGCAGGGTCGGCTGGCAAAGCCGCACTTTTTTAAATAACTCCAGGCTAGCTGCCTTAACTTGTGCTGCTTGCCGGCCCTCACACTTTCCTGCGCCGTGCCAAAGCCAGCGCCGCTGCGGGAACGCACTTCAACAAAAACAAGCGTCTGGCCGTCCTGGGCAATGATGTCCACTTCCCCCAGGCGGCACCTGTAATTCTTTTCCAGGACAACAAGACCGCTTTTCTCTAAGTAGGCAGCGGCCGCCTCTTCTCCGCGGCGGCCGACCGCCCGGCGCGTGTACCTCAATTGCCCTCCCCCCAAAGCACCCTGACCGGACGAAAGGTCTTTCGGTGTATAGGGCAGGGCCCGTGCACGGACAGCGAGGCTAAGTGAGCCGGCGTCGGGTAGCCTTTATGCCGGTTAAACCCGTAAGCGGGGTAAAGCTGGTGGTAAACGTCCATCAGCCTGTCCCGGAACACTTTGGCCAGCACAGAAGCAGCTGCAATGCTAGCGCACTTGCTGTCACCGCCAACAACCGCCTCCTGCGGCAGCTCCAGTCCCCCCACCGTAAAACCGTCCACCAGCACCAGCGCCGGTCTTAACTTAAGCCTGCCCACTGCCCTTGACATGGCCAAGAAAGTCGCCTGCCTTATATTCAAGGCGTCTATCTCTTCAGCTGTTGCCAAACCAATAGCCCAGGAAAGCGCCTTTTTTTTAATGGCGTCAAAAAGCAAAGCCCGCTTGGCGGACGGCAAGCGCTTAGAGTCGTCTAGACCCGGAATATCAGCAGAGGCCGGAAGGATAACCGCCGCCGCTACTACCGGGCCGGCCAGGGGACCGCGCCCCGCCTCATCAACACCGGCCAGCGGCCAGTACCCGCGGTAGCGGTACTTTTCATCAAAAGAGAAAAGTTCTGGACAGCGTAGGTTTTCCTTTTTGGGCTTTGACAATTTAAAACCCCCAGGCTTACATAAATCAATTCGGACTGGCAGGACTGTTAAGCTAAAAAACCAATTATCTTTTGGTCAGTTGTTTTAATTTTCAAGTTTTATTTCTTTAGTATATCCTAAACTTCCTGCTCCTCCCGCAAAAGATTTAAAATAGAATTGATTTATTTTTGGAACAACCGAGAAAATACCGTAAATTTTGGGATTTTCAAACGCAATTCTTGACATGCCTGCACAGAAAAATTATAATAACATAACAATTTACTTTACTAATTTATTTATTAAAAAGAAAGCAGGATGAAATTATATGCAAGACAGCCAAGAGACCAACGCTATCCCAGAACTGTACCGTGAACTCGCTTCTATATCCCTTGACGGAGGAGCGGTAAGTTACAACAAGCCCTCGCCAAAAATTTTAACCCTGGCTTGGGAAAAAGAAGTTCCCCTCATCGGCGTATGCCCGCCGCGCGTTGATGGGGAAGTTTTTTTTAAGGTAATGGAAAAAGTTTGCAAAATAATCGACAGCTACCAGCCGGAAGCAGCCCGGGAGCTTAAAGAGGCGGCTGATTTGCTGTCCAGCGAAAACCCGCTACAACGGGAAGCTTTTGCCTGCAGGGCCGTTGTGCCGGGAGCCATTCCCGAGCTGGCAGCCCAATTCGGCTTGCCCCAAGAAGCCGGGGAACTTCTCTTAAATTACACCGTCAGGCCTTTTTTGAGGGAATACAGCAATAAGGTTGCCCGCCTCTACGACCTAGAGCAGTGGTTAAAGGGCTTTTGCCCGGTATGCGGAAGCCAGCCGAGCATGGCCTTGCTGGAAAAAGAAGCCGGCAGGCGCTACTTGTCATGCGGCTGGTGCGGAACCAGGTGGCGCTTTAAGCGCCTGGGCTGCCCGTACTGCTCGTGCGAAGAGTCGCAATTTTTCTCTGTCGAAGGGATGGAGCGCTACCGGGTATATTACTGTGATAACTGCCGCCGCTACATCAAAACTGTGGACGAGCGGGTCGCCGGGACAGGTGAACTAGACCTCTTTTTTGAGGATATCAGCACCATCCACCTCGATCTCCTGGCCAGGCAGGAAGGTTATACGAATGCCTAAAGCTGCATTACTGCCGTGCGTGCAAAAAAAATTTACAAAATAGCATTTCAATTTGGAAGGATATTTATTTCGCCACGTCGTAAGTAATTATATTAGCACAGAAAGGGGTGTATGTTTGTGCCACATATCGGCGCTCCCGAACTAATTTTAGTTATCGTCCTGGCCTTGATAATTTTCGGCCCCGGTAAGCTTCCCGAGTTGGGCAAAGCAGTGGGCAAGACCATCAAGGAATTCCGGCGCTCCTCCCAAGAAATTATTATGGAAGAACAGGACAAGCCGCAAGGGGAACCGGCTGCTGCCGGAGACGAGCAAAAGCTTATTAAGGCTGCCAAAAGCTAGGTTTTTTCATGCAGCCAACTGCATTAAGTTTGCATTAATTTTAAGCGGCAATAAGCTTTTGGAGAGGGAAGTACATGGCTAACAAGGCAGATGAAATGTCGTTAATAGAGCACCTAGAAGAACTGCGACGGGTGATTATCGTTTCCCTCCTGTGTACCGTAGTGCTGGCCGTGGCTTCTTACTTCTACGTGGACAAAATACTGGCCGTACTGCTTGAACCGCTTACAGTTACTGGCAATAAAATATTCTTTACGGGCATTACCGAAGCCTTTTTTGTAAAAATTAAATTATCGCTGTTCACCGGCTTTTTGGCCGCCCTGCCGGTCATCCTCTGGCAGGTGTGGGGGTTTATAGCACCCGCCTTAAAGAAAAACGAAAGAACCTATTTTACTTTGTTCGTGGTAATGTCCTTTTTCTTCTTTTGGGGCGGGGTTATTTTTGCCTTCTTTGGCGTATATCGGCTGGGTATTATGTTTTTGCTGCGCTTTGCCGGGCCGGAACTCATACCCATGCTGACCATTGACAAGTACATTTCTTTTACCATGGCTTTCCTCTTGCCCTTCGGCTTTGTTTTTGAACTGCCTCTTGTAAGTTTTTTCCTGGCCAACTTGGAGCTGGTTTCTTACAAGTTTTTGGCTAAGAGCAGGCGCTACGCGCTGCTCGTTATCGTAATCCTGGCCGCCGTCATCACACCCACTCCTGACATAATAACCTGCCTTCTGGTAACAGGGCCGGTATACCTGCTCTACGAGGCCAGTGCCTGGATAGTAAAACTCGTTGAGCGTAAAAAAGCGCGCAGAAGAAAAATGGATGAACTGTCCGAATTGGCTTTGAACAAGGCAGCTGCCGCTGACAGTTAATAGGCTAGTTAATTTAATAATAATTTAATAATTAAGGTTATAATAAAAAACAATAATATTCTAAAAAATACCATTGCGGAGGGGGGTAAGCAATCAGGGGGGTTTTTAGAGCAAATTAGGTGTATTTTGATTCGAGAGGTTACTTAACAGGGTCAAGCAAAGGGGGGTTAAGTGTTTTGCGCAAGCTTAGTCGTCGTGATTTTTTAAAGTTTTTGGGCCTGGGAACTGCGGGAGCAGCCCTTTTGGAAGGTGCTTCGGCAACTCCCGCCCTGGCCAGCACGGCCGCCGATAAGCTGCCGACCTTTGACGTCGGCCCGCTTAAGGTCAAGAAGGCCAAAGAAACTGCTTCTGTCTGCGCCTTCTGCGGCTGCGGCTGCGGACTAATTGTTTATTCTGATGGAAAAAAGGTAATCCACATCGAGGGCGACCCGGACAACCCCAACAATGAGGGCTCCATGTGCTGCAAGGGAATTGCCCTCGGCGACGCCAACACCATCGTCAACAACAAGAGGCAGCGCGTTTTAAACGACAGGCGCGTGACCGAGGTGCTTTACCGCGCCCCGGGAAGCGACAAGTGGGAAAAGAAAGATTGGGACTGGGCTTTGTCTGAAATTGCCAAGAGAGTTAAAAAGACGCGCGACGAGACTTTCGAAGAAAAGGACGAAAAAGGCGTCACCGTCAACAGGACGCAGGCCATCGCCCACCTGGGCAGCGCTTCCCTGGACAACGAAGAAAACTACCTGTTGCACAAGATGTTGCGCGCTTTGGGCGTGATCAACGTTGATCACCACGCCCGCCTCTGACACTCCTCCACTGTGGCCGGTCTGGCCAACACATTTGGCAGGGGTGTGATGACGAACAGCTTTACCGACTACAAGAATACCGACGTTTTCCTGATCATCGGTGCCAACCCGGCGGAGAACCACCCGCAGGTAATGCGCTTTGCCGGCATGGCCAAGGCCACGCGGGGCGCCAAGATTATCGTGGTCGACCCGCGCTTTACCAAGACGGCCGCCAAGGCGGATATTTATGCGCCGCTGCGCCCGGGCACGGACATCGCTTTCCTTTACGGCATCATTAACTACGCCCTGCAGAACAACCTCTACTTCCACGACTACGTCGTCAACTACACCAACGCTTCCTTCCTGGTAAACCCCGGGTTCAAGTTTGAGGACGGCGTTTTCAGCGGCCTGGTGGAAAAAGACGGCAAATTCTCTTACGACACCTCCACCTGGCAGTACCAGACGGAAGGCGATACCATAAAGAAAGACCCGACGTTGCAGGACCCCAACTGCGTCTTCCAAATCCTAAAGCGCCACGTCGCCCGCTACGACGTCAAGACCGTATGCAAAATTACGGGCACGCCGGAAGACGTTTTCCTCAAAGTGTGCGAAACCTACTGTTCAACCGGCAAGCCCGACAAAGCCGGCAACATCATCTACGCCATGGGTGTTACCCAGCACACCCACGGCTCCCAGAACGTGCGGGCTGTGGCCATGCTGCAGCTGCTCCTGGGCAACGTCGGCATAGCCGGCGGCGGGGTGAACGCCCAGCGCGGCGAGTCCAACGTGCAGGGTTCTACCGACATGGCCATGCTCTACCACTACCTGCCGGGTTACAACCCCATGGTTGACGCTACCAAACATACTAACTTAAAGGACTACATCGAAAAAGAAACTCCTAAGACCAGCTACTGGTCCAACCGCCCGAAGTTTATTGTCAGCATGCTAAAGGCTTGGTTTGGCGACAAGGCCACCAAGGAAAACGACTTCTGCTTCGACTGGCTGCCTAAATTAGACGGCAAGGACCACTCCCACATGGCCATCTTCCAGGCCATGGCGGAGGGCAAGGTCAAGGGCTTCTTTGCCTGGGGCCAAAACCCCGCGGTGGGCGGTCCAAACACTATTGCCGCGCGCCGCGCTTTAGAAAACCTCGACTGGCTGGTGGCCGTGGACCTGTTTGAAACCGAAACGGCTTCTTTCTGGAAGCGCCCGGGAGTAAACCCCAAGGACATCAAGACCGAGGTCTTTCTCCTGCCGGCGGCCTTCTCCTACGAGAAAGAGGGCACGGTGGCCAACAGCTCGCGCTGGATCCAGTGGCGCTGGATGGCCGTGGAGCCGCCCGGTCAGGCCAAGAGCGACTTATGGATCGCCGACCGCCTGTTCAAGGCCATAAGAAAAGAGTACCAGGCCGGCGGCAAGTTCCCGGCACCCATTTTGAACATGGTCTGGAACTACGACACAGCCGGGCACGACGAACCGGACATCGTCAAGGTGGCCAACGAGATGAACGGCTACAACGTGGCCGACGGAAGCCTTTTGGACTCCTTTGCCAAGCTCAAGGACGATGGTTCTACCGCCTGCGGCGTGTGGATTTACGCCGGCTACATGTACCCCGACCCGCAGCTAAAAGTGCCGGCCTCCCAGCGCAGAAGCCGCGAGGATAAGACCGGGCTTGGCCTCTTCCCGAAGTGGGCCTTCTCCTGGCCGGCCAACAGGCGCATTGTCTACAACCGCTGCTCGGCCGACCCATCCGGCAAGCCCTGGGACCCCAAGCGGGTGCTCGTGGCGTGGGACGGCAGCCAGTGGATCACTAACGACGTGCCCGACTTCAGCGTCAAGGACGCCGCTACCGGAGCCGTTATTCCCCCAGAAAAATCGGCTTCCAACCCCTTCATTATGACGACGGAGGGAGTGGGTAGGCTGTTCGCCCCGTCCGGCATGAAGGACGGCCCGCTGCCCGAACACTACGAGCCCATTGAGAGCCCGTTCAAGAACCTGATGAGCAAGCAGCAGAACAACCCCGTGGCCGTCCGCTACAAGGGCGACTTTGCCAAGGTAGTGCAGAGCCCCAGCGCCGAGTTCCCGTACATCGCCACCACTCATCGCCTGGTCGAGCACTACCAGAGCGGTGCCGTGACCCGCAACTGTCCGGTGCTGGCCGAGCTTATGCCGGAGATGTTCGTCACCATTTCCCCGAGTCTTGCCGCCAAGCTAGGCATTAAACCGGGCGATATAGTCGTGGTGAGCACGGTGCGCGGCGAGATCAAGTGCAAGGCCAACGTCCTACCCATCGTAAAGCCGCTCAAAGTAAACGGCACGGAAATCGAGATTGTCGGAATGCCCTGGCACTGGGGCTTCCAGGGTCTGGCACCCGGCAGCACGGCCAACGACTTAACACCGTCCGTCGGGGACCCGAACACTATGATCCCCGAATACAAGGCTTTCTTGTGCAACATCAGGAAAGCTTAAAGTGCGGCCGGCGGCACGGAGTGAAATTTTTGGGAAAGCGGAGGTGTGAATATGTCTAAAGGTGTGCTGGTGGACATCACCAGGTGCATCGGCTGCCGGAGCTGCATGGTATCCTGCAAGTCGTGGAACGACCTGCCGGCCAGGAAAACCAGCTTCAGCAACAGCTGGGATACCCCCATCAAAATTGACGCCGACACCTGGACTGTCGTCAATTACTATATAACAGAAGAGAACAACCAAACTAAGTGGCGCTTTGTAAAAAAGCAGTGCATGCACTGCAATGAGCCGGCCTGCGAGTCCGCCTGCTTTACGCACTCATTTGTAAAAACAAAAGAGGGAGCAGTTATATACAAGCCCACAGAAATCAACAAGGACTACTGCGTCGGCTGCCGTTACTGCATGATTGCCTGCCCCTTCGGCATCCCTTCCTTCCAGTGGGAAAAGACCTTCCCCTTCGTGCAGAAGTGCCGCTTCTGCTACGACAGGATGAAAGAGGGGCTGGCACCGGCGTGCGTTACTTCCTGCCCCACTAAGGCGCTCACCTTCGGCGACCGGGAAGAGCTTCTCGCCGAAGCGCGCAGCAGGATCGAAAAGAACCCGATGTACGTTAAGCACATCTACGGCGAGAAGGAATACGGGGGCACGTCCTGGCTCTACATCTCCGATGTGCCGTTTGACCAGATCGGCTTTAAGACCAACGTTTCTCACAGGTCAATCCCTTCCTACACCTGGGATGTGCTCAAGTGGACCCCGTACATCTTCTTCGGCTGGGGTGCCATCCTCATGGCCATGCGCGCCTACACCAAGAGGCGGGCTGAAGCGCACCACGAAGAAGACATGTACGAGCCGGTGGAAAAGTAAGGAGCTGGAGGTGAGAATTGATGTACAGTGAAAGAAAATGGCGTTTTAGCATGACGCCCTACCGGGCCATAATGATCTTCTTTGTGCTTTTAGCCGTAGTCGTTGGATTATACCGTTTTGCCAAGGGCCTGGGGGCCGTTACCAACCTAAGTGACGAATGGCCTTGGGGCCTGTGGATCGGTTTTGACCTGCTCTGCGGCATCGCTCTAGCGGGCGGCGGTTTCAGCACGGCTCTCATCGTACACATTTTGCACCGGGACAAGTACCTGCCGGTTGCCCGGGCGGCCCTCCTCACCTCCCTTTTGGGCTACATCATAGCCCTGGTGAGCCTGTTCCTGGACATCGGCCGCTGGTTCAACTTCTGGCGCCCGTTCTTCTACTGGGGCTACCACTCGGTGCTGTTTGAAGTATTCTGGTGTATATCGCTGTACACCGTGGTGCAGGTGCTGGAGTTCGGTGAAATCTTCTTTGAAAGGGTAAAGTGCCCTTCCCTGCAGAAAATACTGCACACCTTTATGACACCGCTTCTCATCTTGGGCATTGTGCTGCCCACACTGCACCAGTCTTCGCTGGGTTCTTTGTATATTGTCGCTGTAGACAAGCTGAACCCGCTTTGGTGGTCCATGATCATCCCCTTCTTCTTTGTCTGGTCGGCTTTCTTCTTAGGACCTGCCATGGTCACCATTGAAGGAACACTGGCGGCAAAAGCCTACAACCGCACACCCGAACTGCCGGTCTTCTCCAGCCTGACCAAGGTGACCATGTGGATGATGATTATATACTTCATCGTCAAAATAATTGACTTGAGCTACCGCGGCGTGCTGGGCATGGCCTTTAACGGCTCCTTTGAAAGCAACATGTTCTTAATTGAAATGATTGTCTTTGTGCTCTTGCCCATCATCATGTACGCCGTACCTTCCATCCGCAACCAGCACTGGGGAGTGCTCACCGCGTCCATACTGGTAGTGGCAGGGGTCATATTAAACCGCATGAACGTGGTCTTTACAGGCATGGCCAAGAGTGTGGGCGGCAGCTACTTCCCCAGCATCTGGGAATTCATCATGACTATAGGCATGTGGAGCGCCCTCATCCTGGCTTACTGCTTCATCGTAGAAAACTTCCCCATCCTGCCTAAAGAAGAACACGCGGCGCACAGCAGTTCATTTGGGGCCAGCCACCACGCCTAAAGAAGCACACTAAAACGGCACAAGAGAAAAAGGCCGGAAAAGAACAGCCTAAGGTTATACCCCTGGCGCTTTTCCGGCCTTTTATCTTGTCTAAGCTTTGTTGCTTTCCCCTTTTTCCTGGGGAAGAACCTGAACGGCATCTTTGACTTCTTCTTTTATACTTTGAATATCTTCTTTTACTTTTTTAAATTCGCCCGTCACTTCCTCAAGCTCACTAAAGCTCTGCACGGATGCCCGCCTGAACTCGTTTATTGTTTTCCCCAAAGACCTGCCGATTTCGGGCAGCTTGCGCGGTCCAAAAACCACCAGAGCAATAACCAGTATGAGTATCAGTTCTGACATACCCAAATTCGGGAACATACCCACACCTCCTTAAACTTAAAGCTATCTTTCGCCGCCGGCAGGACGCAATCCTTCCCCGGCCCCATTTAATTTAACTGGCGGCTCTTCCAGTGTAAGCCGGCCGAGCTTACCTTCCCTGAACTCTTTTAATAAGTGGCGGGCAGCCTTGACGAGATCAACCTTGCCGCCGCGCGCCATAAAACCCCTCTTTTCCCCCAAGACAGCCAAAAGCTCCCCGGCATGAGCCGCTGCACCGGGTGCTGGCTCAAGGGCGTAGCGTTCGGCTAGGGTTTTAGGGCATCTCTCCACTAGCCATGCCAAAAACTGTCCGGCTAATGCTACCACGTCAAAAACATCCTCTTTTATGGCCCCCGTAACGGCCAAGCGAAAAGCTGCCTCCTCAGTGTCAATTTTTGGCCACAGGATTCCCGGTGTGTCTAAAAGTTCCAAGCCTTCCCGCAAGACCACCCACTGCCGGCCCCGGGTCACGCCGGGCCTGTCCTCGGCCCTGGCCGCTTTGCGGCCGGCCAGCCGGTTTATAAAGAGCGATTTGCCGACATTGGGAATGCCAACTACCATACAGCGGGGCGGCCGGGGCCGGCGTCCCAAAGCAGCCTGCCTGGCCGCCAGCGGCGCGTAAAGCCTTTTTACCCCTTCCAGCACCTCCTCTGTACCCCTGCCGGTTGTGGAATCAACACTGACTGCTTCCCGACCTGCAGCCCGGAAAAATTCCACCCACTTTGCTGTCAGGGCAGGATCGGCCAAGTCGGACTTGTTGAGCACAACTAGAACGGGCCGGCGTCCGGCCATTTCCTCAATTAACGGATTCCTGCTGCTGGCCGGTATCCTGGCGTCTAAAAGCTCGATTACCACGTCTACTGCCTGAAGGCTTTTCGCCAAAAGGCGCCGCGCCTTGGCCATGTGGCCCGGGTACCAGTTTATATTCATAACTCATTCCCCACAATATGTTGGCCAGCCGCCCGCGCTCGCTTGGACCCTTATTAGCGGACCGTACCAAGGCGCGACGGCGGCCAGTATATCACGAGTGCTTTGCCTACAATAAGCTTGCGCGGCAAAAAACCCCACACCCTGCTGTCCTCGCTGTTGTTGCGGTTGTCTCCTAGCATAAAGAAACAGTTTTCTGGGACGGTTACAGGTCCGTAATCGGCAAAACGCAGGCCGGGTGGCAGGTAATCCTCGGGCATCTCCTGGCCGTTGATGTAAAGGCGGCTGTTTTTTATGGCCACTGTTTCGCCCCCGACGGCAATTATCCTTTTCACAAAGTTTCTCTTAGGATCTCGCGGGTACTTAAAAACAATTATATCGCCTCTTTCCGGCTCCTTGAAAAGGTAATTGAGCTTGCTCACTATTATGCGGTCGTGTTCTTTTAAGGTGGGCTCCATGGAGCCGGACGGGATGTAAAAAGGTTCTAAAACAAAAAGCCTGATCAGGACTGCCAGCAGTACGGCAATAACTACGGATTCGAATATCTCGCCGAAAAGCGGCCGCTTTTTCTCCAGTGACTCTCCCTTTACCTTTTCCTGCTCCACACCAATTCCCCCTAAAAAGAAAAAAGCAAAAAGGGACTGCCGTACCAATCCAGTCCCCCTTTTTGAACTATCTCTTGTCCTGGATACGGGCGGCTTTGCCGTGCAGTCCGCGCAGGTAGTAAAGCCTAGCCCTGCGCACCCTTCCCCTGCGCACAACCTCAATTTTTTCTATGCGCGGGGATTGCAGGGGAAAAGTCCGCTCCACTCCGACGCCGTAAGACACCCGGCGCACGGTAAAGGTTTCACTCAAACCCCCTCCCCGGCGCCTGACCACCACACCCTCAAAGGCCTGTATCCTCTCACGGCCGCCTTCGATTACTTTAAAGTGCACCCTGACCGTATCGCCAACGTTAAATTTGGCGATGTCTTTTCTAACCTGCCCCCGTTCGAGTATATTGATGAGATTCAAGACCGTACATCCTCCTTTCCAACAGGAAAAATTATAGCACACTTGCCGTGCGGCAGCAATATTCCACAACATTACCGGGGAGGGAAAGCTCAAAAGCCGTTTTGATATATACTTTCAGTCCAATTCTAAACTCAAAAGGTCGCTTAGGACACCTCTTAGTATCCCTTTATCCTCCGGCGTCAATTCCGCTCTTTTTAAAAGATCGGGGCGGGCTGCCAGGGTGCGCAGCAGGGACTGCCTCCTGCGCCACTTTCTGATTTCCTCGTGGTGCCCGCTCAACAACACTTCCGGCACCCCCATGCCGTAAAACTCCCTCGGCCGCGTGTACTGGGGGTACTCCAAAAGGCCGCCGGAAAACGACTCTTCTAAAGCCGAGCTGGCTTCACCGAGGACTCCGGGAATAAGGCGGGCAACGGCGTCAACTACCACCATGGCCGGCAGTTCCCCGCCCGTCAAGACGTAGTCGCCAATGGAAATCTCATCTGTCACCAGTGCCTCTCTGACTCTCTCGTCTATCCCCTCGTAGTGGCCGCAGATGAGAACAATACTTTCCTCTGCTGCCAGGTCAGCAGCGTAAGCCTGGTCAAAGGGACGGCCCTGGGGGCACAGAAGTACCACCCGCCGCGGGCTATAACCCAAAACGGCGGTTACGTGCTCCAAAGCCCTGAATACCGGCCCGGGCTGGATGACCATACCCGCCCCGCCGCCGTACGGGGCGTCGTCCACTGTGCGGTGCTTGTTTGGGGAAAAATCACGAATATTTATTAATTCTATCCCTAAAATCCCGCGTTCTCGGGCACGGCCGATTATGCTGTACGAGAAAGGGCCGGCAAACATCTCGGGAAATAAGGTGAGAATGTAGAACTTCATTTAATCTAATAATCCCTCCGGCAACTCCACCGTCATCCGGCCGCCGGCGATATCTACTTCCGTGACCACGGTTTTTAAGGCGGGGATGAGGATGGGGGAGGCACCGGTTTCCACCACGTAAACGTCGTTAGCCCCAGTTTGCAGCACGTCAGAAACGACTCCCAAAAAACCCCTTTTGTGATCGTACACCTTTAAGCCCACAATTTGAAAGATGTAAAAGGAGCCTTCCGGCAGCGGGACGAGCTCTTCGCGGCTTATTTCCAGGTAACCGCCCCTTAATTCGCCTGCTTCATCCATGCCGGCCACTTCTTTAAACTTGATAACAAAAAAGCTGCCTTTTTCCCAGACTTCGTCTACAGTGAACTGGCGGGACAAAATTTCGCCGCCCTTTTCCCAGGATACCCGCACAGTCTTCATTTTATAAAAGCGCTCCGGAAAGTCGGTGAGGGGCTGGACGCGCACAGCGCCGCGGTGCCCTTGCGTTCTGGTAATCCTGCCCACGGCAATGTATTCTTTATCCACTGCCGCCACCCGCGGCCCCCCTTTGCCGGATTTCCACCACCACACCGTCCTGGACAATTACTTCCACGCCCAAAACGCTGGCCCAGTCGTCTCCCACTTTTAGCTGCACGGGCCCTTCCATTCTGGCAAAGGCCAGCTCTGTGCCCGCTTGCATGCGGCCGAGCTCTTTCAGCTGGTTTAGCAGTTTTTGGCGCGCCTCGGCTTTTTTGCTCCTCTCCTCTCCCAGGCGGTGCCGGGCAGCTAAAACCGCCGGGTTCTTGTCTGCCTTCTCCGCCTCCTGCCCCAGCCTTTTTTCCTGAAATTCTAAGTGAGACAGCTCTAAATCCAGGTGCCTTATGGCTTCCTGAATTTCAGCCGCGGCGGTCCGCTTGTATTCTTCGGTTACCCTAAGTTTCACCACTACCGGCCTGATCAGGGTCAGACTGTCCATACTTTAAGTAAAGGCTCCTCTCTTTTCGAGCGCAAAACTGCACCTGCGCCCATCTAAACTATTTCTACCGTGACCTTCTTCTTCTTCCTGCCGGCGGCAGCTTTGGCTACCGTTCTGATTGCCCTGGCTATGCGGCCCTGCCTGCCTATAACCTTGCCCATGTCCTCCGGCGCCACTTTGAGCTCGATGAGGATGGACTTCTCCCTTTCAATCTGATCCACGACCACCCTCTCGGGCTGGTCCACCAGGGCCTTGGCCAGGATTTCTACCAGTTCCTTCACGAAAATAGCCTCCCCCAATCTACTGGCCCTTTCCTGCCGATTTTTGCAGCACCCCGGCTTTTTTGAAAATAGCTTTCACGGTGTCGGAAAGCTGAGCCCCTTTCCTCATCCAGTCCAGAGCTTTCTCTTCGTTAACTTTGATTACCGCCGGATCCTTTAAAGGATCGTAATAGCCGATCTCTTCGATGAACCTGCCGTCCCGCGGGGAACGGGAGTCAGCGACCACGATGCGGTAAAAAGGGGCTTTTTTAGCACCCATCCTCCTCAAACGGATCCTCACCGCCACAGCACGTATCACCTCCTCCTCCGGTTAAAGCTGGTCTTAGATCTCAACCCAAGAAGGGAAACTTTGGCAATTTGCCGCCCTTCTTGAGATTTTTCTCCATATCGACAATTTGCTTCATCATTTTTTTAGTCTGTTCAAACTGTTTTACCAAGCGGTTTACGTCCTGCACGGTAGTCCCGCTCCCCCGGGCAATGCGCCTCTTCCTGCTGGCATTTAACACCCGCTCCGGATCGCGCCGCTCCTCCGGTGTCATAGAGCGGATAATGGCCTCCGCGTACACCAGTTCCTTTTCATCCAACTGCATATCCTTAAACCTTTTGAGACCGCCCAAGCCGGGAATCATGCTCAAAACCTGCTCTAACGGCCCCAGCTTCTTAAAACTGGCAATCTGCTCTAAAAAGTCCTCCAGAGTAAACTCCATGCTGCGTATCTTTTTCTGCATCCTAGCCATCTGCTCGGCGTCAAAATTCTGCTGCGCTTTTTCAATTAAGGTGAGCACGTCGCCCATGCCCAGGATGCGGTCGGCCATGCGCTGCGGGTGAAAAGGCTCTATGGCCTCCAGTTTTTCGCCGACACCGGCAAATTTAATGGGTTTGCCGGTAACAGCACGGGCGGACAGGGCCGCGCCGCCCCTGGTATCGCCGTCCAGTTTGGTGAGCACGATCCCGTCCAGGTTGAGCCTTTTATCAAATGTCTCGGCTACGTTTACGGCCGCCTGGCCGGTCATGGCATCCACTACGAGGAGGGTTTCGTGGGGCCTTACGGCCTCTTTCATGGCCTCCAGTTCGGCCATAAGTTCTTCGTTGACTTCCTGCCTCCCGGCAGTATCGATGATGACTATGTCCCGGCCCTCAGATGCAGCACTTTCCACGGCAGCAAGGCTAATGCCAACCGGGTCGCTTCCCGGCTCACCGGCGTACACGGGGATTCCGAGCTGGCTGCCTAAAACCTTAAGCTGTTTGACGGCTGCCGGGCGGCAAACGTCTGCGGCCACCAACAGGGGCCGCCTGCCCTGACGGCGCAAAAGCCCGGCCAGTTTGGCGCAGGTGGTGGTTTTGCCGGCACCGTTTAAACCCACCACCATCACCACCGTCGGCGGCTTGGGGGACAGGTTAATCTGAGAATTGGTACCGCCCATCATGGCGGTGAGCTCTTCGTGGACAATCTTAATCACGTGCTGTGTAGGGTTTAAGCTGGCCAGCAGTTCCTGGCCCACAGCCCTTTCTTTCACCCGGGCAATGAAATCCTTGACCACCTTGAAATTGACATCCGCTTCTAAAAGAGCCAGGCGCACTTCTTTGAGCGCCTCGCTGACATCTGCTTCAGTGAGGCGTCCCTTGCTCCTCAACTTTTTAAAAGTTTCCTGCAGCCTTTCGGCAAGACCGGTAAACAAAGAGGCTGACCCCCTTTCTGGCGCTGACGGCAGTACCCGCCGCCGTCAGCCGGCAAAAGCCGCTTTTTACTGTTTTAAAATACCGGCCAAAATTTCCCTTGCCCGCTGCACCTCGTCACTGTTGCAGCACTTCAAGTGCCCGTCAATAATGGACAAGGCTTCGGCCAGCCTGGACCTTTCTTCCCTGTGCCTTCTTACCAGCCCCAGCTTTTCCTCATAACTGAAAAGCTGCTGCTCAGCTCTCTTTAATATGTCGTGCACGGCCTGGCGGGTAACACCGTACTCCTCGGCAATTTCCCCCAAAGACAGGTTCTGGCAGTAATAGAGCTCTACAAAACTCCTCTGGCGGCCGGTAAGCAGCTGTCCGTAAAAGTCATACAACAGGTTCACCAGATCAAACTTATCCAGCAAAAGCCCACCCGCCAGTCTATAAAGGGGTTTTACTTTACAGAAAGATTATAACCAGCCCCTGAAAAGCTGTCAAGAAAAGATCTTTTTAAATCCAAAAAGCAGGTTATTGCCGGGCACGGGGCGAAGAATAATATAAAAAATGTTTAGGACAACCGCCGATTTTTATTTGGCGTTATCTTACTTACTCGAGGTGATGGTGTTGGCTTTTGGGATAAAAGCCAGCGGGAATAAGTCACTGCCCGCCGGATTTATAAGTTTAAAGGACGCGCTAAAACAAGACCGGGGAGAGGTAGCCGAAAACCACAAAAATTATTTAAACGCCTCTTTGGCCAGCATGCTGGGCCTTTTGAACTTCGACAAGCATTTCGTGCGGGCCGAAGGGGTCTTTGTCTGGGACAGCCGCGGCCAAAAATACCTAGACTTTTTGGGGGCGTACGGTGCCCTAAACACGGGCCACAACCACCCGCGGGTACTGTCCGCCTTAGAGCAGGTAAAGGACATGCCCAACTTACTGCAAGCCTCGCTAAACCCGCTGGCCGGCGCCCTGGCCAAGAACCTGGCCCTGGTAACTCCCGGCAGCCTGCGCCGTTCTTTTTTGTGCAACAGCGGGGCCGAGGCCGTCGAAGGCGCCCTAAAGCTAGCGCGGGCGGCCACCGGCCGGCAGGAATTTATATACTGCGAAGGTTCTTTCCACGGCAAAACCATGGGAGCGCTGTCGGTCACGGGCCGGGAAAAATACCAAAAAGCTTTTCTGCCCCTGGTGCCGGGCTGTCAGGCAATTCCCTACGGAGACTTAAATGCCTTAGAGGAAAAACTTAAAAAACGCGCGGCGGCCGCTTTCATCGTCGAGCCCATACAGGGCGAGGGCGGCATTATTGAGCCGCCGCCCGGGTATTTAAGCGGGGCCAGAGAACTCTGCACTAAGTACGGCACTCTGCTCATTATTGACGAAATTCAGACCGGCTTTGGCCGCACGGGGCGGATGTTTGCCTGCGAGCACGAGGGTGTGGTGCCGGACATCATGACCCTGGCCAAGTCTTTGGGCGGCGGTGTAATGCCCGTAGGGGCTTACATCACAACCGACGAGATCTGGAAAAAAGCTTACGGCAGCCTGGACCGGGCTCTTTTGCACACTTCCACGTTTGGCGGCAACACGCGCGCCGCGGCGGCAGCCATCGCCGCTCTGGAGGTTATTTACGAGGAGGACCTCCCGGCGCGGGCCAAAGAGCTCGGCGAAAAGCTTTTAGCCGGCCTTTTTAAGCTTAAAGAAAAGCACCCCCTGATCAAGGACGTGCGCGGAAAGGGCCTGATGATCGGTATAGAGTTCAACCAGCCCGAAGGCCTTTTGTCCAAGGCCACTTTCGGGCTGGCCGGAAAGCTCTCCGAAGAATACATGGGCAGCCTTGTGGCCGTAGAACTGCTCAACAGGCACCGCATCATCACCGCTTACACGCTGAACAACCCCAACGTAATCCGGCTAGAGCCGCCGCTTACAGTCGGGGAGAAAGAGATCGACACGCTCCTATCAGCCCTGGAGGACATTTTTACCCGCCACAAGAGCTTTTTCAGCATGGCCGCTTCAGGCGCACGCACGGTCATCAAATCGCTCGTCAAAAAGTAAAGCGTTAGGGCCGCCTTATTAAATCGCAGGCGTACTTTTGAGCTTCACGCATAACGCGTTCTTCGTCCAAGGTGAGAACGCGTCTTTTTTCCATTATGACCTCGCCGTCAACGATTACTGTGTCCACGTCGGCCGCCTGGGCGGAGTAAACCAGGTGAGCGGCAATGTCGTGCTGCGGGCAGAGGTGCGGCCGGTGCAAGTCGACCAGTATGATGTCCGCCTTCATGCCGGGGGACAGGCAGCCCACGTCTTCAAGGCCCAGCGCCAGCGCACCGCGCCGGGTGGCCATCTCCAGCACTGTGTAGGCGGGGAGAACAGTGGGGTCGCCCGTATGCACTTTTTGGAGCAGGGCAGCGCTGCGCATTTCCTCCACCATGTCCAGGTTGTTGTTGCTGGCAGCGCCGTCTGTTCCGATCCCCACGGTCACACCCTTGGCTAAAAGGCGCGCCACCGGCGATATGCCGCTGGCCAGCTTCATGTTGCTCTGCGGGCAGTGGGCCACACCTACCTTATTCTCGGCCAAAATTTCCATGTCTTCTTCGTCCAGATGCACGCAGTGGGCGGCCAGCACCGGCACTTCAAAAAGGCCCGTCTTCCACAAGTGCTTTACCGGTGTTGCGCCGTAAAGCTCCCGCACCTGCTCAATTTCGTCCTTTGTTTCGGCCACGTGGATGTGGATGCCCGCCCCGTAGCGGGCAGCCAGTTCCGCCACCCTTTTTAAGTAATCCGGCGGGCAGGTATAAGGTGCGTGAGGCCCAAACATTACCTTTATCCTCCCGCCGGCCGCACCCTGCCACTCTTCGAGAAAAGACACGCTTTCTTGCACCGCAGCTTCCGCCTGGGGACCGATACCGATCATGCCACGGGAAAGGCAGGCTCTTAAACCGCTTTCCTGGACCGCTTTGGCCACCATGTCCATCACAAAGTACATGTCGGCAAAGGTAGTAGTGCCCGACTTGATCATTTCCAGGCAGGAAAGCGCAGCACCCCAGTAGATATCGTCCGGCGCAAGCTTTGCTTCCAGCGGCCAGATCTTATCTTTTAACCACTTCATGAGCGGCAGGTCGTCGGCATAGCCGCGCAAAAGGGTCATGGAAGCGTGGGTGTGGCAGTTAACCAGGCCGGGAAGGGCCGCCTTGCCGCTGGCCTCAATAACCCGGCCGGCAGCGAAATCACAGGGCGCAGAGCCCAAGGGCCCCACAGATACAATTTTACTGCCTTCGACAGCAATCTCGCCTTCCCAGTAAATATCCCCGGGGCCGGTCATGGGAAGCACAACCGCCCCCCTTATCAACATCCGGGACACTAAAAATCCCCCCGCAAAATGGTTTTTGTAGGGCAGCAAAAACCGCCCGCAGCCTTTTAACACCAGGCGTGCAAGTAGTTCTTTTGCTCTTCGGTCAGTTCGTCGATCTCCACGCCCAGCGATTTAAGCTTTAACTGCGCCACGCGCATATCGATCTCTTCCGGAACCCGGTATACCTTATTTTCCAGGCGCCCGGCATTATCTTTCACAAACCTGGCAGCCAGCGCCTGCAGGCCAAAAGACAGGTCCATGATCTCCACCGGGTGACCGTCCCCCGCCGCCAAGTTGACCAGCCTGCCCTCGGCCAGCAAGTAAAGCCTGCGGCCGTTGTCCAAAGTGTACTGCTCGATGTTGCGGCGCACTGTCCTCTTATCTACGGCCGCTGCCGCCAGATCCTGCTTGTCGATCTCCACGTCGAAGTGGCCGGCGTTGGCCAGAAGAGCCCCGTCCTTCATGCGGGCAAAGTGTTCAGCTCTGAGAGCGCGGCAGCAGCCAGTAACAGTAATAAAAATGTCGCCTTCGGCCGCGGCCTCAACCGACGGCATTACCTCAAAGCCGTCCATGCAGGCTTCAATGGCCTTCACGGGGTCCACTTCGCAGACAATAACGCGCGCCCCTAAGCCCTTGGCCCGCATGGCCACACCCTTGCCGCACCACCCGTAACCCAAAACTACCACCGACTTGCCGGCCACCACCAAATTGGTGGTGCGCATAATGCCCGACCAGACTGATTCTCCCGTACCGTAGCGGTTGTCGAAGAGGAACTTGCACTTGGCGTCGTTAACCGCCAGCATGGGGAAGAGCAGCCGGCCTTCTCTTTCTAAGGCCAATAACCGCCTTACGCCGGTCGTGGTCTCTTCACAGCCACCTATCACTTTTCCCGCCAGGTCCTTTTTTTCGGTGTGCAAGAGGAACACCAGGTCGCCCCCGTCGTCGATGATTATGTGCGGCTCGGTTTCCAAGGCCAGCAGGAGGTGCCGGCGGTACTCCTCCTCCGTAGCCCCGTGCCACGCAAAGACGGTAATGCCGCCTGCAGCCAGCGCAGCGGCTACATCGTCCTGGGTGGAGAGAGGGTTGGAGCCGGTCACGGCCACTTCCGCCCCGCCGTCACGAATCGTTTCCGCCAGGCACGCCGTCTTGGCCTCCAAGTGGATGGACATGGCCACCCGCACACCCGCAAACGGGCACTCTTTTACAAATTCCTCCCTTACGGCGTTAAGCACCGGCATGTGTGCCCGCGCCCAGTCGATCTTCAGCCTTCCCTCGGGGTAAAGCCCGGGATTGCGCACAATACTTTCGACCACTTAAGAACCCCCCAAAAAGCAAATTTTATGGTTTTTCAGCGGCTTTTTGGCCGCCGGTTAGAACTTCGTTCAGATTTTCTCCATAAGGGGGCCGGATAATTCCCCGCTCAGTAATGATGGCCGTGATCAGCCGGTGCGGGGTCACATCAAAAGCCGGGTTCCACACCGCAACCCCCGGCGGGGCAATTTGCTGGCCGGCCAGGTGTGTTACCTCGGAAGGGTCCCTTTCTTCTACCGGAATTCCGTCACCTGAAGGAAGACTTAAGTCGATGGTAGAAGTGGGGGCCGCCACGTAAAACGGCAGCCCGTGGTAACCGGCCAGCACCGCCAGGGAGTAAGTGCCGATCTTGTTGGCCGTGTCACCGTTGGCGGCAATGCGGTCAGCACCGACGATCACCAGGTCGGCCATCCCTTTGGCCATCAGGTAGCCGGCCATGCTGTCGGTGATCAGGGTCAGCGGCACACCCTCCCTCATCATCTCCCAGGCGGTAAGCCTGGCCCCCTGCAAGAGGGGGCGCGTCTCGCAGGCGTAAACGAAGAGCTTTTTGCCCTCTTCACGGGCCGCCCTCAATACCCCCAGGGCCGTTCCGTAACCAGCAGTGGCCAGGGCGCCGGCGTTGCAGTGAGTGAGAACTCTTGCCCCGTCCGGTATAAGCTCCCGGCCCAAAATCCCGATTTTTCTATTGGCCTCTGTGTCCTCATTAAAGATGGCTTTTGCCTCTTCTAAAAGGGCGGCTGCCAGGTCTTCGCCGCTTGCAGCGGGGGGTAGCGAACGCATCTTCTTCAACATCCTGTCCAGCGCCCACGTAAGGTTGACAGCGGTCGGCCGGGTGGCCGCCAGTTCTCTGGCTGCGCCCTCCACATAAGCGACTGAATCCTGTCCTGCCTGCCCCCGGCACTCCCCTGCCGCCAGGACGAGGGCAAAGGCGGCTGCCGCGCCGATAGCCGGCGCTCCCCGCACGGCCAGGCGCTTGATAGCACCGGCCACCTCCCGATAACCGGTGCAGGTGAGATAGGAAGCTTCTGCCGGGAGCTTGGTTTGGTCGAGGATTAAAAGCTTGTTTTCTCCTTCCAGCCAGCGCAAGGTTTCCAAGCTCTGCCCCCCCTACTGCCGGCAGCTGCAGGTGCGGTCGGGATCGATCCAGGTAATGGCCTGTACGAGCAGTTTTTTAATATTCTCGCTGTTTTGCATCATCACATCCACCACTTCCCGGTGGGTAAGGGGGGCAGGGGAGATGCCGGCCGCAAAGTTGGTAACCATGGCTACGGTGGCGTAGCACATCTCGGCTTCTCTGGCCAGCGGCGCTTCCGGCACCCCGGTCATACCCACCAGGTCGCCTCCCAGCAGCCGGAACATCTTTATCTCGGCTGCAGTTTCAAAGCGAGGCCCTTCCGTGCAGACATAAGTCCCGCCGGCGTGGGCGTGAAAACCGTAAGATCTCGCCGCCCGTGCCAGTATTTCCCTCAGCTCCGGGCAGTAGGGGCTGGTCATATCCGTGTGCACCACCCCGGAAAGACCGCCCTCAAAAAACGTGTGCTGCCTGTTTTTAGTGAAGTCCAGGAACTGGTCGACAAAAACAAAGTGTCCCGGCTGCATAGCCGGATTTAATGAACCCACAGCCCCCGTGGCCAGCACGTTCTTAACGCCCAATTTCTTTAAAGCCGCAATATTGGCCCGGTAATTGACGAGGTGCGGCGGAACTGAGTGATCTTCGCCGTGGCGGTTTAAAAAGGCTACGGTCCTGCCGCGGTACATTCCTATTTTTAAATGAACCTCCCCGTAAGGGGTAGAAACCGTTTCCCCACGCACATCGCTCAGGATGCCGGGATCGTACACACCCGTACCGCCAATCACGGCAATTTTTACGTACACAAACTATTCCTCCTTTGCACTTTGCACTTCAAAGACGCGTTTAATGACGGTTTATCATGGGAGAATAATTAGAGACTAATTAAACAAGTTCGACCATCTTGCCTGTTATTCCTTTTAAAATTTTACCTTATTTACGGGCAGGTAACATGCCTGCCCGCAGCTCCTGCAGGACAGGACGTGCAGGCAGTAACCGCTGCCGTGCTGCCGGTAGCCGTCAGCAAAAACATCACTGTCCAGGTAAGCGCTGTAGCTGTCGTAAAAGTCACTTATTGCCCCGGTGTCTTGCATTTCTCTACCGCAGGCGCGGCATCTTTTCTCTAACTGAATGAGCCCGTTGCAGGCCGGGCAGATGGCCACCTGAGTTCACCTCCCAACCCTTGATAAAAATCATTTTAATTTTCCCCCGGCCGAGTTAAGTATACCTCTTGACATGTTTATCATATTATCTTAATATATGGATAATACGATAAATAATTTATGCGAGGTTGTTTTAAAACATGGTAAAGTCGCATGGCTTCAAGATACCGGTCGAAATCTTTGAAAAAAAGGCGGAACTATTAAAGGCGCTTGCCCACCCGGTGAGGCTGTGCATCGTCCACGGTCTTTTGGAGAATGAATGCAATGTCAGCAAAATCAAAAACTGCCTTGAGCTGCCCCAATCCACGGTCTCCCAGCACCTGGCCGTTTTAAAAAGCAGGGGCATTATCGAAGGCAGGAGAAAAGGCACAGAAATCTGCTACCGGGTGGTAAGCAAAGAAGCTAGAGATTTAGTCAATATCCTCTTAAAACCTTGAGGAAAGGAGAATGTAGAACTGTGGGCGGAAAGAAACTGTTAATCGTTGGCGGTGTGGCTTCCGGCACCAAAACTGCTGCCAAAGCCAAGAGGGAGGACCCTGACCTAAAGGTGACCATCATCACCAGGGAAAAATACGTCTCCTATGCCGGTTGCGGCTTGCCCTACTTCATAGGCGGAGTCATTGTGGAGGAGCAGGAACTGCTGGTAAGGCGGCCTGAGGACTTTTGGGCCGATTTTGGCATTGAAATCATCACCGAAACAGAAGCAGTAAACATTGACCCAAAGGCCAAAAAAGTAGCCGCCCGGGATTTAAAGAGCGGGGAGATCAAGGAGTACAATTACGACTACCTGGTCCTGGCCACCGGCGCCTCTCCGGTAAAACCGCCAATACCCGGGATTGACCTGGCCAACATTTTTACTTTGCGTTCGCTGCCCGATGCGGTGAGAATCAAAAGTGCCGCCGGCAACGGGCGGGCTAAAAAGGCAGTGGTTGTCGGCGGTGGTCTGATCGGCCTGGAGGTGGCCGAAAACCTGGCCCGTTTGGGCCTAAAAGCCGCCGTCGTGGAAGCCTCCCCGCAAATACTGCCGCCTTACGACCCGGAAGTAGCTTCCTACATCCAGCGCCACTTGCTGGAAAACGGGGTTGATGTCTTTACTGGCACCTCAGCCCGGGCCTTTATGGACAATGGCCGCGGGGAAGTTGCAGCCCTATTGACAACTGCCGGGGAGATTCCCTGCGACCTGGCGGTAGTTTCTACCGGCGTACGCCCGAACGCAGAGCTGGCCCGCGCTGCCGGTATTAGGCTTGGCTCCAGCGGAGCAATTGCTGTCAACGAAGAAATGAAAACCAGCCTCGAAGGCATCTACGCCGTGGGGGACTGCGCGGAAAACATAAACCTGGTCAGCGGCAGGCCGGCCTGGTACCCTATGGGTTCAACTGCTAATAAGATGGGGCGCACCGCCGGCCAGAACATTGCGGGAGGCGAAAAGGATTTCTTCGGCGGCGTCCTGGGTACTTCCATTATCAAGGTGTTTAATGTAAGCGCGGCCAGGACCGGTTTATCAGAAAAGGAAGCTCTTGCTTTGGGGTACGACGTGGAGACAGTCACCGTGCCCTCCCAGGACCGGGCCCACTACTACCCGGGCAGCAAGCCAGTGATCACCAGGTTAATCGTCGACCGCCAAAGCCGCCGCCTGTTAGGCGGTCAGATCTACGGCGAAGGTGCAGTGGATAAGCCGGTAGATATCTTGGCCACCGCTATCACTTTCGGCGCCACTGTCGACCAGCTGGCCAAGCTCGACCTGGCCTACGCGCCGCCGTTCTCGCCCGCCCTTGGGCCCACCACCGTAGCGGCCAACGTCATGCTCAACAAGCTGGCCGGCAAGTTTTGCGGCATCTCACCGCTCAAATTAAAAGAAAGGCTCAAAGCCGGTGCGCTCCTGGTGGACGTAAGGGCACCAGAAGAATACTTTGTTCGCTCCATCCCCGGTTTCACCAACATTCCGCTCAAAGAACTGGGTGAGCGTGCCGGAGAACTCGGGCGCGGCCGGGAAATTATCCTCACCTGCAGGGTGGGCGTCCGCTCTTACCTTGCCAGCTTGAAGCTAAAAAGACTCGGCTTTGAGAAAGTCAGTATTCTAGAGGGCGGCATCACAGCTTATCCATTAGAAACTGTATAAATACTGAATTAAATTAAGGGGTGATTTTCATGGCCGAAAAGTATATCAATGCCAGGGGGCTACAGTGCCCGGGGCCCATTGTCCAACTCTTTAAAGAAGCCCAGGCTGCCGCCAGCGGTGATATCCTGTGTATCGAGGTTACTGACCAAGGTTTTAAAAAAGATGTCGCCGCCTGGTGCCAAAAAACCGGAAACGAACTCCTTTCCACAGAGGAAGAAGAAGGCGTTATTAAGGCAAAAATTAAGAAGAAATGAGGAGAATCTAATGGAAAGAGAGAAAAATACCATCATTGTCTTTAGCGGCGACTTAGACCGGGCAATGGCTGCTTTCATCATTGCCAGCGGCGCTGCAGCCATGGGCAGTGAAGTGTGTATGTTCTTTACCTTTTGGGGACTCAACATCCTAAGAAAGCCGCAAGGGGCAAAAGTAAAGAAAGGATTTTGGGAAGCGTTATTTGGCCGTTTGATGCCGCGCGGGCCAGAAAAACTGGGTCTTTCCCGCCTTAACTTTGCCGGATTAGGTGCTCGCATGATGAAGATGATTATGAAAAAGAAAAACGTGCAAAACTTAACTTCGCTGATCGAAACCGCCCAAGCTCTGGGCGTTAGGATGATTGCATGCACGATGTCCATGGACGTCATGGGCATAAGAAAAGAAGAGCTAATTGAGGGTCTGGAATACGCCGGCGTAGCCACTTACCTGGGCGAGGCTTCCGGGGCCAGCGTAAACCTTTTCATATAATGTAAAAATTTAGGAGCACAAAAAACTGGCGGGACTGTACCCAAAAAATGTCCTGCCAGTTACCTGTCTTTATCTCTTCAAGCAAAAAGGGCTTCTACAAATTCGCCGGCGTCAAAGGGGCGCAGGTCCTCCAGACCTTCACCGATGCCGATTAATTTTATGGGAATGCCCAGTTCTTTTTTTATGGCTATGACAATGCCGCCCTTGGCACTGCCGTCCAGCTTAGTGAGAACTATGCCGGTAACGCCTACCGCCTCGCCAAAAAGCCTGGCCTGGTTTAGGGCGTTTTGGCCGTTGGTGGCGTCCAAAACGAGCAGCACCTCGTGCGGCGCGCCCGGCATCTCACGGCCCACTACCCTGCTGATTTTCTTTAATTCCTCCATGAGGTTGGTTTTTGTGTGCAGCCTGCCGGCAGTGTCGATTATAAGGACGTCGGCACGGCGCGCCCTGGCCGCCTGGAGGGAGTCAAAAGCCACCGCCGCCGGGTCGGACCCTTCGCGCTGCCTGATAATTTCTGCGCCGGTACGCTCTGCCCACACCTCCAGCTGGTCAATAGCCGCCGCCCTAAAAGTGTCGGCCGCACCTAAAATGACCTTTTTGCCGGCGCGCCGGTAGTAATGGGCTAACTTGCCGATAGTTGTCGTTTTGCCCACACCGTTCACGCCGACAACCACGATTACCGTCGGCGGAACAATGCTTGTCGCAAGCTCCCCAAAAGAGCTGTCGAGCATTTCTCTTATGTGCTCTTTTAGGATCGCCTTTACCTCGGCTGGATCGCTCACCCTTCTCTGGCGCACAGTATCCCGCACTTTGCCTACCAGCTCTAGGGCAGTAGGAACACCGACATCGGCCTGCACCAGCACTTCTTCTAATTCATCGTAAAGTTCCTCATCTATGCTTTGCCTTCTGTTAACCAGGCTGTCAATTTTTTCTACAAAAGCCTGCCTGGTCTTGACCAGACTTTCTTTTAAGCGGCTGAAAAAACCCATTGGCGGCATTATCTCCCCTTTTATTTTTACCTTTTACGCTTTTTATCTTCCTGAAAAAGGGCACCTGCCAGGGCAGCTTTGGCCGCCTGCTGCTCGGCGTCTTTTTTGGAGTGGCCTTTGCCGCTGCCCACCAATTCTCCCCTAAAATAGACGCCTGCGGTAAAGGACTTTTGATGGTCGGGACCCTCTTCTTTTAAAATAGCGTAGCGGACATGCTCAGCCCATTTTTTTTGCACTAGCTCCTGCAGTTCAGTTTTATAGTCGGGCTCCAGTTCACCTTCAACGGCCTCCTTTAAAACCGGCCCCAAGAGCAAGGCAACTAATCTCTTGGCTTCCTCCAGCCCGCGGTCCAAATAGACAGCCCCCAAAAGGGCTTCTAAAGCGTCAGCCAAAATGGAGGGCCTGTCCCGCCCCCCAGATTTTTCTTCACCCTTCCCCATTCTCAAACACCGGCCCAGCCCTATCTCCCTGGCCGCACGGGCCAGCGAGGACTCGCAAACGACAGCGGCCCTCAGTTTGGTGAGAGCCCCTTCGTCTAAGTCGGGACGGGACCGGAAAAGGTATTCACTCACCACCAGTTCGAGCACAGCATCGCCCAAAAACTCCAAGCGCTGGTTATCCCTTGCGCCAGCCTCTTTGTTTTCGTACACATAAGAGCCGTGGGTGAGAGACTCCTCAAGAAGGCATAAGTTATTCCAATCAACACCGATTTTCTTTTTAAGTTCCTCTAAACACTCTTCTCTGCGGTACAAACTCCTACCACCCGCCGCGCACTTTTTAAATAAGTTAATAAGCGGTGCCTGGCACCTATATTAACTTTTTAACTTTTTGAAGACAATGGTGGCATTATGGCCGCCGAAACCAAAAGAGTTGCTCAAAGCCACGTTAACCGGCGCCTTGCGGGCCGCGTTGGGAACAAAGTCCAGGTCGCATTCCGGGTCCGGTTCTTCGTAATTGATGGTGGGCGGTATAACGCCGTGGTAAACGGTTAAAACCGTAGCCAAAGCTTCTAAGCCGCCGGCAGCGCCCAAAAGGTGGCCTGTCATCGATTTGGTAGAGCTCACAGCCAACCGGTAGGCATGTTCACCAAATACTTCTTTAATGGCCAGCACTTCTGCCCGGTCACCTAAGGGGGTAGATGTAGCGTGAGCGTTTATGTAGTCCACCTCTTCCGGTCTTACCCCGGCATCGGCCAGCGCTTCCCGCATGGAGTTGGCCGCACCGTACCCGCGCGGGTCCGGGGCAGTAATGTGGTAAGCATCGCAGGTGCAGCCGTACCCGGCCACCTCGGCGTAGATCCTCGCCCCGCGGGCCTGGGCATGCTCGAGTGTTTCCAGCACTAAAACAGCCGCCCCTTCGGCCACCACAAAGCCGTCCCTGCCGGCATCAAACGGCCGGCAGGCCTTTGAGGGTTCTTGGTTGCGCGTAGACATGGCCTTCATCGAACAAAAACCCGCCATGGCCAGGGGGGTTATCGGAGCTTCACTGCCCCCGGTGATCACAATCTCTGCTCCGCCGCGCTGCAAAAGCTTAAAAGCATCACCGACAGCATTGGTGCTGGAAGCGCAGGCCGTCACACTGGTCACGTTAGGCCCTTTAAGCCCGTAAGTGATAGCTATTTGGCCGGCACCCATGTTGGCAATCATCATGGGCACAAAAAAGGGGCTTATGCGCCCGGGACCCTTGGTAAAAAGAACGCGGGCCTGCTCTTCGAGAGTCTCTATGCCACCAACACCGGAACCAAAAATGACTCCGATGCGGTCTTTATCCTCACTGTCTAAATCGAGGCCTGCATCTCTTAAGGCCATGCCGGCAGCTGCCACGGCAAACTGCGCAAAGCGGTCCATTCTCTTGGCCTCTTTTTTGTCCATAAAGTCTCCCGGGTTAAAATCCAAAACCTCCCCGGCTATCTGCGTGCTGAAAGCGGCGGGGTCGAACCTGGTTATTCTCCTGATACCAGACAGCCCTCCTACAAGGGACGACCAAAACTGTGCAAGGCCCGTGCCGACAGGAGAAACCACACCCAGACCGGTAACGACAACCCGCTTTTGCAAATAACTTCCCCCTTCAAAGAAGTCCCGCGGCTATACACCCCGGGACCTCTAAAAAATTTAAAAATTATATGCGTTCTTGAATATATTTTACCGCCTCACCGACAGTGCGTATTTTTTCCGCATCCTCGTCGGGGATTTCCAAGTCAAATTCTTCTTCCAAAGCCATGATCAGTTCCACGATATCCAGGGAGTCGGCCCCTAAGTCGTCAATAAAAGAAGATTCCATCTTTACTTCTTCCTCATCGACTCCCAGCTGCTCTACAATTATCGATTTTACTTTATCAAATACTGCCATATCTTAACTCACCCCCTTCCGCCACAAAAAGCGGTCTTTAACAACACGTCATACCACCGTCAACGGCAATAACTTGCCCCGTTATGTAACCGGCTGCCTCACTGGCCAGAAAGGCCACCAGTTCAGCCACATCTTCCGGGGTGCCAAACCTGTTAAGAGGAATTTGTGCCAGCAGTTTCTCTTTCCACTCGTCCTTTAACCCCGCCGTCATCTCGGTAGTGATAAAACCAGGGGCCACGGCATTAACCGTTATGTTGCGGGATCCCAACTCTTTAGCCATGGCTTTAGTAAAACCAATCAGTCCGGCCTTGGCCGCGGAGTAATTGGCTTGGCCTACGTTACCGGTAAGCCCCGCTACAGAGGAAATGTTTATAATCCTGCCGTAACGGTTCTTGACCATCGTACGGACCGCCGCCCGCGTACAGTTAAAGGCTCCTTTTAAGTTGACGCCCAGCACCTCATCCCAATCCTCGTCTTTCATGCGCAGGATAAGGGCATCCCTGGTAATACCGGCGTTGTTAACGAGAATGTCCAGTCTGCCAAACTGGGAAACTGCCGCATCCACCAGCGAGGAAGCCTCCACAGGGTTGGAGACATCTGCCCTAAAAGCTAGTGCCCGGCTCCCCATCTCAGCTATTGCCCCTGCCACTTCTTCGGCCGCCTGCTGGCGGGATGTGTAGTTTACTACTACCGCAGCGCCTTTGGCGGCCAGCGCAAGGGCCGCTGCCCGGCCAATGCCGCGCGAGGCGCCGGTTACAATGGCAACCCTGCCGTTAAGAACCATTTTAGCCAACCTCCCCAGCCAAAGCAAGGACTTTTTCTAGCGAATCCTTGTCTCCTATGTTGTATACTTTGACTTCTTTGTCGATCTTTTTAATCAAGCCGCTCAAGACCTTTCCCGGTCCTACTTCAATAAAGGTGTCAAAACCGCGGTTTATGAGAAAGAGCATACTTTCTTCCCAGCGCACCGGGCTGTAAACCTGGCGCACCAGCAGTTCTTTGGCTTCTCGCCCGCTGTACACAAAAGAAGCTGTAACGTTGGCTACCACGGGTATTCTTAAGTCACGTATTTCCACTGCCGCCAAGTCAGCGGCTAATCTATCGCCGGCCGGCTTCATAAGGCTGGAGTGGAAAGGCGCGCTTACCGGAAGGCGCATAAACCTTTTGGCACCAGCCTCACGGGCTAAGGCTTCGGCTGCTTCCAAACCGTACTTGCTGCCGGCAATAACCACCTGGCAAGGGCAGTTGAGATTAACAGCTTCCACCACACCGTACGCTGAGGCCATTTTACAGATACGCTCAATTTCTTCCACAGAAAGCCCTATGACAGCTGCCATGCCGCCTTCTCCTACGGGGACTGCTTCCTGCATGTACTGCCCGCGCGCCCGCACCAGGCGCACGGCATCCTCGAAATCGACAGCACCCGCCGCCACCAGGGCGGTATACTCGCCCAGGCTGTGCCCGGCTAAGGCTGCCGGTTCTGGTGCCCCCGCCCGGCGGAAGACCTCCAAACAGGCAATACTGGCTGTAAGGACTGCCGGCTGGGTGTTAACCGTGAGGTTTAGTTCACTTTCCGGTCCCTCAAAACAAAGGCGCGAAAGTGAAAAGCCCAAAGCCGCGTCTGCCCTCTCAAAAATATCGGCTGCTTCGGGAAAATCCCTGCAGAAATCTCTGCCCATACCCACGTACTGAGACCCCTGGCCGGGAAAAACAAAAGCCACTTTACCCATTATTATCACATCACCGCCTTGTTAAGCCCGGCAATGACGGCAGCAGCTCCACGCACAATGTCCTCTACAATAGCGCGTGCCGGTTCTACTTTCTTGACCATGGCACTGACCTGGCCTGCCATCACCGTGCCGTACTCAATGTCGCCTTCCACCATGGCCAGCCTCAAGCTGCCCACACCCAATTTTTCAATTTCCTCCGCCGGGGCCCCGCTCTTCTCCAGTTCTTCGTACTTTTTGGTCAGCTTGTTGCGCAGGGCGCGCACGGGATGACCGGTGGAAGCGCCTGTCACCGCCGTGTCGCGGTCCCCCGCTCTAATCACAAACTCTTTTGCCCGGGGGTGAATGGTACACTCTTCGGCACACATAAAACGGGTCCCCACCTGCACGCCAACCGCCCCTAAGGCTAAAGCGGCGGCCAGGCCGCGGCCGTCATAAATGCCCCCGGCAGCAATGACGGGGATTTTAACGGCATCTACCACTTGGGGCACTAAGGCCATAGTGGTCAGCTCGCCGATGTGCCCGCCCGACTCCATCCCCTCAGCAATGAGAGCGTCAACTCCGCTCCTCTCCAGCCGCCGGGCCAAAGCTACCGAGGAAACCACGGGTATTACTTTGGTGCCGGCTTGCCGCAATTTGGGTATGTACTTAGCGGGGTTGCCGGCACCGGTAGTCACTACAGCTACCGGCTCCTCAATCAGCAGTTCCATAATTTCTTCCACGTAAGGCGAACGGAGCATCACATTAACCCCAAAAGGCTTTGGGGTCAGTTCCCTGGCCAGGCGAAGCTGTTCTTTTAACCAAATGGCAGGGGCTGCCCCCGAACCGATTATTCCCAAACCGCCGGCTTGCGAGACGGCAGCGGCCAGTTCAGCCGTCGAAACCCAGGCCATACCGCCCTGGATAACCGGGTATTTGATTCCCAGCAAATCGCAAAGTACAGTGCGGATCAAATTTCAGCCTCCTCTACCGTAATAATTGTGCGCCTGCTCACCACCTTAAAACCATTGCTCCCCACGTAAGCCCGGCGCCGAAACCAACCATAACAATGTTGCGGCCCTTCTTCACCTTACCCGCAGCAACGGCCTCGTAGAGGGCAAGGGGAATGGACGCTGTAGAAGTGTTACCGTAGCGGTCTAAATTGACAAATACTTTATCGGGTGAAAGGCCCAGCCTCTTGGCGGCTGCATCGATTATCCTCACATTGGCCTGGTGAGGAATAAAGAGGTCAATATCCTCTACACTAAGACCGGCACAGGACAAAACTTCTTCTGCCGCCTCCCCCATTACTCGTACGGCAAATTTAAATACTTCACGGCCATTCATGTGGATGTAGTGCTCTTTATTTTCTACCGTTTCCCGGCTGGCCGGGCGCCTTGAGCCGCCGGCGGGCATATAGAGAAGGTGGGCGCCTTTGCCATCCGACCGCATTTTAAACGACAAAATGCCGCTGTCCCCCCTAGACGGCTGCAATAACACTGCCCCCGCCGCATCGCCAAACAGTACGCAGGTATTGCGGTCCTCCCAATTAGTTATGCGCGAAAGGCATTCAGCCCCAATTACCAGCACATTTTGACAAGCTCCAGTGGCGATAAACTGACTGCCAACCGCCGCGGCACAGATAAAACCCGTACAGCCGGCAGCCAGGTCGAACCCCCCGGCACGTTTGGCACCGATCCTTTCCTGCACCAGGCAGGCTGTAGCCGGAAAGGGCATGTCGGGCGTGTTGGTAGCCACTACAATTAAGTCAACTTCCTCTGGATCAACACCTGCATCGGCCAAAGCCCGGGCAGCCGCTATGGAAGCCATATCAGAAGTTGCTTCACCTTCAGCAACAACATGTCTTTCTCTGATTCCCGAACGTTCAAGAATCCATTCGTCACTGGTATCGACCATTTCTTCCAGGATATCGTTGGTAATGATTTTTTCAGGCACGTAAATGCCCAGCCCCGCTACTGCGGCCCTGACCAAATTACCGGGCAACTTTTGTACCCACTCCCTTCCCGACAATACCGTCTATACTTTCACCTATGGCTTCCACCAGTCCGTTCTGCACCATCTCATGTGCCACCCGCACGGCGTTTTTAATAGCCTTAGCGGTGGAGCGTCCGTGGCAGATTATGGTAATACCGTTTACGCCCAAAAGCGGAGCTCCCCCGTATTCAGAATAGTCTACTCTTTTTTGGAAAACCCTTAGAGCCGGCTCGGCCATGACCGTGCCCATTTTGGCCAGCCAGTTCTTGGTTATTTCCTCCTTCATCATTTTCATCATAGATGAGGCCAAGCCTTCGCCGACTTTTAAAACAATGTTGCCTACAAAGCCGTCGCAAACCACCACATCTACCGTGCCGCGAAAGATATCGCGGCCTTCAACGTTGCCAATGAAGTTCACGCCGGAACCAAACAAGAGCGGGTAGGCCGCTGTGGTAACCTCGTTACCCTTAGTTTCCTCCTCGCCATTGCTCAAAAGACCCACCCTCGGTTCGGCTATACCCAAAATTTTTTGAGCGTACAGATAGCCCATTATACCAAACTGAAACAGGTTGCGGGGCTTGGCATCGACATTGGCCCCGGCATCAATAAGAACGGTGACACCCTTCTCATTGGGGAGCATCACGGCAATAGCCGGCCGGTCAATGCCCTTGATCCTCCCCAGTTCCAGCAAGGCAGAAGCCATAGCTGCTCCTGTATTGCCGGCAGAAACAGCAGCTACCGCATTTCCCTCTTTTACCAGCCTGACAGCAGTTACAATGGAAGAATTTTTTTTGCGCTTAACCGCTACCGCCGGCTGCTCTTTCATGCTTATTACCTCCGGGGCGTGTACCACTGTTACTTCCCCAAAAGCACCGAGTTTTTTTAACTCAGCCTCCAGGCAACGCTCATCGCCCGTCAGCACAACCTCCAGACCGTATTCCCTGGATGCCAGCACAGCCCCCTTGACAATTTCTGCCGGAGCAAAGTCGCCGCCCATAGCGTCTACGGCAATCCTCACTGTGCAACCGCCTCTCCTTCCGTTACGGCGAAGATAAGAAACCTCCCGATAAAAACGATCTCTTCTCCTACGTAAGAGGTCACTTTTACCATGTATTTATTACCTTTTTTTGCTTTTATAACCGCCCTGGCCAAAACTTTTTCCCCGCAGGCAACGGGACGCTTAAAACTCACCCGGGCCAAGCCAGTCAAAGCTGCTCCCGCGTCAATTACCGCTACAGCGAGGGAATTAGCCTGAGCAAAAAGGTAATGGCCTCTTAACACTTTATTCCTGGCAAGAGTCATCTCGGGTTTAACATCAATTACCGACACACCGGAGCTCCCCACATTTAACTCTACCAGCTCACCCACAATCTCGCCTTCAGAGATGGCCCGGGGACCGGGAGCACTCCCCCTGGCAACATTTTTTAACCTTTCACGCAACTCGGGAATTTTGAGCTCCGTCCTGTCCAGCCTGATGGTCTGAATACTGACTTTTAAAATCCTCGCTAGATCTTTATCAGTGAGGAAGGGGTCCATCTGGAGGTACTTCACTAATTTCTGTTGCCTTTCAAACTTGCCCATAATTGCCTTCTTCTCTTTCCCCGCCTCCCCCAGAATGTAAATTTTATTAGTACCAGGTACTAAAAAACAGTATAATTCACCTTTCCAAGAAATGCAAGCAAAATAAAAAAATAAGCTCCGCGCAAAACTCTCCCGGAACTTATTTTTTAAATTTTTTAATTTTTTAATGTTCAAACTTTTGGCCAATTGTTATTATTTTACTTTGCCTTTAAAACTTCCCTGCCCTTATAATAGCCGCACTGCGGGCAAAGGTGATGGGGCAATACCGGAGCGCGGCACTGCGGGCAATTTACCAGTGTAGGCGGTGTAAGCTTCATATTGGCGGCCCGCCGCTGCCTCCCGCGCTGTTTAGAAGCCCTCCTCTTGGGTACACCCATTTTTTGCACCTCCTTGCCGACCTACAAAAGAAAGTTAAATGCCTTGCTTTTGCAGACAGTAAAAATTACCCCTTTAATAACTCTTTTAGTTTTTCTAAGCGGGGGTCAATTTCTTCACGGTGACATCCGCACTCCCCTTTGTTGAGATTCGCACCGCACAAAGCGCACAGCCCCTGGCAGTCCGGGCGGCACAGCGGCTTCATGGGGAGAATGAGCAGCAGGCCCTTTATAACCTCGGGAGCAATATCAATTACATCACCGTTGAATACAACCGCTTCCAAAGGCGCTTCTTCCTGCCCGGATACGTAGTCCTCCCTAAATTCCAGGTTAAAATCTAAAACAAATTTTTCTGTGCAGCGGCTGCAGGTAAGCATAAGCTTCCCCAAAACTTCTCCCCTGGCCGCCAACACGCCGCTTTCGTTGACAACGTCCAGCACAGCCTTAATGGGACCGGCAAACTCCACAATTTCACCCAGGGCTTCAAAAGGAGGGAGAACGGCTTCCACTTCGTAGCGGGCTGTTTCGCCGTCAGACCTTTTAAGCCTGGACACATCTAAAGGGAGCAAATCACCCCACCCCCATTCAACAAAAAACATTATATTAGCTGCCAATTATTATGTCAAGCAAAGTAAAAAGCCGCCTACTCTATGTTTACAGTTTATGCACTGCAAAAGCGGTGTTTTAAATAATTACTGAGCCAAACCAAAGTAGCTAACAGAAGGGAATAAAGCCTCAACTCCAAATGGCAGTAAAGGCTGGTAGCCAGTGCTCCGCCGTCAAAGCTGGAGCGGACGTTGATTTTAAAGGGCCCCTCCCATGCCGCTGCCAACCGGAACAAGGGGAGAAAGACTGCCCATTTTACAGCCCAGGCAACCCCTGCTAAAATCCCCGTCAGGGCGGGATCGCATCCTCCTACCTCGGTTTCCCAACAGAATTCCACTACCACTACACGGCGCAACAGGCAGTGAATCGCGCTCCGCTGGAGCGCGTAAAATTTTAAAAGACGATTAACAGAACGCGCCAAACGGGCCGGGCCGGGTAAGACAGCCAGGATTTCACTTTCTTTTAAGGGAACCCCTTTTTTATCCTCAAGCTCTGCTTTTAATTTAAAAGCCGGAGAAGGAACAATCCGCCGCCAGAACGGGAGGAAGAAAACCGGTTTATAAAACTCACGCCTTTTCGCTTTTTTTTCTACTTCAACCAGCGGCACCTCCAGCCTCCACTTCAACACACCGCGCCAAAGATAAAATTCCAGGCTGAAGTTGTCGTCGCTTCCCTGCCGGGAATATTTTACAACTAATTCGAGCTTGGAAAAAAGAACCGCGCCTAGGACGGTAAAAACAAATAAGGCTGTAATTAGGGCAAAAGAGTACACGGTTAATAAATTTTCCTCCCCAAAAATCTACCTTTCGTCCATATCTTTCCCTTGCGGCACCCCCGACATAATCAAAATACTGGGTGTAAAAAAAGAAAACCGGGAAATTCCCGGCCTAAGACCTTTTAGGGTTAGTTCCAGTAGTCAAGGCCCACATTCTTTCTGGCCAGCCCCAAGTAGTGAGCAGCTACCTTTCTGGCTTTTTCTGCCCCCATTTTCATTATTTCGACGACGTACTGCTTATCCCGCGCCAGCCTTTCCCTCTCCTGCCGGTACGGGGCAAAGTATTCCCAGATAACCCCGAACAGTTCCTTTTTCAATTCGCTGTACTTAAGCCCGGGGGTGAGAAATCTCTCTTTGAGTTCTTCTTTCCCTTTTTCGTCGAGAAACAAAGAGTAAAGCGTAAAGAGTATGTTGTCCTCAAGAGGCTTGGGCTGATCAACCGGCGTTGAGTCCGTTTTGATGCGCATTATTTTTTCTTTTAAAGCTTCCTCACTGGCAAAAATCTCGATAGTGTTTCCGTACGACTTGGACATTTTCTGGCCGTCTATACCAGGTACTGTGGCTACGTCCTCTTCTATGTCCGGCTCGGGTATTACGAAAGTTTCCCCGTAAGTGTTATTAAAACGGACAGCTATATCCCTGGCGATTTCCAAGTGCTGTTTTTGGTCTTTTCCTACGGGAACTCTCTCGCCGCCAAAGAGGAGTATATCGGCAGCCATCAGAACGGGGTAAGAAAACAGGCCGTGACTGGAAGGAATACCTTTGGCCAGCTTGTCTTTGTACGAATGGCTTCTCTCCAAAAGGCCCATCCCCGTCACGTTGGAAAGCAGCCAGGTAAGTTCAGTCACTTCCGGCACATCGGACTGAATCCAAAAAACGGATTTTTGCGGGTCAAGTCCGAGGGCGAGAAAATCACAGGCCGCAGCAAAAGTTTGGCGGCGCAAAAAACCGGCATCAAAAACAGAGGTTAGGGCGTGGTAGTTAACAATAAAGCAAAAAAGCTCGCTGTTTTCCTGGTACTCGATCATCCTCTTCATCATACCAAAGTAATTGCCCAGGTGGAGCGACCCGGACGGCTGAATGCCTGAGAGAACACGCACTGTGCATTTTCCCCTTTCAGCTGCAATTTTGGTTTATTTACTTAAAAGCTACAACTAGCTTACCAAGCGGTAAACCGTCCTGGCAACAGCGTACATCAGCCTCACTAAAGGGTTTACCGCCACTTTAAAAACAGCGCTTATTACCCCGGTAAAGACCAGCAGTATTAAGATAATTGCCCCGATACCCTCAAACTGGTACATCCAACGGCTGCTCCCCGGAAATAAACCGGCCAGGATGCGCGAGCCGTCCAGCGGCGGCACGGGCAGCAGGTTAAACACGGCCAGAACCACGTTTATTCTGATCATGTAGCTCATAACCTGTTCAACACCCGGAACCCTGTAAGCATAAAACAAGCCCAGTAAAACGGCAGAAAGGAGGGCGATAACAAGGTTAGATAAAGGTCCCGCCAGAGAAACCAAGAGCATGGCCTTTTGCGGGTCGCCGCGCAAATTGTAAGGGTTTACGGGAACCGGCTTAGCCCAGCCGAAACCAGCCAAAAAGAGCAACAAGAGGCCAACGGGATCTACGTGGGCCAGCGGGTTTAAGGTAAGGCGGCCCATGCTGCGGGCGGTTCTATCGCCCAGACGGTCAGCCACCAGGGCGTGAGCGTACTCGTGGAGGGTGAGCGCCACAATAATGGCCGGCAGCATGTAGGCCAGGGAAGACAAACTGGGCAGGCCAAACATGACTCATACTTCCCCCATCTTTGAAATATATTCCCTAGCAAAACTCAGCTCTTCTTCGCGCGTCCGCACCCGGCCGTCCAGCCGGGCACGCCAGACGGCATCCAGGACTAATTTATAAACAGGTCCCGGTTTTAAACCCATGGCACGCAAGTCCTTGCCGTTAATGGACGGTTTATCGTAGTAAACAGCTGTCAGCACCCGGCGAAAACGTTCCCGGGAAGCGCTGCCGGTCAGGTGGGCGAGCACCAGCGGGTAAGATTCCTTGGGCAGGGCAATAAGCTTTGCCGCCAGTTCGCTTACATTTAGGGGATCATTGGCACGGCAAAAACTCTCTGCCGCCGCCCGCCAGCCGGCGTGGGCTGCGGACAGCCGCTCAATATAACGCTTGCCCAAACAGTAGTGCCGGCATACCCCCAGCACCGCTTCCCGGCTGCTGCGGCACAAGACGGCGGTTAAATACACCAGCCACCTCTCGCCGGTGTCCTCAAAATCCCAAGATAAAAGGGTTTTTATGGAACGGGGAATCTCTGCTAAAACCGCATCCTGCCCTTCTGCTGCTACCCCCGGAAAGAGAAATTCCCAAAGACCGAGCTCTTTTAAGCGCATTAACGCTCTGCCGGCCCTCGGCTCACCGAGAATACTCTTTAACTCCTCCCAGATCCTGGCGGCAGAAACCCTAGCCAGCATATTAGCCCGCACAGCTTCCAATGCCAGCTGGAGCGTCTGGGGCTCTAGGCTCATACGGTAGCGGACTTCAAATTTTACAGCACGCAGCAGCCGCGTGGGGTCTTCCACAAAGCTCAAATTGTGCAGGACCCTTACCAGCCCGCGCTCTAGGTCTTCCCGGCCCCCGAAAAAGTCAATAACCCTGCCGAAATCGTCCCCTTTATTCAGGGACACGGCCATGGCGTTAATAGTAAAATCACGCCGGTACAGGTCCTGGTGGAGGGTGGAAACTTCCACCTGCGGCATTGCTGCCGGGTACTGGTAAAACTCGATCCGGGCGGTGGCCAAATCGATCTGACGGCCGCCGGAAAAGATGACGGTGGCCGTACAGAACTTCGGGTGCTGCCGCAGCTTTGCGCCGTACTCTTTCGCTATAGCCCGGGCCAGTTCGATAGCATCGCCCTCCACTACCAGGTCCACATCCAGACACTCCGCGCCCAAAAGCGCATCGCGGACAATGCCGCCGGCGCCGTACAGCTTAAAACCCAGTTCCGAGGCCAATTCACCGGCGCGCTTTAAAATTTCCATATAGCCGCCGTCCAGCGAACGGGCTAAAAGCCCGCTGATATTTTCACCTTTTTTCCCGCCGTCCTCCCCGGCAAAAAGAAGCCGGTGGCGGGTTTTTACTTCTCCGTGCAGGGTGCGCAGCACATCGGTACGGGAAACAATGCCGACCAGCCGGTCACCGTCCAGCACCGGCAACCGCCCGATATCGTACTCAATCATTAATTCCCGCACGGCGGCAGCCGGTGTTTGGGGCGATACAGTGACGAGGTTTGTGCTCATAAACCCCTTGACCGGCGCGTGCCCTAAGCCGTGGTGAAGCGCTTTTTCCACATCGCGGCGGGAAACAATGCCGACCAGCCGGCCGCCGTCCACCACCGGCAATCCGGAGTGACCGTAGCGCAACATGACCTTCCCCGCCTCTTCAATGACCATCTGCGGAGAAACAGTTTTAACCGGGCAGGACATTATATCGGCAGCAGTCAGCGGCGGCCGGCACTTTTCCCTTACAGCCGACAGCAGCTTTTCTACTACTTCATCAAGGCGCGCTTTTTTAAGGGTGGCAGAAGCGGCCATGGCATGACCTCCGCCGCCAAAGACGGAAAGGACTTCTCTGACATTCATCTCCGGAACAGCGCTGCGCGCCACCACGTAAACGCGCTCTTCCATTTCCACAACTGTAAACACGGCATCCAGCTGCGCAAAGTCGGCCAGTTTGTGGGTCAAAAGGGCCAATCCGGAGACAAACTCATCTATATTGGCCCTGGCGATGAGAAAATCTATGCCGTTAACCTGGTGGCGCTCGGCAGAAACCAAGAGCGCCTTTAACAGTTCCCTCTGCTCATCGGTAAGGGGCCGCCCCAAAAAATCGGCTACGACAGACAGGTTGGCGCCGCGGCCCAAAAGGTAAGCTACGGCGGCGGCGTCCCTGGGTGTTGTGCTGGAAAAAACGAGCGAGCCCGTGTCTTCGTAAATGCCCAGGGCCAGGATAGTCGCTTCTAAGGGGGAAAGCTCTATCCCTTTTTCTATAATCTTTTCTACCAGCAAAGTGGCAGCGGCGCCGACGGCGTCGATTACCTCCAGACTTCCGGCAACATCTCCATCCCCTTTGGGGTGGTGGTCGTAAATGTGCACATCCACTCCCGGCTTAGTGACGATTTCCGCTACGTCAGCTACCCTGCCCAAAGAACTGGTATCAACCAAAATGACCCTCTTTACCGGCAGGCCGGCAATTTCTTTAAATGTCTTTACGTTCAGTATGTCCTTGTAGAGAGCCAAAAACTCCTCCACTGCCCTCGTCAGTTTGCCCGGAAAAACCATTACCGCGCCCGGGTAAAGCTTGGAGGCACCCACCATCGAAGCCAGGGCGTCAAGGTCGGTATTGGTGTGAGACGTGATAATTTCCACGATAACTCAACTATTCACCACCTATAACTTTTGTCACTTTTTCACGCCCGCACTAATGTTTACCCGCTTAAAAAACGTTACTTCCATTTTACTGTTTTTGGCCGTGCCTTGAAAATATTTTTTGTTACAACAACCCGGTTTTAGAAAATAAAAAAATACTGAAGCCCCACTTTAACAATTGCATAACACCCAACCGCTCTCGGGCTGCCCGTAAAGAACGGCTTTTTTAAAGTTAAAAAACCGCCTAGTCAACGGCGGCTTTTTCTTTTTGCACAGCATTTTTTTGTCTTGCTCAGGAACAGGTCGTTCTTAACGAGGTCTTCGTAGCTCTCCCGGCGGACGATCACCTCTGCCCGGCCGCTGCCCGCCAGCACCATGGCCGGACGGGGCAGGCGGTTGTAGTTCATGGACATGGTGTAATTGTAGGCACCGGTGCAGGAAACGGCCAGGATGTCGCCCGGCTCTGGGTCGGGAAGGGCGATATCCCAGATGAGCATGTCGCCGGACTCGCAGCACTTGCCGGCAATGGAAACAACGCGTGACGCACGCTGGCCGGCTTTATTGGCCAGGCAGGCCTCGTAACGGGCCCTGTAAAGCGCCGGCCTGGGGTTGTCGCTCATGCCGCCGTCTACAGCCACGTACGTGCGCACACCGGGTATTTCCTTAACTGCGCCCACGGTGTACAGGGTGGTTCCCGCCGGGCCGCAGATCGAACGGCCGGGCTCTACTATTACTTTAGGCGCCGCTAAGCCGTACTCTGCTGCCGTATCCCGTACCGTGCCCATAACCACATGCGCGTAGTCTTCAATAGAAGGGGGGCAGTCGCCTTCGGCGTAATAAATTCCCAGCCCTCCCCCTAAGTCCAGTTCCTCCAGCCAGTACCCCGTCTCCCCGTACACCCGGCGGGCAAATTCCATCATCATCCGGGCCGCGCAGGCGTAAGGCTCGAGTTCAAAGATCTGCGAGCCGATGTGGCAGTGAAATCCTTTTAATTCTATGTTTTCCATCTCCAGGGCAATCTTAACGCCCTCCATGGCCTGACCGTTTTCAATGACTAAACCAAATTTGGAATCTACCTGGCCGGTTCTTATGTACTCGTGGGTATGCGCTTCAATGCCCGGTGTCAGCCGCAGGATAACGGCCGCTTTTTTGCCAGCACTGCCGGCCAGCGCGTTTGCAAGCGAAAGCTCGTATAGATTGTCTACCATAAGGCGGCCAACACCGGCTCTTATGGCCATGGCTATCTCATCTTCTGACTTATTGTTGCCGTGAAAGTATATTCTGTCCGCGGGAAAGCCGGCCTTTAAGGCCGTGTACAGTTCCCCGCCGGACACCACGTCCAGACCCAGGCCCTCCTCTTCCACTATCTGGCAGACCGCCGTGTTCATCAGAGCTTTGGCCGCGTAGGCTACCTGCGCCCCGTAGTTCTCCGTGAAAAAGCGGTAGTACTGGCGGCAGTTTTGGCGAAAGCAGTCTTCGTCGAGAACGTAAAGGGGCGTGCCGAACTCTAAAGCCAGCTGAACGGCATCGCATCCCCCGATTTCCAGGTGGCCCTTCTCGTTAATCCTCATAGTGCCGTTTAACCTCATACCACATTCAACCCTCTCTTTTGCCCGGCTAAGAATTTGTCGTCCGCATTATTTTATATTAAATTTTCCGGCGTGCGCAAGATAACAAAAAATTAAAAAGCTGGATTCGGCGCGGGCTGCTAGCGGTAAAAAAGCAAATAAAAAAAGTTGCCGGCAGGATAATAAATATTTAACGGCGAAAAATGCAAAACAGGTTAAAGAACTCCATTACTTTTTAATTGATAAGTAAATCTCTTTAAAAACATTTTAACATCGAAGAGGGGTTTTGGTTTTGCGTTTGGGTGCCCATTTAAGCATTGCTCAGGGTTTGGAAGGCGCCGCCCGCACAGCCATCCAGATCGGGGCCAACACCTTTCAGTACTTTACCAGGAATCCCAGGGGCGGAAAGGCGCGGTCAATCGGCGGGGAAGAAATAACCCGCTGGCTTTCCCTGCGCCGCGACTTAGATCTATACCCCATTGCCGGCCACTTGCCGTACACCGTTAATCCAGCTGCACCCCCGGGCCGCCAGCGCGACTTTGCCCGTCTGGTCCTTACAGAGGATTTAGAGCGTGTCCGCTCCATCGGCGGCGAATACATTGTAGCCCACCCCGGGCGCTACGGGGAAAACCGGGAGGAAGCCATCGGGTACCTAGTCAGCCTCATTGAAGAAACCGTTCTGGCAGCTCCGCCCGGCGGACCGGTGCTCCTCTTGGAAACCATGGCCTGTCAGGGCAGTGAACTGGGAAGCCTGGAAGACCTTTTAGAAGTTTTAAAGCGTCTTTCCTGGCCGCCGCAGGTGGGTATTTGCCTGGACACCGCCCACCTCTTTGAGGCCGGCTGGGACCTGCGCACGCCGGCCGGCTGCGATGAACTGGTAGCCCGCCTGGAAAGTTTTTTTGGTCTGGAAAAAGTAAAGCTAGTCCACTTAAATGACTCACTGACGCCGCTGAGTAGCCGCCGCGACCGCCATGCCCTAATTGGCACAGGCGAGCTGGGAGAAAGCGGCATTGCCTCTGTAGTAAACCACCCATTTTTGGGAAGCCTGCCGTTAATTTTAGAAACCAATGTAGAAAATTACATCGACTACGCTGGTGAAATAAAGAAAGTAAAAGCATTTTTAAAAAAATGCCCCGATACAAAATGAGCAGGAGCCGTTAAATTTTTATAAAGATTCGCCGCCGGGCAAAAATTCAAAGTACGGTTTTTCTAAGCCGGCCATAGCGTTTACCATCAGTTCCGCCACGCCGCCGTACTGGACGTTGAACTTTTCTGTCGCCCGGTAATGTTCTAGAATATTCCGCATTGATCCCTTACAGTTGGAACAGGGCACACAAACGTATTTAACCAAATTAGGATCAGCAACGGTGTCGCTGAAAGCCTCCAGTATTTGTTTAAACTTCATGCGCGATGCTACCTTTACCACCCATTCTTTAAAGTTCAAGCTGTCCATCACCGCAAAGCCGCTCCCCCCGCCACAGCAATAGTTATGGACACCGCAAGGGGCCATCTCCCTAAACTGCGGGCAGACAGCCCGCAAGATTTTTCTCTGCGGCTGCACTATTCCCATCGACCTCACTATATTGCACGGGTCGTGCAGGGTAACGGGAAAATTATTTTTTTGGGGATCAAATTTTACAGCTTTTTTGGTAACAATTTCCCAAAGAATTGGAAAACAGCTCTCCCGCGGAATGTTGTCTTCGCCAACTGCCAGGCGGTCCGAAGACACGGCTGCTGCCCGGTGGGCGTGACCGCACTCGCCTATGACAATACGCCGCACGCCCAATTCCCGTGCTGCTTTCCTCTGGGCCAGCGCAATTCTTTTGGTCATCACATCGTCGTACCAGATACCGTAATTTACGGCATCGTAACCCGCAAGCTCGCTGCTCAGCGTCCAGCTAAGCCCGGCCTCCTCAAAAAGAATGGCAAAAGCCGCCGGGCTTTCCGGCCATGAGACAAACTCCCCGGCGTTGTGAATGAGGAGGATGTCTGCCCCTTTTTTGTCCACGGGGATCTTGTAGCGCTTGCCAGTCTTTTCTTCTATATCGTCTTCCATAAACTCAATGATATCGGTTAAAGCCAATTTATTAATACCTGTGCTGGAACCGGTTTTAAGCTGCAAAACCGCACCCCTGTCGTGGAGCATGGACGGCGCAACGCCCAGTTCCTGGCTGAAAAGCACTCTGATTTCTCTGGCAATGAGAGCGTTGTCCAGTCCTAAAGGGCACACCTGGGCACAGCGCCGGCACAGATTGCAGCGGTAAGCTAGTTCACCCAGGCGCAAAACGGCCTCAGCACTTACCTCGGCATCACCGCCTAAAAAGGCGGATAGAAGGCCGTGGCTTTTGTGCTTGGCGTAAAGCCTGCGCAGAACTTCGGACCTAAAAATAGGCCTGTAAATTTCTTTTTTGCCGCTGGCCAAAAAAATATGGCAAGCTTGGGAACAGGCATCGCACTTGGCACAGTATTCCATGGACAAATTAAAAGGGAGCGCGTAGCCCGGATTTGTTTTGCCAGAAAAGAGCTTGTCAAGACCGCTCAAAAATTTCGCGACCATCTCACGCTCTTGTTCTTTTGACTTGGGCCTGCGCAGGCAGTCATTCCCCACAAAGCCGTCCAGGGCAGTACAGTAGCTCTCCCGCCACTCTTCTTTTAAAGGTGTAATAGGCGGTTCCATACCCGGCTTGTCGTACGGCGGGGGGAGAGGCATCAGCTCTTCATCCTCTAATTTAACCAACTGCTCGTTAAGCGGTTTTGACATGTCTTTTGGCTTTACTTTGTCCACTACTGATTTGCCCCCTATTCAAAGGAAATTTACACCAAAAAAAGTTCTTCCCCGCCCCGCTCACTTCTCTGTATCTTTAGACCAATCGGGGCTGGTGTGGGGTGCCGACCACAGATTAGCCGGACGGCGATTAAAAAGCTCTTTAACCTTTTGCTCAACTTTTGAGCCGGGCAAATTTGGTTCGTTGTCCCACAGCACTTTGTGAAAGGAATAAAACTTGCCCACGTAGTGACTCATCTTGGAAACGGGTATGTAAACGAGCAAAAAGCCGAGAAATAAAATATGCAGCGCCATCAGCCCGCTTACTTTTACTGGGGAAAAAACTAAAAGCGACTTTACAGTCTCAAGATGGGCCGCAAAACCCGGACCCTTTCCCCAGGCTGCAAGACCGGTAACGGCGGCAGAAAACAAAAACATTAGGTGTAAGTAATCTAAAGGAGCAGAGTACCGCCTCAAGCCCGGATCAAAAAGCCTCTTTGTAAGAAGGCCTGCCGAGCCAAAAGCCAAAAGGCTCATGCCGCAAAATCCCCAAAAGTAAGTTAATATATTTACATAGTAGGATATTTTGTCAGTTAATACACCCCTGACAGCAGCTGAGAAGGCAGGCAACATAGCGCCCAGCAAAACCATCAATGTAAAAATAACGGAAGAGTATATACCCAGGTGCATGCAGTAAGATAACCGCCAAACGGGCCGCAGGTTTACAAAAAGTCTTTTAATAAAAAACATTTCTTTTACCACTTCCACAATCACCCGCAGGCGGCTGACTTTTCTGGGCTTTTTCCACCAGGTGCTTTCTTCGTAATAAGAACCGCCGTAACTGAAGCGGCTGCCCTCTCCCGGCACCGGGTACAGCTCCCAGCGGCCGGGGAGAGGAAACCTGGAATACCGGCGAAATTTAATAATATTTAAAACCATAAAGGCTATCAATGAACTGTATATATACAGCGCAAGGCACACCGCCGGCAGCCCTCCTTTTATGATGCTAGAAAATTTATTATTTCACTGCAAAACTTCAACTATTATTAAATAATATTATCATTTAAAAAACAAAAATTAAATAACCAGTAATTATTTAATTATATAAATAACTTATTATTATTTGGAAGCTGTGTTAATAATTTTATATCGTAATGATTTTTTAAAATTAAAAATTCCCGGTTTCGATATATTCGATATATAAGCAGAAATTAATTAAAATTACTTAAAACATGGTAAAATAGCTTAACTTATTGCTGCCTGTTGTCCGCTGGCAGCACTCCACTTGCCGCAGCGGTCACCCCAGCGGGCAATGACTTCTTCTTCCCTGACCACTTCCACCACCTCACAGAGGTTGGGACAGCCGGCACATTCAAAACTCCCGGTTCTAAAACAGCTCTCGGTTACCCCAAAACCTCTAAAACGGGTCGGCCCGCGCCGGGAAACCGCGTCTTTGGCCAAAAGGGCAGCTCCCACCGCTCCCATAACGTCGAAATAAGGGGGCACGGTTACGGGCAGGTTAAGCGCTTTTTCAAAAGCCCTTACCATTCCCGCATTAGCGGCCACGCCGCCCTGGAAGACTACCGGCGGCAGAATTTCTTTTCCCTTGCCCACGTTATTCAGGTAATTGCGAACCAGAGCATCGCACAGGCCGGCCAGTATATCCGGCAGGCTGCAGCCAAATTGCTGCTTGTGAATCATGTCTGACTCGGCAAAAACGGCGCACCGCCCGGCAATTCGCACCGGCGACTTAGCCAGCATGGCCATTTCCCCAAATTTCTCCACCGGTATACCTAACCGGGCAGCCTGCTGGTCGAGAAAAGAGCCGGTGCCGGCAGCACAGACAGTGTTCATAGCAAAATCGGTAACTACACCGTGACGCAATACAATTATTTTTGAGTCCTGCCCTCCTATTTCCAAAACAGTCTGGACACCGGGCACCAAGAGGGAAGCGGCCACAGCGTGAGCAGTAATCTCATTTTTTACCGTGTCTGCCCCAACTACCACCCCTGCCAGCTGCCGCCCGCTGCCCGTCGTCCCCACTCCCTTTACTTTTACACCGGCGGGCAGCTCGTCTTTCAGTACACTCAAGGCTTTTTGCAGCGCCGCTACGGGCTGCCCCTGCGTCCTTAAGTAGACTGACTGGCGGATCACACTTTCCTCGTCTAAAAAAACGACCTTCGTGCTAACTGAACCGACATCGATTCCTATGTAACCCTTCATAAACCGCTGACCTCCTTAAGCTCTTTTTTGCGCGCTAAAAGGTCGACAAACGCTTCTAAGCGGGTAATTAGTCCGGTCTGGGCCGTATGCTCGTCAACAATGAGTTTCATAATGGGGAGGTCAAAATCCTCACTTACAGCCGGCAGGACGGCTCCGGCAACTATTTCCGGCATGCAAGTAAACGGAAATACCTGGATCACGCCGCTCATGCCAGACCTGGCATAATAAACAGCGCCTCCAACTGATTCCTGCCCGTGCCCGCCGACAAAATGGCACAGGTAGGGCTGTGCCGCCCGGCAAAATTCTTTTGATGAACGCATATTCTTTATTAACCCCAAAAACAGGTGGTCGTTAATCCACTCGCTCAAGTAAATAGAACGGTCTACTTCTACTCCCAAAAGCCCTAAGAGGCGTTGCAAGTGCAAATTAGCAAAGGGCTCTAACACAGTGTAAATTTCTCCTACTACACCCACTTTAAGCACTTCTTTTTCGGCATCTACGGGAACAGAAGATACAAGCTGCAAAGCTTCTTCCCTTGCCGTTTCCACTTCACGCGGGGAAGATACTCTGGACAAAATGTCAACGGACCTGTTTAAAGCCCTGTCTGTTGAACCGGGTACCAGTTCCCGCGGCCGCACCCAAAACGAGGTCTTTTCCACTTCATCTAAGGCCCTTGCCAGCCTGTAGCCAAAGCGGACTGCCTCCACCACCCGCCGCCAGGAATTTTTTCCTGTCAGCTTTTTAATTTTGGTTAAAAGTTCTCCCACGTGTTTCTGCGGCGGCTCAAGCACAATCAGCTGGAAGTGGCACCCCAATTCGCTCAAAATGGCGTGCTCGACTTGGGCGTAGTAACCAAAGCGGCACGGCCCGCAGCCGCCTGCCATTAAAATCGTATCGGCACCGGCTTCAAAAGCCTCTATAAAATTCCCCACGTTCAGCTTTAAGGGAAGGCAGGCAAATTCCGGACTGTATTTTACGCCCAGGGTAAGCGTCTTCTTGCTGATCGGGGGGGGAACAACCACTTCCACCCCCAGGTAATCAAGCATGGCTCTTAAAGGAATGTGCATGTAACCCATATGAGGAAATGTAACGCGCAAAGCTCACTACCCCCTAGACGCTGCCGGCGGCAAAAACATTTTTCTTCCAGCGCACCATATCTAAAAATGCTTCCAGTCTGGTCAAGATGCCGGTTTCGGCAGTGTGTTCATCGATATTGAGATTTAAAAACGGAATACGGGCCGCGCGCGCCCTTCTCTCAATTAACTCGCCGGTTAAAGAATCCGGCCCGCAGCCAAAGGCAGCTACGTGAACTATCCCGCAGACGCGCGGGTCCTCCATATAGCTAAAAGCCGCCCCGACCATCTGCTGGCCGAGCGTCCAAAAGAGCTTCTTGGGCAGGGAAGCGGCGTAGCGGCGGGCAGCAGCGGCTGGCACGTTTTCGGGCGTAAAAACTTTCACCCCCATGGACGCAAGGTGGCCGGTAATGCCTAAGCCTGCCCGGCCGTCGTAAATATTGTAAGGGTGGCCGATTACCGCCACCGCCGTACTGCCCGCCGGAGGTCTAATTTCTTCTACCCTGTCCTCGAGCACAGCCATGGCTTCCTCGGGCAAAAGACCTAAAGACAGGAGCCTGAAATACCTTTTGTGCACGGACAAGGCCTTATACAAAGCCAGCAGGACAGCAAAGTAATCAGCCCCCAGCACGCTCCCCACACGCCTGACTACCTCCAGGATCTGCCCTTTTCCCTGGTATAAATTGACATCTACAGCGATGAGTTCGGGCAACCCGCTCAGCTGTTTAACCATATCCGGCAAACCCAGAAATTTCGGGCAGATGTATTCCTTTTTTTCTACGCTGACCATCCTTGGCAGCAAGATACAGTCCGCCTTGCCGGCCAGATCCATTAAATGGCCGTAAGCAACTTTCACCGGCAGACAAATTTCTTCGGCAGCCCTTTTTAAACCCTCTTCTAAAATGTTCTTGCTGGTAGGTGAAGACAAGACCACCTCAGCACCGAGTTCACTTAAAAATGTCCGCCAGAAGGGGTAATAGTAATAGTACAAAAGGGCGCGCGGAAACCCCACCCTAATGCCCATACCGGTTTCACCTTCCTTCTTTCTTCAATCATTTTAGCCGCTTGCGGGCCGGAGCAGTCACAACCTGCCTTTTTTTATCTAAAGGGTGCAGAATACTGAGCCTAGTATTGCGAACGGGAACCGGTGTGCGCACCAGAACCCCCGCCAGGGCTTTTAAGTCAAGGGGTACCAGCGGCCACAGGTAAGGAGCGCCGAAAGACTTGTTTAAAGCCAGGACCAGAAAAACCCCCGCTGTACCCGCGATAAACCCGGTAAGGCCAAAAGCTGCAGTAACCAGCAAAAGACCCAGCCGAACCAGTCTGTTGGCGTTAGCCAGCTCTATACTGGGCGTGAGAAAGGTCCCAATGGCCACAACAGCCGTGTAAAGCACTACCTCCTGGTCAAAGAGGCCCACCCTGGTGGCCAATTCGCCGATCAATACGGCGGCAATAATACCCGTAGAAGTTGCCAGAGCTGAGGGGGTGTGAATGGTGGCCAGCCGGATCATATCTATGGAGATTTCCGCCAGAACAAACTGGAATATCAAGGGCAATTCTCCCGGCTGTTTAGGACCGATGAAGGAAAGGTACGGCGGCAGGAGCTTCCGGTTGGTAGCCAATAAAAACCAGGCTGGCAAAAAGAAAACCGCTACCAGCACACCAAAAAACCTTACCCAGCGCAGGTAAACCCCCACCGTAGGGCACTGCCTGTACTCTTCGGCGTGCTGGAGGTGGTGAAAGTAAGTCGCCGGAGCTATAATTACGCTCGGCGAAGTATCCACCAAAACAAGCACGTGCCCCTCGAGAAGGTGCATGGCCGCGACATCCGGCCTTTCTGTGTAGCGCACCTTTGGAAATGGATTCCAAAAAGACCCGGGCACTATTAACTCCTCCAGCGATTTTTCCGCCATGGGTATGCCGTCAATTTTTACATATTGAATTTTTTCTTTAATACTGTTTACCAGGTGGGGGTTGGCGATATCCTCGATATAACAGACGACAACATCGGTTTTAGAGCGGGTACCTACCTGAAAACATTCCATGCGCAGCTTGGGGTCCCTAATTCTCCTCCTGATGAGAGCGGTATTAAAGACCAAAGTCTCTACAAAACCGTCCCGGGATCCCCGCACAACTCTCTCCAAATCCGGCTCTTGAGGATAGCGGATGGGGTAAATGCGGGTATCCACAATAATGGCCTTTCTCGCACCCTCCACCAGTATGGCCAAGGGCCCGGCCAGGACCTTGTCTATTACATCCTCCAGGTACTCCACTTCTTCCACTTCTGTATAACCGATATAAGTCTTAAATAGCTTCCCCAGGGCGTCGAGGGAAAGAGCACCCCTCTCTAAGCCGGTAAGGTTTTGCAGGATAAGGGTAACCATCTGGTCGTTGGTCAGCCCGTCAATAAAGAGGAGGACTATCCTCTTGCCGCCAACCATAAGGTCCCTGGTCAAGACATCAAAACTTTTTTTAATACCTATTTCTTCATCGAGTAACTTTAAATTTTTCTCCAGGTTTGGGAAAATAACGGTCTTATTGTTTTCCCCGCTCAAATCCAATACCAAATCTTCCCTCCCCCCTTCATCCCCTGGGTTTAAAGATCAGCGCAACTAAATACCCAAAGACAACCGCCGCCGCAATACCGGCTGCTGCGGCAGTCACACCCCCGCTAAAAGCTCCCAAAAGACCCTCCCGCTTTACGCCGTTTAGCGCACCCTGAGCCAAAGTGTGACCGAAGCCCGTCAGGGGTACAGTGGCTCCCGCCCCGGCCAGGTTAACCAATGGCTGGTAGAGACCTAAAGCACTTAGAACAGCACCGGCAGTAACAAAAGTAACCAGCACGTGAGCAGCAGTGAATTTGTGACTGGTGAGGTCCATCAGTAACTGGCCGGCCACACAAATAACACCCCCCACCACGAATGCCCAAAGCAATTCCACCCAAAACCACCTCTTACAGGCAATTTTTAATTTATTGCGTTATTTTTATTGCGCTATTGCGCTTCCAGGGCAACGGCGTGAGCAATACCGGGAATAGTGCCGCCCTGCTGGATAGTGCAAGGGCTGTGCAGCGCACCCGTTCCCACACTCAAAACCTTTCTTAAAATGCCGCTTTTTAATTGACCCATAAGGTAACCGCAAATTACTACTGCCGAGCAGGCACAGCCGCTGCCGCCGGCGTGCGTATCCTGGGAATTTTTAAAAACCAAAACCCCGCAGTCTTCCAGCCTGTCAGTAATCTCGTAACCCTTATTTTTCACCATTTCTCCTGCCAACTTTTTGCCGTAAACCCCTAAATCACCGGAGATGATAAGGTCGTAATACTCTGGCTGCCTGCCGGTATCTAAAAAATGGCCTGCAATGGTAGCTGCTGCCGCCGG
>CAZLAK010000014.1:0-51143 GCA_964557545.1 uncultured Pelotomaculum sp.
CTGGCTGCCTGCCGGTATCTAAAAAATGGCCTGCAATGGTAGCTGCTGCCGCCGGGGCCATTACAGAGCCCATGTCCATGGGGTCACTCATACCTAAATCAATTACTTCCCCCACCGTAGCACAGGTAATAACCGGCCCGCTGCCCGTACTGGTCAGGATCACAGCACCTGCTCCCGTCACAGTCCACTGAGCAGTCATAGGCCGCTGAACACCGAGTTCGGTCGGAAAGCGGAACTGCCTTTCGGCAGTGCTGTAGTGACTTGAAGTGGCTACTAATACCCTGTCGGCAAAACCTCCGTCGATAAGCATAGCCCCCAGGGCCAGCCCCTCGCACAAAGTTGAACAAGCGCCGTACAAGCCTAAAAAAGGGATGCCCAGCACAGCGGCAATAAAATTAGAAGATGTAATCTGGTTTAAAAGGTCCCCGCACAAAAAGAAATCTATATCGGATTCTTTTAAATTAGCTTTTTCTAAAGATTTTTGCACAGCCATCAAGAGCATCCTCTGTTCCGCTTTCTCCCAGGTATCCTCACCGCAGTAAGGGTCGTAAAACACCTTGTCAAATGTTTTCCCTAAGGGTCCCTGTGCCTCCCAAGGTCCCGCCACACAAGCACTAGAAATAATAACCGGGGGGTTTTGAAACCAAACACTCTGTTTCTTGCATTTTTTTAAAGCCGCCAAACCAGTAATCACCTTCACCTGTTAAAAAAGTAGTATACTACAGCAACTGCCCAAGCCGTTACTATACCCCAAACCAGTACCGGCCCGGCTACGGAAAACAGCTTGGAGCCTACGCCAAAAACAAAGCCTTCTGACTTAAACTCCATGGCCGGGGAAACCATAGAATTAGCAAAACCAGTAATAGGCACAATTCCCCCAGCCCCTCCCAAACGGCTAATTTCGTCGTACACACCAATACCGGTAAGAAAAGCACCCAAAAAAATCAGAGTGGCCGATGTGGCGGCACTGGCGCTGCTGGCATCGAGCCCCAAGAGGCGGTAGGAGTTCAGAATAAGCTGCCCAACCGCACAAATTAAACCGCCCACCAAAAAAGCCCAAAAGACGTTACGCGCCAACTTGGGGCGCGGTTTAATTCGCTGGACCAGACGGGCGTACTCCTGCCTTTCTTTTTCTGATACATCCCAACGGTGAGCACCGCTCAAAATAACATCACCTCGATTTTTAAGTTTTCCATAGCCGCCTCAGTTTTATGCAACAATACAAAAGGACACCTTTTGGTGTCCTGCTTCTGTGTCACTTAAGTCAATCAGTATGGGCGATTTTTACGTTGGCTTTATATTCTACAAGCCGGCCGTCTTCCACATTGGCAGTTAAGTTAACAACTTCCACAGCCACGATATTCTTTACTGTCTTTGCCGCTTCGGCCACCGCTGCCTGCACGGCACCTTTCCAACCTTCCCTGGACTCTCCCACTAATTCAGAAACTTTCACGTGCACAGCCTAAAAACACCTCCTCGAAGTGCTCGATTTAATTTTTTAAGCAGTATTATGCCTTTTTTGGTGTTTTTTATACAAGTTATACCATTTATAAAAGCGGGCGGTGCCCGCTAAGTAGCACCGCCCTCCATCAAATCTTTAAGTTTTTTTAAAGCCTGTCTTTCCAGCCTGGAAACCTGTACCTGGGATAAACCTAGTTTTTTGGCAATATCTGACTGTGTGCGGTCTTCAAAAAATCTCCAGGTAATGATTAACCTGTCCCTAGCCGGCAACCGTCCGATGATCTCTTTTACCGACAAACGGTCGATTAAAACACCCTCCCCTAACTCTTTGCTCTTCAGTTGATCGAGCAGGTAAATGGGATCGCCTTCTTCCTGGTGAAGGGTTTCGTAAATAGAAGCCGGCGACTGTACTGCTTCCAGAGCGCTCACTACTTCCTCCCTGCTGACTCCCAGTTCTAAAGCTACCTCACCGACAGAAGGCTCCCTTCCCAGCCGTGCTGTGAGCATCTCTCTTGCCTGCTGTACTCTGTGGGCAGCTTCTTTGGTGGAGCGGCTAACCTTTAGCGGCCCGTCATCCCGCAAAAATCTCCTGATTTCCCCCACAATCATCGGCACAGCGTAAGTAGAAAATTTTACATTATAACTCATATCAAACTTGTCAATAGCCTTCATGAGCCCAATGCAGCCAATCTGGAAAAGGTCTTCTAAATCCATGCCGCGGTTAGAAAAACGCCTTACCAGGTTAAAGACCAGCTTTAAGTTGCAGTTCACCAGCTTCTCCCTGGCAGCTACATCGCCATCTTTTGCCCTTTTAAGGAGCTCTTTTGCCTCTTCATCACTCAACAGGGGAAAGCGCGGCACATTTATACCGGCAAGCCTGCTGCCCATATGCTTTCGCCCCCGCGCTTACTGTTCGGGGACGGCAGAAGCCGCCTTTGTGCCCAGCCTCTTACCCATAATTACAGATGTACCCTTGCCGGGCACTGAATTTACTTCCAGGTAGTCCATGAAAGACTGCATAAAAACAAAACCGAGTCCCAAACGTCCCGGGTCTGTAGAATAGGCGGGCTGAAGGGCTTTCTTTACGTCTTCAATACCCCGGCCATCGTCCTCTACCACAATTTCAATGGCTTCCCTGCTCAAAGAAGCGCTCAACCTCACCTTTTTATCGGCTGCCCCGCTGTAACCGTGGACAATGGCATTGCCTACAGCTTCTGAAACCGCCACTTTGATTTCTTCTAAATCAGACAGGGTAAAATCCAGCTGGGATGCAAACGCGGCTACGGCTACCCTGGCAAAGGCCACATTTGCCGGCAGGCTTAAAAACTCCATTTTCATCTCGTTAATTGGTTTCATCACTTTCCCTCCTAGCCGTTGGCACCTAGGGCTTCCGATTCACTCTTGTACTCGTCAATAATCCTCAATATTCCCGATAAGTCGAGCACCCTGCGCACTTGGGGCTGCGGAGCCACGAGAAAAACTTTACCCCCATTTTTTACCACCCGCCTGTAGCGCCCGAGGAGAACACCCAGACCAGAACTGTCAATAAAAGATAGTTTAGAGAGGTTAAACAGCAGGTTTTGCGGCTGTTCCCGGTCCAAGGCCGCCTCTACCGTGCTGCGAAAATAGTCAGCTACTCCCAAGTCGAGCTCGCCGCACGGCCGTACGACAAGGGTGCTTCCTTTTAATTCGAGGTCGACTAATAACATACGTGCACCTCCGTTGCTTCACCGCTTACCTATCCCCTATTGCTAAATGTTACCAGAATTTTTTTCTAATGGCAAGCTAAACGTGTACGTGCAAAAGTTCTGGGTAACGCAAGACCCCAAGGCGCCCCACGTGAATGCATCTCTGGCCCGGACAGCCTGCGCCGCCTGCGTCCGGCAGGTTCCCTGGGCAAGTGCGGCTGTAAACGGCAAAAAGCGGGTACAGCAAACACCCTTTTTTCCCGCTGTACTCTATTCCGCCGGTACCTCCCGGGTTCAAAGCACTAAAAACCGCCAGTTTCCCGCCGTCTAAAATGAGATAGGGCGGGGCACTGCGGTACATTTTCAGGTATTCTTCTTTAAAGTTTTCCCTCTCGTCTGCCGGCAAGGCTTTCCACTCGGCTATCATGCTTTCAATTTCCGGTGCCGGCTGCCCTCCTTCAACTTCAAAAAATTTATAAACGAGCTGACAAAAATCACCCGGAACGTAAAGGGCTGTCCCGGCATCGACCATGGATTTAACCAGCCAAAAGGTATCCAGATTGCGCGGCCCCAAGCCGCCAAGACCGCCTAAAAATACCGCCCGCCTACCTTGCGGGTGGGCAAAATGGTGTCCTGTGCGGCGGTAGCCCAACTTTTTCAAGAGGGTGACGAGCTCACGGTAAAACCCGCTTACGTCGCCGAACAAATCAAAGGGCCCACGCCAAGTTACTTCCTGTTTTCTTATTTCAACCCAAAAGTGTTCATCCGCCAGGTCCTTCTCAGTAAGCACAAAGACAGCGTCAAAACCTTCCCGGGCGGCACTGGCCAGGGTGTGAACGAGTTTTTTCCCCATGTTCTCAATTACTTTGACGATTACTTTGCGCTCGCGAGAGAAATTGCGGGCAATACAGGTAGCAACCGGCACATTAAAGATAACAAGGGCCACGTAAAAACCGTATTTTTTCCCCAAGCGGAGGAGGTTTGACCTCGCTTTTGCGGTAAGAGCCGTAGAATCGGCAACTGTCAGACGTCCTAATGACAGCCGCCTCTCTACGGTATAATAAAATAATTTAAAGGCCTCCCTTGAGGCCGCCAAATTGGTTTCGGAATCGGACACTAAAAGCCGGCAGCGGTCCGAGGAAACAATGGCCGAATTACTAAAGTAACGGGCAGCAAAAGTAGACTTGCCGCAGCCGGGAACACCGCAAAGCACAACCAGGCTGTTTGCTGGCAGGACAATACCGGTCATTTTAAACTTCAGCCGCCTTCTTGAGGTCGTACACCGCCTTTTTTATGTCGCCGCTGGCAAAGACCGCCGAGCCGGCCACCAGTATAGTGGCTCCCGCCTCCACAGCAGGTCTGGCGGTTTCTGTGTTAATACCCCCATCTACCTCAATCTCCACCGATAAACCCATTTCACCGGCCATCTCCTTTACGGCCCGCACCTTGGACAGCATTTCCGGTATAAAGGCCTGGCCCCCAAAACCGGGGTTTACTGTCATGAGCAGCACCAGATCGGCCAGGGGGAGGACGTATTCAATGGCTGTGGGGTGTGTAGCTGGATTGAGGGCTACCCCGGCCCGCACACCCAGCTCTTTTATAAACGACAAGGTGCGGTGAAGGTTAACACACGCCTCGGCATGTACTGTAATTATGTCCGCCCCCGCCCTGACAAAGCGCTCAATGTACAATTCCGGCTTTTCTATCATGAGGTGAACGTCAAAGCCCAGTGAGCACCGCGGTCTTAAAGCTTCTACTACCGGCAAGCCAACAGAAATATTGGGCACGAAGTGACCGTCCATAACGTCTATGTGGATTAATTCGGCCCCGGCTTCTTCAACCAAAATAATGTCATCCAACAGCGCGGCAAAATTAGCCGACAGAATAGAAGGGGCCAGCTTTACCCCCGGCACACTAATACCTCCTCTTAACTATTACTTCATCTAAAAATTCTAAGTAATGCCGGTAACGTTCACCGCAAATACTGCCATCGGCTACCGCTGCCTTCACCGCACAGCCCGGCTCTTGGCGGTGCAGGCAGTCAGCAAAGCGGCACCTGCCGGCAACAGCTGCCATTTCGGGAAAATAACCGGACAGTTCAGACGGCTCTACAGCGGGTAAATCCAGGTTGGAAAATCCCGGAGTGTCGGCCACAAACCCCCCTTGGGGAAGGGGAATTAACTCCACGTGGCGGGTAGTATGTCTGCCCCTTTTCAGCTTAGCACTTAACTCCCCGGTCTTTAAACGCACTCCCGGCAAAATAGCGTTTAAAATTGTGGATTTGCCTACACCGGAAGGGCCGGCAAAGACAGAAGTGCTGCCTTTAAGCATGCTCAGCAATAGGTCGAGCCCCTCTCCCCTCTTAGCACTCGTCAAGACCGTCCTGTAAAGGGGCCGGTAGCGCGAAAGGAGATCTACCTGGCCGCTTGTGATCAAGTCGGCTTTGTTAAAACAGATGAGGGGGCGCACACGGTTAATTTCCGCCATTAACAAAAGCCTGTCCAGGAGCTGCGGGCTGGGGTCCGGTTCCCTGACGGCAAAAACAATGACTGCCTGGTCAACGTTGGCAATGGGGGGCCTGGTAAGGACGGTGCGGCGCGGCAGTATTTCTTCAATGACGCCTTTGCCGCTGCTTTCCACCCTCACCAAAACCTTATCGCCTGCGAGCACCTGCTTTTTTTCGTAGCGGAAGCGGCCCCTCAAAGAACATTCCAGCACAACGCTACCTTCCCAGACATACCCAAAACCCCCATAGGTTCTAACCACTACGCCTTCTACCAGGTTTCCCTTGTCACTCAAAGGACTGCTCACCAACCAGCTTTTTATCTATATAAACCTGTACTAGGGCTTTACCGTAATAGGGGACGTCTTTTACCACCCTTTCACCGGCCGAATGAGTGCCGGTATACACCTCGGTTGTACCCTGAACGTCCTTAACTACTATTTTAAGCTCGTGTTCTTTTTTGTCATCAGGAATTCTCGCTTCCACCCTGGCCAGCCGCCTGACCGGCCCCGGCCCTGTACTTACTGTCACCTGGACTGGTGTCCCTTGAGGAATTTCCGCTCCTGCCGGCGGATTTTGCGACACGACCTGCCCGGCAAAATACTCTGTACTGGCGGCTTTAGCTACGTTCTCGTCGAGCTTTAAACCGGCCTTTTCCAGTTCGCCGCGCGCCCTGTCTAAAGTCAAACCGGCAAGGGAAGGAACGGTGCTCATCTTGGGCGCGGGGCCTTTGCTCACATACAGTACCACACCAGAACCCTTGGCAATTTTAACCCCTGCTTTTGGTTCCTGGTCATAGATAACCCCTTCCGGGTAGCTTTCGTTGTAATCTTCCTTGACAGCGGCTATATTTAGGTCATTTTTACTGAGTTCTATTCTAGCCGCGTTGAGATTGGATCCCACCACGCTGGGCACAACCCTGTACTCCGGTCCCTGGCTCACGTTGAGCACTACATTTCTCGTAACCTTTATCCTCGTACCCGGCGGGGGATCTTGGGAAATAACCCTGCCAGCTGGCACCGAAGGGTGGGCACTCCTGGTCACTTGAATGTGTTTTATGCCATAACCCCTGAGCACTTCCTGGGCTTCATCGAGCGTTTTCCCTTCTACATCCGGCATATCTACTTCGGGAACGTTAAAGTACACGCGCAGGGCCAGAGCACCCCCTGCTAGAATGACCAGCACCGCCAGCAAAAGGAAAAGCCACAGTTGGCGGCCCCGTTCGGCCTTCCTCTTTTTAACCGGCTGCTCACCGTCCTCAAAATCCTGCCTTACGGCCGGCAGAACCCTGGTAGGAAAATCGTCTGCCGGCACCGCCCAGAGGCGATCTTCCCCCGCTTTGGCCGCTTTGTAGAGGTCTTGGGCCATCTCACCGGCCGAGCGGTAACGATCACCAGGGTGTTTGGCCATGGCCCGTAAAATAATCGATTCCACCTCGGGTGAAACTTCCCGGTTAAAGCTAGAAGGCGGCGCGGGAACTTCTCTGATATGCTTTAAAGCTACCCCAATGGGTGTATCTCCCCCAAAGGGCAGCACTCCCGTGACCATCTCGTAGAGCACAACACCCAGCGAGTAAATGTCCGAGGCGGGTCCGGCAGTTTCACCTCTGGCCTGTTCGGGGGAAAGGTAGTGAACAGAGCCAACAATAGTATCGGATTGAGTTAACGTAGCCGCTGTAGCCTCTCTGGCTATGCCGAAGTCGGTCAGCTTGGCACGCCCGCTCCGTGTAATCATGATGTTTTGGGGCTTTACGTCCCTGTGGACTATATTGTTTTCGTGGGCATGCTGAAGGGCTTCCGCTACCTGCCCGGCAATTTCAGCGGCAAACCGCAGCTCAACTCTGCCTTCCCTTTTAATCAGGCTCTTTAAGTTTTCGCCCTCAACGTACTCCATCACCAGGTAATGGATATCACCTTCACGGCCAACATCGTAAATGCTGACGATGTTGGGGTGGGAAAGCCTGGCTACCGCCTGGGCCTCCCGGCGAAACCTCTCAACAAAGTCTTCATCGCCAGTGAACTCAGGACGCAGCACTTTAATTGTGACCAGCCTGTTTAAAAATGTATCCCGAGCTTTATAGACCACGGCCATGCCGCCGCCGCCCAACTGCTCCAATACTTCGTACCGGTTTCCCAGAAGCCTGCCAATCAATCGCTTTCACCTCTTATTTCTCAATAACCCCGGGCAAAAGCCAAATTAAAAAGTTTACCTGCCACGGGAGCTGCCACTTCTCCCCCAGACCCGGCATTTTCCAAAATAACGGCGACCACCACGCGCGGTTTATCGACAGGGGCAAAACCAATAAACCAGGCATGTGTTTTTCCAAGCGGGTTTTGGGCAGAACCTGTCTTGCCGGCCACCTGTACGCCGGCCAGCCCTGCTGCCCCTGCCGTCCCCTTTGCAACAGCTTCTACCATGCCTTCTTTAATGACCGCCGCTGCCGCCGGGGAAAGTGCTGTCTTCCAAGCACGGGGTTCGGCCCGCTGTACAGTCTGGCCGCTGGAATCCAAAAGCTCCTCGACCAGGTAAGGGCGCATCAATACCCCGTTATTGGCAATAGCAGCCGCTACCAAAGCCATGTGTAGAGGGCTTACCAAAACCTCGCCTTGACCGATAGCACTGGCCGCCAGTTCCGCCCCCCGCATTTTATCGCGTGGAGCAAAAGTAGCCGGCCGCACGGGCAGCTCAATACCGGGGTCTTCTTCCAAACCAAAGTTTTTAACCGCACGGTAAAAAGCACTAGCCCCCATTTCTAATCCTAACCCGGCAAAGTATGCATTGCATGAAACAGCCAGTGCTTTAATCATATCCACCCGGCCGTGAGCTGCCAGGTCGCCAAGCCTAAAGCCCTCTACTTCTATGTAACCCGGACAATCTACTGTCCGCTGTGCCAAATCCGGATCTTTAGTTAAAGCCGCGGCCGCCGTCACCACTTTAAAGGCAGAACCGGGAGGATAAGCCCCACACGTGGCCCGGTTTAAAAGCGGGGATGACTCATCATAAGCAATCCCCTCCCAAATTTGGTCGAGGCGGTTAGGATCAAAAGAAGGCGATGAAACCATAGCTCTTATCGCTCCCGTCCTCGGATCGAGAACCACCGCTGCGCCGCGCCTTCCGGCGAGCAGCTCCATAGCCTCTTGCTGGAGCTTCGCATCAATGGTGAGGACGGCATCACCGCTCGCTTTCTCCTCACCCAATATGCCCCTTATAAGATTTCTAAAACTGTCGGCACCCTCCATGCCCAAGAGGTGACGGTCAAGGAGCGCTTCCAGACCAGCCCGGCCGTAACGTGCAGAACAGTAACCCAAAATGTGCGCCGTTGCCTCTCCCAAACTGTAAACGCGCCGTTTGCCGGAAGATGTTCTTTGGTCAAAAGCCAGGACAGTTCCCCCGGCATCGACTATCTTTCCCCGCCATATTTTTTCTTCCTGCACTTGCCAGCGCCGGTTGTACGGGTGGGCAGCAAATTCCGGGCCGCGGTATATCGCCAAGTAAGAAAGATAGACCGTAAAAATAAGCAAAAGACCCAGGAGAAAAACTCCCAGCCGGAAAATGTTACTCCTCATTAAATTCCTCAGCCTCGTGGGATATATTCAGCAAAAGACCCACCAGAATGAAATTGGCTACTAAAGAGCTTCCCCCGTAGCTGACAAACGGGAGCGTAATGCCAGTAAGCGGCAAAAGTTTTGTTACCCCGGCCAAAATTATGAAAGCCTGTAAGCCCAAAAGCACCGTTATACCTGCAGCAACCAGGGAAGAAAACTCATCGCGGGCCAAAAGAGCAATCCTCATACCCCTGTAAACGAGAATCATAAACAGAGCGACTAAAAAAATGGCACCGCACAGTCCCAACTCTTCACAAATAGCAGAAAAAATGGTATCGGTATGAACGGCCGGTATAAAGTAAGGACAGCCCTGCCCCAGGCCCGTGCCGGTAAGGCCACCCGAGCCTATGGCAAAAAGGGATTGAACTACCTGATAACCCGCACTGTCTGCGTACGGCCAGGGATCGAGCCAAACTTGGACCCTTTCCCGGACATGACCGAATAAAATATAGCTGCCAAAAGCTCCGGCCAGGAAAAGGAAAAACCCGGCAACCACGTAAAATATCCTGGCCGTGGCCGCGTAAACCATAGCCAAAAACGTACAGAAGTAAACCAGAGCAGTGCCTAAGTCTTTTTGAAAGACGAGGATGAGAAGGGAAATTCCCCACATAACGGCCAAAGGCCCCCATTCACGGATTGACGGCAAGGCCAGCGGACCTATGGACTTGGTCCCTGCTACCAGCACTGCCCGGTTTTCAACGAGGTAAGAGGCCAAAAACAAAACAACAAGAATTTTTACAAATTCAGAAGGCTGAACGGAAAAAAGACCGAAATCGAGCCAGCTCCTGGCCCCGCCCTGTTCTTTGCCAAAAAAGACGGGCAACAGGAGCAGCACCGATCCCGCTGCAGCGTACAGGTACTTATAATCACCCAAAAAGTTAAGACGCGATTTAAAAGAAGTAGTAAAAACTAAAACCGCCGCGCCGGCTGAAAGCCAGGCAAACTGGCGAAAGCCGTAAACCGGCTCCAGCCGCCAGAGAAAGACTAGCCCGGTTACGACAAGGGCCGCTACCACGGGGGTGATAAAACAGTCGCCCCGGTAGTTGGTTAAACCCCAGTAAAAGCTTACCCCCAAAAACAAAACCGCCGCACCCGCGCAGGCTGCCAGGGGGTGCCAAGCTTTACCCACAGGGAAAACAGGGTAAAGCACAGCCGAACCGCAAAGGGCATAAGCCCCTACCAGCAAAAGGAGCCCTTTTTCTGGCAGCCGCTTATTCTTTACACGCTTACCCGCAACTCCCATACAGCTGACTCTGCCTTTAAATCTTTACGAGGATAACAGAAACGTTATCGGCTCCGCCGGCCTGCAAGGCCTCACCAATTAACTTTTGTACGGCCTCCTCAATTTCACCCGCATTTTTTACCACCGATAAAATATCACCGGCCCGCAGGTATTCGGTAAGCCCGTCTGTACAGAGAAGAAGAATGTGGCCCGGCAGTAAATCCACCCGGTAGAGGTCTACTGCCAGCACCGGCTGAATACCCAGTGCCCTGGTCAGAACGTTGCGGCGGGGGTGGCACATAGCCTCTTCTTCAGTTAACCCGCCCCTTTTTACCAGTTCCCAAACAAAAGAGTGATCTTCCGTAATCAGGTTTATACCATCAGGACCCAAAAGATAAGCGCGGCTATCACCGACCTGGGCCACATAACCGCACGCACCGTCAATCAGGAAAGCCGTTAGAGTAGTACCCATCCCTGCACAGTCCGGATGGCGGGAAGACATCTCGTAAACAGAGCGGTTGGCTTCTTTTATGGCTTCTACCAGGGCGCTGCCGGGATCCTCCTTTTCTTTCAGTCTTCCTTCCATACTTTTCTCCAGTGTTTCAAGGGCAACCTTGCTGGCCACCTGACCCGCGCGGTGACCGCCCATACCGTCGGCGACGGCAAAAAGACCTAAATCGGGACGTACCAGCAGGCTGTCTTCATTATTAGGTCTTACGCGGCCAACATCCGTAGCAAAAGCCCACTTCATGCCCCCCACCTCACAAACTGAAAAATAGTGCTACCTACCCCAATCCTATCGCCGTCGGCGAGAACTGCCGGCTTTTCTACTTTCACCCCGTTTAAGTATGTACCGTTCTTGCTACCGAGATCCTCCAGCCAGTACTGGCCGCTGCGCAAAAAAATCCGGGCATGCCTTGCCGATGCAAAGGAATCGCCCACAACTATACCGCTACCTCTGCCCCGCCCGATCACTATCCCTTCACCCAGAGGAAAAGTATCGCCAGGGGAGAGCAGATGAGATGACGTCTCCAACACCACAACCCTTGCACCGGCAACACCTTCTTTTGACGGGGGCAGGGTGGCAAGTGTAAATTTGTGCCTGCCCGCCCACCCCCCTGCCGCACGGAGATCGATGACCATCCATCTAACCAGGCTGATTAAAAAAACAAACAGAAGCAGCAAAAAAAGATAACGCAAAACCACAAAAACTAAAGAAAGCACCTTTATTCCACCTTAAAGGTACATACTGTTGTGCCAAATGTAATGAAATCGCCGGACTTGAGCAAACCAAAACTAATTCTTTTTCCGTTTACCAGCGTGCCGTTGGTACTGTTAAGGTCACGGATGGTATACTGTCCATCCCAAAAATCTATGCGGGCATGGCGCCTGGAAACACTGGGGTCGTTAAAAACTATATCACAACTTTCCCGCCTGCCGACAAACATCACCGGCTTAGCCAGCGCAATAATCTTGCCCCGGTCAGGGCCGGATTCTACACGCAAAAAACCGTTAAAATTACTGGTTTTAATTCCTGGCGGGCTTTTAACAGGGGTAAAAGGCTGGGTGTGCTCGCAGAGCGTGCACTCACCTTTACTGGCTTCCCCTTCCCAATGAGCGGCTTCCTTACTGAACAGTGCCTCAATTACTATATCCCCAGACGGCACAGATTGGTCAGCGGTAATTTCTACCACAGGACGGCCGGTTAGAGTGAACTTTTTTTCTTTGGCCTTTTTCTCAACAAAACCCTCCAGCTCTCGGGCAAGCTTGTCAGTAAAGGAAGCCATGCCCTCAAAGTCAATAGGGTTTAATTTTACAGTATAGAGGTTGGGAATATAAATGGCGTTGACGCTCACCAGGCGGGCATCCCGCATGCTCTTGGCTATCTTCTTGGCAATCTCTACCGGCTGGACAGCGCCCCCCGACCTGTCCTTAAAAAATCCCTCGATGTACTTTTCGAGGTTATCTTCCAGGCCAGAAAGTATGCCCATAAATCCCACACCTCCCTATAGACGGCCCTTTTGTCCGTAAGCAGCCCGCCTGCGCAGCTGACCGCAGGCGGCATCTATATCGGTACCTAGCTCCCGCCGGATAGTCACGGGAAGACCGTGACTTTCCACTACACGCTTAAAGTGTTCCGCTTTCTGGCGCGGCACACCCTCCACTCCCTTTTCCGGTACCGGGTTGGCCGGAATAAGGTTCACGTGGCAGGGGAAACCGTTCAAAAGCCGGCCCAGTTTTTCGGCGTGCTGGCGGCTGTCGTTAACTCCTGATATAAGAGCGTATTCAAACGTTACGCGCCTTCCCGTGATGTGATAGTAATGGTGGCAAGCAGCGATTAGCTCCCCAATGGGGTATTTTTTGTTAATTGGCACCAGTGCATTGCGCAAGTAGTCATCGGGTGCGTGGAGCGAAACGGCTAGAGTTACGGCCAGATCTTCACCGGCCAAGCGCCTTATCTGCGGCACCATGCCGCAGGTAGAAACGGTAATCCGCCGCGGGCTTAAATTAAGGGCATAAGGGGCAATCACGTTCCTGATAAAGGTCAGAGTTGAAGAGTAATTGTCCAGCGGCTCTCCTGAGCCCATCAGGACGACGTGCGTGATGCGCTGGCAGGTGTCCCTTTGTACCCCTAAAACCTGATCGTAGATTTCGCCGGGACGCAAATTGCGGACAAAACCGCCTATTCCTGAAGCACAAAAAGCACACCCCATGCGGCAGCCTACTTGTGTAGAAACACACACAGCATTGCCGTAGCTGTACCTTAAAAAAACCGCTTCCACCGCCTGGCCGTCTGACAGGCCAAAAAGGTATTTTACCGCTCCCTTTCTCCGGGACACCTTTTTTTCCAGGATATTCAAGCTGCCGATTTCCATAAATCCAGAAAGCCTATCCCTTAAATCTTTGGGCAAATCGGTCATTTCGTCAAAAGAGCGGGCACCTTTTTTAAACACCCAGCGGGCAACCTGCCTGGCCCTGTATTTCTCTTCACCTATTTCCTCAAAGAAATGTTCTAAGGAGGAAAGGGTCATGTCTTTTATGTGCACGGGAAAGCTATCGGTTGGCATACTCACCCCTTGCCTTTTTCAAAAGCCGCGCTATAAAAAACCCGTCTGTCCCCTGCCGGTGGGGATAGAGCTGCAGGTAACCATCGCTAAGAGTACCTTCTACATCTGCACTCGAGGGTAAAAAGGGCACAAGACTGTCTAACCCAAATTCACTGTGCTTGGCCAGAAAATTTTTTACCTGTCCTAAATTTTCCTCCTGCGTTACTGTACAGGTGCAGTAAACCATCACACCCCCAGGCTTTAAACAGCGGGAGGCACTCTCTAAAATCTCTGACTGCAGGGCAGTCAGTTCAGCTATCTGCCCGGGCTCCTTGCGCCAGCGGGCATCCGGTCTTCTCCTCAAAACACCCAGGCCCGAGCAAGGCGCATCCACCAGAACAAAATCTGCCCTTTCAGTGTACATTTTTCCTAAATTCCTGGCATCCTCCTCTAGCGGCTCAACTATAGTTATGCCGAGGCGTGCGCAGTTTTCTTCCACCAAAGCCAATTTGTGACGGTATATATCGGAAGCCACTATACGTCCTGTGTTTTTCATTAATTCGGCCAGGTGGGTGGTCTTCCCGCCCGGAGCACTGCAGGCATCGATGACAAAAGCTCCCGGCGTCGGGGAAAGCGCCCGGGCAGCCAGCATGGAGCTTTCGTCCTGGACCGTAAAGAGGCCTTCTCTAAAAGATTTCAAACTGCCCAGGGAAATGTAGTTAGATATATGCAGCCCTTCAGGGGCAAAAGCGGCCTTCTCCACCGAAAGCCCCTCTTCCTCTTCCAAAAGGCGCGCCAGCGACTCCCTGTCTATTTTCAGGGTGTTGGTGCGCACTGTATTGGGGGCCGGCGTATTGTTGGCCCGGCAAAAGTTCACCGTCTCCTCAAGACCGTATTCAGCAAGCCACCTCTCTACCAGCCAGGGAGGGTGCCAGTAGCACAGGGAGATGTGCTCTACCGGTTTTTGTTCTAAGGGAGGGAATTTAATCTTGTCGCCAGAGCGGGCAATATTTCTCAATACACCGTTTACAAATTTCACCAGGCCGGCGTGGCCGTATTTTTTGGCCAGTTCGGTTCCCTCATTGCACACTGCCGGGGGCGGCACCCGGGGCATGTAGAGGAGCTGGTATGCGCCAAGACGCAGTATATTGCGAATGGCCGGCGGCTGGACGTCTAAAGGCCTGCTCACAAACTGAGCCAGCACCCAATCCAAGGTATTGAGGGCTCTCAACGCACCGTAAGCGAGTTCCGTGGCAAAAGCCCGGTCCAGCTTAGCCGGGCGGTACCTCTCCAACACTTTATTCAAGGCCAGGTTGGCATAGGCCCCTTCCTCTAAAACAGCTGTGAGCACCTTTAAAGCCAGTTCCCGGGCCGTAATCCCGGACAAGCAGAGCCCCCCTTAACAAAAGTTAAAAACCGGTGCCAGGCACCATATTATTAACTTTTTAAAAAGAAGTTTATCGCTTCTTCTACTTTTTCAAGGTTAACCCGGGTGTTTAAACAGGGGCCGTAGGGACGCTCATTGGTCACCCCGAGTACGGGGATGGGGTTGGTATCCATAATGCCGCTCGTCAGGTCGCGCTCGCAGGCAACGGCCACAATGGCCCGCGGCCGGAACTCCTGGACAAACTTCCTGGCCAGTGTCCCGCCGGTAGCTACACCCGTTTTAATGCCGTATTTGTCGCGCAAAACCAGAATATCATTTATAATGCACCCGCCGCAGCGGCGGCAGTTGTCGATGTCGGGTGTTATTTTGTAGCGGCATTCACTGTTCTGCAGGCAGTGAGGGATCAGCAAAAGGATATGCTCCGGTTTTACCACCAGCCATTTCGATTTTACCAAAAAGTTGTTAACTTCAATAAAAGAGCTTTTTATCCTGTCGCCGTCCAGCCCGATAATCCTGCCGAGCGCTAAGGTAAAGGGGAAAAAAATGTTCACCGCTGCCCTCATGGGCCTGTGCAAAATAGCTATATCTTTGGCGTATAGAATAGTAAGAACAATACCGCTGATGCCGAACAGTGCCACCACTAAGCCGCTCACGACCAGGCCGACCAGCAAAACCAAAATTACCTGCCTCAAAATACCCCGCTCCGGAGTTAAAGCCAGGTGCCAGATTCCCGCCAAAACCCCGCCGGCACCGAGTATGCTGGCGCCTAAAAGTCCCACAAATACCCTCTTCTTGGCCGGCACCGGGAAACTTTTTTTCAACGCCGCGTGCCCCCCATGCCGTTCTGTCCAAAAATCTCACCAACACTCACGCGGTGACCCCTCAAAAAGTCTGCCGAGCTCAGCCTTTTACCGCTCTCCAGCTGCAGCTCTTTAATAATTACCGTACCCTTGCCGCAGGCCACACATATGCCCTCCTCGCCGGCAAACAGCACCGTCCCCGGCACTGCCGTATTTCCCTCTCCGGTGTGAGAAATACGCCAGACCTTCAGCACCTTGCCCCGCCAAAAAGTCCGCGCTCCCGGCCAGGGGTCCATACCCCTTACGTGATTGTATATTTCTTTGGAAGGTTTTTGCCAATCGATCAATTCATCTTCCGCCTTCAATAACGGCGCGTACGACGGCTCACCCACCTGGGCCCGGCGCGGCGCGGTCCCCGCGGAAATTAAATGCAGAGTTTCTACTAAGAGAGCTGCCCCGCGCTCAGCCAGCCGGTCGTGTAAAGCACCCACATTTTCTTCTTCGCCAATGCTCACTTCTTCTTGCAGGATAATATCCCCCGTGTCCAGCCCCTCATCCATGTACATGGTAGTCACTCCCGTCTTTTCCTCCCCGTTGATCAAAGCCCAGTGAATGGGAGCACCCCCCCGGTATTTGGGAAGAAGAGAGGCGTGGACATTAATACAGCCGCGCGGCGGGACTTCCAAAATTGACGGCGGCAGTATCTGGCCAAAAGCCACCACTACAATAACCTCGGGAGAAAGGCTCCGCAAAAACTCGACAAATTCCGGCTCCTTCACCGTCAGGGGCTGGGATACGGGCAGACCCAGCTGGGATGCCGCCACTTTCACCGGTGAGGGAGCTTCTCTCCTGCCCCTGCCCCGAGGGCGGTCGGGCTGGGTGACCACTAAAATCAGCTCGTACCCCGCACCTGCCAGCGCCCTCAATGATGGCACAGCAAATTCCGGAGTTCCCATAAAAACTACTCTCATCTTTTAGCCGTCAACTCGCTTGGTTCAGCTTTTCTTATGTTTACTGCCCGGTCAATAAACAGTATTCCGTCTAAGTGATCGATCTCGTGCTGCAGCGCCCGGGAAAAAAGGCCGGCCGCCTTGACAGTAACTTCTTCGCCGCGGCGGTTTAAACCCCTTACTTCAACCCGGTAAGGCCTGGCAACCTCGCCGAGCACACCGGGGATGCTAAGACAGCCTTCGGTGTCCGTCTCCCGGCCGGAACAGCTCACTACTTCGGGATTGATTAGCTCCACCAGACCCTCCCCGGCATCCACCACTATAACCCGCTTAGAAACGCCCACCTGCGGGGCTGCCAGCCCAACACCCTTTGCTTTATACATAGTTTCGGCCATATTATCTAAAAGTTTTAAGATATTGGGGGTTATTTTGGTTACTGGTTTTGCCTTTTCTCTTAAAATTTTATCCCCGTATTCGACAATTTTATATACAGCCAAGAAAAACTCCTCCTCAAACCTTAAAGCATACCTTGGGGATTGATATCAACGTGCACTGCAGGCTTAAAAGGCGGCCTCAACCTCTCAATTTCGTCCAGCCCCCTCTTAATCAGGTCTTTTAAGGGTGTACGCGCCGGCCCTTTTACAACGATTTGCCGGCGGTAACGGTTCTTTATCTTGCCCAAGGGCGGCGGGGCCGGACCCAGTACCACAAACTCTTTAGATTTAGTAAAATCTCCTGCCAGTTTATCAAAAATCTGCCGGGCCTGGGCAGCCCCCAGCTCTACTTCTTCTTCGCACTCGTGGGTAAAAAGCAGACGCGCCAGACTGACAAACGGCGGGTAAGCCAAAGCACGCCTTATCTTCATTTCCCGCCGGTAAAAAGATTCATAGTCGTAAGAAGCGGCACAGGCAATGCTGTAGTGTTCCGGATTGAAGGTCTGAACAACTACTTCACCCGCCCGGCTACCCCGCCCGGAGCGGCCGGCTACCTGAGTCAAAAGCTGAAAGGTCCTCTCGGCAGCCCGGAAGTCAGGCATGTGCAGGCTGACATCGGCGTTGATAACCCCTACCAGCGTAACGCCCGGCATATCCAGTCCCTTGGCCACCATCTGGGTGCCTATTAATATATCGGCCCCTCCGCTTACAAAAGTTTGGAATATCTCCTGGTGCGAGCCGCGGCGGGAAGTAGAGTCACTGTCCATTCTTAAAATTCTGGCTCCCGGAAAAAGGCGCCTGGCCTCGTCTTCGACTTTTTGCGTACCCGCACCAAAGTAGCGGACACACGGACCGCCGCAACGGGCGCAGTTAACTGTGACGGGCAGGGTATGGCCGCAGTAATGACAGTGCACACGGCCGTCCAGGTGATAAGTCATTGATATGTCACAGTTGGGACACTTCAAAACCTCGCCGCACTGCAGGCAGGAAACTACCGTAGCATAGCCGCGCCGGTTTAAAAAGAGCAGCACCTGCTCGCCGCGCTCTAAACGGGCGTCTACACAGGCCGTGAGAAAACGGCTGAAAAGACCCGTCCGGCCGTCTTTAAATTCTTTTCTCATATCTACTACCCGCACTTTAGGCAGCGGACGCCCGTCTATCCTTGACGTAAGTTTCAACAGGCGGTACGGCCCGCCGGCCGCTGCCCTGCAATGGGACTCTAAGGACGGCGTAGCGCTTCCTAGCACCACTGCGGCCTTAAAAAACTGCGCTCTCTTTAAGGCTACTTCCCTGGCGTGGTAGCGCAGGTGGTCATCTTGCTTGTAGGAAGATTCGTGTTCCTCGTCAATAACAATAAATCCCAGATTTTTAAAGGGAGCAAATACAGCAGAACGAGTGCCTAAAACGACAGGTGCCAGCCCTTCTTTGATCCTCCACCACTCCCGGTACCTCTCTGAACCGGGCAGGGCACTGTGTAAAACGGCTACCAGCGGGCCAAAGCGCTCGCCAAAAAGGTTAATCATCTGGGGAGTTAAAGATATTTCCGGCACTAAAACCAGGGCTTGGCGCCCCATCTCTAAGGCAGCGGCTACTGCTCTCATGTAAACTTCCGTCTTGCCGCTCCCGGTCACGCCGTGCAGGAGAAAAACGCCGAATTTCCCAGCTGCAATTGACTCTTTTATTTCTTCCAGGGCTTTTTTTTGTTCCTCGTTCAGGTCAGGAAATTTAGCGGCCGTGCGCACCTCATTATCAAAAGTGTGCTGCAATGCCGGCAGTTCCCGTTCTACGGCCAAAAACCCCTTTTTTACAAGAGCGTCTACCGTCCTTGACTGAACACCACAAGCTCTAGCCAGTTCCTGTTTTGTTAAGCCCGGAGCCTCAAGAGCTTTTTTCATAACCGCCAATTGTTTAGGGGCTTTATTGAGTTCACCAAAAACTTTTTCTATTTCCTCTTTCCCTACAGCAGGCCGGACTATGTTCTTTAACTTTAAACCCTTGGCCAAAAAAGAGGGCGCCAGCATGCACCCGAAAGCTTCAGCCATAGTGCAGAGGTAGTTTTCTGACAACCAGCGCGCCAAAGCCAGCATTTCCCCGGTAAATACCGGCTCTTCTCCCGCCAGGCCGGCAATTTCTTTGATCTTTGAGCCAAGCTCCTCACCCGGGCTCCCAAAGCCGACCACGTAACCCGTTACGCGCCTTTGGTTAAAGGGCACCAGCACCCGTGAGCCGATACCTACCTTTTCCCACAAAAAATCGGGGACCGCGTAGTAATACGGCCGGTCTGTCCGCCGGACGTTTAAGTCGACAATTACTTCCGCATAGGTTCTTTTTTCTTCCATCGGCAACCTCCGGAAGCCTGAGGTTGTTTTAAGATAATTATAACAAAAGTTTCCCTAACAGCCTTTAAAACATCTCACAGAAAAAATGTATGTGGTGTTTTTAAGACCGGCCGTGCCTTGCTTTGTAAATTTTAATGGCCTCGTCGAGGATGATATGGGCAAGGCTTTTCTTTTCCATTTGGGGCAGGTGCAAAACCTCACCGCCGGCGAAAACCAGGCTGGCAATATTGGTATCCGTGCCAAAACCGGCACCGGGCACAGTAACGTCGTTGGCCACCAGCAAATCAAGGTTTTTATCTTTTAACTTCTGCCTGGCATTAACTAATAGGTCGCAAGTCTCGGCAGCAAAGCCCACCAAGACCTGGGCGCACTTTCTTTTTCCCAATTCGGCCAGGATATCCGGGTTTCTCACCAGTTCAACGGTCATAGGGCCGTCTTTCTTTTTGATTTTACTGGCAGACACTTCTTTGGGCCTGTAGTCAGCTACCGCAGCGGCTTTGACTACAATCCCGGCACTGTCAAAGTGCTCTAAAACCGCCTTGTACATTTCCTGCGCGGTTTCTACCCTTACCACTTCTGCCCCTTTAGGAGGCGCAAGAGAAACAGGGCCGCTTACCAGCACAACTTTCGCCCCCCGTTCCAAAGCCGCTTCACAGACGGCATAGCCCATCTTGCCAGAACTCCTGTTGGTAAGGTAGCGTACCGGGTCAAGCGGCTCCACCGTAGGACCGGCAGTAACGAGCACGGTTATATCTTTCAAGTCGGTGCGGCGGATCAACAATTCTTCAATTTTTTTAATAATCAACTCTAAATCAGCTAGCCTTCCCCTTCCCTCGGCTCCACACGCCAAGCGCCCGCTCGCCGGTTCTACAAAGTGGTAGCCGTATGCTGATAAAAGATCTATATTGCGCCGGACAATCCTGTTTTCGTACATGTTGACGTTCATTGCCGGGCAAAAAAGCACCGGGCACGCCGCCGCCATAATGACAGTCGATAAGAGGTCATCGGCAATACCAGAAGCTGCCTTGCCGATTATATTGGCCGTTGCCGGTGCAATTACCAGCAGGTCAGCCTCCGCGGCCAGATCGATGTGCTGCACTTTGCCTGCAGCCGAATAATCAAACATACCTGTATAGACATGATTGCCGGAGAGAACTCGAAAGGTGAGCGGGTTTACAAACTTTTGGGCAGATTTCGTCATGATAACCCGCACTTCAGCCCCCAGCGCGCACAAATTGCTCACCAACTGGGCAGACTTAAAGGCAGCAATGCTACCGGTTACCCCTACAACTATCCTCTTCCCCGCCAACATAGAACCCCCCCAAAGAAAGACTGCCGCCAGGTCGCGGCAGCCAGGGCGGCTGTGGGCCGCCATTTTAAATTTTATTTTATGCCACTTTTTGTCCTTTTATATTTAATCTTGTCATTTGCGATTTCGTACAGCGCTTCTGTAACCGGCTTTTGGGCAGCGCCGTTGGCCTTTGAACCGCCCCTCTCCGTGAGCATTCTGGCTCTTTTGGCAGCAATAACTACTAGTGTGTAACGGCTGTCAACTTTTTTCATCAACTCGTCGAGAGATGGTTGGTTCAAGCAAAGACCCCCCATTCCAAAAGATTTCAATCAAAATTGTTCAAGAAAACCCACCAGTCGCCCCGGGCGCGACTTCTCAGCCAAAACAATGGCTTGGATATTTTCTGTGGCGCGCGGCAAATCATCGTTGATCACCACGTAATCGTAACGTACTGCCAGCCGGATCTCCGAGGCAACACAGCCCAGTCTTTTCTCGATTTCCTCCGGTGTATCAGAACCCCGCAAAAAAAGCCTCCTGGCCAGTTCCTCCTTGGAAGGAGGGACAATAAAAACTAAAACCGCCTCCGGTATTTTCTCTTTAACTTGCAAGGCTCCTTGAATATCGATTTCCAAAAGCACATCTTCGCCCTTCTCCAGTGAGGAAAGTACAAACTCACCGGGAGTGCCGTAATAATGTCCGTAAACTTCCGCCCACTCTAAAAAGCGGCCTTCTCCTACCATCTTCAAAAAGTCAGCTCGTTCAACAAAAAAATAATGCACCCCGTTTTTCTCTCCCGGCCTGGGCGGCCTGGTGGTAGCAGAAACAGACAGCTTTAAAGAAGGAGTTCTTTTTAAAAGCTCACGGCACAGAGTTCCCTTGCCGGCACCAGAAGGCCCTGAAACTACCAGTAAAATACCTCTCTTAACAATATTCACGGCCTCCCCACGCCACCCCGTACAGCACCTTAATCCGCAGGTTCCTCTGCTTGAGCTGCTGCTTCTTTGGAAACCAGGCGGTGGGCAACGGTTTCCGGCTGGACAGCCGAGAGAATAACGTGATCGCTGTCAGTGATGATCACCGCCCTCGTTCTGCGTCCGTAAGTAGCGTCTATTAGCATACCCCTATCTCTGGCCTCCGTAATAATCCTCTTAATTGGCGCCGACTCCGGACTTACAATGGCAATAATCCTGTTGGCCGATACAATATTGCCAAAGCCTATATTAATTAATTTTATGTCCACAATTTCTACTCCTTTCAATATATCTTCGCGGATTTTTTTATTCTATATTTTGCACCTGCTCTCTGATCTTCTCAAGTTCGCTCTTCATCTCTACTATAAGCCGGCTAATCTCCGCATCTGCCGCCTTGGAAGCAATGGTGTTGGCTTCCCTGTTCATTTCCTGTAACAAAAAGTCCAGCTTTCGCCCCACGGGTTCCTCAGCTTCCAAGCAGTTTTCTGCTTGTTTTAAGTGACTCTCCAAACGGACAATCTCTTCGGTAATATTGGAGCGCTCGGCAAAGAAGACTGCTTCTGCCTCCAGGCGGGCCGGGTCATACGTCCCCTCACCCAACAGTTTTTCAGCTCTTTGCTTTAATTTTTCCCGGTATTCGTCTAAGACTAAAGGCGCTCTTTCGCAAACTAAGGCATTTAATCTGGATACCTTCGCCAGCCTTCTGGCAATGTCTTGCGCCAGCCGTTCCCCTTCAACTTGCCTCATTTTTACCAGGTTTTCTAACGCTTCTTCCACAGCCTCCTTTAAAAGCGGCCAAACTTCCTCCACATCGTCAGCCAATTCACCGGGAGTAAGCACTCCCGGCAACGAAATCAAGTGCTTAACCTTTATTTTTCCCTCAATTCCAAGAGATTCCTGCAGTTCTTTCATTGCCTTATAATACGCAAAAGCAAGGCCTTTGTCAACTTTAACCGCAAGCTCACTTCCACCATTTGTATCGACAGTTAAAAAAACCTCAATCCTGCCGCGCGCCACACGCGACTGCACCAGGTTCCTTATTTTTTCCTCCAAAAAGACGAACTGGCGCGGCAGGCGCAACAAAACTTCACAATAGCGGTGGTTTACTGACTTTATTTCCACCGTACACCTTTTACCCGGCAACAGCCTCTCACCGCGGCCGTACCCGGTCATACTTTTTAACAATTTTACACCACCCGCAACAATTTTTTAAGAAAAAATAACACTAATTTTTTACTTTTCCTTATTTGAGTTCGCCCATCAGAGCAGCAATTCTGTCCAAACCTTCTTTAATGTCTTCCATTGAGCAAGCATAAGAGAGGCGCAGGTAATTATCATTACCAAAGGCAATTCCCGGCACTACTGCTACTTTAGCCTCCTCGAGCAAGAGTTTTGCCAGGTCGGAAGCGCAATTTACCGGGCTTCCCTTGTACGCTTTCCCAAAATACGACCCTACGTTGGGGAATAAGTAAAACGAGCCCCCGGGTCTTATGCAGGTAACTTCGGGTATGGCGTGTATCCTTTCTAACATATAATCCCGCCGGCGGGCAAACTCTAAAACCATTTGCGCCACTGATTCCTGCGGGCCATTCAAGGCTTCTATGCTGGCCTCCTGACTAATAGACGCGGCGTTGGACGTAGAATGGCTCTGCAGACCTGACATAGCCTTGGCTACGGGGAGGGGAGCAGCAGCGTAACCAATGCGCCATCCCGTCATGGCGTAGGCTTTGGAAACGCCGTTTATTACCACCGTCCTCTCTTTTAGCTCAGGGTGCAGGGAAGCAATACTGATGTGTTTCTGCCCGTCATAGATCAGCTTTTCGTAAATCTCATCAGAAATAACTATTAAGTCGCTGTACACGCGCAAAACTTCAGCTAAGCCTTCCAGTTCACTTCTGGTATAAACAGCTCCCGTCGGGTTGTTAGGGCTGTTTAAAATTAAAAGCCTGGTACGTTCACTGATTGCCCGGGAAAGCTCATCCGGCATTAACTTAAAACCGTTTTCTTCTTTGGTATCGACTATTTTCACATTGGCACCGGCCAGCTTTACCTGCTCCAAGTAGCTCACCCAGTAAGGAGACGGCAAAATCACTTCATCGCCCTCTTGAACGAGCACCTGGATGGCATTGTAAAGCGACTGCTTGGCCCCTGCTGAAACCACTATCTGCTCAGTGCTGTATTCAAGCCCTTGCTCTTCTCTCAATTTCTTACAAATCGCTTCTTTTAACTCTTCTACACCAGAAACAGCGGTGTATTTTGTCTTGCCGGCCCGCAGAGCGCGTACAGCCGCTTCCACAATATGGGCAGGTGTATCAAAATCCGGCTCACCAGCTCCAAAGCTGATTACCTTAACACCTTTGGCCTTCATCTCCTTGGCTTTGGCCTCAATGGCCAGGGTCGGTGAAGGGCTTATCTTAAGCGCCCGGTTAGCCAGTTTCATGCTCCCAAATCTCCTCCTTAAAGCCACTAAACGTTTATCCGGGTATCCGGGCGGCCACATTTAGCCATTATTAATTATTAAAATATTAATTATTAAAATATTAAAATAAAAAAAGAAAAACTTAAAATTCTACCCGGCCCAGACCCGCTCTCAACCTGTCAATAGCCTCCACAATGCGCTCTTTTTCAATGGTCAGAGCCATCCTGAAGTAACCGGCTCCGTTCTTACCGTAACCTGTACCTGGCGTAACCACCACACCGCACTTTTCCAGCACTGTTTCAGCGAAGGACTCAGAAGTATACCCCTTGGGAACGGGAGCCCACACGTAAAAAGTAGCTTTTGGTTTTTCAATATTCCAACCCAAGCTGTTTAAGCCTTCAACTAAAATATCGCGGCGCTCCTGGTAAATAATGTTTTGTTCCTTAATCGAATCCTGCGGGCCGGTCAGCCCTGCAGCAGCAGCATACTGGATGGCTTGAAAGACCCCCGAATCGATATTAGATTTCAGCCTGCCCAGAGCCTCTACCACATCGGGATTGCCGGCAGCCCAGCCCACACGCCAACCCGTCATATTGTAAGTCTTGGAAACAGAGTGAAACTCAATCCCCACCTCCTTGGCCCCGGGGAACTGCAGAAAGCTGGGGGGTCTGTAACCGTCGTAGGCTACTTCGGAGTAAGCAGCGTCGTGGCAGATCAGTATCTCGTATTCTAAAGCAAATTCAATAGCCCGTTTAAAAAACTCCTCGGTGGCCACGGCGCCAGTCGGGTTATTGGGGTAATTGAGGAACATCATCTTGGCTTTTTTGGCCACATCACGGGGGATGGAATCAAAATTGACCAGGTACCCGTCTTCCGGGTAAATAGGCACAAAGTACGGCTGGGCACCGGCTAAAATAGCGCCTCCGGAATAAACGGGGTAACCCGGGTCAGGCACAATCACTGTGTCTCCCGGGTCCAGGTAGCACCAGGAAATGTGAGCTATGCCTTCTTTGGATCCCAGCAGGGAAACAACTTCCGTTGCCGGGTCGAGCTCAACCCCAAAGCGGTTTTTGTACCACTCGGCCACTGCACCCCGGTAACTTAAAAGACCCACCGAAGAGGGGTACTGGTGGTTAGCGGGGTTTTGGGCCTCGGCAATGAGCACATCTACAATATGGGCCGGCGTTGGACGGTCAGGATCGCCAATACCAAGGCTAATTACGTCCACCCCGGCCTTTTTTTTCTCGGCAATCAGCCTCTCTATACGGGCAAAAAGGTACGGCGGGAGGTTTTTTATGCGCTGAGCCTCTGCAAACTTCAACCCTCTTTCCTTCCTTTCAATAGGTTTTGTAAAAATAATTTGTACAAATAAAATATATTTTCAAAACACTTAACACTTAAAATAAAGTATTATTCCTGCTCATACCCTTATGTTTATAAATTTTATCACTGACACAAAAACTTGCAATATCTTTTCCAAAGTATACTTTAAATTTAAAATAAAAACCTAAATTGAACACAAAGGATAATTTCCCGTAAAAACTTCTTCGGCAGGACCGGTCATATAGACCCGTCCGTTGCCGGACCACTCAATATCCAAATAACCGGCCGCCAGGTGAACTCTCACCTTCCGGTCAGTAAGACCGTTAAGAACGCCCGCTACCACCGAGGCGCAGGCTCCTGTCCCGCAGGCCAGGGTTTCCCCTGCACCGCGTTCCCACACCCGCATAACTACCTCTTCCCTGTTTAAAACTTGGATAAATTCTACATTGGTCCGCCGCGGAAAAGCGCGGTGGCTCTCAATGACAGGGCCCACTTCTTTTAACGGCACGGCTTTCACATTGGGTACAAAAATTACACAGTGCGGGTTGCCCATGGAAACCGCCGTAACCGTGTAAGTACAGCCGCCGGCGTGCAACGGTTCACCTACTACCTGTCCAGGAGGGCCTTCCATAGGAATCTCTTCCCTGGAGAGGCGCGGCAAACCCATATCTACTCTAACCGCCCGCACCACACCGTCTTCTACAAAAAGTTTTGGCACCATTAATCCCGCTGCCGTCTCCACACTTACCTCTTCTTTTGCCACCCTCCCGTGTTCGTAGAGGTACTTAGCCACACAGCGGATGGCATTCCCGCACATCTCGGCTTCACTGCCGTCGGGGTTAAAAATGCGCATGCGGGCATCAGCCACATTCGACGGCTCCACTAAAACCAACCCGTCTGCCCCCACCCCAAAGTGCCGGTCACAGATGCGCACGGCCAAACTGCTCAAATTGCGGCAAGCCAGCTTTTCACTAAAACAGTCTACCAGCACAAAATCGTTTCCCAAACCGTGTACTTTGGTAAAGATCACAATTACCAGTCCTCCCGTTAAAAAATACAAGGCCGTATTTTAAGTAAAAAACAAGCCAAAAAATAGAAAAATAAAACGTTTTTAAACCTCCGCCTAGCACTTATACTATAATTATCTATAACATTCCTTTTTTAACAAAAAAAATAGGCAATTTATTGACTTTTAGCGGTAATGCAAAATAAAATTATGTTGTTTACAGGAATTAACACCAAAACTTTTTCCCGGGCAATTTATGTACAAGGGAGGTTTTCCGTACCGTGAATGAAAATGTTTTTACACCGGGTTTCAAAAATAGCAAGCAGGTAACCGAAGGCCCCGCCAGGGCCCCGCACAGGTCTCTCTTTTACGCCATGGGTTATACCCCCGGTGACCTGCAAAAGCCCCTTATCGGTGTAGTCAACGCTTTCAACGAAATTATCCCCGGTCACATACACTTACGCGACCTGGCCCAGGCGGCCAAGCTCGGTGTGGCTTCCGCCGGCGGCACTCCCGTAGAATTTCCCTCAATCGGCATTTGCGACGGCATTGCCATGAACCACGACGGGATGAAGTACCCCCTGGCCAGCAGGGAACTAATCGCCGATTCCATTGAAGCAATGGTCGTTGCCCATAAGCTGGACGGCTTGGTGTTAATTGGCAACTGCGACAAAATCGTGCCCGGCATGCTCATGGCGGCCTGCCGGCTTAATATCCCTTCCATTTATGTAAGCGGCGGCCCCATGTTAACAGGAAGCCTGCGCGGCCGCCAGATAGACCTGGTGCGGGGCGCCTTTGAAGCTGTAGGTTCTTACGCCAGCGGCACAATTGACGAGGCAGCTCTAACCGAGTACGAGATTCATTCTTGCCCTACCTGCGGCAGTTGTGCCGGACTCTTTACCGCCAACACCATGAACTGCCTGGCAGAAGCACTAGGCATCGCCCTGCCCGGGAACGGCACTATCCCCGCCCCCTACGGCCAGCGCCGGGCACTGGCCAAAGAAGCGGGCAAGAGGATAGTGGAACTGGTTTTGGAAAACATCCGGCCGCGGGACATCATGACCCTAAATGCTTTCCACAACGCTATAGCCCTGGACATGGCTATTGGCGGCTCCACCAACACTGTTTTACACCTCCTGGCCATTGCCTACGAAGCCGAAGTGCCCCTCAAACTCGAGTCCTTTGATGAAATAAGTTCCCGGGTTCCTAATATATGCCGGATCAGTCCGGCAGGGGAACACCGCCTCTTCGATCTCTACCAGGCCGGGGGAATTTCTGCCGTATTAAAACAACTCGCCGACGGAGATCTAATAAGCCCCGGCGAAAAAACCGTCACGGGCAAAAGCTTGGGTGAAAACATCAAGAACGCCTGTGTTTTAAACCCGCAGGTTATAAGGCCCCTGTCAGACCCTTACGCCCGCGAGGGAGGCATTGCCGTATTAAGAGGCAACCTGGCCCCGGACGGTGCAGTGGTCAAACAGTCGGCTGTAGCCAGTGAAATGCTCGTCCACAAAGGGCCGGCCAGGGTGTACAACTCAGAGGAAGAGGCCTTTGAGGCTATTATAGGCGGGGAGATCAAAAAAGGCGATGTGGTGGTCATCCGCTACGAAGGACCCAAGGGCGGCCCCGGTATGAGGGAGATGTTAAGCCCGACCTCTGCTATTTCAGGGATGGGTTTGGATAAAGACGTGGCTCTGATCACCGACGGCCGTTTCTCGGGCGGCACGCGCGGGGCATGTATAGGCCATATTTCCCCGGAAGCCTCAGAAGGCGGACCCATTGCCCTCATAGAGGAGGGCGACCTTATTCAAATTGACATACCCGGCCGCCGGCTCGACGTTCTTATAAGCGAAGACGAACTGGCCCAAAGGCGTGCCAGCTGGCGCCCGCCGGCACCTAAGGTGAGCGGGAAGACTTACCTCGCCAGGTACGCTTCTTTGGTAACATCGGCCAGCACGGGGGCAGTCTTAAAACTGCCGGCAACCGGCCAGTAGACAACCAACACATAAACAAAAACTGAGAAGTAAAAAGGAAAAACAGCCGCGGGATTAAGTTTTCCGCGGCTGTTTTTTAACTCACAGTACATTTTAATGGCGCAAGTAGGGAATATATACCAGTCTTTTGGCGCTCTTGGCAAATGTGTGGTGAAAAACAGTCCCCAAAAAAGCGGGAGATGCAGATATGGAAAGCACCACCAGCCAGTGAACTGGGCCGAGCGGCACGGTGTCAAAAGCATATCTCAATACGGGCACATAAATAACGGCCAGCTGAAGGGCAGCAGATACAGCTACTGCCGCTAAGAGGTATAAATTGGAAAACAAGCCGACCTCCAGTAAACTATGGTATTCAGAGCGGCAGTTAAAAACATAAAAGAGCTGTAAGAAAACGATGGTGGTAAAGGCCATAGTGCGGGCCAGGGCTACATCCCCCATAAAAAGCCCTATTCTGAAGGCAAAAAGAGCAGCAAAACCAATGAATGTTCCGGCAGCCAGTATGCGCCAGGATAGACCCTGAGAAAATACCCCTTCCTTGGGGTTTCGGGGCGGCCTCATCATAATGTCCCTATCGTAAGGGTCCACTCCCAGGGCCAGGGCGGGCAAGCCGTCCGTAACTAAGTTCATCCAGAGAATTTGCACGGGCAGAAGGGGAAGGGGCAAGCCTGCCAGGGAAGCCAGGAGCATGGCCAGCACTTCCCCAGCATTGCAAGAAAGCATGTAACGGATGAATTTCCTGATATTATCGTAAATACCCCTTCCTTCCCCTACAGCAGCTACAATAGTAGCAAAATCATCGTCAGTAAGCACCATGGAAGATGCCTCGCGCGTTACGTCAGTACCGGCAACCCCCATAGCAATACCGATATCCGCTTCTTTTACTGCCGGGGCATCGTTGACACCGTCACCCGTCATGGCGACGACGTGTCCCTTTTTCTTAAAGGCGCGCACTATGCGCAGTTTATGGCGGGGGGAAACGCGGGCGTACACGGACACCTTATCTGCCCACTTTTCTAACTCGCTGTCACTCATCCCATCAATTTCCCGCCCCAAAAGCACCTTTCCCTCTTTATCAATTATACCCAGCTCCTGGGCTACCGCCACAGCAGTCAGCTGGTGGTCACCGGTAATCATTACCACTTTTATTCCCGCCCGGCGGCAGGTGCGGACCGCCTTACGAGCAGATGGCCGCGGCGGGTCCATCATACCCGCCAATCCTAAAAAAGTTAACCCGCGCTCCAGATCTTCACCGTTTAAGCTGTCCGGAATCTGGGGAAGAGTCTTATAAGCAAAGGCCAGCACCCTTAAGGCGTCTTGAGCCAAACGCGAATTTTTATTTAAAATCTCTTCTTTCCCCGCTGAACTCAAAGGAACAACCGAATTTCCACGGTGCACGTGGCTGGAGAGCTCCAGCACCACATCCGGTGCCCCCTTAACGTAAAGAGTGTACTTGCCGTCAGGGCCCCGCCAGACAACTGACATCCTCTTGCGGTCGGAATCAAAAGGTATCTCTGCCAGCCATTCCCCTTCTGCTTCTAACTTTTCACGCCAAAAACCGGCCTTGGCCGCCAGGACTAAGAGCGCCCCTTCCGTAGGGTCTCCTAGCACCCCCCACTCTGTGTGCTTGTTGCCCTTCAAAAACCCGCGCCAAAAACCGGGAAGACTAATACCGCTGCGCTGCAATACAGCGTTGTTGCACAGAGCACAAGCCTCCATCATCAGGTTAAAGGCGCTGCCTAAAGCGTTTACGTCGCCGACAAAATCACCTTTGGGGTCGTATCCCTCCCCGGTTACTTCCAGCTCATGCGCACCGACCACTAACTTTTTTACCGTCATTTCATTTTTAGTCAGCGTGCCGGTCTTATCAGCACATATGACCGTAGCACAGCCCAGCGTCTCTACTGCCGGCAGCCGGCGGATCACCGCCCTTTTTTTGGCCATCCTCTGCACACCGACGGCCAGCACAACCGTAACCACCGCCGGAAGTCCTTCCGGCACAGCTGCTACCGCCAGGCTGACTCCGGTAAGAAACATGGCGTAAAGGTCCTCACCCCTGGACACCCCAATAAACACAACTACAGCACATATGGCCAGGCAAACGGCAACCAGGATCTTTCCCAACTGCCCCAGTCGTCGCTGCAGGGGTGTTTCTTCTTTGCCCGCTTCCTGGATCAGGCCGCAGATTTGCCCCATCTCTGTTGCCATCCCGGTTCTTACCACTACCCCCCTGCCGCGCCCCCGGCTGACACTTGTCCCCATGAAAGCCATATTGCGCGCTTCCCCGGGGTTCTGCACAGCACCGGTTAAAGCAGAAGCTGTTTTCTTAACCGGTATGGACTCGCCGGTGAGCATCGACTCTTCTATTTCCAGCCCGGATGCTGAGATCAAGCGCAGGTCGGCCGGCACTTTATCACCTGCCGTGAGGAGAACGATATCACCCGGGACAAGACTGGCGGCAGGAACTTTTTGTTCACGGCCGTCCCGTACGACCCGCGCTTCGGGCACAATCAACTTCTGCAGGGATTCCATTGATCTTTCCGCCCGGTACTCCTGGAAAAAGCCCAGCACAGTGTTTAAAACTATAATGACCAGGATGGTAGCAGCGTCAATGTATTCGCCGAGCGCGGCCGAAATAAGGGCAGCTGTTACCAGCATCATGACCATAAAGTCTTTAAACTGGCCTAAGATCAAAAGCCAGGGGGGGAGCCCGGGTTGTTTTTTTAACTCGTTCGGACCAAAACGTGCAGCTCTTTCCCCCGCTTCTTTGGACGAAAGGCCTTTTACCGGGTCTGCCTTTAAACTGTCCAGCACTTCTTTTGCCTCCATGTATTCCCACTGGCTGCTCACTTACCCAACCACCCCTTGTCCGCATGGCATTTATTACTAAAAATATTCTTCTGCAGGCAATTTTAGGATTTGAATATAAAGAAAAAATATTGTAAAGTTTAAAAAGCCACAAACACAGTACGGCGGTGAAAAACAGTGCCATACGACGGTCTGGTTTTAGCTGCAGTAAAGAAAGAATTGGAAGAAAAAATAACCGGCGGCAGAATCGACCGCATCTACCAGCCGGAAAAAGACCAACTTATTCTCGTCATCCACCGGCCGGGCGAACGCATGCGCCTGTTGCTCTCGGCCGGAGCCCGCGACGCCCGCGCCCACCTCCTTGCCGGGACAAAAGAAAACCCCGCTGCACCGCCGCTTTTCTGTATGGTCTTGCGTAAGCATTTAGAAGGCGGCCGTATTACGGGACTAGAGCAGCCCGGCTTGGAAAGAGTGCTCACCGTAAAAGTAGAGACCCGCGATGAACTGGGCCAGCCCGCCGAAAAACACTTAATATGCGAAATCATGGGCAAGCACAGCAATATCATCTTGGTAGAACCGGCGGACGGCTCCATTGTCGACGCCATAAAGCGATACTCCCACACTGTGAGCAGGCACAGGGAGGTCCTGCCCGGCCGGCCTTATGTGCCTCCGCCCCGGCAGGAAAAATTAAATCCCTTAGAATTAAAAGAAGAAGAATTTTGGTCCAGCTGCCTTGAGGCTCCGCTGACCACACCGCTTCCCGAGCTGCTGCAAAAAAAATTTTCCGGGCTGTCCACTGTCACCTGCCGGGAAATTGTATTTCGCGCCGGTCTTGACCCAGACACTATACTCGACCAATGCGGTGAATATGAGCTGGTCTCTCTTTGGAAAAGCTTAAAAAGAATAGCAGAAAGTTTTGCGCGCGGCGAGTTCGAGCCCTGCCTTACATATACAAAAAAGGGCGAGGTGGTGGATTTTTCTTCGCTGGCACTTACTCACACCGGTCTTTTTATAAAGCGGGGCAGCATGAACCAAATTCTCGATGAATTTTACGCTGCCAGGGAATTGGCCGAAAAAATTGAGAGGGAAAAGAATCTCCTCTTAACCCTCGTTTCAAAGGAAATATCCCGGCTAGAAAAGAAGCTGGACTTGTACACCAAGAGCATGCAGGAAACAGAAGAAATGGAAAAGTGGCGCCTTTTTGGTGAGCTGCTGACAGCCAATATGTACCGCCTTAAGAGAGGGATGTCTTCGGTAACAGTAGAAAACTACTACGAAAAGGATTGCCCCCCCGTTACCGTGCCCCTTGACCCCATGCTAACTCCGCAGGAAAACGCCCAGCTGTTTTTTAAAAAGTACAACAAGGCCAAAAACACACGGCAAGCCTTAGAAAGCAGGATTTCTTCCGCTTTAGAAGAGCTGGAGTACCTGGAAACGGTTAAAACTTACGCCGAACTGGCCTCCACTGCCGAAGAATTGGACGAGATTGCTCTGGAACTGGCCAGGGGAGGATATAATACGGGACGGCAAGACGCGGTTATAAGCCGCACGGGGCGTAAAAAAGTAAAAACTGTCCCTTTTCCCCTTGCCTTTCTGTCATCTGAGGGCTTTACCATCCTGGTCGGCAGGAACAACACACAAAACGATTACCTGACTGCAAAAATGGCTGCCGATACCGACATCTGGCTGCACGCCAGGGGCCTTCCGGGAGCTCATGTGATCATCCGCACCGGCGGAAGAGAAGTGCCCCCGCTCACTTTAAAAGAGGCCGCTACCCTTGCGGCCTACTACAGCAAGGGGAGGAGCGCTAAAAACGTACTGGTAGACTACACTTTAAAAAAGCATGTCCGCAAGCCCAAAGGGGCTAGAACGGGAATGGTGGTCTACGAGCAGGAAAAAACGATTACTGTTGTCCCCGACGAAGAATTAGTAGACAGCATGAAAAAAACCTAAAAAAAGCCGGCACTTCTACCGGCAAAAAGATCTTATTTCCTCCCATATGGCCGCGGCCGCGCCTGCCGGGTCGGGAGCAGCGGTAATTGGCCTGCCCACCACCAGGTAATCAGAGCCGAGTTCCATGGCCTGGCGCGGCGTTGCTGTCCTCTTCTGGTCGTTTGGGGCGCTGCCGGGCGGGCGAACTCCCGGCGTGACAATCACAAAATCCCGGCCGCAGGCCTCTCTAATGGCCGGGACTTCCCGGGGGGACGCCACTACACCGTCTAGGCCGGCTTCTTTAGCCAAGAACGCCCAGGCAGCTGCCCTCTCCACAATTTCTCCCGGCACACCTACCTCCCGGTTAAATATTTCCTGGTCGATGCTGGTAAGAACGGTAACCGCCAGCAAAAGGGGCACTGGCAAATTTTTTTTAAGTGCCTCCTCCTTTGCCGCAAAGGCAGCGGCCCGCATCATTTCCCTGCCGCCGGCAGCGTGCACGTTGATCATGGAAGCACCGCAGCGTACCAGCGCGGCAGCGGCTGCAGCTACCGTGTTGGGAATGTCGTGCAGCTTTAAGTCAGCAAATACAGGAGCGTGTCCGGCAATAAGACTCACAGCCGACGGGCCGGCACTGGTGTAAAGCTGAAGGCCGACTTTAAAACCGCCGGCAAAGGGCAGAAGTGACCTGGCCAGGGACAGCGCCTCTTCAGCGCTGTCCGTATCCAGCGCTACGATAAGGGGATTTTTAAAGGTTGTATACTTAGTATTTTTCATAAATGGGCAGCCCCCACGATCTCTTTTATATCGTTAAAGCCGTAGGACAAAAGGTAATTTTCTATACCCGCCACCACATCCCGGGCGGCGTGCGGGTTGACAAAGTGAGCTGTGCCTACCGCCACTGCTGATGCACCGGCCAGGAAAAACTCCACGGCATCCTCACCCGTTGTAATACCGCCCATGCCGATGATGGGCAGGTCAACTGCCCGGTAAACCTGCCAGACCGCCCGCAGGGCCACCGGCTTGACAGCCGGCCCCGAAAGTCCGCCAAAAACATTGCCGAGCACCGGCCGCCTAGTCCTTATATCAATGGCCATGCCAAAAAGAGTGTTAATGAGGGAGACGGCATCCGCACCGGCTTTAGCCACACTTTCAGCCACTGCGGCTATACTGGTCACGTTGGGGGAAAGCTTGACGATTACCGGAAGAGACGTGCTCTCTTTAACCGCGCGCGTCACCTGCGCCGCCGTGTGCGGGTCGCTGCCAAACTGCATGCCTCCCTTTTTTACGTTGGGGCAGGAAATATTCACTTCCAGACCAGCTATCCCGGCAATGCCGTCCAGCCGGCGCGCAAGACGTGCGTACTCTTTTACCGATTCTCCTGCGATATTAACTATAACCGGAAGCTCAAGGCGTCTTAAATCCGGCAGGCAGCAGCTGATAAAAGCCTCCACCCCCGGATTCTGAAGCCCGATGGAATTTAAAAGGCCGGCCGGTGTTTCAAAAAGGCGCGGCGGCGGGTTGCCAGACCGCGGCTGGCAGGTAATGCCCTTGACGACTAAAGCCCCTATGCCCTCCCATCCTGTAAGTGACCGGTATTCTTCCCCAAAACCAAACGTGCCCGAGGCAGTCAAAACAGGGCTTTTTAATTGTATGCCGGCAATGCTGACGGCTAGGTTGGGCATCTTGCCTTGTGTTCCTTTCAATCAAAGACCACCTCCCCGGCCGCAAAAACCGGCCCATCAATGCACGTGCGGCGGAAGACAACTCCGCCGGCTCCGTCTTTAACCTTGCAGGCACAGCCCAAACAAGCCCCTACGCCGCAGCCCATCCTCTCTTCCCAGGATATTTCACCCTTTAATCCGAAAGCTTCCGCCAGACGGCAGATTTCTTTAAGCATGAGGCGCGGTCCGCAGCCGTAAAGGCGGTCTCCCTTACTTGGGCGGCCAGCTGACAGATAGGAGGCAAAAAGCTCCGTCACCCGGCCGCCAAAGCCGGCCGTGCCGTCATCAGTAGCCGTGTGCAGGCGGTGGCCCAATTCCTTTATTTCTTGCGCCAGCATAAGTCCCCCTGCACTGGCCGCACCGTAGAAAACGTCAGCCGCTATTCCCCGCAGAAAAAGCTCCTTTAGGAGAAAAAATAGGGGGGCAATTCCTATGCCGCCGGCCACCACAAAAACCTCTTCTCTTTTTTCATCCGGCAGCTCAAAGCCCCGGCCCAACGGACCCATGACGTCAACTACATCACCGGCCGCCTTTTGGGAAAGCAGGGCCGTTCCCCTGCCAGCCACCCTAAAGAGTAGAAAAACGCGCCCGTTTTCCCTGTCAGTATCGTTAACGCTTATAGGGCGGCGCAAAAAGGGGTCCAACGTGCTGCTGCAGCGCACGTACAGGAACTGGCCCGGGACAGCTGCAGCGGCAATTGACGGCGCCTCGATACAAAGGCGGTAACAGCCGGGTGCCAACTGAAAATGGCTGATTACAGGAGCACGTACAACTTCCACAAACCACACCCCTAAATAAGTTAATAAGCGGTGAGCGGTGCCTGGCACCATTAACTTATTAGACGGCCGCCTACGACAACGGCACAGGCCAGGCCTTTGAGCACCCTGCCCCCAAAGGGGGTGTTTTTACCCTTGCTCGTAAGAAGGTTAACGTCTACCTCCCAGGTGCGGTTGGGGTCGACAATGGTCAGGTCGGCAGGAGCCCCGACTTCCAGCACGCCGCCCGGAACGCCCAGAATGCGCGCAGGGCTAAGTGACATCTTGGCGACGGCCTGTGCAGGAGTCAGGATACCGGTTTGAACCAGTTCGGTCCAGACCAGCCCAACGGCCGTTTCTAGACCGGCAATGCCGAAAGGAGCCAGTTCGTATTCCACCTCTTTTTCGTGGGCAGCATGGGGGGCGTGATCTGTGGCAATGGCATCGATCGTCCCGTCGGCCAGCCCCTCTTTAACAGCTTCCACGTCAGATGCCGTCCGCAAGGGGGGGTTGACTTTAGTCGAAGTGTCATAACCGCGCACGGCCTCGTGGGTAAGGGTAAAGTGGTGAGGTGCAACTTCTGCCGTAACCGGGATTCCCCTGGCCTTGGCCTCACGCACCAGCCGGACTGAACCGGCAGTGCTGACGTGGGCAATGTGCAGGCGGCAGCCCGTTTCTGCCGCCAAGATTATATCCCTTGCCACCATGACCTCTTCAGCACTAGCCGGTATGCCCTTTAAGCCCAGCACAGAGGAAACGGCACCTTCATGCATAACACCGCCGCCAGACAGGTTTTTGTCTTCACAGTGCGAGATGACCGGCACTCCCAGCATGCAGGCGTACTGCATGGCCCGGCGCATGAGCCCGGCGTCCATCACCGGCATACCGTCGTCTGAAAAGGCCACAGCTCCCGCTTTTACCATGCTGCCCATCTCCGCCAGCTCTTTCCCCTGCAAACCCCGGCTGACAGCCCCCACGGGATAAACGCGGGCCCAGCCGGCCAAAGCAGCTGCACTTTTTATAAAAGAAATGACAGCCGCGTTGTCGGCAGGCGGGTCGGTGTTGGGCATACAAGCCACGGCCGTAAAACCTCCCTTAACAGCCGCCCGCGAGCCGCTCTCTATAGTCTCTTTGTGTTCAAAACCCGGCTCACGCAAGTGCACGTGCATATCGATAAAACCGGGTGCTACCAGCTTGTCCCTGGCATCCACCACTTGCGCTCCGCCGTCAGCCAGCCTTTTGCCTACAGCCGCAATCCGGCCGTTTTCCACCAGTACATCTCTTTCAGCAATTTCGCCTGTCAAGGGGTCGACAACTTGACCCCCTTTAATCAGTATTTTCACTGACGTCACCTCCTCCCGCCAGCAGGTAGAGGAGTGCCATGCGCACCGCCACCCCGTTGGTAACCTGCTCGTTAACGGCTGAGTTAGGGCCGTCGGCCACCTCTGAGGTTATTTCTATACCTCGGTTCATGGGTCCGGGGTGCAGCAAAATGACATCAGGAGCGGCCAGCGCCAGCCTTTCCCTGTTTATCCCAAACAGCTTGGAGTACTCCCTAATCCCAGGAAAAAGGCCTTCTTGCTGGCGCTCGTGCTGTATCCGCAGCACGATAACGACATCTGCGCCCTCCAGAGCTTCTTCCGGGAAGCAGCACACCTCTACCCCCATTTCACTTATACCCGGCGGCAGCAGAGTAGCAGGGCCGGCCACGAACACCTTAGCGCCCATGGCGCTAAATCCCCAAATATCCGAACGGGCCACCCTGCTGTGCAAGATATCACCTATAATGGCCACTTTCAGCCCTTCTATGCGGCCTTTTTTCTCACGCACAGTAAAGAGGTCTAAAAGGGCCTGGGTGGGGTGCTCGTGCGCTCCGTCGCCGGCATTGATGACCGAGGCATTTACCCAGCGGGCAACCATATCTGCCGCCCCCGCCAGGGGATGGCGCAGGACAACCACATCTGCCCCCATGGCCGCTACTGTGCGGGCGGTATCTTTTAAGCTTTCACCCTTGGCCACACTGCTGGCAGATGCCGTCAGGGAAACCGTGTCCGCGTTCAAATACTTAGCTGCCAGCTCAAAAGAGGCTCTGGTACGCGTGCTGGGCTCGTAAAAGACCAGTGCTACCGTGCGGCCGCGCAGGGCTGGCACTTTTTTTATTTTTCTTTTAATAACCTCCTTCATGGGTGCGGCCGTATCGAGGACTGTGCCGATCTCCTCCGCCGTCATCCCGTAAAGGCCTGTCAAGTCCTTTCTCTTAAGGCCCAACCTTTACACCTCCCCGCACACATAAAACTCTTTTGACTTTAGACCTGCACCGCAGAAAAAAGCCTCACTTTAGCCCTGCTTAACCCTGCTGGCAGAAAGTGAGGCAAAAGAGAACACTTGCCAGTACCCCTTTTCGGCCTCACGGGACCGCCTTTTAAAGGTGGCGCTTGTCTTTAAAACTGCATTACCGGTCAACCTTTAAGTTTGCACAATTACCACTTTGTCTTCGCCGTCTGTTTCTTTTAAGCGCACCAAGACCTCTTCTCTTCGGGAAGTGGGCACGTTTTTGCCTACATAATCAGCCCTTATGGGCAGTTCCCGGTGGCCGCGGTCAACCAGCACAGCCAGCTGTACCGCACGAGGCCTGCCCAGGTCCATTACGGCATCCAGAGCAGCCCTGACAGTCCGGCCGGTAAAAATAACGTCGTCCACTAAAACCACCGTTTTGCCGCTCACGGGGAAAGGCACATCGGTGGAGCGAACAAGCGGCTTAGGAGAAAGCGTGGAGAGGTCATCCCTGTAGAGAGTGATATCGAGCGTGCCCACCGGCACCTGGCGCCCCTCGATTTCTAAAATTTTTTTAGCCAGCCGCTCGGCAATCGGCACGCCGCGGCGGCGTATGCCAATGAGAACCAGTTCTTCCGTTCCCTTATTGCGCTCGATAATTTCGTGGGCGATGCGGGTAAGGGACCTCCTGATGCCCTCGCGGTCGAGAATCTGAGCTTTCTCCGCAGCCATCTGCTACCCCCCAGTTTGCTGCCAAAATAAAATTTTTAAAATTTCCTTAAAAAGTTATTTTTTCAAAAATATTTTTCAAAAAGCTTTTAAAACCGGTACATATACTAGCGGATAACGACATATCCCTCTTCGTCGAGTTCTACTTTAATGTCTTGACAGCCGGCGGTAATGTTAGCTTTGCGCGTACCTATTTGCACCGTAACCCCGCTGAAAGCTTTTTTAATATAAATTCTCCTCCTGTCCCCTGCCGCCACTAGAGTTTTCACTCCCAGTTCCGAACCCGCCTCATTTAAAATAACATCGCCCTTGGCAATGATCTCGCCGCCGCGAAAAACGCCTTTTACCACCACATTGCCCCCGGCCCGGATGATCGTGTTAATACAGCCCTTTCCTTCCACCCGCACATCCCCCGAAGCTTCAAGCCGGCTGTTGGTGGCATAACCGACCGCTATGCCGGCCCTGCTCTGGGCCATCCGCTTAATAACCTTCTGAACTTCTCTTATCCTTTCCAAAAGGCCGGCCACCGTCTCGTGAGATTCAATCTTTATTAAGCCCAAACCGCCCAGCCTTTTTTCCACTTCCTCCAGGATGTCAACGGACTCCCTGGGAAGGGCAAATGAATTTTGCGAAACCAGCTTGGCAATACCCGCTATTAAACCCGGAAAGCGGGGGTACTTGCGGTCCACGAGAACCTGGATGAGTTGGCCGGCCTTTGCCTCTTTTGCTTTGGGGTGGCGGTAAAGCTCCGGCAAAAGGGCTAAAATTCCAGCCAGGTCACTTTCCAGCTGGGCGAGATGCGCACTGAGATCATTGAGCATGCTCTCGCTGCTGCCTGCTACCAGCACGCTGCCGGTAACGTGATGGGTGACAACAATCTCCTCCAAGGCGGCTACACGCGCCTGGTAGACCATGCCCTTAATTCTTACCTTGCCCGCTGCCTGTACCGTCATGCCTTCACAGACACTGCCGTAAATCAAAACGTCACCCTTAAACCGCACATTGCCTGTGGAGATGTCAACATCACCCTTAACGTGCAGGACCGGGTCGATGTCTAAGAGGTACCGGTTCCCCGACTTCCTTACTATGGGACGGCCGCCAATTTTAGCAAAAGCCTTTGTCCCGTCTGGTGAAATTTCTACTCCCTTGCCGCCTGCCAGCTCCAAGCGCTGGGGCTGAGGAGGCGGTATTATTTCTCCTGTAACTTTCTTTCCCGGCTTTCCCTGGGAGGCAGCGTGCTTTACTGCCAGCAAGGCCCCCGCTTCTACTGAAGTTATTTCCACCATATCCCTAAAATCCAAACGGTCGCCACTGGCCTCTTTGGTTACCTTATCCTTGCCGGTTGAAAAGAAAAACTCAACTTTTTCGCTTAACGGCTCGCCGGGCGGGTCTCCCTTGGCAATGAGGTAAAGACCGTCTTCAGGTCTGGCGAGCACGTTCTGGATTTCATCGTAAAAAACGCCGTAACTAATATTACGGGCGGACATTTCCCTTAATAAGCTGTCGTAATCGAAAGGGCAAGACCTCTCCTGGCGGCAGGCAACTTTTAAAACCAGGTCGGTTGCCGGCGGGCTGTCTTCCAATTCGTAAACGGTTTTGGTATTTAATTTTACCTCCAGAACAGCAGAAAGCCCCCCGGGGCCAATTCTTATTTTGTACGACCCTAGTTCTTCTGATATCAGAGGCTTCACTTCAACCCTGTCTTCCTCGCCGACTTCCACTGTGCCTTCTATTTTTTCTCCGTTGATCAGCAGTTCCACGCCCTCACAAGCTGTAACCGTAGCTTTTCTGCCGCCGCCTGCAGGATTCTTAACGTAAACCACGCCGTCCTCTACCCACGCTTTACCCGGCGCCGGCCTATTCTCCCCGCCCGCTGTATTACTCCCCCTTAAATATTCATCTGTCATTAGCTCAACCCCGCAACTGTTTCCTTCAAAAAAATAAAAGTCCGCAGAAACTCTTTGCTTAAAATAATACCACAATAAGGGATATTAATAAAAATTAAAAAAGAAATAAAACAGAGTAATTACTAAAAATAAAACTACTAAATTGTTTCATTTCACACTTAAAATGCCTATTTGACACTAAAAAAATTAATACCGGTAAAAATAAGAATTACCCCTAAAAGAACGATAGCCATTCCCCAGGGAGAAATTTTACCCGCCAGCCCAAAGAGCCCGAGGCTGGTAACAGTAAGCAAGATCAGGGGGCCGATAAAAGCAAGCACAGCGTTAATTTTAAAGGCCGCTTCTACCGTACCGTATTTCAACATTAAAAGCGCTGCCGTAAATTCTATGGCGGAAGACAAAAACCTTACTGCCGCCATACCCGCTGCTACCCTTTCCACCCAGCCCACCACCTGCCGGCAATATATTTTTATTTTCCATATGTGGCGGGCCGCCTAATTATGACTTAAGGACTTAAGCCGGGAAAGCACTGCTGCCAGCTCCTCCGGCAGGGGCGCTTCAAACTCCATGTAAACCAGGCTTTTGGGGTGGTAAAAACCCAGCGAGGCAGCGTGCAAAAACTGACCCCTTAACCCCAGGCAGGGCTTGGAAGGACCGTACCTGTCATCGCCAACCACGGGGTGGCCAATATAAGACATGTGCACCCTGATCTGGTGGGTCCTGCCCGTTTCCAACCTGACTTCCAGTAAAGTGTACTTGTCAAAATATTCAATTACCCGGTAGTGAGTAACGGCACGCCGTGAGTTTTTAAATACGACGGCCATCTTCTTGCGGTTTTTAGGGTCCCTGCCAATAGGCACATCAACTGTGCCGCTTTGTGTTTTGGGACAGCCGTATACTAAAGCAATATAATGTCTTTTTACCCTCCTCTCCTTTAACTGGCGGGCAAGTTCTAAGTGAGAGGCGTCGTTTTTAGCCACCACCAGCAAGCCGGAAGTAAACTTGTCCAGCCTGTGCACAATACCGGGCCGTAAAGTACCGTTTATACCCGAAAGGTCGCGACAGTGGTAGAGAAGGGCGTTGACCAAAGTCCCCGAAAAATTACCTGCTCCCGGGTGAACAACCATACCGCGGGGCTTATTTACCACCACCACATCAGCGTCTTCGTAATAGATGTCCAGGGGTATTGGTTCTGGCCGCAGCTCAAGACCTTCAGGCGGCGGCACCTGGAGGATGACGAGATCTCCCTCTTTCACACGGTAGGACGGCTTGGCGGGGCCGCCATTGACAGATACCAACCCGTTTATAATCAGTTTTTGGATATAAGAGCGGGTTAGACCAATGCTCTCTGAAGCCAAAAACACATCCAGCCTTTTACCGGCGGAAACTTCGTCAACCTCAAATGAACTAGCCGTATACTGCATATCCCCGCCCCTTAAACGATGGCTGTTTCTAGGATTGCAAAGATAAAATTCATTCCTGATTTTTTAGAGCTTTGCGCAAGAGATCAAAGGCAAGAAGACAAGCACCGCTGACTATAGCCGTATCTGCCAAGTTAAAAACCGGCCAGACACGAAAATCCAAAAAATCAACCACCATACCGTACGCCAGCCGGTCAATAAGGTTGCCCAAAGCCCCGCCCCAAACTAGAGCTAAACCGTATTTGGTAAAAACCCTTTCGGATATTAATTTTTTGTAACCGAAAACTATTCCGGCCAAGAAAAAAACAGTCACCGTAACAAAGAGGAGGCGGCGGTGGGCAAAAAGACCGAAAGCTGCCCCCGGATTCATAATATAAGTCAAGTAAAAATACGGCGGCAAGACGGGTATCGACTCACCGGGGGACATAGCTGCCTGTACCAGCGCCTTGGAAAACTGGTCGGCAAGAAGTGTTGCTGCGGCTACCCAAAAAAACATCTCAATTCACCTGTGAATATATTACCATAAAAATACACATCAAAAAATGAAGCACTGCATGTTATATTTTATTTAAAAATATAATAAATTACAAAAATTGCTAAATAAAATTTGTTATAAACGATATAAAACAGGACAAAATAATAACGCAGGGTTCGCAGCGGCCGAGCCAAGATTGCTGAAGGGTCGTTAGGCTCTGCAGCAGTCGGCCAAAGGTTAATACCGGGTCAACAGGCTCGGTATTAGCCGGAGGGAAGATCGGCAGGTGTTGCGGCAGGCTCTGCAGCAGTCAAAAGGCGATTGCTGCAGGGTCGTAAGGGATACCTGCTCCGGTCGAGCAAAGATCGTTATGGGTGTCGGATATAGCTTCCTCTCAATTTTTTGATTGGGGTCTGCAGCAGTCGAAAGATTGCTGCAGGCTCCCTAGATATCCATAACGGTCGAGCAAAGGTCACTGTGTGTCCCGTAATGGTCTTAAGCAGTCGAGAGATTGCTTAGGGCTGCGCAGGAATGCACAGGTGGCCGGAGCGTAGGTCGCTGCGGGCTCTATGTTAAAATTTAAAGAGGGCTCTCTTATAATTATTAAATTATTAAGAGAGCCCTCGTGTTTTATAAAACTTTTTTTATTGCGGGAGGAATTTGTATATTAATGTCGAAAAGATATCGTAAAAGCTACTTTTAACTGGCAGGCCATAAGTAATTACCATAATAAGTAAATTACTTAGACTTTTAATACTTTTAATAATTTAATCTGTAGCCGCTCTCCGAGCCTTTAAACCTAAAGCTTATGAATATAAGCCATGGTTTTTGGCCGGCAGGGTACACGGGGAAACCTGTGTGCCTTCCAGTGCGAAAAGGAGAGTAGTTGCACTGGTTAATCAACCGGGCGGCGCCCTTTTTCCTAATCAGCCGCCCGGTTTAACTTTAGAAGGAGGAATTAAATTGGGCATTTACTGGCAAGGATTAGTAGAAGCAGCACGCCTTCTCCTGCAGGGCAACCCCGAGGTGCTGGAAATCATTTACCGCACCCTGCAGGTCTCAGGAATAGCCACTCTGATCAGCGTACTTATCGGGCTGCCCGCAGGAACAATTCTGGCCTTAGCGTCCTTTCCCGGTAAGAGATTCGTTATCAGTATAATCAATTTCGCCATGGGATTGCCGCCGGTTGTAGTCGGCCTTTGGGTTTGGCTTACACTCTGCCGTTACGGCCCTCTCGGTTTTTTAGGGCTGCTCTACACCCCAGCTGCCATGATTTTTGCCCAGTCAATTATCGCTTCTCCCATAGTAACGGGGTTCACCATAGCCGCCATCCAATCCTTAAACCCCAAAATCAGGCTTCAGATCCTGGCCCTGGGAGCATCGCGCCTGCAGCTCTTAATGCTGCTGCTGTGGGAGGCCCGGCTCGGTTTACTTGCCGCCGTTATTGCCGGCTTTGGGGGTGTTATTTCGGAAGTCGGTGCCTCAATAATGGTCGGCGGCAACCTAAAGGGGTATACCATGGTGCTCACTACGGCTACAGTTTTAGAGGTAAACAAGGGTAATTACGAGCTGGCTACGGCCTTCAGCATTATCCTCCTGCTGCTGGCCTTTTTGATAACCGCTTTTCTGACCGCGGCTCAACAAAGGGGCAGGTAAAAAGAACACTGTTAGGACCCTAACGCAGCCGCACACTTGGGGCAAACATCCGGGTAATCATCATTTTTGCCCACCTCCGGGTGGTACATCCAGCAGCGCTCGCACTTTAACCCGCTGGCACGCCTTACCATTATTTTCAAATCCGGCAATTCTCCGGAACATTGGGCCTGGAACGGTGCACTGTCTAAACCGTGCAGCTCGACTTCAGAAACTATGAAAACCGTTGCCAGTTCGTTTTGCACAGACTCAAGAAAACTGTAAACATCACCCGCCGCGTAAAGCAAAACAGCGGCCTCCAGTGAATTACCGATTAACTTATCCCTCCTGGCCGCCTCCAGGACCCTGGTAACCTCACCGCGCACTTTGAGCAGCCGTTCCCAGCGTACCTCCAGTTCTACGTCTAAGTAATCCTCGTTGACTTCCGGCATGTCAGCAAGCTGAACACTTACCAGCCCGCCCTTGTCACCGGGTATATAACGCCAGATCTCTTCTGAAGTAAAAGCCAAAATGGGTGCTAAAAGGCGAACCAGAGAGTTAAGCAGTTCGTAGAGTACGGTCTGCGCCGAGCGCCTGGCCTTTGAACGGGCCGGAGCAGTATAGAGGCGGTCCTTAATCATGTCCAGGTAAAGAGCACTTAAATCCACCGCACAAAAAGTATGGATGGCGTGGTAAACTACATGGTACTCGTAAGAACGGTAGGCCTGGAGCACTTTTTGCACCAGCCTGGTAAGCTTGAGCAGCGCCCAGCGGTCTATTTCCGGCATTTCCCCGTATGCTACCCTGTCTTTGTCCGGGTCAAAATCGTAAAGGTTCCCCAAGAGAAAGCGGCAGGTGTTCCTTATCTTACGGTAGGCCTCGGTCATTTGTTTTAAGATATTGGGTGAAACCGCCAGATCTGCCCGGTAATCGGAGGAACTCACCCAAAGCCGCAAAATATCGGCTCCCATTTGCTTGATAACGGCCGCCGGATCTATAACGTTGCCCAGCGACTTGGACATTTTGCGGCCCTGCTCGTCAACCACAAAGCCGTGGGTCAGCACAGCCCGGTAAGGTGCGCGTCCGGTAACGGCTACCGAGGTAGAAAGTGAGGAGTTAAACCATCCCCGGTGCTGGTCACTGCCTTCAAGGTAAAGGTCAGCCGGCCAAGACAGATCCGGCCAAATAGATTTCTCGTCCAAAACGCCAAAGTGACTTGTTCCTGAGTCAAACCAGACGTCCATAATATCCGTTTCTTTGGTAAACTCACTCCCGCCGCATTGAGGGCAAACCGTGCCCTGGGGCAGGAGTTCGGAGGCTTCCCTGGCAAACCACACATCAGATCCATGCTCCCTGAAGAGCTCCTGCAAATGGGCAATTGTAGAGTCGTTAATCAACACCGCGCCGCACTGGCGGCAGTAAAATATGGGTATGGGCACTCCCCAGCTGCGCTGGCGAGAGATACACCAGTCCCCGCGGTTAGCTACCATGTTGTAAATACGCTCTTCCCCCCACGCGGGGATCCAGCGCACGCTGCGGATGGCTTCCAGGGCAGCCTGCCTGAACCCGTCTATGGAGGCAAACCATTGCTCGGTAGCCCGGAAAAAGACCGGCTTTTTGCAGCGCCAGCAATGGGGGTACTGGTGGACAATGGAGGAATGGTGCACCAGATAGCCTCTTTTCTCGAGCTCATCGATGACACGGCGGTTGGTCTCTAAGTAAAACTGGCCGGCAAAAATCTCGCCTTCTTCCGTGAAAACTCCTTTACCGTCAACAGGTGAAATGACAGGAAGACCGTAACGGGAGCAGACCAGAAAGTCTTCCATGCCGTGACCGGGTGCGGTGTGTACACATCCAGTACCCTGTTCTAATGTGACGTGTTCGCCGAGGATAACCAGCGAAACTCTGTCAAAGAAGGGGTGACTGCACTCTACCCCTTCCAGTTCTGCGCCGCTGTACTCACCTGCAATCCGGCACCTTTTTAGGCCGGTCTCTTCACAAAACTTTTCTGCCAGCTCTTTGGCCACTACGTAATGATCCTCACCGGACGCTAAAAGCACGTAACGGTAGTCAGGGTGCAGGGAGATGGCCACATTGGCCGGCAGTGTCCAGGGGGTAGTTGTCCAAATGACTACGTAAGACCTCTCTTGGGGCAAAATCCCCTTACCGTTTTTTACTGGAAAGCGCACGTAGATGGAAGGCGATTCTTTGTCTGCGTATTCCACTTCTGCTTCAGCAAGGGCGGTCTCACAAGAAGCGCACCAGTAAACCGGTTTTAACCCCTTGTAAATGTAGCCCTTTTTAGCCATCTCGCCAAACACGCCGATCTGGCGGGCTTCAAAGTGCGGCATGAGGGTGAGATAAGGCTTTTCCCACTGACCCCTTACACCCAGCCTTTTAAATTCTTCCCGCTGGATGTCTACGAACTTCAAGGCAAATTCTTTACATTTTTGACGGAACTCTAGAGGATGGATGGCATGGCGGTTGATGCCCAAAGCCACAATAGCCTGCTGTTCGATGGGCAGGCCGTGAGTATCCCAGCCCGGCACAAAGGGGGCGTCATAGCCGGACATGGAGTGAAATTTGACAACAATATCCTTGAGTATTTTGTTCATGGCCGTACCCAAATGAATGTGGCCGTTGGCGTACGGAGGACCGTCGTGAAGGATAAATTTAGGGCGGCCCTTATTCTTCTCCTGCACCAGCCGGTAAATATCGATTTCTTCCCAAAATTTAAGAATTTTCGGCTCCTGCTCCGGTAAATTGGCCCGCATGGGAAATTCAGTTTTTGGCAAGTTAAGAGTCTTACTGTAATCCAAATCCAAACCACACCTTTCTTGGGCAAAAACTAGAGTAAAAAGAAAAACAATAAAAAAACCGCCCTCAAGGGACGGGATAACGGCCCGCGGTACCACCCTAGATGCCGGCACTTTTTTAAGCTGCGCCGGCCGCTCTTGCGCCGCTTAACGGCGGCCAACCGTCCCGGCTTAATCCTCCACGTGAGTTTCAGCCGGCACCTCCCGGGTGATTTTCGGCTAGCGCCCCTTACCCGGCTCCCACCTCTCCCGGGCTCTCTGCTAAGGCGGCCCTTTCTGCCTACTCTTCCCGTTCACGGGCTTTTCCCTATTTATTTCATTTAACAAACATTGGGTTTGTACAGATTGAATTATATAAAAAAAAACCTGTTACCGTCAACCACACCGGGAAAACCCGGCCTGGAAAAAAAGGAAATCTGCAACAAGTGTTGAAGTAAAAGTTACAGGGGGTAAGGGAGGTGCGCAAGGTAAGCGTTACTAACCTGAGGCCGGGCTTAAAGCTGGGCAGGACGGTTTATGGAGCAGACGGAGAAGTGCTTTTGAGCGCTGGCCACTTTCTCACAGAGAGCTACATAAAAAAACTGCACAGCTGGGGAATTAACTTTGTTTTCATCGACGACGGTCTTTTGCCGGATGTAAACGTAGAAGATGTGGTATCCGCAGAAACGCGGCTGGCTGCCGTCAATCAGGTAAAAAGAATCCTGCTTGAGACAAAAGAATCCGGGCGTCTGGTCATTGAACCAAAGTCTATTTACTCTACCGTCGAAGGTTTCACCAGAGAACTTTTGGCCAAAAGGGAGCTAATGGTCAACCTCATCGACTTGCGCCAGCAGGACGACTACACATTTGCCCACTCGGTTAACGTGTGCATACTTTCGCTCCTGACCGGCATCACCCTCGGTTTAGACAATGACCAGCTGACTGTCCTGGGCACAGGGGCCCTTTTGCACGACGTGGGCAAAATTATGATCCCTGACAGCATTTTAAATAAGGCGGGGCCTTTAACGCCGGAAGAGTTCCGCACCATGATGGACCACCCTAAAGTGGGCTTTGAACTAATATCTTCCTCCGGTGTCGTAGGCGACCTTCCGGCAGTTATTGCCCACCAGCACCACGAAAATTACGACGGCAGCGGCTACCCCTTGCACTTGCGGGGTGCGGAAATACACCCGCTGGCCCAGGTGGTTTCCGCTGCTGACAGGTTCGATGCTTTAACGGCTGACCGGGTTTACCGGAGGGCTTTTCCGCCCCACGAAGCTTACGAAATGATGGCTGCCTGCGGAAACTTTCTCATTGAGGCCCAAATAATCAATGCCTTTTTGCACAACATCGCCGCCTACCCCTCCGGCACCCTGGTGGAACTCACCAGCCGGGAGATAGCCGTCGTAATTGACACACCCAAAGGCTGCTCCCTGTTTCCCCGCGTGCGCGTCCTCACTGATCCAAAACACCGCCCGCTCGCAGTGCCGCGGGAAGTTTCTCTCCTCGAAGCAGACGGCCTGGCCGTAGCCCGCGTTCTTCCGGCAGCCTATTACCACAAAATATTCTGCTAGTTGCTACTTCAAAAACTTCTCGAAGGCAACGGACAAACCGGCCGCACCTAACCCGTTTACGAGCAAAATTTTGCTGCGGCTGGTGTGCCCGGCCACCACCTCCACCTTTGAACGAGAAACCCCTAGCGTTTTGGCCAAAAGCTCCCGGCAGGCAGTGTTGGCTTCCCCCTCCACCGGAGGTGCGGTAACTTTAACTTTTAAAGCGCCGTCGCTGACACCGACCACCTGGTTTTGGGAGGAGCGGGGAAGAACCTTTACTTTAATGTACACATTGCCTTCTTCTTCCCAAAAAAACACCTAAAATCTCCTCCCTCGAAAATCATCCTAAAAAAATATTCATCCTAAAAAATATTCATACCGGGTAATGACAGACTTTCTGTCCCCTATTACCCGCTTTAATCACTTGTTTCTCGCTCCTCTTCACTTTCACGGCTGTCTACCCATAAAAATTCCCCTTCTATTTCCGAACATTCTTCCAGCTCTTCATCAAAAGATTCCCGGACCATTTTCAGCTGGGCTTCGAGCATTGACGAAAAGCGCAGCACAAAAGCTTGAGCCTGGCTTTTTAAGCGGCTGAACTCCTCCAGTACCTTTCTTTTCTTTTCTTCGGCTGCACCCAAAATCTCTTTGGCACTTTTTTCAGCCTCGTTTAAGACGGCAGCGGCATTCTGTTCAGCAGCAGCCGTTATCTGGGCAGCCGCCGATTTGGCCTCTTCAATGATCAGGCTGGCTTCTTTCTCCGCATTCTGGCGCAGTTCCTCGGCGTTTTTTTGAGCCAGGATCATGGTACTCTTTAATACTTCTTCTATTTCCCGGTAACGCGCTATGCCGGCCTCGGCCTGGGCCAGCTTTTCCTTAAGCAGCCTGTTCTCCCTGTAAAGCTGCTCGTAGTCCTGAGTGATCTGGTCCAAAAAAGAGTCTACTTCATCCTCACTGTAACCTCTAAAAGCACGGCGGAACTCTTTTTTTTGAATATCCAGGGGAGTGAGCAAGGCCAAATCCCACCTAAAAAATCTTTTTTACAGACTTAAAACAGGGGTGCAAACCTTACCAGCCAAAAAACGGCCTGTTTTATAATCTCCAAAACAAAAATAGCCACAATAGGAGAGATATCTAGTGGACCCAGAGGAGGAATAAAGCGCCGGAAAAGGTTGAGGTAGGGGTCACTTAAATCACAAATAAACCTTATTAAAGGGTGGTAAGGGTTATACCTGAACCAAGAAAGCAGTACTCTGGCGATCAGAATCCAGATGTAAACATTAAAGGCGACATCAATAGCTACGAGGAGCGTATTCATACCGTTCACCTGCCTCACTCGCCTAAAGAAAGCTCACCCGCACGGCGTGCAGCGCTGGCTATAGCTTTCATTATAACTGCCCGCAAAGCCCCTTTCTCCAGCTCAAAAAGACCCTCTATGGTAGTGCCGCCGGGTGTGGTCACCATATCCCTCAACCTGACCGGGTGTTCCCCCGTTTCTAAAACCATCTTGGCCGCGCCCAGCATGGTCTGAGCGGCCAAAAGCAGGGCCTTATCCCTGGCTAAGCCCAGGCGCACAGCACCATCGGCCATAGCTTCTATTACCAGGTACATGTAAGCCGGCCCGCTGCCGCACAACCCCGTCACGCAGTCCATTAGAGTTTCCGGCACCTCAACTACCCGGCCGGCAGCACTTAAGATGCGTTTGGCTAACTCCACGTGCTCCACTTTGGCCCAGCGGCCTGGACAGACCACACTGGCACCTTCTCCCACGAGACAAGGGGTGTTGGGCATAACCCTCACCACCGGCACAGGCGAAGAGAGAAAAGATTCAAGAAAACTGGTCTTTACACCGGCAGCAATGGAAACCAGCAATTGTTCCTTGCTTATTAAAGGGCCGACCTCCGCCAAAACCTGGCCTACAACGCCCGGCTTGACGGCTAAAACGATAATTTCCGCGCTCTTCGCTAAAGCGGTATTTTCTACCCGCACATCTACACCGCACTTTTCTTTTATGTAACTAAGCCTGGCTTCACTGACATCGCTTACTGAGATATCCCGGGGCGAGAAAAGCCCCGAGCGCAGCAAACCGGACACCAGGGCCTCTGCCATTGCCCCTCCGCCGATAAAGCCAATTTTTTTGTTGCTTTCCAAAACATTAACCTCCCGCTAAAATTCCGTATTATGCCATTTAGTCCAGGATGCGGCACTCCTTTCCCCTTCCAGTGCCTTATAATCTCCAGTTATGTCCATATTACTGGGAACGACAAGAAAGATACCGCTGCCGACTTTCTGAAACCCCCCACCTAAGGCATAGGCTGCACCGCTGACAAAATCTACAACCCGTCTGGCGAGCTCGCTTTCTGCACTCTCTAAATTGATCACTACGGGCCGGCGGTTTTTTAAATTGTCGGCTACAGACTTGACATCATCAAAAGAACGCGGCTCTACTACTACCACCCTGACCTGGCGCTGGGAGTGTATGCTCAGCACAGTAGCCTTTTCTTTTTCCTTTTCCCTCTTGGCAAGCCAGGTACTTTCCTGCTGGATTTTATCGCCGTCTGACCTTTCTTCTACCTCATTTTCTTCTTCAAAACCCATAAAACTCAAAAATTTATCGACCAGCTTCAAAGCCACCTCGTGATTCCCCCTTTTGTATTTGGCAAGTATAAAATGATGAATTCGGCAATGAAAAAATGCAGAG
>CAZLAK010000015.1:0-46186 GCA_964557545.1 uncultured Pelotomaculum sp.
GTCAAGGGCATCTTTTATTTTTTTCATAGCCTTTAAGGCTTCCCCGTGCTCGTCTTTTGCGTACTGGCGCCTGACGAGGCCGACGCCGTGCTCACCGGTGGAGGAACCGCCCAGTTCAATGGCCAGGCGGTGAATGGCGTCTGCCAGTTTATTGGCCCGTTCCACCTCGTCTGGATCTTCTATATTAATAACCGGTGCGGTGTGAATGTTGCCGTCGCCGATGTGGCCGTAATTAACCACCTCTATACCGTACTGGGCGCCCAGTTCTCTTATTTTGCGTAAGGCCTGCGTTACTTTGTCCAGCGGCACGCTTATGTCCTCGCCGGCAAAAATCCTGCTGCAGCCAGGCTTGAGCCTGGCAGCAGCCACGGCCACCACGCTGCGCCCCTGCCACAGCTCTTTCATGCGCCCGGGTTCGGTAGCCCATTCTACTTTGGTGGCCCGTGTCCGGGCAATCTCGGCAATGCGCTTTCCTTCCCACTCCACAGAGGCCGGGTTGCCGTCTACTTCAAAGAGGAGGATGGCCTCGCCACCGGGCAGGCCGATCTGCGGGTTGTAGAGGTTGACAGCCCTGATGGCAGAGGAGTCCAGGATCTCGATGCCGGACGGCAGAATGCCGGCCCGGTAAACGTCGAGCACGGTTGCCGGCGCGTCGTCGAGGCTTTCAAAAACGGCCATCACAATGCCGCGCGCCGGGGGGCGGGGAAGGACTTTCAACCTGATCATGGTAATGACACCCAGAATGCCCTCTGAACCCACAAAGAGCTTGGTGAGGTTAAGGCCGGAAACGCTCTTTACAGCCCGGCTTTTTGCCCCGCCAGTCTGTATGACGCACCCGTCTGGCAGGACAACTTCCAAGCCCAAAACGTACTGCTCGGTAGTGCCGTACTTTACGGCCCGCATCCCGCTGGAATTGTTGGCCACCATGCCGCCTATGGTGCACATGCGGGTGCTGCCCGGGTCGGGCGGGAAAAAAAGGCCATATGGCGCCAGTTGCTCATTTAAGCGGTAGTGGACTACTCCGGGCCGGACAAAAACCTGCATGTTGGGCGCGTCCACCTCTTCCACGGTGTCCCAGGAGGAAAAGTCGAGCACAACTCCTCCCTTGGCGGCCAGACAACCGCAGGTTTCCCCGCTGCCGGCACCCCGGGGCACGACCGGGACACCCAATTCCCGGGCGAGCAGTACGGCAGCGCGCACCTCTTCTGTAGAAAGCGGCAGTACTACTGCGTCCGGCAGGAAATTTTGGAAACGGGAGTAAAAAGAGCTGTCGTAACTGTAAGTTTTTAGTTCGAGTTCGCCGGTAATAATTCTATTTGGGGGAAAAATTTTTTTTAAGCCGTTTACCAGCTGGCGCTTTGCCACCGCACAGACCCCCTGGAAATTAATAATTTATAGAAACGACGCTGTGCTGCGCTCAGCATTCACCGTTTACCCGGAAGGTAGCGCCTTAAGAGTTCGTCCTTGCTCATCATAACGTACTTGGGCAACATTTCTTGGCGGTACTTTTTTAGGGCCCCCGGTCCCTCGGGGTGGTAAATAGACAGGATCATTTTTTCGTAACACCGGGTTAAGACAGTAAAAATGCCGGGTTCTAAGTCGTAGACCGTGAAGCCGAAGCGCCAGGCCGCCCGGTTTAAGATGGTAATGCCGAATACAGCCTTTACCTCCCGGTAACGGGCATCTTCCTTTAAAAGCCTGGCCAGCAGCGGCAGGCTTTGGCGCACTTCTTTGGCGGCTTTGGTCACTGTTCTCTCTAATGAGGCGCAGCCGTGTGCCGAATCTGCCAAAAAGTCGTTGTTTAAGTGCAATTCCAAAAGGAGATCGCCCTTTAAAACATTTGTTCCGTCCGGCAGCTGGCGGCTTTTGCCGCGGTAGCGGCGTAAGGCTACCCGCCAAATATTGCTGCCTTCTAAGTCTTTTATGCCCGCCAAAAATCTGATGACTAGGTCAACCCTGGCCCACACCCGCTGTATTGTGTTCATAACCCAGTGTTTTCTGCTTATTTTGCCATCACCTTTTTCTTTTTAATATACCGGTTTCTTTTAAGGGGGCAATTGTCAGCCCCCTTAATTTTAGCTCCTCAATTATAGCGGGAAGGGCGGCCACTACCTTGTCCGGACTGCCGGCGGCTGCAAAAGGTGTAGTGTCGCTGTCGTGGAAAACCAAAATAGCACCTTCTGCAAGCCGTCTGATAGTATTCTTTACTATTGACTCCGGCGTGGCCTTTTTAGTCCAGTCCCAGCTCATGTAGGTCCACAAGATAAATTTTACACCTTTTTTGCGGCAGTAGAGGGGGAAGAAGAGGTTAAAAAGGCCCCACGGCGGACGGCAGTAGAGCGGTCTTTGGCCGGTGACTTCTTCTACCGCCGAAATAGCTTTCTCTATTTCACTGGCAGTGGCGCGCGGCCCCAAAAGCCAGGCGGGCTTATGACTGTAACCGTGAACGCCTATTTCGTGGCCGGCGGCGGCAATACGCCTGACGAGTTCCGGATGTTCTCTTGCCTTTTTGCCGACCAAAAAGAAACAGGCCTTAATCCGGTACTTTTCCAGTACGTCGAGGATGCGCGGCGTGTAGCGGGGATCTGGTCCGTCGTCGAAGGTGATGGTGACAAGGCGCCTGCCGGCCGGAGCGCGGGAAACAGCACCGATTCCCGTAAGCCTTATTACGACAGTGGGCACAACTCCGTAAAGCAAAAAAATAAAGAAGATTAATTTAGTGATACTTAAGTCGATCATGGCACACATATCTCCATTTGCGGGCAGGGTAATTTCACTTTTCACTCAAAAGAAATTTTTCGATAGGGTACAAAAAGTAAAAACAGGACATCGTGGCGAGAATTGCAGCACTTAAGAGAATAGCGGCAGTGATGCTCAGAAAGCGGGCTGCCAGGCCGCCCATGGCCGGGCCTGCAGCTACCCCCATTCCTTCAATAGTAGCGAAAACACCCCAGCCAGTGGCCTGGTTTTGGGGGGAAATTACTTTGGCTAAGAGATTGTTCCAGGAGGGCAGTATTATAGCGTAAGACAAGCCGGTAAGAGCGGCCAGGAGGTACGCGCTTCTTGCCTCTTTTATAAGGGAAAAGAGGGCCAGCGAAACGGCCGCAAGACCAAACCCCGCGCCCAAAAGGGTCTTAAGCCTGATGCGGCCTGTAAGCAGTCCAGCGGGCAAGAAAGTTATAGCTGCAGCTGCCCCTCCGGTTAGGAGAAGAAAGGCGTACTGGTTGGGTGAAAGCCCGATCTTATCTTGAGCGTAGACGGGCAAAAGGGGCAGCAACAGGCCAGCCGACGCGGTCTGGATAAACATCCCCGGCAGCAAGAGATTTTTCACGGCCCGGTTTTGGGCAAGTCTTATTATTTCACTCTTGAATGAGATGCGGTCCGTGAGCTTTTTAACCTCTGGTACCGGCGGAAGGGATAGGGCTAAAAAGAGGCAAATGCACCAAAGCCCGATGAGAAACCAGAAAGCCAGGTGGAAACCCTTGCTGATGAGAAAATTTACTGCCACAGGCCCCCCGCCACCGCCTGCCAGCCAGACAGTAAAGACTGCGCCTACTCTGCTGGCCCGGTTTTCTGCCTCTACGGGTGCAACCCCGCTCATAACAGCCAGCCAGACCGGTGACGCGCCCAGTCCCAAAAGGGCTGAGCCGGCTATGAGAACGGGCGTACAGGGGTAATTTTTGATGAGGAGCAAGGCAGCCAGTCCCATTATAAGCCCGCCTAGAAGTACCGGTTTTCCTTTGCGGTCGAGCTGCCAGCCGGCGGCTGTTTTGCACAGCGTTTCCACTGTATAGTGAGCAGAAACGGCCAGAGCAGCGGTAGCAATAGAAATGCTCAAGATATTGACGGCATAAAGCGGCAAAAAGGTAAGAAAAAATGCTCCCCTGGTAAATTCCATTAAAAAGAGCAGGAGTAACAGGGTGGCATCTTTGCGGGAAGACAAAATACACAACAGCTCCTGCACGGTAAAACGGGCCTGCCTCACTTTCGGTCCCAAGGTTTTTGCCGGTTCCTTTTTTAGTTTTTTACAATACTGATTATACACTAAGGAGAATACCGCAACAATAAAGGTTATTTTGCCCGGCACAAATTTGGCTGTTAGCAGGGCTCCATGCCGCCGACAAAAGAAGCGCTTTTCCCACTATTTACCTCCGGTGGAAGACAGGAAATACACGTGAACTTGTAGAAAAGTGTCTTTCAATGAAAAACACCGAAAAACACCGGGCTGGCAGAAAGGTGGGTATTATGGCTTTTAAAAAAAGGCGCGGCATAATAATGATTTTGTTGCTGGTGGCCGCATTTTTAATTGCTTTCTGTACCGGCAGTGCTTCTCCTGCCTGTGCAGAAAATACTCCGGTTTTAAAGAACCCTAATTCCAAGCTGGGCAAAATCGTGCTCGGTTATTATACCGAAGATTATCCCAAAGACCGTTTGTCTTACGATTCTCTCCTCGCTAATGCACCGTTTATTGATGCTGTAGCCATGTTTAATTATACGTTTGACGGAAATGGCAATTTATCCGGTCAGTTAACTAATGATACAAAGGCCGCATCACAAAGAGGCGTAACCAGGCTGATGCTCGTGCACAACTATACGGGTTACATCAACGGCAAGCAAGCTTATAACGTCCTTTCCTCTTATAAAAAAAGAAAGAACCTCGAGTACAACATTCTTTATATCATAAGAAAAGAAGGCTATCAGGGAGTCAATATAGACATAGAGGGTCTGCCCCCGGCTGGAAGAACGGCTTATACGGCTTTTTTGCAGGAGCTAAAGCAGCTTTTTGACCCGTACGGCTATACCTTGACCGTCTCTGTCCCTGCTAAAACGTATGACGACCCCTACAACTCCTGGAGCGGTGCTTACGATTACCGGGAGATCGGTAAGGCAGCCGATTTGGTTTGTATCATGACTTACGACGAGCACTGGTTTGGCGGACAGCCTGGCCCGGTAGCTTCGCTGCCCTGGGTGCAGAGGGTGCTGGATTATGCCATTGCAGCCATACCGCGGCAAAAAATTCTCATGGGTGTCCCGGCTTACGGTTATGATTGGTCGGCGGCGGGCACCAAGACCATTTGGTGGAGAAACGCCGGGGCGCTGGCTGCCAGGTACGGAGGGGCGTATTGGGATAATTACAGCTGCTGCCCTTACTTTGTTTACTACGATAAAAACGGCCAAAGACACGAAGTGTGGTACGAAAACAAGTACAGCCTTAAGATAAAACTCGACCTGGCCAAAAACTACGGTGTTGCCGGTATCGCCGTCTGGCGGCTGGGCTTTGAAGACGAAAGTTTTTGGCAGACTCTCAAAGAAAAATTCTAGGTAAAAAAATTTCAGGTGAAGGGTAACACGGTTTACCCTTTTCTTTTTTGGTGCGTGTGATTTTTTGTTTGATTAGTGAGAGTGGAACTGTATATAATAAAAAATGAGAATGATTGTCTTTATCAATTATGTCCATCAATAGTGTTCAGCGGGGGTAGTTTTGTGACTTTAGAAGAGGCCAAAAGGGGCCAAAAGCTTGTGGTTACGGGTATCGGTGATGAAACGGTGAGGGTTTTAGCCATAAGGTTTGGTATATGTGAAGGTGTGGTTGTCACCTGCCGGGAAGTAATTCCTGCCGGGCCAGTTATAATATCTTTAAATAAACAGGAAATTGCTGTTGGCAGGAGTCTGGCAAGACTCATTGAAGTAAAGCCCTGTTAAAGTTGTGCCGGGTGGAGGTGGGTTTTTTGGCGGGCAGTCACTTAAGTTCGAAAATACCGCCTGCCGGCAGAAAGCTGGTGCTGGCCGGTAATCCCAACGTGGGGAAGTCAGTTTTTTTTAACGCCCTTACCGGTCTTTATGTAGATGTGGCCAACTACCCCGGTACAACCCTGGATATGGCCTGCGGCCGCTGCGGCAACGACGTGGTTATTGATACGCCGGGGGTTTACGGGCTGTCTTCCCTCAATGAAGAAGAACGGATGGCCAGAGATATTTTTTTGGCCGCCGATATTATAATTAATATTATCGATGCCGTCCATTTAGAGCGCGATCTCTTTCTCACCCTGCAGCTCATCGATATGGGTTTTCCCATGATTGCAGCCCTAAACATGGTGGATGAGGCAGCCAAGGCGGGCATTAAAATTAAAGCGGCGCTTTTAGAAAAGCTTTTAGGAGTTCCGGTGGTGCCGGTAGTGGCCGTGCGCGGCACGGGCATAGAAGAGCTTAAAGCCAGGATTTGTACTGCCAGGCCGGGAAATGCCGACCCCGAAATCGTGGAAATGATTGCCTTGGCCGGCGAGGGCTTGAGCAGGGCTGAAGCGGTTCTTGTCTTAGAGGGGGATCAGGAAGTAGCAGAGAGGTGCGGTGTGCCGCCGGGCAATTACCGCCAGCAAATCTACCAGAGCAGGCGGGAAAGGGCAAACAGCATTGTGGCTGCGGTTACCCGCCAGAGCAGCGCAGAAACCCCTGCTTCGTGGCTTAGCAGGTGGATAGTCCAGCCGCTTACCGGTTTTCCCTTACTGGCCATAACTCTTTTTCTCATTTATGAGTTGGTCGGCGTTTTTATAGCAGGTAAGGTAGTAGATTTTACTTTTGGCGTAATGAACGAGTATTACGAACCTCTGGTCCGGCTGCTCATTAGCAGTGTGCTGCCGGGAGATTCTTTTGCTGCCAAACTCTTGGCGGGGCAGTTTGGACTTTTAACGCTCACTGTTTCGTATATTGTAGGGCTTCTCTTCCCCCTTGTATTAGGGATTTTTCTCGTCTTGTCTCTCTTGGAAGATTCGGGCTACCTCCCGAGGATTGCCGCCCTGGTGGACAGAGTTTTTAGCAGCATAGGCTTAAATGGCCAGGCTGTAATACCGCTTATTTTGGGCTTTGGCTGCGTGACCATGGCCCTTATAACTACGCGCCTTTTAAATACTGAACGCGAAAGGAGAATAGCCACTGTCCTGCTGGCCCTCGGTGTGCCGTGTTCGGCTCAGGCGGCGATTGCTGCAGCGGTTTTAGGGGGTATTGGGGTAATATACTTAATTATGTACGGCCTTTTTATTTTCTCAGCAGTGCTTATTGCGGGTGTGTTGTTAGAAAACCTTTTGTCTGGCCGTCCCTCACCGCTTCTCATCGAACTCCCCCCCTTGAGGCTTCCGTCAGGGCAAAATGTTCTTAAAAAGGCCTGGCTTAGGTCACTGAACTTTGTAAAAGAGGCTACGCCTTATTTTGTGGGCGGCATGCTTTTACTGGGGCTCCTCGATGCCTCCGGGCTTTTGCAGGGGGTAAGGGATTTCTTGCGCCCGATAACAGTTAAATGGCTCCACCTGCCCCCAGAAATTGCCGATGTCTTCATTGTAGGTTTTATAAGAAAAGAGTTCGGAGCGGCTTTTGTGTTGAGTGTGCCCATGCTCCCCCTGCAAAAGTTTATAGTCGTGCTTACCCTTACCCTTACAGTTCCCTGTATAGCTTCTACCATGGTCATTTTTAAAGAACGGGGCTTTCGGGAAGGGGCAGTTATTTGGAGCGGCATTCTTGCCCTGGCCTTTTTTACCGGCGGGCTGGTGACTAGGCTAATGGAAGTTTTTAACGGAGCGGGATATATGCTTTTCTGGGGTTCTGTTCTTACTGTAGCTTTGTTTACTTTTACATTTATGTTTTTGCTCAAGTTTTTCCTAAGGAAGGGCGCCTTTTTCTGCCGTTGAGGAAGGTGTAGAATACCAAAAAATTAAAATGTGGTGGTTTATGTTTGGTAAAAGGTCATTAATATTAACTTTTGCTTTTATTACTGCCGTAACGGTTTTGTTTTTGTGTACATCTCGGGGGTGGGCGCAGGAGCCGGAAATTGCCGGTGCGGCTGCCGTTCTCATTGACGCCCAAAATTGCCAGGTGCTTTTCGAGAAAAACTCTCATGTAAGAGTCTACCCGGCCAGCACTACCAAAGTTTTGACGGCAGTGCTGGCCTTAGAAAAGTGCCGCTTGGATGAGACGGTCACTGTATGTGAGGAAGCGGAGCTGGTGGAAGGTTCGTCTGTAGGTCTTAAGGGCGGGGAACGCCTTTCCTTGGAGGACCTGCTCTACGCCCTGCTCCTTTCTTCAGGCAACGATGCAGCGGTAGCCATTGCCTGTCACGTGGCCGGTTCAGTAAGCAGCTTTGCTGCCATGATGAACGAAAAAGCAAGAGAGATCGGCGCCAGGGAAAGCCACTTTGCTAACCCCAGCGGCCTGCCCGACCCTGCCCATTACAGCACCGCCTACGACATGGCCCTCATAGCCCGTTACGCCATGCAGAACCAGATATTTAGAAAGATTGTCTCCACAGAGCAAAAGACTATTAAAAGAGATGTGCCGGATGCCCAGACTTATCTTTTGAACCACAATAAGCTTTTGTGGCTTTATGACGGGGCCAACGGCATTAAAACCGGCTATACTGTAGAGGCGGGGCAGTGTTTGCTCTCGTCGGCCGGGCGGCGGGGAAGGGAATTAATTGCCTCGGTGATGAAGAGCGAGGGAGCAAATATCTGGTCGGACACAGAAAAACTTTTGGATTTTGGGTTTACTGCTTTTGAGCCCGTTGTACTGGCAGAAAGCGGAAAGGCGGCAGCTGAAATCCCCGTTAAGTACGGTGTGGAGGGAGTTGTTCTGGCGCGGGTCGGCTCCACGTTTTCTTATAATTTTAAAAAGGGAGAGGCTCCTCCCATAAGGCAGGAGGTCTTTTTAAAAAAAGACATCACAGCGCCGCTTAGAGCGGGAGAAAAAGTGGGGGATTTGGTATTTTACCGGGGGGAAGAAGAAATCGGCCGGACAGATTTGGTTTCTGACCGGGAAGTAAAGAGAAAGCTTTTTAGCGGCCCGAGGTTATGGTTTTACCTGCTCTCGTGCGCGGCTGTGCTTTTGGCTGTAGCGCGTTACCGCGCAAAAAGGAGTTTAAACAGCAGGTGGCGCAAAAAACGGAGTAAGAGAAGGTACGTTTTTTAAAAAGGGTTAAAACACAGTGTTACACTTATATTAACAGTGGTGGTGCACGTTTTATGAAAAAAGAGTTCTTGGATATTGAAGAGAGGCTGAAATTAAGGGAATACAAACTGACAGCCCGGCGCGCATTAATCTTAAGAGCGCTTCTGGAGAATAGCGGCAGGCACTTGTGTGCAGAAGAGATCCTCAGCCTGGTGAGGCAAAAGGCGCCCGATGTGGGTTTGGCCACGGTATACAGGGCCCTTGAGCTGTTTGTCAGTTCCGGTATTGCCCGGTCTTTGGATTTTGGTGACGGCAAAAAGCGCTATGAGGTAACATTTTTGGAAGACGGGATGCACCAGCACCACCACCTGATTTGTATTAAGTGCGGCAAGATCACGGAAGTCAATGAAGATCTTTTAGAAGAACTGGAAGACCGTGTAAAAGTTCAGCACTGCTTTACTGTAACCGACCACCAGCTAAAGATATACGGTTTGTGCAGGAATTGCACAGGTTAAGTTAAAAAAAGATACTTTTTTTGGAGTGATTGTGTGCATCACAAAGGCTTTTTCCTGCTAGTTTTACACGCTCACCTCCCGTACGTGCGCCACCCCCGGGAACCGGGCGTGATGGAGGAGCGCTGGCTTTTTGAAGCCATAACTGAGTGCTACGTGCCGCTTTTAAAGGTTTTTGAACAGCTGGCCAGGGAGGGCGTAAAGTACAAGGTAACTCTTTCTCTTTCTCCTCCGCTGGTTTCCATGCTCACTGACCGGATCTTGCAGGAGCGTTACACGCGTTACTTGAACAGCCTCATTTTGCTGTCTGAAATGGAAATAGAGAGAAACCGCCGCAACCCCCCTTTTGAGAGCTTGGCCCGCATGTACAACGAGCGCTTAAATGAGGTCCGGCGGGCTTTTGAGGAGGAATACTCTTATAACCTGCTGCTTCCGGTGCAGAGCCTGCAGGCCCTCGGGTTTTTAGAGGTAATAACGACCTGCGCTACGCACGGTTACTTGCCGCTGATGCTCACAGAAGAAGCTAAGAGAGCGCAGGTTCACGTGGCCGTCGAGCAGTACACCGGAATTTTTGGCCGGCCCCCGCAGGGCATGTGGCTGCCGGAGTGCGGTTATGCCAAAGGCGTAGACTCAATTTTAAAAGATTACGGTATAAGGTATTTTTTTATGGAAACGCACGGCATTACCAATGCCCGGCCAGCCCCGCACCGGGGGATTTACGCGCCAGTTTTTTGTCCTTCGGGAGTGGCGGCTTTTGGGCGTGATCCGGAGAGTTCCAGGCAGGTCTGGGACAGGCATACCGGCTACCCCGGCGACTACTTCTACCGGGAGTTCTACCGCGATATAGGTTATGACCTGCCGCTTCATTACTTGTCGCCGTTTTTGCCGGGAGGGACGATAAGGTGCGATACGGGTATTAAGTATTACCGGATTACCGGGCGCGGGGAGGAAAAGGAGCCGTACAATCCGGATATAGCCGAGGGCAGAACTGTGGAACACGCCCGCGACTTTGCCCAAAAACGGGCTTTGCAGTGCAGCAGGCTTTCTTCCCAGATAGACAGGGAGCCGCTGGTTGTGGCGCCTTACGATGCCGAACTTTTTGGTCATTGGTGGTACGAGGGGCCGCGCTGGCTCTTCTACCTGGCCAAAGCGTTGTCTTCTTCGGAGTACGGCGTAGAGATGATCACACCGGCCGAGTATCTGGCCCTCTACCCCGACAACCAAGTTGTTGAGCCCGCCGAATCCAGCTGGGGAGAGGGCGGGTACAATCAGGTTTGGCTCAACCCGGCCAACGACTGGATATACAGGCACCTCCACCGGGCGGAAAGTGCCATGTCGGACTTGGCCGGGCTGCATCCCGCGGCACAGGGTGTAAAAAAGAGGGCTCTAAACCAGGCAGCCAGGGAACTGCTCCTGGCTCAGAGCAGTGACTGGGCTTTTATTATTAAAACCGGGACGGCTGTACAGTACGCTGTGCAAAGAATAACCGGCCATATTGAAAACTTTAATAAGCTGGCAGCGGGCATTTTAAACGACATTGTTGATGGAGAGGAACTGTCCTCTTTAGAGCTGGCCGACAATATTTTTCCGGAGATTGACTACAGCGTTTACAGCCGCTATTACCGTTCTGTAAAAAAATGGTTCCCAACTTTAAAAATGGGAAAAAATCTCTTGCGGGTTTTAATGCTTTCGTGGGAGTTTCCTCCCCGTACCATCGGCGGTCTGTCCAGACATGTCTACGATTTAACCCGCGCTCTTACCCGCCTGGGGTGCTGCGTTCACGTGGTTACTTGCCCCGTTGGCGATAGAGGCACAGACGAAGTAGTGGACGGGGTTTTTGTCTACAGGCTGGATCCCCGCTGTCTTTGGGCCCAGGATTTTCTAGAGTGGGTAGATCAGATGAACGCTGCTATGGACGAATTGGCGAGGGACAGGTGGAAAGGCGGGGACATTGATGTAGTGCACGCCCATGACTGGCTGGTGGGCAAGGCGGCGTCTAAAATTGCGGAGCGCCTTAAAGTTCCTCTTGTGGCTACCATTCACGCTACCGAGTACGGGCGCAATAGGGGTCTTTTTAATGAAACTCAAAGGTACATTCACGCTCAAGAAAAGTTTTTGGCTGAACTGGCCGGAAAAGTCATATGCTGCAGCAGGTACATGAGAGATGAAATAACCGGCCTTTTTGGTGTGCCGCCGCAAAAGCTGCACATAATACCTAACGGTGTAGACCCTTTAAACCTCGGTGTGCCGGCCAGCCTTTTGCCGGTCAAAAAAGATTTTGTTTCGGGTAAAAAGATCTTCTTCATCGGCCGCCTGGTGCCGGAAAAAGGCGTTCAGGTGCTGCTGGAGGCATTCGCGCAACTGGTCGTGTCTAACCCCGGTTTAAAACTTTTTATAGGCGGCAGGGGGCCGTACGAGCCTTTCTTAAGGGAGAGGGCGGCTGAACTGGGTTTGGGTGAGAGCGTTGTATTTTTGGGCTACCTGGACGAAACGGGCAGGAACAGTTACTTAAAGCAGGTGGACGTTGCGGTTTTCCCCAGCCTGTACGAACCGTTTGGCATCGTGGCCCTGGAAGCCATGGCGGCCCAGGTGCCGGTGATAGTTTCTGACACAGGGGGGTTAAGTGAAGTGGTCAGCCACGGTATCGACGGCTTTAAAGTGCCTCCCGGGCGCCCTGATATCCTGGCTTACTACATCGGAGAGGTTCTGAACAACCCAGTGCTGGCCCGTGACCTGGCCCGCGGCGCTTGGAGGAAAATTATTACTGTTTATAACTGGCAGCATATTGCTCTTCAGACTCTTGATGTTTACGGAGAAATTTTGGGATTGCACTCTTTGTAAATTATAGATTTAAAGTTAATGTATATACTGGAAAGGAGAGCTAATGAGAGAATGAAATTTGCACCCGAGGGTATAGCCACCGGCATCGGCAGTCTCCCCCTTACCGAACCCAGCGAAGCAGTGCGTTTAGTGAGAAAATATCTTCCAGAAGCTCCCCACTGGCCGCAGTTGCCGCAGCGCGGCCGGCAGGAGCACTTTGTTAACCAGTTTCTCCGTCCTCTGGTAACAACCGGCTTGCTGTGCGACGACGGGGAAAAAATCTATTTCCGCCACGAAAGTCCCGGCTTTGATACTGCCCTCACGGAATTTTACACGATTTATTTGGCCTTTGAAAGCGGCGATTCTTCGGCGCTTAAAGAATTTGCCCTGCCGCCGGAGGCAGCAGCCGGATTTTACGCCTTTTTGTCTTCTCTGGAAAGTGAAGGCACAGGTAATGCCCTTCTTTTAAAGGGACACGTGGTAGGGCCCCTTACAGTTGGTTTTCAAGTAAAAGATGAAAGGGGTCGCTTTGCTTACTACAGCGATATGCTGCGCGATTTGATCGTTAAAACCATAACCTTAAACGCGATCTGGCAGGTGGTAAAATTGAGCCGCTTTGGCCTGCCCGTGCTAGTATTTGTCGACGATCCTGCCCTGGGAGTTTTTGGGCATTCCAGTTACATAACGGTTACCAGGGAAATGATAGAGGATGATCTGTCGGCCGTATTAGCCGCGGTCCGCTCGGCTGGGGGATTTATGGGTTTGCACTGCTGTGATGCTATTGACTGGTCCATACCGCTAGGATTAGGTCTTGATGTCTTAAGCTTTGATGCGTACAATTACTTCTCTTCGCTTTTGCCGTACACCGGTGAATTAGAGAGGTTTTTAACGGGCGGGGGGATGCTGGCCTGGGGCATTGTCCCAACCTCCCCAGACGATATTTACCGGGAAACAGAAGATTCACTGATCAATAAATTAAGAGGTGAGTGGAAGGAGCTTGCAGACCGCGGTGTGCCGCAGGAGTTACTGTCCAGCAGCTGCCTTATTACTCCTGCCTGCGGGGTGGGGTTGCTGGGGGCGGCGGCCGCTGAAAGGGTCTATTTTTTAACCCAAGCCCTTTCCCGCCGCATAAGGGAAGGGGTGCAGGATTAAACGTGTACCTGGTAGATTACCACCTTCACACCGCGCTCTGCGGCCATGCCTTGGGGGAAATGGAAGAATACCTGGCAGAAGCTGTGAAGAAGGGGTTGGTGGAAATCGGCTTTTGCGACCACCTGCCCCTCTACTTTTTGCCGCCCGGCCGGTCTATACCCTGCTACGCGATGGGCGAAGAGCAGCTCCCGCTTTATGTGCAGATGGTGCTGGCGGTGCAGGAGCGTTCGCCCATACCGGTAAAGCTCGGCATTGAGGCCGATTACGCGCCGGGCCAGGCCCAAAAACTGGCTTTCCTTTTATCAGGCCACCCCTTTGATTATGTAACCGGCTCAATTCACTTTATTGACGGCTGGGGGTTTGATAACCCCGCTGAAATAGGTGAATATTCCCGCCGCGACTTAAACGAGGTTTACGAGAGGTATTTTGCTTTGCTGAATGAAGCTTCCCAGAGCGGCTTGTTTGATATTATGGCCCACCCCGACCTCATCAAAAAGTTTGGCTTTCTGCCGTCTTGTGACCTAAAGCCGTTTTACGAAGAGACGGCCCGCGCTTTTAAGAGGGCGGGTGTCTGTGCTGAAATCAATACTGCCGGCTTAAGGTACCCGGCGGGTGAAATATATCCGGCCCGCCCCCTGCTGGAAGCTTTTTTTGCTCACGGTGTGCCCGTAACCTTGGGGTCGGATGCCCACAGACCTTCCCAGGTGGGCGAGGCCATAGAAAAGGCATTGGCCCTGGCAGTTGAGGTGGGTTACCGGGAATTGGCCATTTTTGAAGGGCGCGTGAGAAAGATGGTAAAAATCTTTTAAATAGGTATTACTTCTTTGGCCGCTTCCACAACAAATATAGCATCCCTTTGCGCCCTTTCCCCGTCTTCGCGGGTGTATTCCTCCGTCGGTATAAAGTCAATGTCGCCGTAGAAAGAAAACTCCCTTTCTTTTCTGAGCCACTTTGAGATGGCCGCCAAGCGGGCGGCTTTTGCTTTAACTGCGGGCGGAAGCCGGTCGCTGTACTCTAAGATAAGCCCGCCGACATCGTGTTGTTTAGGCGGCTCTATCCCTATCTGGCGCAGAACACCTTTTAGAGCGAGTTCCACAATTTCCTGCGCTTCCCGCACAACGTCAGAGTAAGCCTCCTCTTCCATGAGCACGGAGAGAATACGCAGGCGCACAGCAGCTTTTATAAGGTAACTCTGCGCTAGGCTTTTATTGGTCATAATTTAAAAATTTCACCCTTTTTAAAGTCTTTTTTGAGCACCCAGTGCCAGCTGTTGCCTCGCCAAACGCGCTGGGCGCCGAGTTCAGAGAGTCTTTTTTGGAATTTTTCCAAGAAGTTTTTAAAAAAGCCGTGCCGGTCGTAAAGAATTTTACAATCTTCCACCATGTCGAGAAAAAGAAGGCTTCCCCGTTCTACCTCGCCGGGAGTTTTGATCACCGGAGAAAGATACGTGTCTATGCCCTCATCTTTTAAGCGTTTTAGGGCGGGCGTAAGTTTTTTTTCTACTCCTTCTTCAAATTCAGCCATTCTTTTTAACCGCCCGCGGGGGAGGTTTTCAGCTACTAAGAGGAAGTCGATGTCCGAATCTGCCCGCGGGCAGCCCCTGCCCACCGAACCGAAGACAGCCAGGGAAACCAGTCGCTTTCCGTAATGTTCACAAGTTTTTTTTAAAAGCTCTTCCAGCAGCATTTCAAAATGTTCCCGGATCACTTATTTTAATTCCTCCCCGTCGAAGTTAGGCGGCAATAAAGAGGCTAGTGTTTTGGGATGAGTTATTAAAATCATAATATAATATTGTCCTTACTAACCTCAAACGGTTTTTTCACAAAATTTTTTTACCGGCAGCAGGATTTTTTTTGCTATTTAAAGAAATAGAGGTGGTGAAAAGTGGTGGCCTGTGGATCAAAATAGATGGATCGGAGTCGGGGCACCTTGTTCATGGGTGAATACCTGCACAGTATTGACGCCAAAGGTAGGCTTTTTATACCTTCCCGCTTCCGCGAAGGCCTGGGGGACCGCTTTGTTTTAACAAAGGGTCTTGACGGATGTCTCTTTGCTTACCCGTTTTCAGAATGGGAGGTTTTGGAGCAGAAGCTGAAGTCCCTGCCCTTTACCAGGGCAGATGCCCGGGCCTTCGTCCGTTTTTTTTTCTCGGGTGCTGCGGAATGTGATGTTGACCGGCAGGGAAGAATACTAATCCCGGGACCGCTTAGGGAGTACGCCTGTTTGGAGAGGGATGTTGTAGTAATTGGTGTTTCCACCCGCGTGGAAATTTGGGATAAGGACAGGTGGGAGGAGTACCGTGCCCGGGCTGCTGCCGCTTATGAGGAAATCGCAGAAAAAATCATTGAGACGGATGCCGGTCTGTAAAGTGTTAAAACGGCGTAAAAGGCGGGTTTTAATTGGCTGCTTTTAGACACCGCCCGGTTATGCTGGAAGAGGTTATGAACGGGCTGGCCGTGAAAAGTAACGGTTTTTACGTGGATTGTACGGTGGGCGGGGGCGGGCATGCCAGTGAGATTTTACTGCGCAGCGGCCCGCGTGGCAGGCTTTTGGGGCTGGACCGGGATCCTCACGCCATTGCCGCAGCCAGTGAAAGGCTCAAATCTTTTGCTGGTCGTTTTGTTTTAGTGCGGGCATCTTTTGAAAAGCTGGAAGAAGTTTTGAGAGAGCAGGGTGTATTAGAGGCTGACGGCTTTTTGTTTGACCTCGGTGTTTCTTCCCACCAGCTAGACGAACCGTTAAGGGGGTTTAGTTACCGTTTTGACTGTCCGCTGGACATGAGGATGGACCCAAGTCAAGAGTTAACGGCGGAAGTTCTGGTCAACGAAATGCCGGAGCGCGAACTTGCCGCGGTTATTAAAAATTACGGAGAAGAGCGGTGGGCAGCGAGAATAGCCCGCTTTATTGCCGAAGAGAGGGCGCGCTGCCGCATAAAAACTACTGGTCAGCTGGCAGAAATTATAAAAAAGGCCATTCCTGCCCCTGCCAGACGGCGGGGACCTAACCCGGCGCGCAGGACCTTTCAGGCCCTGCGCATAGCCGTTAACCGGGAATTGGAGGCCCTAAAAGCCGGTCTTGAAGCAGCTGTCCGCTACACGCGCCCGGGGGGCAGGATTTGTGTCATTTCTTTTCATTCTCTGGAGGACAGAATTGTAAAGGAAGTGTTTGAGAGCTTTTCCCGTTCCTGTTCATGCCCTCCTGGTTTTCCCGTTTGTGTATGCGGTAAAAAAGCAGAGTTAAAGATAATAACTCGAAAGCCCCTATTGCCTTCTAGTGACGAGGCCGGGGAGAACCCGCGGGCCAGAAGCGCTAAGCTCAGGGTGGCGGAAAAGTTGCCAGTATAGGCTGGTTCTACCACAAAGAGGGGTGGAATAAAAATGATAATGGCCCGGGAAAAGACAGGCTGGCACGAAAACGGGGCTGCTGGCAAAAAGACTTCCTGCCGGATTAAAAGAAACTGGAAAAGGCCGAGACCAAAGCTGGACAGGTTATTGGTTACAGGCACGGTTTTAGTCTTTTTTTTGACTGGACTGCTGGTCACTTATTATTACGCACGTCTTTTTAGTCTCAGTTACCAGATCAGCCGCCTGGAAAAAGAGTTGGCCGGTTTAAAAGTGGAAAACCACAGCCTGGAAGAGGAAGTAAGCCGACTTGCGTCTTTAAGCCGGGTCGAAGCTTTGGCTGTTAACAAGCTTGGTATGGTGAGACCAGAAGGGGGCAGGGTGCTGGTGGTGACTCTGCCCGAAAATCACGATGACACTCCGGGTAACGGGGTTAATAGAGGAATACAGCCACCGGGATGGACAAGTAAGAGCGTGTTAATTGAAGCATTTGACGAACTGGTTAACAAGATGGAAAAGAAAAACTGGTTTGGTCACCTTACCGGCGGGGCAGCGACTTAAAGGAGGGGGGAGATGCGGGGCGTAACGGGAATTGCCGTACGGAGGAGAATAACCGTTATTTTTTTGGTTACCGGTTTATCCCTGCTTGTGCTCATATTTCGCCTGGCCTGGCTCCAGTTAGTTAAAGGTGACGAACTCAGGAAAGAAGCCTTGGAGATCAGAATGCGTGATGTGCCGGTAGAAGCAAGGCGGGGGAATATATACGACCGCAACGGTAACGAGCTGGTTACCAGCATTAGCGTCGATTCGGCCTACGCTTTTCCCCAACAGGTAAAAAATAAGCGGGAAGCTGCCGATAAAATCGCCGCTGCTTTGGGCATGGATCCTTCAGATGTATACGCCAAACTGTGCCAGAATGTCGGCTTTGTTTGGCTAAAGAGGCGAATTGATTACGATTCTGCACGACGGTTGAAAGAACTCAAAATAGAAGGCGTGGAACTCGTTGAAGAGAGCAGGCGTTTTTACCGGCAGGATTTTCTGGCCGCTCATGTGCTGGGGTTTGTCGGGGACGACAATCAGGGCCTGACCGGTATTGAGAGTGCATTCGACGCGGAGTTAAAAGGCCGTCCCGGGCGGATTGTTATAGAAAAAGACGCGATTGGCAGAGATATCCCCGAAGCAACGCACGTGTTTATTCCTCCAGTAGCCGGCAATAATCTGGTTTTGACACTGGACCAAAGTATTCAGTTTTTTGTGGAACGTGAGCTGGATAAAATAGTCGATACCCACCGGCCAAAGCTGGCCGTGATCATTGTTATGAACCCTAAAACTGGCGAAATATTGGCCCTGGGTAACCGCCCCACCTTTAGTCCCAGCGATTGGAAGAAATCACCCCAGGAGGTATGGGACCGCAACCCCGCTATTTGGTATAACTACGAGCCGGGGTCGACCTTTAAAATTATCACAGCCGCTGCTGCTTTGGAGGAGGGAGCAGTTAAGCCCAATGACAGTTTTTACGACCCCGGGTATATAAAGGTAGCCGACCGCACAATTTACTGCTGGTACGACGGCGGCCACGGGGCACAGACTTTCGAGGAAGTAGTGCAGAACTCCTGTAACCCGGGATTTATAACCGTGGGCTTGAGGCTGGGTAAAGAAAAATTTTATAAGTACATTAAGGCCTTTGGTTTTGGGCGTCATACCAGCATTTGCCTCCCCGGGGAGGAAGTGGGTATCCAGATACCCGAAGCGGAAGCCACTGAATTAAATATTGCCACCATGTCCATAGGCCAGTCGATAGCTGTCACCCCGCTCCAGTTGATTACGGCTGTATCGGCGGTAGCTAACGGCGGTGTTATGATGAAACCGCAGCTAGTCAAAGCAATAACTGACCCCGAGGGCAAGGTGGTAAAGGAATTCAAGCCCGAACAGGTGCGCCAGGTAATTTCTAAAAATACGGCCAGTGTTTTAATGAAATTGCTTACCAATGTAGTTCAGAAAGGAACGGGCAGGAATGCTTTTGTAGACGGTTACGGTGCGGCCGGAAAAACTGGTACGGCTCAGGTAGTGGGTTCTGGCGGTTATGTAGAGGGGAAGTACGTGTCTTCTTTTGTGGGGTTTGCACCGGCAGACGACCCGGAAATCGCTGTCTTGGTCATGGTAGCAGAACCGTCGGGTTCTGTTTACTTCGGCAGCCAAGTAGCTGCTCCTGTCTTTAAAAACGTTGCATTAGATACCTTGCGCTACCTTAAGGTGCCGGAAAGGCCACACGTGGAAAAGCCCGCCTCACCTTTTGTTTACGAAGAACTCAAGAGTAAAGTAACAGTTCCCAACGTTCTTTACTTCCCGGCAGATGAGGCTCAGAAGATCTTAAAGGAATGCGGCCTTTCCGTGCAAGTGCGAGCCCAGGGCGACGTGGTTGTCCGCCAGGTGCCCCAGGGAGGAGCTAGTGTTGACAGCGGTGCATGCGTGGTTGTAGATCTCCAGCCCATCAATAAGAGTCCGGCGGGCGAGGTAATTGTGCCGGACCTAAAAGGCCTTTCCATAAAAGAGGCGGGCATTGTTCTGGAGAAGCTGGGCTTGCGCCTAAACGCAACGGGCTCAGGGTTGGCAGCGGGTCAAGGAGTTGGGCCGGGCTCTAAAGTGCCGAAAGGTGCAGTAATAGATGTAGAATTCCGCCCGCCCGCAAATGCGGGTATCGGCAGCCAGCCTTAAGGGCCAATTTAGCAGTTGTATTTGGTCTTTACCTAGACCGTACTTAAGATAGCGGTTTTGGCAGGAAAACAAGCGCGGGCGAGGTCAAAAGCGTATTATCTTGAGGTAAATTGGCTATATATGGAATAACGGTTAAAAATCTTAGCTGCCGGGGTGAAGAAGACTTGCTTTTAAAGGAACTTCTGGACGGTCTGCCGTTTGTGGTTTGCAGCGGAGATTCCGGTGTAGAAATAAAAGGTATTGCCTACGATTCGCGGCGGGTTGGCCCCGGGTTTTTGTTCGTGGCCGTAAAAGGTTTTGCGGCCGACGGTCACGACTTTATTTTACATGCCCAGGAGATGGGTGCCGTAGCCGCTGTGGTGGAGAGGGAGGTGGAATTGCCGCCGGGGATGGCGCTTGTGCTGGTGAATAATTCCAGGCAGGCCCTCTCTGCCCTCTCTGCCCGCTATTACGGGTATCCGTCGCGCCGCTTAAAACTAATTGGCATCACCGGTACCAACGGTAAAACTACAACCAGCACTCTTTTAGCGTCAGTTTACAGGCACTTTGGGCGCAAAGCCGGTCTAATTGGTACGGTGTGCAATATTATCGGTGACAAAGTTTTGCCGGTAACTCATACTACGCCGGAGTCAGCCGACTTACAGGCGCTGCTGGCCGAAATGGCCGGCAAGGGGGTCGAGGCCTGTGCCATGGAAGTTTCCTCCCACGCCCTTGCCCTGCACCGGGTGGAAGACTGTGAGTTCGATGTAGCCGTTTTTACTAATCTTTCGCAGGATCACCTTGACTTTCACTCAGACATGCAGGATTACTTGCAGGCGAAATTGAAACTATTTGAGGGGCTGGTCTCAAAGCGGCGCTTTAAGCCCCCCGGAGTAGGAGTAGTAAATATTGATGACCCTCAGGCAAAAAAATTCATAGAAGCAGCGGGCGGGGCTGGGGTAGTCACTTACAGCGCCCAGGGAAATAAGGATGCAGACGTTTTTGCCAGCGGGGTAATTGTGAGCGCCAGCGGTACGTGTTTTACAGTAGAGGGTGCCTGGGGCTGCTGGCCGCTTGCCTTGCGCCTGACGGGCGGTTTTAACGTTGCCAATGCCCTGGCGGCGTTTGCTGCTGCCTGTGCGCTGGGCTTGCCTCCGCGTACGGTAGTGGAGGCTTTGGGGGAAGTGCGCGGCGTCCCGGGCCGTTTTGAGGTGGTAAATCCCGGCGGCGAGTTCATCGTGGTGGTCGATTACGCCCATACGCCCGACGGGCTTTTAAATGTCTTAACGGCTGCCCGCCGCGTTACCCGGGGAAAGCTAATCACTGTTTTTGGCTGCGGGGGGGACCGCGACCGCAAAAAACGCCCTGTTATGGGCGATATAGCTGTCCGCTTAAGCGATTATACCATTATTACTTCGGATAACCCCCGCACCGAGGACCCGCTGAAAATTATAGGTGAAATTTTAGCCGGCATACCGGCCGAGAGAAGAAAAGACCGCTTTACAGTGGAGCCCGACCGTCGGTTAGCTATACGCCGGGCCATCGGCATGGCCGGTGCCGGTGACGTGGTGATCATTGCCGGAAAAGGCCACGAAGACTACCAGATTATAGGTACGCAAAAACTTCCCTTTGATGACCGTAAAGAAGCACTGGCGGCTCTTGCGGAATTGGGCAAGGCTTAAATTTATGGGGGGTTTGCCGTGAAGCCTGCTACTCTAGCTGAAATTGCCGGTGCCGTAGGCGGCAAAATACTGCAAGGCAACCCTGAAGCGGTGTTTAAAACTGTTTCTACCGACAGCCGGCAGACAAAAAATGGGGATATCTTTGTTGCTCTGGTGGGAAAGCGTTTTAATGCCCACGATTTTATTGGAGAAGCTGTAAGCAGGGGAGCAGCGGGAGTTTTAGTCGCGCAAAATGTAGACGTGCCGCCGGACATAGCTGTGATTTCAGTAAGTGATACGCTGGCCGCCCTGCAAATGCTGGCTTCTTACAACCGGGACCGCTGCCGGGTAAAGGTGGTTGCCGTCACGGGCAGCACTGGCAAAACCACCACCAAGGATATGATTGCTTCGGTTTTGGCGGTCAGGTTTAATACCGCCAAAACAAAGGGCAATTTAAACAATGAAATCGGTCTCCCGCTTACCTTGCTGGACGTGGACGATGGTTGCCAGGTGGCGGTGGTGGAGATGGCCATGCGCGCTCCGGGTGAAATAGACGCCTTGTGCAGGCTGGCCCGCCCCCAGGCTGCAGTAATCACCAATATCGGCGAAACCCACTTAGAACTTTTGGGAAGTGTGAGCAATATTGCCGCTGCCAAGGGTGAGCTGCTCGACCACGTGCCGCCAGACGGTTTTGCCCTCTTAAACGCCGAAAGCCCTTACATCCGGCGCGAAGCTGCGCGCTGCCGCGGCAAAGTCATTTTTTTTGGAGAGGGGCCGGGTGCGGATATCCGTGCCCAAAACATCGCTCCGCGTGCAGGAGGCACGCACTTTGAAGCCATTTTTGGAAATAAAAGCAAAGAGTTTTTCTTACCCGTGCCGGGCCGTCACCATGCTGTCAACGCCCTGGCGGCTATAGGCGTGGGACTGGAAATGGGCATGGATCCCGAGGAAATCGCCAGGGGGCTGGCAGACCTTAAGCTTACCGGTATGCGCACAGAGATTATGGATGCCGGCGGTATAAAAATCATTAACGACGCATACAATGCCAGCCCAGCTTCAGTAAAAGCCGCTTTGTCTGTTCTCGATGAGTTGGCTGGGGAGCGGCGGAAAGTGGCGGTTTTGGGGAACATGCTGGAACTGGGAGAGCGCTCTTCCGCCGGTCACTTTGAGGTAGGAGAGGAGGCGGCAGCGCGCGGGGTAGATCTCCTGGTGGCTGTGGGCGACCTGGCAAGGGGCATAGCTGAGGGCGCACTGGCGGCCGGATTGGCTTCTGACCGGGTGTTTTGCTGCCCGGATTGTTCTGCCGCGGCTCAATTGTTAAAAGAGCTCCTGCGGGAGGGGGATGTGGTCCTGGTAAAGGGTTCCCGGGGGGTAAAAATGGAACAAATTGTAGGATCACTAATGGATTTTCTTCATTAGCACAGGTGGTGGTTGTCTTGACAGGCAGGCTGGTTTTGGCATTTGCTGTTTCATCGGCTGTTACCATCGCCCTCGGTCCCGTCTTTATTCCCCTTTTAAAAAGGCTAAAATTTGGCCAGAGCATACGTCACGACGGGCCGGCAAGGCATTTAAATAAAGCCGGCACCCCGACGATGGGGGGCGTGCTGTTTATAGCCGGTACTCTGGCCGCGGGAGCTCTATTCCTGGAACGAGGGATGACCGACGGCGCGGCAGTGCTGGCGGTAATGCTGGGTTACGGTTTTATCGGTTTTTTAGACGACTACATAAAGGTAGTGCTGAAGAGGTCGCTGGGGCTAAGAGCGCGCGAAAAACTCTTCGGCCAGGTGATCCTGGCGGTTGGCCTTGCCCTTTGGGTGATGAGCGCGGCCAGGCGCGGCACAGAAGTCGTGCTGCCCTTTTCCGGTTACTGGCAGCCGGGCGGTGTTTACATTGACTTGGGGCCTGTGCTGTACACCATTTTTGTAGCCGTAGTGGTAGTAGGAACGGCCAACGCGGTTAACCTTACCGACGGTTTGGACGGGCTGGCCGCCGGGGTGAGTATGTTGGTAGCGCTGTCTTTGGTGGTGGCTGCTCTGGCGGCAGGCAGGACAAGTGTGGCCCTGGTGATGGCTGCCATGGCAGGAGGATGTTTGGGGTTTCTGCGCTACAACCGTTATCCGGCGAGGGTCTTTATGGGTGACACGGGATCAATGGCCCTCGGAGGGGGCCTGGCCGCGGCGGCAGTGATTACGGGAAGAGAGCTCTTTCTTTTGATTTTAGGCGCGGTTTTTGTGCTGGAAGCGCTGTCCGTGATTATCCAGGTAATTTCTTTTCAGACGACGGGAAGGCGCGTTTTTAGGATGAGCCCCTTGCACCACCACTTTGAGCTTGCCGGCTGGAGTGAGGTCAAAGTGGTCTTTGTCTTTTGGCTGCTGGCCTTTGCTTTTGCCCTGGCGGGGCTGGCAGCTATGTGCCGGCTTTAAAGGCCGGCTGTAAAATAACTGCCGGTGGAAAGGTGGGTTTTCAGTGGACGAAATTTTTGACATTATTTCTAATCTTAATGATAAAAAAGTACTGGTTGTAGGTGCCGGCAAGAGCGGCCTTGCTGTTTCATTTTTTTTGGCCCGCCGGGGAGCGCAAGTCACGCTTGCTGATGAGAAAGATGTGGAGTTGCCGGCTGTTGCTGAGGCCAGCCTTAAGAGTTTGAACGCAGAGTTATGTTTTGGGTGCTACCCGGAAGTTTCCAGGGGGTCTTTTGCTCTGGTGGTTTTAAGTCCTGGTGTGCCCCTAAATTCGCCCCCCGTAAAAGCTGCCCGCCGAGCGGGTATTCCAGTTACAGGGGAACTGGAGCTGGCTTTTCGCTTTTTAGCTGCACCTTTGGTGGCCATAACCGGTACAAATGGCAAAACCACAACCACTGCCCTGACGGGGGAAATCTTTAGAGGTGCCGGTTATAAAACAGTAGTAGCCGGTAATATCGGGGTGCCCCTCATTGAAAAGGTGGAAATTTGTGAGCCGGACGGTGTTGCTGTGGCGGAAGTATCGAGCTTTCAGCTGGAAACAGTGAGCAGTTTTAAACCAAAAGCCTGTGCCATTCTCAACATCACGCCCGATCACCTAGACCGGCACGGTTCTTTGGAGAATTACATAGATGTCAAAGCCCGGATTTTTGCCAACCAGGGGCCGGCCGATTTTACTGTGCTGAATTACGACGACCACGCCGTGCGCTCTTTAGGTAAAAGAACGCCGGGAAAAGCAATCTATTTTAGCAGGAGAGAAAGACTTTCAGAAGGTGTTTGGGTAGAGGACGGTGAAATTGTAGCCGGTTTCAACGGAACACAGCGGGGTATATGCAGGGCGGGTGAGGTGGGCATTCCCGGTGCTCACAATCTAGAAAATGCCCTGGCAGCGTCAGCTTTGGCCTTGGCCCTCGGTGTGAGTGAACAAAGTATTGCCGGTGCCTTGCGCAGTTTTAAAGGGGTTGCTCACCGGTTGGAGTTCGTGGCCGAGATCGGGGGTGTGCGCTACATAAATGACTCTAAAGGCACCAATCCGGATGCCGCCATGCGGGCTCTTGACGCTTACGATTGCCCCATTGTGCTCATTGCCGGCGGAAAAAACAAGGGTAGCGATTTTACTGAACTGGCAGCCAAAATCAAAGAAAAAGTCCGGGCACTGGTTCTTGTGGGCCAAAGTGCAGGTTTAATTGAGGCTGCCGTCCGGGCGGAAGGTTTTAGAGAAATTTACCGCGCTAAAAGCTTTGAAGAAGCAGTTTTGGCGGCTCACCGGGCAGCCAGGCCGGGAGAGGTGGTTTTGCTTTCACCTGCCTGCGCCAGCTGGGATATGTTTAATAATTTTGAAGAACGTGGCGATCTCTTCAAAAAATTAGTTCACAGCTTAAAGGCATAAAGAAAAACTCATCTTAAAGGGAGGGAGAGTGTTGCCCAAGAAAGGTTCCCCCGATTTTCTGCTCTTTTTGGCGGTTATCAGCCTTTTGAGCATCGGTGTAGTTATGGTTTTCAGCGCCAGCGAGTACAGCACTATGATTTACTACAACGACAGCTTTTACTTTTTTAAGCGTCAGCTCCTGTGGGCTGCTATTGGGCTTTTAGCCATGTTTATCATGACGAATTACGACTACTGGCGGTTAAAAAATTTCATTTGGCCGCTCTTAGTTCTTGCCTTTACTTTTCTAGTTCTGGTTTTAATCCCCGGTATTGGCCGGGAAGTAAACGGAGCCAGGCGCTGGATAGGAATTGGCCCCCTCCCTTTTGCCCCCGCCGAACTAGTTAAACTTTGTTTAATAATTTTTACTGCCTACGGCCTTTCCAAGCAAAAAGAAAAGGTGATTTACTTTTCCAAGGGAGTGCTTCCCTATTTGCTCCTCGTTGCGCTAGCATCCGGCCTGATCCTCCTCCAGCCGGATTTAGGCACGGCTATGTCGCTGGCCGGGATAATCTTTGTTATGCTTTTTGCAGCAGGGGTAAGGATAGCACACCTTGGGGGTCTTGGATTTCTGGGTGTCATGGCTGTAGCTTTGGCTATTTATCTAGAGCCTTACCGGCTAAAGCGCTTTTTTGCCTTTTTGGACCCGTGGGCTGACCCTTTGGGAAGCGGCTTTCACATTATACAGGGGCTGTACGCCATAGGTTCGGGCGGTCTTTTCGGTTTGGGTCTTGGGCAGAGCAAGCAGAAATTTCTTTACCTGCCGGAAAACCATACAGATTTCATATTTGCCGTAATCGGTGAAGAGCTGGGGTTTATAGGCGCTTCGCTGGTTATACTGCTTTTTATTATATTTGTTTGGCGGGGGTTAAAAATTGCTATTTCCACCAATGACCCCTTTGCCAGCCTATTGGCTACAGGCGTAACCTCCTGGATAGGATTGCAGGCCATTATTAATATAGGTGTGGTTACGGGTATGCTGCCGGTAACGGGTATACCCCTTCCTTTTATCAGTTTTGGCGGAACGTCACTCCTCTTTACTATGACCGGTGTCGGCATACTTCTCAATATCTCGCGCTTTGTTTCCGCTAAGTAGGGGGAAGGTGTAAGTGCGCTTTATTGTTTCTGGGGGCGGGACGGGGGGCCATATTTATCCGGCCCTGGCAGTTGCCCGGGGTTTAAAACACAGATATGCGGGTTGCGAAGTTCTCTACGTAGGGACGGCCGGCGGCATGGAGGCGGATATAGTTCCCCGTGAAGGGATACCTTTTGCCTCTATTTGTGCATCCGGTTTAAAAAGAAAGCTTTCCCCCGCTAATTTGTTGTCTTGTGGCCGGGCACTGTTGGGGGTTGGGCAGGCGCTGTGTATCTTGAGGCGCTTTAAGCCGGCAGCAGTAGTGGGTACAGGGGGTTATGCCAGCGCGCCGGTGGTCATGGCCGCGGTTATTAGCGGCGTGCCCACTCTTATTCACGAACAAAATGCCCTGCCCGGTATTGCCAATCGCCTCCTCGCCCGTTTTGTTGACAGGGTATGTGTTACTTTTGCCGGCTCGCGTGCCTACTTCGGCAACAAAAAGAAAGTAAGGGTGACCGGCTTGCCGGTGCGTCCGGAAATTCTTCGGGCAGAACGCGGGCGCGGTCTTAGCTCTTTAGGAATTGAGCCCGGAAGATTCATTTTACTTTCTTTTGGCGGGAGCAGGGGAGCGCGCAGCATTAATAGGGCTATGGCCAAAGTTATTAAAAATTTTGCCGGTGATCCGCATCTTTTTATTGTTCACTCTACCGGTAATACCGGTTATGAGGAGTTTGCGGTTTTTTTACGGGAGGAAGGTATAGAACTGGGCGAAATTGGGAATGTAAAAGTAATGCCATATATTTACAATATGCACGATGCGCTGGCAGCGGCCGACCTGGTGGTTAGCAGGGCGGGAGCGGCTACAATAGCCGAGCTGACGGTTCTCGGTGTGCCGGCCATTCTCGTGCCCTACCCGTACGCGGCAGAAAATCACCAGGAGTATAATGCGCGCGCTTTAGAAAGAGAAGGAGCGGCCCAGGTAATTTTAGATCACCGGTTAAGTGGCGAGTTGTTGAGCAAGAAAATAAAAAAACTTGTCGAAGATAAAATTATGCTTGCTAAAATGGCTCAATCGTGCCGGAAATTGGGCAAACCGCGCGCTCTCGAGGATATACTCGACTGTATAGGAGAAATAGTTGCTGCCAAAATGTAACAGGTAGGCGTTTTAAGTGAATTTAGGCTTAATCTTGCGCTGGGACGTGCTTTTGGGGTGCACGTGTAACAACTTTCTTCGGCCGTGAATAGTATATTCTATCTCTTGAGCGCCGGTTTGTGAAAAAGGAGAGGGAGTTTAGGGTGCGGAATATTCGCCGTATTCATTTTGTAGGCATTGGCGGTGCCGGTATGAGCGGCCTGGCCCGGATCGTAAACCAGCTCGGTTTTTGTGTAACTGGTTCAGACCTTGTTAATTCGTCTGCTATTGGGGAACTCGAGGCCTTAGGAATAAAGTGCTATACCGGGCACAGCACGGGAAATATAGACGGTGCTGACTTGTTAGTGGTTTCTACTGCTATACCGGCCGAAAATGTTGAGCTTTTAGAAGCCAAAAGACGGGGAATACCGGTTATTCACCGGGCGGACCTGCTGGCCCAGCTCATGAAAAAGAAGAAAGGGGTGGCAGTGGCGGGGGCTCACGGAAAAACGACGACAACTTCTATGATTGCTGTTGTCCTGGAAAAAAACCGCCTCGATCCCACGGTAGTGGTTGGGGGTGAGTTAGCCGAAATAGGCGGCAATGCCAAGCTGGGCCGCGGTGAATACTTTGTTGCAGAAGCCGATGAGAGTGACGGATCGTTTTTAAAGCTCGAACCTTATATTGAAGTGATTACTAACATTGAAGATGATCACTTGGATTATTACCGGAGCGTAGAAAACATTAAGGCGGCTTTTAAAGAGTTTATGTCCAAAGTACCGCCGGAAGGTCTCTTGGTTGCCTGCCTGGACGACCCGGCAGTGGTTGAACTTTTAAAAGAATACCGGGGTCCACTTTGCACCTACGCCGTAAACCGCCGTGATGCCGATTACACAGTGGCAGAAATTGAGACGCACGGCCGGTGCACGAAAGGGAACGTTTTTTACCGCGGTGATTTTTTGGGGGCGCTTAACTTAAGCGTTCCCGGCGAACACAACCTTTCTAATGCTCTGGCAGCAGTTGCTGTGGGGATGTTTGCGGGTTTATCTTTTTCCCAGGCAACTTGGGCCTTAAAAGATTTTAACGGGGCCGGCAGGAGGTTTCAGACTCTTTTTGAAGAGGGCGGGATAACAGTAGTAGATGATTACGCTCACCACCCTTCGGAAATTGTGGCCACCTTGAAAGCGGCAAGACAGGTGTGCAGGGGCAGGGTTTTGGTTGTATTTCAGCCGCACCGTTACACGAGAACAGCTATTTTAGGGGATCGTTTCGGCGGGGCTTTTCGGGGAGCAGATGAGGTTATCATCTGTGATATTTACAGTGCCGGTGAAAAGCCAATAGAAGGGGTTACAGCCCAAAAAATTGTGGATGCTGTAGAGAAAGAGGAGGGCAAAAAAGTAAGGTACTTACCGGATAAAAACAAGATAATAGATTACCTCCTAAATACTGTTAGGCCCGGTGATATGATTATCACTATGGGAGCTGGAAATATCTGGCAGACAGGTATAGAGTTAGCCGCCGCGATAAAGGAGAGGTAATAAGTGTTGGAGAAAGCCTGCCGCGAGTTAAGTGAGCTCCTGCCGGGCAGAGTGCGGGCCGGGGAGAGCATGAAAAATCATACCACCTTCCGCATCGGCGGTCCAGCCGATATTTTTATCTGGCCGGCCAGCCGGGAGGAACTTAGGGCAGCAGTCGGTTACGCCTTTGTGAGGGGGATTCCCCTGACGGTCATTGGGGCCGGCTCTAATTTGTTGGTTGGCGAAGGGGGCATTAGGGGGATTGTAGTAAAAGTTGGCCGGGGTTTAGACCGTGTTACCCGTGACGGTGCAGAAATAAGGGCCGAGGCGGGGGCCAGGCTGGCCAAAGTAGCAGCAATCGCCCAAATTAACGGGTTGGGAGGCTTTGAATTTACTGCTGGTATTCCGGGTACAGTGGGCGGGGCAGTAGTTATGAACGCGGGGGCTAACGGTTCTTCTATCGGTGATATAGTAAAGGGCGTGCTGGTTTTAAATCACGCCGGCCAGTTTAAAGAAATTCCCCAGGCCGGTTTGGGTTTTGGCTACCGGAAAAGTATACTGCAGGAAAAACCATTAATTGTAATAGAGGCATCTTTTTCTTGCCGTTTGCGCTCTCCTCAAGAAATAAGAAAGGAGATGAAAGAATACATCGAGAAGCGCAAGCGCACGCAGCCCTTGTCTTTGCCCAGTGCGGGCAGCATATTCAAGAACCCCCCGGGAGATTCTGCCGGCCGTCTCATCGAAGCCGCGGGGCTGAAAGGTAAAAGGGTAGGTGGTGCAATCATATCAGAGGTACACGCCAATTTTATTGTTAACTTGGGTTCGGCAACGGCGCGTGATGTGAGAACTCTCATAGAGATGGCCAGAAGTGCTGTTTGGGAGCGCTTTGGTGTGGAGCTGGCCTTGGAAGTAAAGATTATCGGTGAGGATTGATTAGAGGGGCGGAGGTGACAGCGTGCAAAGGTTTGTGATTGTGGGGGGGAACCGTCTTAAAGGGACCATCCGGGTAAGCGGTTCCAAAAACGCTGCTCTGCCGGTACTGGCCGCTGCTATCTTAAACGGCAATAAAAGCATCATTGTCGAGGTGCCTAAGCTCCGCGACGTTTCTGTAATGATGGAAGTGCTTACTTATTTGGGCGCAAAGGTGACTTTGAACCGGCAAAGCGTAGAAGTGGACACTACTAACATCCAGCCCCTGGAAATTTCTGAAGAATTGATGCGCCGTATGCGGGCTTCCAATCTGGTCTTGGGGCCGCTTTTGGCAAGGTTTGGCAAAGTGAAAATAGCTTATCCCGGCGGCTGCCAGATAGGCAGCCGGCCTATGAACCTGCATTTAAAAGGGTTAGTGGCTTTAGGGGCGTCTATCCAGGAAAAGTTTGGCTATATCACGGCTTGTGCAGAGAAACTGACCGGTGCCGATATCCACCTGGACCTGCCCAGTGTGGGGGCTACAGAAAACATTATGATGGCGGCGGTTTTTGCACGCGGGGTGACAGTATTAAGGAATGCCGCCAAAGAACCAGAAATTGTAGACCTGCAGAACTTCTTAAATAATATGGGGGCCAGGATAAAAGGGGCTGGTACGGACACGATAAAAATTGAGGGGGTAAAGCCGGACAGTTTGAGGTCTGCACACCACACAGTGATACCCGACCGCATAGAAGCGGGAACACATATGATCGCAGCGGCTATAACGGGCGGGGAGGTTACTATTACCAACGTTATCCCCGAACACACAGAGCCGGTGTTAGCCAAGTTGCGTGAGGCGGGCGTTAACATAACAGTAGGCGATGATTTTGTTAAAGTGCAGGGTACGGGTAAAATCAAAGCAGTGGATATTAAAACCATGCCCTACCCCGGTTTTCCAACCGACATGCAGCCGCAGATGATGGCCTTATTGAGCTTGGCGGACGGGACTAGTGTAATTTCTGAAACTATTTTTGAAAACCGGTTCAAGCATGTAGCCGAGTTGCGCAGGATGGGAGCGGACATTAAAGTTGAAGGCCAGTCCGCTATTATTAAAGGTGTCCCCAAACTATCGGGTGCCTATATAGAGGCCAGTGATTTAAGGGCGGGGGCAGCCCTGGTGCTGGCAGCTATGGCTGCTGAAGACGGTACAGTCTTAGAAAACGTTGAACATATAGACCGCGGTTATGAACGGCTGGAAGTGAAGTACAACTCTATAGGGGCAAGGATAATAAGAGTGCACAATTAGTGGCTCTTTTTTTAGCGCCTTTTAGGACAAGGCGCAGGGCTACAGCACCTGCGCCACCAAGAGAGTAATTTATTAATCATTAAGGTCCAACTGCTGGCCAGCCCCAAAAGGGACAGGCGCTGGCGAGGAGAAGAATTAAAATGAGAAGTGCTATAAGAGCCCAATTGCCAAACCAGCCGCACCCGGTGACACCAGCACCGCCCGTTACCATAAAAGCCATGGTTTAACCCCCTTGCAAATGCTATTTGAGTTGGTAATATTTTATTTTTATGACTATTAATTGGTTACTTGGTGCTGGCGGTTATAATTTTAATTTATCTTGAGGTAAATATAGCTCAATTGCCTTGGACAAGTTTAGTGCGGTTGATATAATAATTATTGGGATTATTATTGGGGAAAAATAAACCACAAAAAAAGCCGGGTGGGTAAATGAAGGGCTTTGGTTATGGCAGGAAGTGGAACGCGTTGCAAGGGGCTTTTTTTGTTTTTCTCACCTTTACTGCTGCTTTTATTTTATTAAAATCACCAATTTTTGAGGTGAAATATATTGCCGTGAAGGGTTTATCTGTATTAGAAGAAGAGACAGTGAAATCTGTTGCCGGCATTGGCACCGGAACAAATATCTTTCAAATTGATTTAAAGGCTGCTGCCGGCAACCTCAAAGGGCTGCCGCAGGTTAAAAATGTTCAACTTTTCAGAAATTTGCCCTCGACGGTGATTATTGAAGTTACAGAGCGCGTGCCGCGCGCTCTTTTGCCTGTGGAGGGCGGTTTTGTAATGGTTGATGATGAAGGGTTTTGCCTGGGAGAGGGGAAGGTGGGTATTGCGGGGCTTCCGGTTTTAACGGGGGTTGACGTTGCTGGCTTATCTGGGGGTGAACTCTCAAACTCTTGGGCATTGAAACAGGCCCTGGCGGTGGTCTGCGGGCTGCCGCCGGAGGTGCTGGAAAGTATATCTGAAGTACACATAGGTATAGATGGTCTAGTTACCCTTTACACTATGGAAGGAATTCCTTGCCGTTTTGGCATGGCCGGTGAAGTAGAAGTAAAAGAAAAAGGCGTCCTTTTAAAGGGTTTGCTTGCCGAGATAGAAAAAGAAAGTTTCAGCGTTAAGTACATCGACCTTGTATGCGCTGCACAGCCGGTAGTTTATTATTACAGGCGTAATTAACAGGGGGCGGTAATTTTGCGTTGGTTTCACTGGGCCTTTGTCTTGGTCGGGCTGGTAATGGGGATGCTTTTGACCTACCAGTTTAGGATAACGAAGGAAATACAGAACACGGAGCCGGTTGTGAGGGCGCAACAGCTTGCGGCCCAAATAAATGCCCTGAAAAAAGAGCGCGATTCCTTGCAGTCGCAGGTCGATGAATTGAGGGCCCGGCTGGATAAAATTGCCGCTGGACCTCAGTTGGCGGATTTGAAGGATGAACTGGAAAAGGCCAGGATCGAAGCGGGAGTTACTGAACTGACTGGTCCGGGGGTGGAAGTTACACTCAACGACAGCAGTATAAGCTTGCGGCCGGGAGAAAACCCCAATTTATACGTACTCCACGACGAGGATATCTTAAGGGTTTTAAACGAGGTCCGGGCTGCTGGGGCCGAGGCTGTCGCCATTAACGGAGAGAGAGTTTTGGCCACTACCGAAGTTCGTTGCACAGGGCCTACCGTAGTCCTCAATAAAAATAAAAGGCTGGCACCTCCATACGTCATTACAGCTATTGGTAACCCGGACACACTGGAAAGCTCCTTAAGGATGAAGGGAGGAGTAGCTGAGACGCTGCAATTTTGGGGAATTCAGGTAACTGTTAAAAAACTGCCGCAGGTAACTGTTCCGGCCTACACAGGCGGTATTAAATTTGAATATGCCAAAGCGGCCGGTTAGGGGGGGCTGGTATGAAAAGGGAAGTTTATGCCTCAATAATTTTAGTTGCCGTCGCCTTGGGACTTTTAATGGCCTTCCAGTTTCGCACAAACAGCAGTTTGGATAAGGGAGTTCCCTACGACCGCTTGCAGGAGCTGACTATTGAAAGGAAGCAATTAGAAAGAGACATTGAACAGCTAAATGAAGAAGCGGCTGACCTTACGGCCAAGCTGGAGGAGGCCGGCAGGGGTTATGAAGAAGCGGTTTCAGCCCTGCAGAAAGAGCTCTTTAAGGTTAGGCTGTACGCAGGTCTTGTCCCGGTATGCGGGCCGGGTATAGAAGTAATCCTCGATAACCCGCCCGCAGGCTCAGCGGCCAAGGGGCCGTCTGTTCTTTACTATGTAAAAGATGAGGACTTATTGAAAGTAGTAAATGAGCTGCGGGGAGCGGGGGCCGAGGCTATAGCTGTAAACGGGCAGAGGATTTTATCTACCAGTGAAATACGCCAAGCCGGCGGCCACATCAACGTAAATACGGTGAGATTGTCGCCCCCATACACAGTTGCGGCAGTTGGCAACCCGAGCAGATTAAAGAGCAGTCTGGAGATAAAAGGAGGGCTGGTGGAGTATTTAAGCGACGTGGGTATTGTGGTGAAAGTACTGGAAAAAGATGAGACGGTTATCCCGGCTTACAGCGGGCCGCTGCGCTTTGACTACGCCCGTCCTGTTCAAAAATAAATAGGAAACCGGCATGCATGCGAAGAAATTACTGGGAGATGTTGGACGGTATGTTATTGGGTATTTGGCTGGCACTAGCGGGTTTAGTTTTGGGTATAATTATCGGTTTTAATATTCCGCTCGTCCTCCCCCATGCTTACGCTAAGTACATGTCCGTAGCAGCTCTGGCGGCAATTGATTCAGTATTTGGCGGAATTAGAGCGGCTATGGAAGATAATTTTGACAATATAATTTTTATTACTGGTTTTTTTAGCAATGCTCTTTTGGCCGCAGGGCTGGCATTTTTTGGTGAAAGATTGGGCATTGACCTGTACCTGGCCGCCGTAGTGGCTTTTGGTGTTCGCCTCTTTCAAAACCTGGCCATTATAAGAAGGCATATTTTAAAAAAATAGGACCTGTAAGAGGGAAAATCTTTTTGACGTGGAATTTAACAGCATGACAGTCAATTAGGAGGAGCAATAATTGGCCAAGGGTCAATTGTGTGTTTTGGCCGGCGTGGACATTGGTACGCACAAAACAAAAGTGGCTGTTGTCAGTGACGGCGAAAGACGCCCAACTTTGATGTCTGCAATTGCCCTTCCAAGTATTGGCCTGGAAAAGGGTGTGATAGTAAATAGTGCTGCTTGTGCCGGTGTAGTTAGCCGGGCAATGGGTGAAGCAGGAAAAGAGGCAGGGGTTAGCCTGGACAGTGCTTGGGTTTCGTACAGCGGTTCCGGTACTATAGTGAGAGAGTGTCCCGAGCTTTTACCTTTTGGCGAAGAGGTTTCGCTGTGCTTTTACTCGGCCTTAAAAGTTGTAACAGCGCCAAAGGAACACATTGAGAGCTTAGTGGCGTGTGTGGGCGCTGCTGGGCTTTTGGTGCAAGGGGTGCTTTACAGCCCTTTGGCTACAGCACAGGCTGTCTTAACCACTGTAGAGCGGGAAACGGGCACTCTCCTTTTAGAAGTAGGTTCTTGGGCAACTACCGTAAGTATTTTTGACAGGGGCAGCCTGCGGGAAACGGCAGTAGTGCCGGTTGGCGGTGAGCACCTGGTATATGATCTCGCTATAGGTCTTAGGATTCCACTGGCCGCTGCCCAAGAGGTTCTCTGTACTATTGAGGAAGATTCTCTGCCCAACTACAGTTTTAGTTTTGACCTGCAGTTAGCGTGGAAAATTCTAAAAGCACGCCTTTTTGAGATGGGAGAATTAATTTTAAAAGCCTATAAAGACTTCTCTTATCCAGGGCTCCTACCGGGGGGTGTGGTACTGTGCGGCGGTGTATCCCGCCTTCAAGAACTATTACGTGTTTTGGAGAAATTTTTTGCTATGCCGGTAAGGTGTGGAGAGATTAAAGGGGTGTTCGGCACAAAGCCTGGTCTTGAAGATTTTTCTTGTGCAGTTGGACTCGCTTTAACGGGCTTGCGGTGCGAGGGAAAAAGGTTTGGGTGTTAAATTTACTCTACCAATTAAATAATGCTTTAATTTGTTAACTAAAAGCATTATTAAAATTTTTTGCAAGAAATAGCGGGGGAGGACCAAAAATATGCTCGATCTGGAGCTCGACCACGACCAATTTGCCAACATAAAGGTCATTGGAGTTGGGGGCGGGGGTAATAACGCTGTAAACAGGATGATCAGTACGGGTTTGAAAGGAGTAGAGTTCATTGCGGTTAATACTGATGCCCAGGCGCTTTACATGGCCCAGGCCAATCACAAAATTCAAATAGGCGCTAAACTTACTAAAGGACTTGGTTCGGGTGGAAATCCTGAAATTGGCCAGAAAGCAGCTGAGGAGAGCAGGGATGAAATATTCCAGGTGTTAAAAGGTGCGGATATGGTTTTTGTTACCGCTGGCATGGGCGGTGGAACAGGTACAGGCGCGGCGCCCATAGTAGCTGAAATTGCCAAAGAGCTGGGTGCCCTTACGGTAGGAGTAGTTACCAAGCCCTTTACTTTTGAGGGCAAGAAAAGGGCAAGCCAGGCCGAAGTTGGCATTCAAAATCTAAAAACCAAGGTGGATACGCTGATCACCATTCCTAACGACCGGCTTTTGCAAGTAATTGAAAAGCATACTTCTATCGTGGAAGCTTTCCGCATTGCTGACGACGTTTTGCGACAGGGCGTACAGGGTATTTCTGATTTGATTGCTGTGCCCGGATTGATCAATCTCGATTTTGCGGACGTGAAGACGATTATGAAAGATACCGGCTCTGCCCTCATGGGGATAGGTGTGGCCAGCGGGGAAAACAGGGCAGTAGAAGCTGCGCGGGCGGCTATTTCCAGCCCTCTTTTAGAAACTACCATTGAGGGTGCTACCGGTGTGCTGTTAAATATTACTGGCGGCAGCTCGCTCGGCCTTTTTGAGGTTAATGAGGCTGCAGATATCATTTCTCAGTCGGTTGATCCGGATGCCAACATAATTTTTGGGGCAGTAATTGACGAAAGTATGGAGGAGGATGTTAGAGTAACTGTTATAGCTACCGGTTTTGACCAGCGTATAATTAAGAAAGAACAGCACAAACAAGAAATAGAAATAAAGCCCTTTTCTCCCCATATTGATTTAGAAATACCGGCTTTCCTGCGCCGCCGCTAGAGTATTTGCCGGCCAGAATGAGTTTTGCGGCTAAAGCCTGCCCAAGAAAGCTCTGATAACTTCGTCAAAAGGCAGAGCTCCTATTTCGTCCATGATTTTTTCTAGTCTGGTTTTTCTCTTTAAAGAGCCTTCGAGGATAATGTGTACCGTTTGATCCTTGTCTAATGAAATTGAATTTACTTCTAGGGTTCCTAGCAAGAGCGCCAAAATGACTAAGGCCCTTTGGGGGTTAATGGGCGGGCATGCTGGTGGGGGAGGGACATTTTTTAAAAAGTTATTGCCCTTTACGGGTTCGCCGTTTAGATTGAAAAGCTGTCCAATAATTTTGGACAGCTCGTTTATTTTATCCGAAGAGAACATTGGTTCATGCCTCCTAGTGATATGGTTGTTAGACAGCTTTTACGGGGAGGTAAACGGTGTTAGGCGGTTTTTAATTACCGGCTAACCCGGTGGCAAATAAGACAACGAGTACAGCAGTAATAATTAATAGGAGGTCGTGCTGCACATCTTCTATCTCTGCCAAGGTTACTATTCCTCCGTCAATTTGCTGAGCATGCTTTATACATCTTATTTTTACTTGGCTGGTTAGGTGCACAGAGTTTAGCCGGGCAATTTTTTCTTAAGGTTTTTTGAAAACAACTTTTATTTTTGTACCACGTATTGACAATTTTTTCCTATTAAGCGGGTGTATAATTATCCCGGAGTGTTATTATTTAGGCTTCCTGTTATATTGGCCTAATAGAGGCAATAAAATGGTAGCGGAGGAATGATAGTTCTATACTGGCTGGGACGGGCGGTAATATGGCAGCGCCAGTTGTTTACATTGATCAAGTATTTATTGGTAATTTGTTGATGAATTACATTATCTTATGGGCAACTGCCAAAATAGGCCGGGTAGAGCGGGGGAGGGCGCGGCTTTTGACCGGATCGGTGCTTGGTGCCCTTTACTCGCTGGTTGTATTCTGGCCTGCATTGAACTTTTGGTCTGCCCCAGTCTTTAAGATCCTTGCTTCTATTGTTGTGGCCGGAGCAGTTTTTGTGCCGCTCTCGCCTCCTAAGTTTGTTGTTTGTTTGGGCGCTTTTTACCTGGCTTCTTTTGCCCTGGGGGGTGCGGTATTGGGCGCGATTTTTCTGTCGGGCAGAGGAATACTGGTATCTAACTGGGGATTGGCAGAAGTTATTGATAAATACTTTTTCAAAGGAATTTTCTTCGGCGCCGCGTTCTTCGTGGCCGCGGTTCGTACTGTAGCTGTTCTCATTAAAAGGGGCGAAATGGAAAGGTATTGGGGAATGCCGGTTTTAATCAGGTTTGGAGGAGGGTCGGTAAAAACGCGTGCTCTTTTAGATACGGGAAACAGCCTGAAAGACCCCCTCACCGGCCGGCCGGTGGTAATTGTCGAGTACGGTGTTTTAAAACCCATTTTGCCTTTAGATGTACAGCTTTACTTTGAAAATGTGAAGACTGCGAGTATTTGGGAGGTTTTATCCTGTCTTTCTTTAGGCCGGCAGGCGGCGCGCTTTTCTGCCATTCCTTTTCGTTCCCTAGGCCAGGATAAAGGTGTGCTACTCGGTTTTAAGCCCGACGAAGTGCAAATTGTCTACCGCGGCCGCTGTCTGAAGGCCAAAAATGTGCTGGTCGGGGTGTGCCGTGAAAAGCTCGACCCCGCAGGCAGTTACCGGGCGCTTGTAGGTCCTGAGGTTTTAGAAGCTGCTTAATTTAAGGAGGGACTTAAATTGGCTTTGGGGTTAATTTTGAGGGCTAGGTGGTCTTTGCGGTTAGGGGTAATTCGATTTTTGATCTGGATTGGAGTCAGGCCCCGCCTTTACTACATCGGGAGCAGCGAGGCTTTGCCGCCGCCCCTTACCAATGATGAAGAAACATTTTTAATAGACAGGCTGGAAGCGGGAGACGGGGCAGTAAGAAGTGTACTTATAGAAAGAAATCTCAGATTAGTTGTTTATATAGCCCGCAAATTTGAAAATACCGGTGTAGGCATTGAAGATCTGGTTTCTATTGGAACAATTGGGCTGATTAAGGCAGTAAACACTTTTGACCCAGCCAAAAAAATTAAGCTGGCTACTTATGCCTCACGCTGTATAGAAAATGAAATCCTCATGTACTTGAGGAGAAATATTAAGACTAGGGCAGAAGTATCTTTTGATGAACCGCTCAACGTCGATTGGGATGGAAATGAGCTGCTTCTTTCGGATGTGCTGGGCACAGAAAACGACCTCATTTATAAATTTATTGAAGATGAAGTGGATAAAAAACTCCTTCATACAGCTTTGAAAAAGCTTTCCGGCCGGGAGCGCCAAATTATGGAATTGCGCTTTGGCTTGAAAAACGGTGAAGAAAAAACCCAAAAAGAGGTGGCCGACCTTCTCGGTATATCTCAGTCCTACATTTCTAGGTTAGAAAAAAGGATTATAAGGAGGCTTAAGAAAGAAATCCACCGCATGGAATAAAAGAAGGGCAAATGTATAAATTGAGAGAGCGGGGGTAATAATGACTTTGGACGACAAAAGATAAAGTGCCCGCAAGAGGTGGGAGGTCATTCGTGCTGGTAAACAAAGTAGAAATATGCGGTGTCAACACTTCCAAGCTTCCCGTCCTGTCCAACAGCCAAATGAAGGCACTTTTTGAAGCTATGCATAAGGGAGACACTTCTGCTCGGGCTCAGCTGATTTACGGCAATTTACGGTTAGTATTGAGTGTAATTCAGCGTTTTACCAACAGAGGTGAGTACGTAGACGATCTCTTTCAGGTAGGTTGCATTGGCTTGATGAAAGCTATTGATAACTTTGATCTCTCGCAGAACGTCAAGTTTTCTACTTACGCTGTGCCCATGATCATCGGGGAAATCAGGCGGTATTTACGCGATAACAACCCGATCCGCGTCAGCCGTTCCCTACGGGATGTGGCCTATAAAGCCCTGCAAGTTAGAGATGCTCTGGTAAACAAGTATTCCCGTGAACCGTCCATAAGCGAAATTGCCGGTGAACTGAAAATGCCCAGAGAAGAGGTGGTCTTTGCCCTGGACGCCATTCAAGAACCCATCTCACTTTTTGAGCCCATTTACCACGACGGCGGAGACCCCATTTTTGTCATGGACCAGATCAGTGACGATAAGAATATGGACCAAAACTGGCTGGAGGGTATTGCCATCAAAGATGCCCTCCAGAAGCTGACAGAACGCGAAAAGCTTATCCTTACCCTGCGTTTCTACGAAGGTAAAACCCAGATGGAAGTGGCTGAAGAGATCGGCATCTCTCAAGCCCAGGTGTCACGCTTGGAGAAAGCGGCTTTGAACCACATGCGCAAGTATATTGGAAGTTAGGTTTTCCTAATAGCAAAAAAGCAAATGGATAAAGTTTGCTGGCGGCCTGATACTACCGGGCCGCTAAATTTTTAGGTCAAGTTTTTTCACTGAAGTCCATATAAATTATTAAAATTAAATTTAAAAAATTGCCCCTTAAGGAGCGAGATGATAAAAAATGGTAAAAGTCTCGGATTTGAGGGCGCGTGAAGTTATAAACGTGGTTGACGGCCGGCGCTTGGGGCTAATTAAAGATATAGACATCGATCTGGAAGAAGGCAGAATTACGGCTATTATTCTTCCCGGAGGATCGAGCAGGTTTCTCGGCTTTTTTGGGAAAGAAGAGGAATTTATTGTTCCGTGGGAAAAAATAGTAAAAATAGGTGCCGATGTCATTTTAGTAGAGGTTAAAAGTTTTACCAGCCCCAAACATGAAATGCGCAACGGCCTATAATTTTTTAAGCAATTTTTGTTGACAATGTCTTAAAAAAATAATTAACATGTCTTTAAAGGGTGAAATATATGAGGTGGCCTTTTTATTATGGATGTAGATGTTGTGGCTGTGATTGCGGAGGCCAAAATACGTGAAGCCATAGAGAAGGGAGCTTTTGATAATTTGGAGGGTAAGGGCAAACCGCTGCAGTTCGATGAGCTTTCCCATGTGCCGGAAGAACTGCGTGCTGCGTATATAATACTGAAAAACGCAGGGGTGCTGCCAGAAGAACTCCAGTTAAAAAAAGAAATTGTTTCCCTCCAAAAACTAATCGACTGCTGCCGCGCCGAAGAAGAGAAAGAAGTTTTGCGCAAAAAGCTTACGCAAAAAATATTGCGTTTTGATATATTGATGGAGAGAAGAAAAACCAGCAGCAGGGTTTTAAACACATACCGGAATAAAATTTACAAATTATTTGGCGGCTACTAATTCGTTTCATGAAAAAAGCCCTTTATAGTAAAGGGCTTTAATGAAAAGCCAAATCTTTTTCAGTGCCTAGTGCCCGCAGCTGCTGCAGTTGCGGGCACTGCACGTGCTGCAGGAACTCCCCTTTCCGCCTTCTGTTCCAGCGGCGTTGAAAGAAGACATGACCCTTACAGGTGAACTGGCACCGCATTTAGGGCAGGATATGCCTTCATTTTTTTCTCCCAAACGGCAAATCTTTTCAAAGCGCGTGTTGCAGGAACGGCACCGGAACTCGTATACCGGCATATAAAACAACTCCTTATCGGTGCTTTATGCTGTTTTTTGTCAGGTTTTAATTTTTAGGTTATTTCAGCGGTGAAAATATGTCAATAACAATTATTTATTGCATTGATTTATTTTTGGTTTTTTAAGCTATTTGCAAGAGGGTTTCTGGTCAGGAAGGAGGAAATTTAAAAACAGTGTGCCATTAATTTAATTATAATCCGGGGAGGAAAAGCTATGCGCCTTCATTTTTTAGGAGCAACTGGCACAGTTACGGGTTCTTGTTTTCTCCTGGAGGCGGCTGGTGCCAGGGTGATGGTGGACTGCGGCATGTTTCAGGGGCCAAAGGAGATCAGAGAGCGCAATTACGGCGCCTTTCCTGTGCCTCCTGCCAGTGTGGATTTTGTTTTGTTGACTCACGCCCATATAGACCACAGCGGGCTTATCCCCAAATTGGTAAAGCACGGTTTTAAGGGCCCGGTTTTGGCTACCGCTCCTACTGTAGACCTCTGCGGTGTTCTGCTGCCGGACAGCGGTCACATTCAAGAAATGGAAGTGGAGCGCAAAAATAGAAAGAACCGGCGGGCAGGAAAACCGCCTTTAGAGCCCATTTATACGGCGGACGAAGCCAGTGCCTGCCTTTACCGATTTAAGCCAGTGAGTTACGGTGAAATTGTAGAGCTCAATTCTAATCTGGCAGTGAGGTTTGTTGATGCCGGCCACATCCTCGGTTCTGCTTCTATAGAAGTATGGGCAAAGGAAGGCGGTTCAGAAACCAAATTAGTATTTTCCGGAGACCTGGGCGATAAAGGCCGCCCCATAGTTAACGACCCAGAAACAATCGAAAAAGCCGATTACCTGGTCATAGAATCTACCTATGGAGACCGAGTGCACGACAGGAGCGTGAGCGAAATCGATTTATTGCACGGGGTTATTTGGGAAACTTATAAAAAAGGCGGCAACCTCATCATTCCCGCTTTTGCCGTTGAGCGGACGCAAGACCTGCTCTATCACTTGAGCTTGCTCATGGAGGCCGGCAAATTTCCGCCTATGACGTTGTACATCGACAGCCCGATGGCCGCGGCCGCATCGGGCATCTTTAGGGCGCACGGAGAAGTTTTTGACCGCGAAACGCGAGCCATGATCGAGCGGGGCAGAGAGCCAATTTTTATTCCCGGGGCCAGGTTCACGCAGACAGCGGAAGAGTCAAAGTCGTTAAATAGCGTGAGCAGGGCCATTATTATTTCAGCCAGCGGCATGTGCGAGGCAGGGCGTATCCGCCACCACTTGAAGCATAACCTTTGGCGCCCTGAGTGTACTGTGCTTTTTGTCAGTTACCAGCCTTCGGGCACACTTGGCAGGCAGCTCTTAGACGGCGAAAAAACTGTGCGCATTTTCGGCGAAGAAGTGGTGGTTAAGGCTGACATAAGGTGTATCGAGGGTTACTCGTCACACGCCGACCGGGAGGGGCTCCTGTCTTGGGTGAGTAATTTCCATGAACTGCCAAAGCTAACTTTTGTTGTGCACGGTGAACCGGCAGCATCCGCCGGTTTGGCCCTTCTTTTGGAGTCGCGCTTAGGAATAAAAACCGTTGTACCTGCGTGGAAGCAATCTTTTGAATTGGCTCCCGCTGCCGGCTTAAGAATTACTGAAAATAAACTGGAAGAAGCGTTTAATTCCCTGCTGGCTAGGCTAAAAGAAATACAGAAAACCGGTACCGGCCCAGAAGAGGAACGCGAGCTGCTCGTGCGGCTGTCCGATCTGGCCGTTTTCATGGACAGTATTTTAAAAAAGGCGGGATGATGTTATCATTTGTATGCAAGGGTTTGATCTGAAGAGTAGAAGCGGCGGTTTGGCTTTTAAGGAAGATATGAGATTTTTTTTCTTTAAACGCTTAAGTGAAGCGGGCACGCTGGTGCACGGCTTTACTACCCGCACAGGGGGAGTTAGCACAGGCCCGTACGAGAGCCTGAATATGGCCTTTCACGTGGGTGACCGGCCAGAAAACGTCGTGGAGAACAGGGAGCGGGCTCTTTACTCCCTGGGGGTTGACCCCGGCTGCTTGGTGGCGGGCGAGCAAGTGCACGGCGATAAAGTTCTCATTGTGGGTTCATCAGAAAAAGGGCGGGGTGCGCTAAACCATGAAAGTGCCCTTCCCGGCGTAGATGCGCTCGTAACAAAAGAAAACGGTGTTGCTCTGGCCAGTTTTTATGCCGATTGCGTGCCGCTGTTCTTTTGGGATCCGGTTAAGGGTGTAGCGGCCATGGCTCACGCCGGCTGGAAAGGGACCCTCCTTAACATAGGCCCTAAAACGATAAAAGAAATGGTACTGGCTTTTGGCTGCAGGCCGCGTGACATTATAGCGGGCATAGGACCGTCTATCGGCCCCTGCTGCTACGAAGTTGGTGAAGGTGTAGCCCGGGCTTTTTACAGTGTTTTTAACCGGGCCGGTGACTTTATACGAATTGTGCGTACGGGCAGGTACAGGCTGGATCTCTGGCAGGTTAACAAGATAAGTCTTATAGAGAGCGGTATAGAGGAAACAAATATTGAAGCGGCTTGCCTTTGTACATCTTGCCACCGCCACCTTTTCTTTTCTTACCGTGCCCAGGGCGGTGTGTGCGGCAGGATGGCGGCTGTTATTATGCTTGTTTGAAGGTGGTAAAGGGGGGAAATAGTGTGCCCAAGGTCTTAGTTGTTGAAGATGAAAAAAATATCTTAGAACTTGTGCGTTTCAACTTGGAAAAAGAGGGTTTTACAGTTCTTACCGCCTTGGACGGAAGCCAGGGACTGGAGCTGGCCAGAGAAGAAAAGCCGGACCTTATAGTGCTTGACGTCATGCTGCCGGGAATGAACGGCCTGGAGGTCTGCCGGGAACTGCAGCGGGAATACGAAACGCGGGAGATCCCCATCATCATGTTGAGTGCCAGGGCGGAGGAGGTAGATAAGGTGCTCGGCCTGGAGATGGGAGCAGACGACTACATTACCAAACCTTTTAGCCCGCGCGAACTAGTGGCCAGAGTAAAAGCCCGTTTGAGGCGCAACCCGGGTAACCAGCGGGCGGCGGCCGACACCCACCGGTTAAATTTTGGCCGGCTGGTGATCGATACCTCCCGTTTCGCCGTTTTTATTGACGGCAAACGCGTAGAACTTACCCCCAAGGAGTTTGAGCTCTTGCATTTTATGGCCGCCAGGCCGGGAAGAGTTTTTACTAGAGAACAGCTCCTCGAGCAAGTGTGGGGGTACGGTTACGCCGGCGACTCCCGAACGGTAGACGTTCACATACGGCACATCAGGCAAAAGTTAAGTATCCTCGGTGAGGAGCAGCCCATTGAGACGGTGCGGGGAGTTGGTTACAGGTTTAAGGAGGTAAGCGCGTAGTGCAACTTATAGTAAAAGCTGTGAGGAGAGTAGGCTGGCGTCCTGTAGCTAGTTACTTTTTCCTTTTTTTTGTTTTTGTCGGCCTTCTCCACCTGTGCGCCGGCAGCAAGCTCAGTATTTGGGGAGCCACGGCTCTGGCCTTCTTTTTCTCTGCCGCTTTGGCGTGGACTCTTTACAGTAAATTAATCAGGTCCTTAGATGAGATTGTCAGCGTCATCCAGGACATGGCCAAAGGAAACCTGGACCAGGAGATCCGAATTTACACTCAAGATGAAATCGGTGATTTGGCCAGGTCTATCAATTTCATGGCCCGACAGCTGAAAAATAATATAGAGGATATTATGTTGGAGAAAAACAGAATACAGGCAATACTTTCCAGTATGGCTGACGGCGTTATAGCCGTAGATATATGGGGCCGCGTCATCTTGATTAACCCCGTAGTGGAAGACCTGTTCCGCATCACTCTTTCAGCCAGCAGGGGTAAAAATATTTTGCGGGTCATCCGCAACTACGAACTGGAGAGGCTTTTAAACGAGGCTTTAGAAACGGGCCGTTCTGTGCAAAAACAGGTCCAGATATCAACTCCCGAGCCGCGCATTTTCCAGGTCCACGTTACCCCCCTGAAAAATTCCGGGGAGGATAGGGGCGGCGTTGTGGCTCTGTTAAGAGACATTACGGAAAGAAAAAAACTGGAAGAAATGCGCAGCGAATTTGTGGCCAATGTTTCGCACGAACTGAGAACGCCGCTCACCTCCATAAAAGGTTTTGCTGAAACCCTATTAGAGGGTGCACTGGAGGAACCGGCGGTGGCCAGGCGTTTTTTAGAAATCATCGACAAGGAAACAGAGAGACTTTCCCGCCTTATAGACGAACTTTTAAATCTTTCTAAACTGGAAAACCAAAAAACTGTTCCCAACTGGCAGCCGCTTAACATGGCGGCCCTAATTGAAAGGGTAGTAGACATTTTTCAGCCGCGGGCATCTGAAAAAAACCAGAACATATACGTGGATCTTCCGGACGACCTGCCGGAGGTGCAGGGCGATCCCGACATGCTCAGCCAGGTTCTGATCAACCTGATAGACAATGCGGTGAGTTACACGCAGTGCGGTGGTGAAATACGCATTACTGCTTCGGTAAAAGGCGGGGAGATGAAAGTGGACGTTAGCGACAACGGTATCGGCATTCCCCCCGAAAGCCTGCCCCGTATATTTGAACGCTTCTACCGGGTGGACAAGGCCCGTTCCCGAGAGCACGGCGGTACCGGCCTCGGTTTATCCATCGTTAAACATATTGTTGATGCCCACGGCGGCAGCGTGCAAGTGGAGAGTAAGGTCGGTGTAGGGAGTACGTTTTCCTTTGTCTTGCCCCTTAAAAAACCGGAAAGAGAGAACTAGCTGTGCCCTTTATGCAAAGAGGAATTGTCCAATAAACGTTGAAGTTTTTACTTAAACTTTTAAGGCCGGACCTGGTTGGGGAGGGGTGGCCCGTGGAATGATGAAAGAGGCTGAGGTTGACATAGCGGGGAATATCAAGCGGGTTAGGGAGCGTATAGAGGCGGCGGCGAGAAGGGCAGGCCGCAATCCGGGGGAAATTAAGGTTATTGCTGTAACTAAAAGTGTTGAACCAAGGACAATAGAGCAGGCGGTAGGCTGCGGTTTAACCGCTTTAGGTGAAAACAGGGTCCAGGAACTCCTGGCTAAAATACCGCACCTGCCGGACGGGATTGAGTGGCACTTTATAGGGCGGCTGCAGACTAACAAAGTAAAAAAATTAATTGGCAGGGTTTCCCTCATTCACTCCCTTGACCGCTGGAGTTTAGCAGAGGTTATTAATAAAGAAGCTGGAAGATCCGGTTTGCGGGTTAGGGTTTTGGTACAGGTAAACGTTTCCGGGGAGAGTACAAAAGCAGGAATAACACCGGCAGAAGTTGAAGATTTTGCAGGGGAGGCAGCCAAATTGCCCGGAGTTTTGGTTTGCGGCCTGATGACCATAGCCCCCATAGGCGAAGATGCCAGGCCCTATTTTAAGCAGTTGAAAGAGATTTTTGAGAGGTTAAAGGGCAGAATTCCTGGAGGGAAGATTGAGTACCTTTCTATGGGTATGAGTGCCGATTTTGAAGTGGCGGTGGAAGAGGGCGCTAACCTGTTGCGTATTGGTTCAGCTATTTTTGGCCCAAAGATGTAAATTTTTTATTCAAAGGG
>CAZLAK010000016.1:0-45843 GCA_964557545.1 uncultured Pelotomaculum sp.
GCGGGTTTTAGGGTTCTTACCCCCCTGAAAATGGGGGGCAACTGATAAAGTCAAGTGGGCATGGGCGGCATGGGCGGCATGGGCGGCGGCATGATGTAAGCCGCTAAAATAAAAAAGCTTAAACCAGACAGCTAAAAAGCGGAAGAACCGGAACCTCTTAAATTTGAGGCCGGTTCTTTCTTAGTTTCTTTTTAGGCGGGTTTAGGGCGGGCTTTCTTCTCTTTCGTATCTTATTTTCCGCCAGTGGTAGAGGTAAAAGGGCAGGGAAACGGCCACCAGAGCCAGGCTGTTGATAAACTGCTTGATCCGGTAGTGGCGCTGGATTGCCGCCTGGCGTTCCGCTTCTTCCATGTACTGTTTCTCGATGTCTTCTGCTCTTACGCCGGGGTCTTTGGCCTGCATTTCGATGGCCCTGCTTTTGATCTCGGACACCGGCGGGTAGGCGGCGGGGTCGGGGTAGACCAGATCGACAAACCCGGTGATCAGCCGCACAGTGCCAACAATGAGCATCATCAAAGTGGCAAAACTTACGAGGTAAAGGTAAACCTGCCGGATGTTTAAAGGGCGCTTTTCGCTCGTGATAAATCTCTCCCCTTTCATTTTTGTCGTTACTGTATTGTAACACGCCGGTGTAAAATTGGGGAGTACAAGCAGTGCAATTAAATTATAATAAAAATTAAGGCGGGCAAAACACCAAAGTAAGAGGCGGTCCTCGTGCAGGTTTTTTGCTTTAAAGCCGGCGGCGGCTGGATGGCGGCGGTTTTGGGAGAAAGGGGTCTTTTTGCGCTGGTGCTGCCGCAAGACAGCCCGGCGGGCGCCAAGGGCCGGCTGGCAGCACTTCTGGGCAGGAAAGGCTTGAATTTTGACCCAGCGGCGTTTTTGCCGGCGCAGGATGATATTTGTAGTGAGGCGCGAGCATTGGTCTGGCAGGTCCAGAGGTACTTCACTGGGGAAGAAGTCGTGTTTTCTGTCCGGGTAGACTGGTCCGGCTACACGCCGTTTCAAAAGATGGTTCTGGAAGAAATACGCGCCATCCCCTACGGCCAGACCCGCACGTACGCCCAGGTGGCAGAAGCGATTGGCGTGCTGCGGGGAGCGCGGGCAGTCGGGGCGGCCGCGGCTAAAAACCGCACGCCCCTCGTCGTCCCCTGCCACCGCGTGGTGGCAGCCGGCGGGCTGCTGGGCGGGTTTTCCTACGGTGCTGGCACAAAACTCCGCCTTCTCACCGTTGAGGGGGCGGCTGGGGCTTTATTGGGGAGGTAGAAAAGGTGAGCCACGAGACCAGCGAGTCGGCAGTTAAGGCGGCGCTTTTTGCCAACGGCATGATTGCCGCCATGAAGCTGGTTGGGGCGGTGCTGAGCGGCAGCGCCTCTATGATGGCTGAGTTTAAGCATTCCATAGGCGACTGGGCAAACAGCTTTTTTCTTTTGGTGGGTCTGCGCCAGGCGCGCCGGCCGGAGGACGAGCGTTATCAGTTCGGTTACGGCAAGAGAGTCTTTTTCTGGAGCTTTATTGCCAGCCTGGGAATGCTTTTTATCGGCGGGGCGCTCTCCATTTACGGCGGCGTTTTAAAGATACTGCACCCCGAGCCCCTCGAGCACACCGGCCTAAACCTGATCATTGTGGGCGCAAGCATCCTCTTTGAGCTGTACTCGTGTTCTATGGCCGTAAAGGCCATTTTGCAGGAAACGGGTGAAGTAAAGCCGGGTTTGAAAAACTTGTGGAGGGTGGTGCCGGCCTTGGCTAAAACCACGCCGTCTACCCGCTTTATCTTTTTAGAGGACATGGCCGCTCTCTTAGGCCTTGCCCTGGCCGGGTCGGCCGTTTTGCTGGCGGAGCATACCGGGAATATCGTGTACGACGGCATAGCCTCCATTCTCATCGGCATCCTCCTCCTCTTCATCGGTTTTGGAACGGCCAAGGAAAACGCGGCCGCCATCTTGGGAGAAGCCGCCGACCCCGCTCTCGTGAGGGAGATAGGCAATTTTGTGATGACTGTGCCCGGCGTGGTAGACGTGCACAACGTGCGCACGATGTGCGTGGGTCCGAACAGCTACCTTTTGGAGATGGTGGTGGAGGCCGAGGGCTCCACGCAGCTCTGCGATTCGGACTGCATAGGTTTTGAAGTTAAGAGGCGGGTTATAGAGAAGTTCAAAGAGGTAGCCTATGCCCACATAGCCGTAATTGCCGACGACAAGAAGCGGCAGTGGCGGCCGGGGGCGGAAAGAGGCCGGCCCGGTTGACTTTTAGCTGCCTGTGATATAAAATGGCACTGTGCGGTTAAAAACAGTTGCCGGTGTAGCTCAGGGGCAGAGCAGCTCACTCGTAATGAGCAGGTCGTCGGTTCGAATCCGACCACCGGCTCCAGAAAAAAGAACTCCGGGAAGAAACCGGGGGTTTTTATTTTTTAAAGAAATAATAAAATTTGCTGTTTATAAAGTTTAAAAAATGCCGAATTAAAAATCGAAGGGGGGTCTAAGGGTGAAAGTTCTGGGCTCTTCGGTATATATGCAGGCTTCCAGCTCTAGGACTGTGTATTTTTTTAAGGAGGAATCCGCGGCAGTCAGGGGAGCCGGCGGTCGGCAGCAAGAGGAGCGGGAATTGTTTCGGGGCGGGGTGCAAGCGCCCAAAGAAACGAATGTATTGAGGGAAACGCCCCGCGTCTCTGTAACGTCATCAACCTCAGGCGGGACAGCCGCCGGCCGCGAAGTATTAGGCAAACCAGAGCCGCTGGCATTTGAACTCAGTGAAGAGGATAAGCAAAAAATCCTTTTAATTGAGAAAATGCTGGAGGTGCTGACGGGAAAAAAGTTAAAAATCCGCGTTTTGGAAAAAATAGAGATTGGCTCTGCCGCCGGTGAGGGGACGCTTTTGGCGCAGCAGGGAGCGGAGGCCCGCGGCGCAAGGAGCGGGCCGGCTTTCCGCCTTGCTTACGGCTTTGCAGAGTATTATTACGAGCACGAGGAAATGGGTTTTGAGGCGCGGGGCACTTTGAAGACAGCGGAAGGGGAAGTGTCTTTTGCTGTGCGCTTAAGGCTGGACAGGGAGTTTTCCGTGCTGTGCAGGGCAGCGGCAGTTGTTGGCCAGGCTGCCGACCCGCTGGTCGTAAATTTTAAAGGCGGCTTTCCCGGATTTACGGCGCAAAAAATACCTTTTGATTTAAACGGGGACGGAAAGTGCGAGTTAATCCCCTTCCCCGGCGGCGGAAGCGGATTTCTGGTCTATGATAAAAACGGCAACGGACAAGCCGACGGCGGAGGCGAGCTATTTGGCCCCTCCACAGGAGACGGCTTTGCGGAACTGACCTGCTTGGATGCCGACGGCAACGGGTGGATCGATGAGAATGACCCGCTGTACGGTGCTTTGCGCGTGTGGACAAAAGGCGGGGAGGGCAAAGACATCCTGCTTTCCTTAAATCAGCTGGGCATAGGGGCCGTTTATACCGGCGGCGCGGCTGTTTTGTTTGAGTTAAAAGACAGCGGCGGCGAGGATTTGGGGCGCATTGTCAAGACGGGCTTTTTTGTGCGCAATGACGGCACGGCGGGGACACTGCAGCAGGTTGACTTCTATGTTTGATTTTATAGTTACGTGCCTGAATGTATGGTAAAATAAGTTTAGATGCAATTTTTAAGGAGGAGACGGCCGGTGAGCTGCCATAAAGAGGCCAACTTAAAAAAGTGCACGTGCACTTATGAGCCCTGCTCGAAAAAAGGAGTGTGCTGTGAGTGCGTCGAGTACCACCGCCGGCGGGGCGAGGTGCCGGGGTGCTTTTTCCCGCCGGAGGTAGAGCGCACTTACGACAGGTCGCTGGCCAGGCTGGCTGCCTGTTACAAAAAGTAAGTGAAACTCATAGTTAACATAGACGGCGGAAGCCGCGGCAACCCCGGCCCTTCGGCGGCAGCCGTAGTGATCAGCGACGAGAGCGGCCGGGTGCTGGCCACTAAGAGCAAGTACTTGGGCGACAGCCTGACAAATAACATCGCCGAGTGGAGCGCGTTAGAAGGAGCGGTAACTACCCTTTTGCATTTGTGCCGGCGCTTGGGGCAGGTGGAGGCGGAGGTCCGCTCGGACAGCGAGCTTTTAGTGCGCCAGTTTAACGGCCAGTGGAAAATCAAAAACCCCTCGCTGGCCGGAATTGCCGGCCGTGTGCGCCGGCTTCTTGCCCAGGACAAAAACTTAAAAGTTACAGTTGTGCACGTCCCGCGTGAGGAAAATGCACTGGCCGATGCTGCCGTTAACCGGGAGCTAGACAGCCGTCTTAAGAGGCAGCAGTAATAGCCAGAATATAAAAAGATAGTTGTTTTGTTTAAAAGACGGCCGGGGAAGAATAAAAGCGGTATAAATAAGCCAAAGGGGGAGGTGGGGACAGTGGAGATCCTTAAAAAGGTCAGCGAAGGGGCCAGAACCATTACCGAGAGCGCCAAGACAATCGGCAAAAAATCCAGCGACCTGGTGGAAACGGCCAAGTTGAAACTTGAGATTTCCCGCCTGGAAAAGGAAGTGGAAAACAACCTCGCTGCTTTGGGCAAGTGCGTTTACTTGCAGCACAAGGGAGAAAGCGGCATGGAAGGCGAAATCGAAAGGCTAATAAAGAGCACCGGGGAGCTAGAGGGCGAGATCAAAAACCTCGAGGAACAGGTGGCAAGGCTTAATCCCAAGCCGCCTGTCTGCCCGGCCTGCCAGACGGAGCTGCCGTTTGGGGCCAAGTTCTGCTTTAACTGCGGCGAAAAAATTGTCAAAGAAGAAGAACAACAACAGCAGCCGCAATAACTACCCCCCCGAAAGGGGGTTTTTTTATTGTGCGGGGAGGACTTTGGCCTTTTTTTGTAGAAAAACTGACAAAAACAATGTTTTTACGGTTGCAAAGGTAGGGGGTTGAACGGTAAGTTGGGGAAGTCGAAGAAAAAGAAAAAGGTAGCAGAAAAACCGGCAGAAAAACCGGTGACAAAGACCGGAAAAGCAGCTTTACCCGGCACAGCGGTTAAAAAGAGCTCAGCGGCCGGCCGCGTGCCCGCCCTGGCAAAAGGTGCGGCGTCTGCCGGCGTTAAAAGTTCTGTACAGGCTGCAGCGGCTAAAGAATTTAACTTCGTGCATGCGGCGGCTTATTACGGGCTGGCGGCGCTCCTCTTTTTGCCGCCCTATTTCCGGGGGCTATTCTTTGCCCCAGAGCAGGAGCGGGCCTTAATAGCGGCTGCTTTTATTTTCGGCCTGGCCTGGCTCTGGAAGTGGAGCAGGCGCGACCACGATTTTGTTTCCCACCCGCTCGATTATTTTGTGCTGGCCTTTCCAGCCGTGTACGCCGTTGCCGCCCTGGGGGCGGCCAATTACGGCCTGGCGGTTGACGAGGTGGTCAAGACCCTCCTGTACTTTTTAGTTTACTGGCTGGCCGCCCGCCTGGTGCTCAGCGATGCAGACGTGGACAGCCTCTTGCGGGTCATATATTTAAGCGCCGTTGGGGTTTCCCTGGCCGGGCTGGCCACGGCCACCGGCGTCATCCACATAAAAGACGGCTTTTTGGGCGGGCGCATTTACTCCACCTTCCAGTACCCCAACGCCCTGGCCAGTTACCTGGCGGCGGTATTGTTCATGGGCTTTTACTTTTGGTTTTCTTCTTTTCTGCCGGAAGGCGTTTTGGGCGGCGGCCAGTCGCACAAGACGGCTAAGACAGGAGGCAAGACAGCGTTTGAAAGGGCACTTTCTCAGTTTGTGTCTGGGTCGCTGGCCGGTTACCTCTACGCCGCCGGCAACGCCTTGATCTTAATGGTCTTTTTCGGGACCAAGTCGCAAGGCGGCTTTTTGGTATTTGTTGTAGCTGCCGTTCTCTTCCTGGCCGGTGCTGGCCGGGACGCGAGACTTTGGGTGTTTTTGCACGCCGTTCTGACGGCTGCTGTAGCCCTGTTTTGCGTCCTGCGCTTTTTGGCGGCCGTGGAAGCGGGCAATCCGGATCTCGCTTGGCTTTGGGTGTTTGCCGGTCTTTTGGCGGCTTTGGCCCTGCAGGCTGTGTTTAGCTTCGGATTTAAAAAGGGCATGGCGGACTGGGTTTTGACCCGCCGCAAAGTCCTTTTGGCGGCGGCCGCGGCCGCACTGGTTTTAATGCTGGTTTTGGCCGGTTATTACATTGCCGGTCACGGGGAAGCGTTAAAAGAGCTGGCGGAAGAGATCCGCTTAAGAAACGCGGCCGAGCGTATGTATTTCTTTAAGGACGCTATGAAGATGTTTTTAGCCCGCCCCATCTTGGGTTGGGGCGGCGGCGGCTGGCAGGAAGCCTACCGCGGCTTTCAGAGCTACCTTTACCATTCCAATCAGGTGCACGGCCATTACTTCCAGGTGATGGTTGAAACGGGGATTGCCGGGATAGCGGTTATGGCCGGCATGTGGGTGTGCTTTTTGGCGGTTGCTCACCGCCTCTACCACGGAACGGTCAGTGCTGCTGCCCGAAGGAGGGTGCTTGCTGTCACGGTGGCATCTGCCGTGCTGGGCTTGCACGCCGTGATCGACTTTGACCTCTCGCTTTCGGCCATTGCCCTGGTGCTGTGGACTATGTTCGGCCTGGCGAGGGGAATGCAGGCCTATACAGGAGGAGCAGGAGTTAAAAAAGAAAGGAAACCTAAAAGGTATGTGCCTCCCAATAACGCCGTTCTGGTCTGTGCCTGGGCGGCAGCGGCTGCCGTGATTACTTTAACCGGCTGCCTGGTTTACGCCGGCAGCTGTGCCCGGGAGGCGTCTGCCTGCGTGCAAAAGCAGGACCTTAACGGGGCGGTGGGACAGTTAAAGGCGGCGTCTACCTACAACCCGCTCAACCCTGATTACCGTATGAACCTGGCGCGCCTTCTGGCAAACCAGGGAAGGTACGAAGAAGCGCTGGCCGAGGCCAAAAGGGCGCTGGACTTGGGCAAGTACAGCGCGCCCCGCTACGCCCTTTTAGCTGAAATTTACTACGACGGGCTAAAGGACAGAGAGCGGGCAGTTGAGGCGGCTGAAAAGGCTCTGTCTCTTGCCCCTTTTCAAATAGAGTGGTATGAGTTTTTGGCCCGCATTGCCTTCTTGGCCGGCTATAGCGAACTGGCGGCCGGTGAGAGGGAGAAGGCCGGGACATACCTGGCGCTGTCGGCCGGCGTGCCCGGACGCATCGAGGAAAAAATGGCCTCAATTGGGCCGGTGGAAAAGAGGCTTTGGGTAGTGGCTCCCCTCCTAGAGCCCACCCCGGCGGTCAGGCTCAACGCCGGCGCTTCCCAGTACTTGTTGGGGTACACGGCTGAAGCCGAGGGCAACCTGAAGGCTGCTTTAACCGGCGAAAATACCGGCGGGGAGGCCGCCTTGTGGCTGGCTGTTTTGTACGCTAAGGGAGGCCGCAGCGCGGAGAGCGAAGAGATGCTGGCCCGGGCGAAAGAGGCTGTTCCCAGCCTGGCGCAAGGTTTTGCGAATCTTTTAGCACTAGAGCAGTTGTAGGGGGGACGGCATAATCGGCGGGAAAGCAAAAATCCTTTACGTGATCACTCTTTCGGAAGTAGGCGGGGCGCAGAAAGTTGTTTACCACCTGGCTGCCGGCCTTAGCAAAGAGGGTTTTGAGGTGGAAGTGGCTTGCGCCCCCGGCGGTGAACTGGTGAAATGGCTCAGCGCCCTGCCGCAGCCGGTAAGGGTTTATGAAATAGCGGGGATGAAGAGAGAAATCAGCCCTTTAAGTGATGTGCGCTGTCTTTGGCAGCTTTACCGCTTAATCCGCCGGGGCGGTTACGACATCGTGCACTGCCACAGCTCAAAAGCCGGCTTTTTGGGCAGGCTGGCCGCCCGCCTGGCCGGCGTGCGGCGCGTTTATTTTACCGTGCACGGCTGGAGTGTTAACGAGGCTAGAAGTAAGGCGGCACGGCTCATTTACGGCTGGGCAGAGCGCCTGGCGGGCTGCCTGTCTACCATGGTGGTCTGTGTATCGGAGAACGACCGCCGCCGGGGCGTGGAAATGGGGCTGGTGCCCAAAGAAAAACTTACCGTCATTTATAACGGCCTGCCGGAAATGCCGGGCCGGCCGGGTGTTTTGCGGCGGGAACTGGGAATTAACATTTTAGGCAGCGGTGATCTTCTGGTGGGTATGGTGGCTCGCCTGGCCTTCCCCAAAAAGCCACTCTTTTTTTTGGAGGTGGCCAAAGAGCTCGCGTCTTTGTACCAACAGGTGTATTTTGTCCTCATAGGGGACGGCCCCTTGTACCGGCGCTGCCGGGAATTCGTTGCGAAATCAGGGCTGGAAGGCCGCGTTTTTCTTACCGGGGCGAGGGAAGATGCGGCAGCCCTTATGGCAGATTTAGATGTTTTTGTGCTCTTTTCCCGCTGGGAGGGGCTTCCCCTCACCGTCATTGAGGCCATGCAGGCGGGACTGCCGGTGGTGGCCAGTGCCGTTGGTGGTGTGCCGGAAATGGTGGCAGAAGGGGAAACAGGTTTTCTCGTCAAAGAACTGAAAGTGGGGCCGGCGGCCGCGGCCATAAGCCGCCTTTTGAGTAATCCTGCTTTGCGCTTTCAGATAGGAGAAACCGGCCGAAGGCGCGCCCGGGAAAAATTCTCCTACCAGGAGATGCTCAATCGCTACCGGGACCTCTACCAAAAGGGCCGGCAGGAGGAAAAAGGTGCTGAACTGTCGAAGTATGCGGATAAATAATTAGTTATTTAGGGGTTTAAACCGGCCCATGATCAACGGCAAGAAAAAGCTCTGGGCAGTTGCCCTCTTTTTAACGGTTGACCTTTTGCTACTGCACGCAGGCTACATGGCGGCCTTTTGGCTGAAATTTGGATGGGCAGTACCGCAGGAAAACTTTGCGGCTTACCGGGTAACTTGGCCGTGGCTTACCCTGACGGCTGCAATTCTTTTTTACTTTTACGGCCTTTACGGCAGCTACCGCTGGCGCTGGACAGAAGTCTTTGCCTCTCTTTTGTGCGCCGTCTTTTTCCAGGCTGTGGCCAGCATGGCCGTAACCTTCTTTGCCCGCGGCTTTGCCTTTCCCCGCACGGTGCTGCTGCTGGCCCCGCTTGTCCAGCTGGTCCTGCTGGGTGCCTGGCGCCGGGCGGCCTGGCACTTGGAACGGAAATTTTTGCCGCGCACGAGGGTTTTAGTTGCCGGCAGGGATGTCGAAGCCGCTTCCATGGCGGCTAAACTGGAGTCGCTGACCGGCGGCGCCGTTCAGGTAGCCGGCCTGGTACTGGAAGGCGAAAGCGGCAGTGCGGCTGACCGGCAAAAAAATGCAGCGGCTGGCACGGTTGGATCTTACCCGGTCTTGGGTTTAATAGACGATTTTGACAGCTGCCTTCTCAAAGCTTCTCCCGACCAGGTCTTTATTTGTTCTGGCCTGCCGCTGTCCGCCAAGGCTTCCCTGGTGCTGGCCTGCGTTGACAGGGGGGTAAAAGTCTTTTTGGTTCCCGATCTATACGAAATACTGCTGGCCGAGACGAGGCTTGAGCAGGTGGACGATATTCCCGTCTTTGCTATTGACTACCTTGCCATTCCCCAGGAAGCAGCTTTGTTGAAGAGGATTACCGATATCCTCTTTTCTCTGGCGGCGCTCGCCCTCATGCTGCCCATTTTTGTACTGGCGGCGCTGGCCGTAAAGCTCGACTCTCCGGGACCGGTCTTTTACCGCCAAAAAAGGCTTACCCTGCAGGGAAAGCCCTTTTACATCTATAAATTCCGTACTATGGTGGAAAATGCGGAAATTAACAGCGGGCCGGTCCTGGCCAGTGAGGATGACCCGCGCATCACGAGGGTAGGGAGGTTTTTGCGCGCTTTTCGCCTCGATGAACTGCCGCAGTTAATTAACGTTTTAAAAGGAGATATGAGTATCGTCGGGCCGCGGCCCGAGCGTCCTTATTTCGTCAGCGAACTGGCTAGAAAAATGCCCGAGTACACTTACCGCATGAACGTTAAGTCCGGCATCACCGGACTGGCTCAGGTGGCCGGGCGCTACAGCACGAGTCCTGAGTACAAACTCAAGTACGACCTTCTTTACACCAAGTCTTACTCTCTAGCCAAAGACGTGGCCATCCTCCTGCAGACAGTCAAGGTGCTTTTAATGAAGGACCGCGCTTCGTAAGCGGCAGCAAGCCGGGACGGTTAGACGGGGTTAATTACCAGGCCGGTGACCAGCTTGGGGTAGAAATAGGTGCTCTTTTGCGGCATTTTCTCGCCAGCGGAGGCTACGGCTATGACATCTTCTACCGGCGTGGGGTTTAAAAAGAAGGCTAACTGGCACTCCCCGGCGTCTACGGCAGCTACCGCCTCATGGGGGCAGCGGGTGTAAGCGAGGTGCTCGCCCTCCGCCCTAAGTTCTTCCCCGATTCCCAAGTGGCGCTCCATAACCAGTTTGTGCAGGATGGATACGTCCAGGCTCTGCCATGCCGGCGATTTTTCGGCCGGCATGAATTTTTTTATAACGCCGTTATCCTTAACAGTGAGAAGGTAAAATTTCCCTCCCCCGGCGTACATGCCGAAGGCGTGCGCGCCTGCCCCGGTGCGCTGGCGTTCTTTCATGGCCGAAAGGAGTTTTTCTGCGCCCCTTTCCTCCCCGCCGCCTGTGATTTCCTCTACGGTAAAGTCTTCCGCCAGCCTGGCCAAAAGCTCGCCTGCTGTAAGGGGGCTGTCCACGATGAGCCGGTGTGTGGGCAGGATGACCAGGCCGGGGTCGTAGAGGTTGACCAGGGTCATCATTACATACCGGTAGGCCGGCTCGCCGCTGTCCGCCAGGACGTGAGCTTTTTGGCCGGATGCTTCCCTTTCCTCCATGTAGGCCAGGGCCGTCTCGTAGCGGTGGTGGCCGTCGGCAATGTAAATGCGCTTGCCAGCCAAAATACCCTGCACGGATTTTATGGTTTGTCGGTCGCCGATCACCCAGAGGCGGTGGGTCTCGCCCTGATCGTCAGTAAAGTGCACGTCCGGCGATCTGCCGGCTGCAGACTTGCGCAAAACATTTTCCGCCAGCGCGCCTTCGTCGGTGTACAGGCCGAAGATGGGGCTGAAGTTGGCCCGGCAGGCGCGCAAAAGCTCTAACCGGTCGGCCTTGTGCTTGGGTATGGTTTCTTCGTGCGGCAGGATCACGCCCCTGGCGTAGGGCTCAAGTTTAACCCCGCAAATAAAACCGGTGCGCACCATTTTTGTCCCCTTGAGCTCAAATTCCTGCTCATAAAGGTAGAAGACAGGCGGGGTGTCCTGCACGAGCACTCTTTTTTCCCGCCAGGCGCGGAAAATAGAGGCGGCCCGCGTGTAGCGGTTGTCCTGCGGTGTGTCGTCCGGTTTGGTTTTGCCGTACTCTAAGCGGATGATGTTGTATGGGTGGCGTTCGTAGTAGCGCTCCTGGGCCGCGTTGTCGATGATGTCGTAGGGCGGGGTGACTACGTCTGCCAGGTTTTTTACGGCCTCGGTATTGTATCTCAGGCCCGCCAGGGGCACAATTTCGGCCATGTTCTTACCTCCTCTTTGTTTTAGGGGCTTTCTTTTCTCGTCCACCGGTTTGTGTCGCGGTGGCGGTACTTGGCCATTACCCGCACAAAGGCATCGGAAAGATCGATATTCAGCGAATTGGCGTAACAGATAATAATAAAGAGAATGTCGGCCAGCTCTAAAGCCAGGTCGCCGACCGGCTCTTCGGGTTTTTTGGGCTTTTCACCGAACTGGTGGTTTATTTCCCGGGCCAGTTCGCCGACCTCTTCGGCCAGTCTGGCCAGCATGGACAGCGGGCTCCAGTAACCCTCTTCAAACTGCCCGATCCACTCGTCTACCATTTTTTGCATTTCCTTTAAATCCAATGCATATTCCTCCAGACAGGCAGTATACTTTAATGAGCGCGTGCACTTTTCAGTGAGTAAATTTTAACCTTATCCGTGCACAAGTGGCAAGCTTTTGTGGAGGATGATTTTAGGTGAAACGGCACCTTTGGGTAGTGATCAACAAAAAGAGAGTATTTTTGCCCCTTGCGGCCGCCTTCTTGGGAGCGCTGCTTTTAGCTGCCGGCAGCAAATTGCTCCTGTCAGGCGGCGGCTTGAGGGGCGACCCGCTGGATGTGCTGGAGGGCGGCTTGGAGAAGACTAAAACCAGCACCAGCTTTCGCTACCGCTCTATTACGAGGTTTTTGCCGGCTTTGGAGGGCGAGGGCTTTCACAGCAGCGTGGAAGGAGAGTGGGTAAGCCCTGATCGCGTGCGCATAAAGGGGGAAATTGCGGGTGCGCCGGTGGAGTTTATCCAGGTAGGCCATTGTTCTTATATTAAAGACCACGTCACCGGCAAGTGGATAATCTTACGCGGCAGCAGTCCGGCCGACTCCGAGCTCTTTTACGCCGAATTAAACCCCAAAGCCTTCTTTAACTTTAAAGGCATACCCGCGGCCGAGTACCGGGGTGTGCAGGTGGTCAGCGGCGAAAGGCTCTACGCCTTTGCCTTTGTCCCTAACCCCATGGACCCCTTTTTGGAGGTCAGGTTCAGCGACTTACAGTACAGGGTATGGCTGGCCCCGCCCGATTTCCGTCTGCGCAAGGCGCTGATCACCGCCGCAGAGAGAAACAGGCCGCAGCGCGGCGTAGAGTTAGAACTTTACTTTTGGGACTATGACCAAAACTTAAAAATAGAGCCCCCTGTTTAATTAAAACCTTTAAAAAACCTTTATGCCAGTAAAGCGCCTGTTTGGGCGCTTATTTAATTGACACCGCCCCTCCTTCCTGATATATTCGTGTTGTCAAAGAAAGCCGCGTTACTGGGGGTGCTGTTTTTGCATCCGGACTGCCTTAGGGTGCTTTTGAGCGCAGAAGAAATCCAGGACAGGGTAGCCGCCTTGGGGGAGGAGATCTCCCGCCGCTACGCCGGCCGGGAAATACTGGCTGTCGGCATACTTAAAGGTGCGGCCGTTTTTTTGGCCGATCTCGTGCGCAAGATTACTGTGCCCGCGTCTTACGACTTTATGGCCGTATCCAGCTACGGCTCTTCTGCGGTGTCGTCCGGCACGGTGCGGATCTTAAAGGATTTGGACGCAAGCATTGAAGGCCGGCACGTGCTTCTCGTGGATGACGTGGTTGATACGGGGCTTACGCTCAGTTGCCTGGTCCAAAACCTAAAGGCGCGCGGCCCGGCCACGCTGGAGGTGTGCGCGCTCTTGGACAAGCCTTCCCGCCGGGTGGTGCCGGTGGAGATCCACTACCTGGGTTTTTCTATACCCAATGAGTTTGTGGTGGGCTACGGCCTTGACTACAACGAGCGCTACCGCAACCTGCCCTATATAGCCGTGCTGGACCCCAAAGTTTACAGGGAAGGTGAATAAAGTGTCTTTGCCGCAGCGTGAGACGGTGATCGTGCTCGATTTCGGCGGACAGTACAGCCACTTGATTGCCCGCCGCATCCGTGAGCTCAACGTTTTTTGCGAAATGCTTCCTTATTTTACCCCAGTTGACGAGATAAGGGCCAAAAAACCGCTGGGAATAGTCTTTTCCGGCGGCCCGGCCAGTGTCTACGGGGAAGGCGCGCCGGTGTGCGAGCCGGCGGTTTACGATTTGGGCGTACCTGTCTTGGGCATCTGCTACGGGATGCAGCTCATGGCCCGCCAGCTGGGCGGCGGCGTGGTTCCGGCTGAGCGCAGGGAATACGGTCGCACCGAACTGTTTGTTTTAGAAAGAGACGGGCTGTTTGCCGGACTTTCGGAAGTGGAAGAGTGCTGGATGAGCCACGGCGACCTGGTCGAATCCCCCCCGCCCGGCTTTAGGATAACTGCCCGCACGGGTGCAGCTCCCGTAGCGGCTTTTGACTGCCCGCAAAGAAAACTTTACGCCGTGCAGTTCCACCCGGAGGTCGCCCACACTCCCCGCGGCATGGAGATTTTAAGAAACTTTTTGTACGGTATCTGCGGGGCGTCCGGAAACTGGACGGTAGGTTCGTTCTTGGAGAGGGCGGTGCAGGAGGTAAAAGAGCAGGTCGGCGGCAGCCGGGCGCTGTGCGCTTTGAGCGGCGGCGTGGACTCTTCCGTGGCCGCTGTCCTGGCACACCGGGCCATCGGAGACCGGCTGGTCTGCGTTTTTGTCAACCACGGGCTTTTGCGCAAGGGCGAGGCAGAGCAGGTGCTAAAGACCTTCAGGGAAAAGTTTAAGATGAACCTGGTCTACGTGGACGCATGTGAGCGCTTTTTGGACCGCCTGGCCGGCGTGAGTGACCCGGAGGAGAAGAGGAAGGTTATCGGCCGGGAATTTATCCGGGTGTTTGAGGAGGAAGCGGCTAAACTGGGCGATATTGAGTTTTTGGTGCAGGGGACGCTCTACCCGGACGTGGTGGAGAGCGGCACGGCCACGGCGTCGGTGATCAAGACCCACCACAACGTGGGAGGCCTGCCCCAGGATATGCGCTTTGAACTGGTGGAGCCGCTGCGCTGGCTGTTTAAGGACGAAGTGCGGGCGCTGGGTGAAGAGCTCGGCCTGCCCGAGGAGGTGGTCTGGCGCCAGCCTTTCCCGGGGCCGGGGCTGGCGGTGCGCGTCCTCGGTGAGGTGACGCGTGAGAAACTGGCCGTGTTGCGGGAGGCCGACGCCATTGTGCAGGAGGAGATAAAAAAGGCCGGCCTTTACCGCCAGATCTGGCAGTCTTTTGCTGTGCTGCCGGACATGCGCAGCGTGGGCGTGATGGGCGACGAGCGCACCTACTCCTACACTGTGGCCGTGCGGGCGGTGCACAGCACTGACGCCATGACGGCGGACTGGGTGCGCCTGCCTTACGAGGTTCTGGAGGCTATTTCCAACCGTATTGTCGGCGAAATAAAAGAGGTGAACAGGGTGGTTTACGACATTACTTCCAAGCCGCCGGCCACTATAGAATGGGAGTAAGCGGGCAGACATAAAACAGGGGGTTTGGTGCATGCCCAGGTGGGTATTGCGTTGGCTTTTAAATGTAGCGGGAATTATACTCACAGCTTGCCTGGTTAAGGGATTTAATGTGACCTTTTTGGGGGCCGTGTTCGGGTCGCTGGTTTTGGGAATTGTAAATGCCATGATCCGTCCTGTTGTGATCTTGCTGACCCTCCCCTTGAACATCTTGACCCTCGGCCTTTTTACTGTTGTAGTCAACGGCTTTATGCTGTGGCTGACCAGCGCAGTGGTAAAGGGGTTTGATTTTGCCGGTTTTGGGGCTGCCGTTTTGGCCGGCTTGATCTTCTCAGTGCTTAGCTTTGGCATAAGCTGGGCAGTAAGGGACTAGGTGCCGGCCTTGTTTAATTAAAAGCATTGCGAAAGGAGCGAATGTGTGTTGGCAAAACCGCTTGTCGGCATAGTTTTGGGTAGTGACTCCGACCTGCCTGTAATGGCCGAAGCTTTTGCTGCGCTCGAAGAAATGGGCATCGGTTACGAGGCTGTAATCTATTCGGCCCACCGCACGCCTGACGAAACGGCGGCGTACGCCAAAAGTGCCGCCGGCCGGGGGCTTTTAGTGATCATAGCCGCGGCCGGGGGTGCAGCCCACCTGCCGGGTGTGATTGCCGCTTATACCCCGCTGCCCGTGATCGGGGTGCCGGTGGCGTCCGGCGCCCTGCACGGAGTGGACGCCCTTTACTCCATTGTGCAGATGCCGCCGGGGGTGCCGGTGGCGTGTGTAGCCGTTAACGGGGCCAAAAACGCCGCCCTCTTAGCCGCCCAGATTGTCGGCGCGGCCGACACGGCTGTGCGCAAGAAAGTGGAAGCCTTCAAGGCGGAAATGGCGCGCCGGGTGGCTGAAAAGAACGCCCTGCTCTCCGAGCTGGGTGTGCGCGGCTATTTAGAAAAATATATAAAGGGGCGGGGATAATAATTAGGGTAAATTTCTGGTGAAAGCGGGAGATACACGTGATTGAGCGCTACACGCTTCCCGAGATGAAGCGCATCTGGTCCGATGAAAACAAGTTTCAAAAGTGGCTGGAGATCGAGATCTACGCCTGCGAAGCGCAGGCCATGCTGGGCATAATCCCCCAGGAGGCCTTTTGTGAAATTAAAGAGAAGGCCGGTTTTGACGTGCGCCGCATTGCCGAGATCGAGGCGGCTGTCAACCACGACGTCATTGCCTTTACTACGTGTGTGGCCGAGCGGGTGGGAGAGGCCGGCAAGTACATCCACTTCGGCCTTACCTCGTCAGACGTGCTGGATACGGCCCTGGCCGTGCTCATGCGGGAGGCCGGCCAGCAGATCTTAAAGAGGCTTTCCCGCACTAAAGAGCTCCTATTGGAAAAGGCCGCCCAGCACCGCCGCACTGTTATGGTGGGGCGCACGCACGGCATTCACGCCGAGCCCATAACTTTCGGTTTGAAAATGCTGCTTTGGGCTGATGAAGCGGAGCGTCACGAGGAAAGGCTCAAGCGTGCGGTGGAAACCGTAAGCGTAGGCAAGATTTCCGGCGCCGTGGGCACCTACGCCAACATCGACCCGCGCGTGGAAGAGCACGTCTGCAAGAGACTGGGGTTAAAACCGGCCAGGCTTTCCACCCAGATTATCCAGCGCGACCGCCACGCCGAGTACATGACGGCCCTGGCCCTGGCGGGGAGTTCGCTGGACAAGTTTGCCACCGAACTGCGCACCCTGCAGCGCACCGACATCTTAGAAGCCGAGGAACCTTTCCGCGCTGGGCAAAAGGGCTCTTCCGCCATGCCCCACAAGAGAAACCCCATCACCGGCGAGCGCATATCCGGCTTGGCCCGCATTTTGCGCGCCAACGCTTTAGCCGCCATGGAAAACGTGCCGCTTTGGAACGAGCGGGACATCTCCCACTCGTCGGTCGAGCGGGTGATCATCCCCGACAGCACCACCCTTTTGGACTACATGCTGGCCAAGTTTAACGAGGTTATTGAAGGCCTGCAGGTCTACCCCGAGAACATGAAGAAAAACTTAGAGCGCACCCGCGGGCTTATCTTTTCCCAGCGCGTCCTGCTCTCTCTCGTCGAAGAAAAGGGGCTTTTGCGCGAGCAGGCTTACGAAATTGTGCAGCGCAACGCCATGCGCTCGTGGAGAACGGGCGAGGACTTCCGCCTGCTCTTAAAAAACGACCCGGAGGTGAGGGCGCTGCTCTCCCCCGAAGAAATAGACCGCCTGTTTGACTTTGAGTACCACTTAAAGCACGTGGACCTAATCTACAGCCGCTTTGGCCTTTAATTACGGAGTGAGGAGGTAGATAATTATGGTGCAGAGGCTCGCTTGTCTTTACGAGGGGAAGGCCAAGCGGGTTTACAGCACAGAAGACCCCCAGTTTTGCCTGATAGAATTTAAAGACGACGCCACGGCCTTCAACGGCGCCAAGCGGGGTGTGATTGAAGACAAGGGGGCGGTGAACAGCCGGGTTTCGGCTGTGCTCTTCCGTCTTTTGGAAGATAAGGGCATCCCCACCCACTTTGTGGAGCTAACCGGACAAAGGGAGATGCTGGTAAAAAAGCTGGACATCATAAAAGTGGAAGTGGTGGTGAGAAACATTGCCGCCGGCAGCCTGGCCAAGAGGCTGGGGCTGGCCGAGGGCACAGTCCTGCCCATCCCGGTGCTGGAGCACTATTACAAGAGCGACGAACTGGGCGACCCCATGATCAACGAGTACCACATACGGGCCCTAAACCTGGCATCCGAAGAGCAGCTTAGAGAAATGGAAAAAATGGCCCTGGCGGCAAACGGTATTTTAAAGGAACACCTGGCGGCTCGTGGGCTGGTGCTCGTGGACTTTAAACTGGAGTTCGGCGTTTTTGAAGGAAAAGTGCTCGTCGGGGATGAAATTTCGCCCGACACCTGCCGGCTTTGGGATGCCGCCACTAATGAAAAGCTGGACAAGGACCGCTTCCGCCGCAATCTGGGCGACGTGGAAGGGGCCTACAGGGAAGTGTTGAGGAGGCTTTCGGACTAAGCGTGAGGGAGGGTAGCAATGGCAAAAGGGTGCACTTTGGGCGGCATACGCTCTTTTGATCTCCGGGACAAGCCGCGTGAAGAGTGCGGTGTCTTTGGCGTCTACGCCCCGGGCCAGGACGTGGCCAGGCTTACCTACTACGGCCTGTACGCCCTGCAGCACCGCGGCCAGGAGAGTGCCGGCATTGCCGTGGGCGACGGCAGGCGGATCCAGCTGCAAAAGGGCATGGGGCTGGTGGCCGACGTTTTTAATCACGAAAGGCTGGAGAGTTTTAGCGGGCATGTCGCCGTGGGACACGTGCGCTACTCGACGACGGGCTCAAGCCACCCCGTCAACGCTCAGCCGCTGGTCTTCCGCTACGCTGGAGGGATGATCGGTGTGGCCCACAACGGAAACCTGACCAATACCGCCCAGCTGCGTTCACACCTGGCGGCCGGCGGTTCAGTCTTTCAGTCCACGACCGACAGCGAGGTCTTTGTCAACCTGATTGCCCGCTACAGCCAGGGCGACCTGGTAGACGCCCTATTGAAGTGCACGATTGACGTCAAGGGCGCTTACGCGCTTTTGGTGCTTACGGAAAAGCACCTCATCGGCTTAAGAGACCCGCACGGCATAAGGCCCCTTTGCCTGGGCAAGAAGGGCGGGGCTTACCTTTTGGCTTCGGAGTCCTGCGCCATAGATGCCGTTGGCGCCGAGTTCGTGAGGGACATAGAGCCCGGCGAGGTTATCCTCATCGGGGAGGAAGGGGTGATTTCCAAAAAGGGGCCCCCGGTGTCCAGGAGGGCGCACTGCATTTTCGAATACATCTACTTTGCCCGGCCGGACAGCCGCTTGGACGGGTTCAACGTGGGGCGCGTCCGGCGCCAGATGGGCCGCACTTTGGCCAGGGAGTACCCGGTGGAGGCCGACGTGATCATTGGCGTGCCGGATTCCGGAACTTACGCGGCGCGCGGGTTTGCCGAGGAGTCGGGCATCCCCCTCGAGGAAGGGCTGATGAAGAACCGCTATGTGGGCCGTACTTTCATCCAGCCCACCCAGAGCACGCGCGATTTGAGCGTGCGGCTCAAACTAAACGCCGTGCGCGACGTAGTGGAGGGCAAGCGGGTGGTGGTAGTGGACGACTCGGTGGTGCGCGGCACGACCAGCGGCAAGATCGTGAGCCTGTTGAGGGAGAGCGGTGCCGCGGAAGTGCACTACTGCTTGAGTTCCCCACCGGTGATAAAGCCCTGCTTTTACGGCATTGACACTTCCAACGAAGAAGAGCTCATCGCCGCCCGCAAAAAGGTTGAGGAAATCCGCGCCTACATCGGCGCCGACGGACTCTGCTACTTGAGCTTAGAAGGTCTATTGAGCGTGTTTGGCGATAAGAAGGACAATTTCTGCACGGCTTGCTTCAGCGGGGATTACCCGGTTGAGGTGCCCGATTTGGATGTGGCCGGCAAGTACGCGCTGGAGTGAGGCCACTATAAGCCGGAGCGCAAGAAGGGGAGGCACAGGTGATGGCCGAACGCAAAAAAGGTCTTACTTACGCCGGGGCCGGGGTGGACATAAGCGCCGGCAATGAGGCGGTGCGCCTCATCAAAAAATCAGTGCGCAGCACTTACCGGCCGGAGGTGCTGGGGGACATCGGCGGCTTTGCCGGCTTTTTTGCCTTAAATACCGCCCGCTACCGTGAGCCGGTCCTGGTCGCCGGGGCCGACGGGGTGGGCACCAAGCTCCGCATTGCCATGCTCACGGACAGGCACGACACAGTGGGCATTGACGCCGTGGCCATGTGCGTTAATGACATCCTCGTCCATGGGGCAGAACCGCTCTTTTTCCTCGATTACCTGGCAGTGGGCAGGCTGGTTCCCGAGAGGGTGGCGGCCATTGTCGAAGGTGTGGCCGAGGGCTGCCGGCAGGCGGGCTGTGCCCTTTTGGGCGGGGAAACGGCGGAGATGCCGGGCTTTTACGGGCCGGAAGAGTACGACCTGGCCGGTTTTGCCGTCGGCGTGGCGGAAAAAGGGCGCATAATTGACGGTAAAAACATAACCCCCGGGGACAGGCTGGTGGGACTTCCCTCCTCGGGACTGCACAGCAACGGCTTTTCCCTGGCCAGGAAAGCCCTTTTCGAGGCGGCCGGCTACACTGTAGAGAGCGTACCGGAGGGTCTGGGGCGCGCTTTGGGCGAGGAAATGCTGGAACCGACCAGGATATACGTCAAGACCGTCCTGCCCCTTTTGGACAGGTTTACGGTAAAGGGGATGTGCCACGTCACGGGCGGCGGCTTGACCGAAAACCTACCGCGCATTCTTCCAGCCGGTCTTTCGGCGGTGGTGGAAATCGGGTCCTGGCCGGTGCCGCCCATTTTTGAGCTGATTGCCGAGGCCGGCGGCGTGGAGCGGGAGGAGATGCTGCGCACGTTCAATATGGGTGTGGGCTTTGTGCTGGCAGTGCCCGCCCACCAAACCGATGATTTAATAGCCGCCCTGGCGGAGTCCGGTGAGACGGCCTATATCATCGGCGAAGTCGCGGGAGGCGGCGGCAAAGTGGTATACGTCTAAAATTAACTTGGAAAGGAGGCTGGCTTGTTGGCTAAGCTGCGCATCGGTGTTTTGGCTTCCGGCCGGGGCTCAAACCTGCAGGCCATTATGGACGCTGCTGCTGCCGGCAAAATCGATGCCGAGGTGGCCGTAGTGATCAGTGATGTAGAAACCGCCAAAGCACTGGAGAGGGCGCGGGGTGCGGGGATACCGGCTTTCTTTGTTAACCCCGAAGCCTACCCCAGTAAAGACGAGTACGAAGGCGAAATAGCCGGTATCTTGCAGCGGCACGGTGTGGAGCTGGTGTGCCTGGCGGGTTACATGCGGATTGTCGGACGGGTCCTTTTAGACGCTTACCCCAACCGGATCATGAACATCCACCCGGCGCTCTTGCCTTCGTTTCCGGGACTGCACGGCCAGCGCCAGGCGCTGGAGTACGGGGTCAAGTACAGCGGCTGCACCGTGCACTTTGTAGACGAAGGGGTGGATACAGGGCCGATAATCATTCAAGCCGCCGTGCCGGTGCTGGAAGGCGACACTGAAGAGACGCTGTCGGCCCGCATTTTAGAGCAGGAGCACAGGATTTACCCGGAAGCCATCAGACTTTTCAGTGAAGGACGCCTGGTCATCGAGGGGCGGCGCGTGAGGGTGCTGGACAAAAAAGAGGGGGAATAGCATTTGACCGGAGTAAAAAAGGCTCTCATCAGCGTTTCCGACAAGACGGGAGTTGTAGAATTTGCCGGCGGCTTGGTTGATCTGGGCGTGCAGATCATTTCTACAGGCGGAACGGCCAAGGTGCTGCGGGAAGCCGGCGTGCCGGTTACGTACATCTCTGATATTACAGGTTTTCCGGAAGTTTTGGACGGGCGGGTAAAAACTTTGCACCCCGCCGTGCACGGCGGTATTCTGGCCCGGCGCACCGGGGAGCACTTGAGCCAGCTGGCAGGGCTGGGTATCGAGCCCATTGACCTGGTGGCGGTCAACCTCTACCCCTTTAGAGAAACGGTGGCCCGTCCGGGGGTGACGCTGGCCGAGGCCATAGAAAACATTGACATCGGCGGCCCGGCCATGGTGCGCTCGGCGGCTAAAAATTTTGAGAGCGTCGTGGTGGTGGTCAACCCTGCCCGCTACGGCGAGGTGCTTAACGCCTTGCGCGGCGGGGGTTTGAGCTTTGAGATGCGGCTTGACCTGGCCAAAGAAGCTTTTGCCCACACCGCCTCTTACGACGCAGCCATTGCCGCCTACTTAGAGGGGCTGTCCGGGGAAGGCGTTTTCCCGCCGGTATTGAACTTGTGCTTTGAGAGGGCTCAAGTGCTGCGCTACGGCGAAAACCCCCACCAAAAAGCCGCTTTTTACGTCCAGCCGGGGGTGTTCGGGGCCTGTGCCGGCCGGGCAGAGCAGCTTTCGGGCAAAGAACTGTCTTACAACAACATCCTGGATATAAACGCCGCTTTTGAGCTGGTGCGCGAGTTTGCCGAGCCGGCGGCTGCCATTATCAAGCACAACAACCCCTGCGGCTGTGCCCTGGCGCCTACTCTGGCCGAAGCCTACAAAAAGGCTTACGAGGGCGACCCGGTTTCAGCTTTTGGCGGCATTGTGGCCCTAAACCGCAAAGTCGATGCCGAAACGGCGCGCGAGATGCAAAAGATCTTCCTGGAGGCCGTTATTGCTCCGGGTTACGACGAGGAGGCCCTTGAGATCCTTTCGGCCAAGGCTTCTCTTAGGCTTCTTAAGACCGGCGAGATCACCGGCCAGACCAGCGACTGGCTGGACATGAGGAAAATTAACGGCGGGCTTTTGGTGCAGGAGGCCGACCGGGAAGTGCTGCGGAGGGAGGACCTAAAAGTAGTCACCCGCCGCCAGCCCACGCTGCAAGAGATGGAAGAGCTCATTTTTGCCATGACGGTTGTCAAGCACGTCAAGTCCAACGCCATCGTGGTCACCAAGAACCGCCAGCTCTTAGGTGTGGGGGCAGGCCAGATGAACCGGGTGGGGGCAGCGCGCCTTGCCCTAAGACAGGCCGGCGAGAAGGCCCGCGGAGCGGTCATGGGTTCAGACGCCTTCTTCCCCTTCGGGGATACGGTGGAGGAAGCAGCCAGGGCCGGCATTGCCGCCATTATTCAGCCGGGCGGGTCGGTGCGCGACGAAGAGTCAATTAAAGTGGCAGATGAGTACGGGATAGCTATGGTCTTTACGGGTGTAAGGCATTTCAAGCATTAAAAAGTTATTTCAACAACAATTTTATTTTAACTTTATTCTTGTGCGGGAGGTGCGCGTCAGCCGTGAAGGTGCTGGTGGTGGGAGGCGGGGGCAGGGAGCACGCCCTGGTCTGGAAGATAGCGCAGAGCCCCCGGGTAAAGGAAATCTTTTGTGCTCCGGGCAATGCCGGCATTGCCCGGCAGGCAAGGTGCGTTAATATCGGCACTGAGGACATAACGTCGCTTTTGGAGTTTGCCCGCCGGGAGGGAGTTGACCTTACCGTGGTGGGGCCGGAGGCGCCGCTTTGCGCCGGCATTGCAGACGCCTTTGAAGGTGCAGGGCTTAGGGTCTTTGGGCCGAGCCGGGCGGCGGCGGAACTGGAGGGAAGCAAGGTCTTTGCCAAGGAGATCATGAAGAAGTACGGCATACCCACGGCCCGTTTTGCCGTGTTCGATGATCCGGCGGCGGCGCGCTCCTACATAAAGGAAATAGGCGCGCCTTGTGTGGTGAAGGCTGACGGCCTGGCCGCCGGCAAGGGCGTAATCGTGGCCGCCAGTGAGGAAGAGGCGCTGGCTGCCGTGGACACCATCATGGTGGAAAGGGCCTTCGGCCGCGCCGGCGAGCGGGTGGTGATCGAGGAGTGTTTGGAGGGCGAGGAGGTGAGCGTCCTCGCTTTTACCGACGGCCAGACGGTTGTGCCCATGGTTTCCTCGCAGGACCACAAGCGGGTTTACGACGGAGACCGCGGCCCCAACACCGGCGGCATGGGGGCTTATGCGCCGGCGCCGGTCTACACGCCGGAAATACACAGGCGCACATTGGAGGAGATACTCGTTCCCGCCGTGCGGGCCATGAGAGAAGAGGGGCGCCCCTACCGCGGCGTCCTTTACGCCGGCCTGATGGTCACAAGCGAAGGCCCGAAAGTGCTGGAATTCAACGTCCGCTTTGGCGACCCGGAGGCCCAGCCGGTTTTGGCCCTTTTGGAAAGCGACCTCGTTGAGATTATGGAAGCTGTTCTTGAAGAAAGGCTGGCGGGTGTGGAAATCAGGTGGCGGGACGGGGCGGCCGTATGCGTGGTTTTGGCTTCTGGCGGCTACCCGGGCAGTTACGAGAAGGGCAAGGTTATCAGCGGCCTGGACGAAGTGCCCCCAGATGTGCTGGTGTTTCACGCCGGCACGGCGGAGGCCGCCGGCCGGGTAGTTACGGCCGGCGGCCGGGTGCTGGGGGTAACGGCGGCCGCCGGCGACATCGCTTCGGCCGTGAGGGCTGCCTACAGTGTTGTGGAAAAAATTAATTTTGAAGGTATGCACTACCGGCGCGACATTGCCGGCCGGGCTCTGGCCAGGCTGCGTGCCGGCCAGTAAGCAAAATAATGTATTAAAAGAGTTTTTGGGGGAACAATAAGGTTGCCGTTTGGCGGCATAAAAAATCCCATTGTGAAAGGAGTGGTTGCATGCCGCAGCTCAACCAGTTGGAGCTGCAGAACTTGCGGCACCTTATTGGCTCTCACGAAACGGCCCACAAAAAGCTTTTGGCCTACTCCCAGCAGGTAGGCGATCCTAAAATTAAGGAGATGTTGGAGAGGTCGGCTCAGGACGCCAAAAACACCAAAGAAAGACTCATGTCTTTCCTCACTTAAAGGGGGTAGAGGTGTATGATGCAGGAAAAGGATATTGTCAACGACGTGCTCTCCATGGTCAACAGCAATTTGAGCTGTTATGCCAGTTATATTGCCCAGACCTCCAACGAACAGCTGAGGAAAACCCTGCAGCAGATCCGTGACCACGACGAAAAGTTCCAGTACGACCTCTACAAACTGGCCGAGCAAAAAGGATACTACCAGCCGGCACAAATAGCTGACAGCGAGGATATACAACAGGTGAAATCCCAGTTTGAAAGCCCTGCCGGCGAAAGACAGGAAAGGTTTATGTAAGCGGTGTATTTAAACCAAAAGATTTGCCCGGGATACCTGGGGGCCGCCTGACCTATAAAGGGGCGGCCCCTTTTGGCTTGCGGCAAATAGGCCGTTGATTTTAACTATTTAACGTGATAAAATGTTAACATGTTAAAGCCGGCCGGGGGTTTTAGTGTGTACTCTGGGAAGTTGAAAGACGAGCTCTTGGACAGGCTCTTTGAAGCGGTGCTGGCTTTGCGCGATGTGGACGAGTGTTACCAGTTTTTTGAAGATATTTGCACCGTAGCTGAATTAAAATCACTTGCCCAGCGCCTGGAAGTGGCCAAGATGCTCCGGGATAACAAGACTTACGGCGAAATTGCCGCCCGCACGGGGGCCAGTACGGCTACTATCAGCCGGGTAAAGCGGGCCTTAAATTACGGGGCGGACGGCTACAAGCTCGTTTTGGAGCGGCTGGCTTGTGCGAAAAAAGGGGAAGGACGATGATGTGGTGAAGGAAATTTTTTTAGGCATTTATGAAACGGGCGACCCCTGTGTGGAGGAGCTCTTGGCCAGGCGGGCGGAATTGGCTGCTGAAACGGAAAGTGAAGTGGCAGAAATTTGCGCCGCGGTAAAAAAAAGGGGAGATGCGGCGGTTATTGAGTATACTGCCCGCTTCGGGGGGCCCCAATTGGAGCCCGCGCAGCTTGTTGTGACTAAAGAAGAAATAGAAGGCGCCTACCGGCAGGTGAGCGGTGAGTTTTTGGCAGCCCTGCGCACAGCGCGCGAGAACATCGCCTCTTTTCACCGCCGCCAGCTGCGCCAGTCCTGGTTTGTGGCCGGCGAGGACGGCTTACTTCTCGGCCAGCTGGTAAGGCCTCTTAAACGGGTGGGCATTTACGTGCCGGGCGGAAAAGCTGCTTACCCCTCTTCAGTGCTCATGAACGCTGTGCCGGCCAAAGTGGCCGGTGTGGGGGAAATTGCCATGGTCACGCCGCCGGCGCCGGACGGCTCGATCAACCCTCACACCTTGGTGGCCGCCGCGGAAGCAGGAGTAGAAGAAATATACCGCATGGGCGGGGCACAGGCCGTGGCTGCCTTGGCCTACGGCACAGAAACCGTCCGCCGGGTGGATAAGATCACCGGTCCGGGCAATATTTACGTCACCTTGGCCAAAAAGTGCGTTATGGGCTGGGTAGGCATTGACATGCTGGCCGGCCCCAGCGAAGTGGTAATTGTGGCCGACCACACTGCCGACCCCATATTTGCTGCTGCCGACCTCTTATCCCAGGCAGAGCACGACGAAATGGCCTCGGCCATCCTGATCACTCCGTGCCGTGAACTGGCGCAAAAAGTGGTTGAGGCGGTTTTGGCTCTGGCAGAGCGCCTGCCGCGCCGGGAGGTGATTGCTTCCTCTTTGACCCATGCCGGGGCCGTTATTGTCACCGGTAGTTTGGAAGAGGCTTTTGAGGTGGCCAACCGCATTGCCCCCGAGCACTTGGAGCTGATGGTAGCCGAACCTTTTTGCTGGCTGGGGCGGGTGGAAAATGCCGGGGCGGTCTTTTTGGGCAGTCACTCCCCCGAGCCGCTGGGCGATTATTTGGCCGGTCCCAATCACGTCCTGCCCACCGCCGGCACTGCCCGCTTCTGCTCGCCGCTGGGAGTGGATACGTTTATCAAGAAGACGAGCCTTATCTCCTACACGCCGCACGCCCTGCAAAAAGCGGCCAAGGACGTAATGGTGCTGGCGGGAACAGAGGGACTGCCGGCCCACGCCGCCGCCGTGGCCGTGCGTTTGGAAAGGTACGGTCGGGACGTACAAAGCGGGGGTGGGGAGTGAAATGGCCGGAAATTTTAGTGCCTCTTCCCTCTTAAGGCGCGACCTTTTAGACCTGGTTCCCTATAAAGTGCACGACTGCCCGGGTGTAATAAAGATGGACGCTAATGAAAACTCTCACGGTTTCCCGCAGGAAGTACTGGCGGAAATCTTAGAGCGGGCTAGGCAGCTTGCCTTAAACCGCTATCCGGATTCTTCTGCCCGGCAGCTGCGCGCTAAAATTGCCGCTCACACGGGGCTTAGCCCCGAAAATGTTATGGTGGGCAACGGTTCTGACGAGATCATTTTTAACGTCATGCTGGCCTTTGCGGCCGGTGCCAAGGCTGCGGTAACTGTTCCTACTTTTAGCATGTACGCCATTCACGGCAGGATTGCCGGCGCTGAAGTGATTGAGGTGCCCCGCCGGGAAAGGGATTTCGGGGTGGACGTGGAAACAGCATTAAAGGCGTGTGAAGATCCTAAAGTGAAGGTGGTAATAATTTGTTCGCCCAACAACCCGACGGGCAACGCCACCCCGCCCGAAGACGTCCAAAAGATTGCCGACGGCACCCGCGCTCTTGTCCTGGTGGACGAGGCTTACGTGGAGTTTGCGCCGGCCAGCTGCCGCCATCTTTTGGACCACCTGCCCAACGTGGCCTTGCTCCGCACCTTTTCCAAAGCTTTCGGCATGGCGGGCTTAAGGGTGGGCTATCTCCTGGCTTCCCGGGAGCTTATAGAGGAACTGGAAAAGGTGAGGCAGCCGTTTAATTTAAACTCTTTTTCCCAGGAAGCAGCTGCTGCGGTGCTAGACAACGCAAAGACTTTTTGGGCCAGGGTGGAACAGATCGTGCGCGACCGCGAGTTGCTCCTGGCCGAAATGTCACGCCTGCCGGGTGTTGAGGTCTTTCCCAGCCAGGCTAACTTCCTCCTCTTCCGCACGCCGCTGCCGGCCGGTGCGGTTTACAGCGGCCTTTTGCGGCGGGGGGTGCTGGTGCGCAACGTGGAAAGCCCGTACCTGCCCCGGTTTTTGAGGGTGACGGTCGGCACTGAAGAAGAGAACAGGATCTTTTTAGAGAAATTAGGAGAAGTTTTGCGAGATTAAGAATATCAAAAAAGCGGAGGTGCGATATTTCATGCCGGAAGAGAGAACCGGGCGGCAGGCCTACGTGGCCCGCAAAACTAAGGAAACCGAAGTAAATGTCACCCTGCAGTTAGACGGCAGCGGCGTGTACTGGGTGACGACGGGGATGCCGTTTTTTGACCACATGATGCAGGTCTTTGCTTTGCATTCCGGCTTCGATATGGAACTGACGGCCAGGGGGGACCTGGCAATTGACGGTCACCACACCGTTGAGGATGCCGGCATTTCTCTGGGCAAGGCCATTGAAAGGGCCTTGGGAGACCGGTCGGGGATCAGGCGCTTTGGCCACGCCGTCGTCCCCATGGACGATGCCCTGGTGCTGGCGGCTGTGGATTTAAGCGGACGGGGGTACATTTCTTACGACGTGCAGATGCCGGCCGCAAGAATTGGGGATTTTGATACCGAACTGGTGGAGGAATTCCTGCGCGCTCTGGCCGTTAACGGCGGCTTCAACTTGCACGTAAAACAGCTGGCCGGCAAGAACACCCACCACATCATTGAGGCCACTTTTAAGGCGCTGGCTCTCGCTTTAAAAGAAGCGGCCGCTGCTACCGGCAGTGAAGGCGTTCCTTCCACCAAGGGCCTTTTGGGTTAAGGCCAAAAAGGGCGGGATCACCCGTAAGTTTTTGTTTTTGGGCCCCGCCCGCGCTAAATTCTTTTGGGCGGGGATAAAAGATGATCGCGGTTGTAGATTACGGGATGGGCAACTTGCACAGTGTTGTCAAGGGGCTGGAGAAAGCCGGCGGGGAGTGCTTTTTGGCCACAGCTCCTGATCAGCTGGCTTTGGCGGCAGCCGTGGTTCTGCCGGGGGTAGGGGCCTTTGCCCGGGCCATGGCCAACTTGCGCGCCTGCGGTATGGACGAGGCCTTGTGTAAAGCGGTAAAAAGCGGAAAGCCCCTTTTAGGTATCTGTCTTGGCTACCAGCTCCTCTTTGAAGAAGGGGAGGAAGGCGGCCGCACGGCGGGATTGGGTATTTTGCCCGGACGGGTGCGGCGGCTGCCGGCGAGGCTAAAAGTTCCCCACATGGGGTGGAACCAGATAGAGATCGCAAGGCCCAGCCCCCTCTTTGCCGGGATAGCCAGCAATTCCCCTTTTTATTTTGTGCACTCTTACGTGGCCGAGCCGGCACACCCTGAACTGATCCTGGCCTATACGGACTACGGCACCCGCTTTGCCGCGGCAGCCGGCAGGGGGCACGTTTTTGGCATTCAGTTTCACCCCGAGAAGAGCAGTTCATTAGGTCTTCGCATTTTAGCAAATTTTTGGAGGTTGGCTAAAAGATGTTAATTATCCCCGCTGTAGACTTGCGGGAAGGGAAGTGTGTCCGCCTGGTTGAGGGCCGGCCCGACCGCCAGACCGTTTACTCGGATAATCCGGTGGCCGCAGCCCGGCGCTGGCAGGAAGAGGGGGCCAAAATGCTGCACGTGGTAGATTTGGACGGCGCCTTTTGCGGGGTGCCGAAAAATACAGACGTTATAGCTGCTATTATTAAGGCCGTAGATATACCCGTGCAGGTTGGCGGCGGTGTGAGGGAAATAGAAGTTTTGGAGCAGCTTTTAGCACTGGGGGCTGCCAGGGTTATCCTGGGCACGGCGGCTGTCTTAAAGCCAGGTCTGGTGGCCAAAGCCTGCGAAAAGTACGGGGAGCGCGTGCTGGTGGGTATTGACGGCCGCGGGGGCAAGGTGGCCATTGAAGGCTGGGGAGTCACCGCAGAAAAAGGGACAGTGGAGCTGGCCCGGGAAGTAAAAGAACTGGGAGTTAAGAGGGTGGTTTTTACCGATATAAAGAGAGACGGCACCTTAAAAGGGCCCAATGTGGAGGCTTGCGGTGAGCTGGCTAGGGCTTGCGGTTTAAAGGTCATTGCCTCCGGGGGTATTTCCCGGCTGGAGGATATACGCGCCTTAAAGGAACTGGAAGTTTACGGCGTGGAGGCGGCCATTGTGGGCAAAGCCCTTTACGACGGCGCCATTACCTTAGCGCAAGCCATGGCGGCGGCAGAAGGGTAAAAGGTGCGGTGCACTAAATTTTTTTTGGCGAGGTGTTTGGGATTGCTGTTAAAGAGGATCATCCCCTGTCTGGACGTTGCCGGGGGCAGGGTGGTAAAAGGCACTAATTTCATAAATTTGCGGGATGCAGGCGACCCCGTAGAACTGGCCGCCTTCTACGACCGGGAGGGGGCCGATGAGCTGGTTTTTTTGGACATCAACGCTTCGGCAGAAAACCGCAAGACCACTTTGGATATGGTCTACCGAACGGCCGGCGAGGTGTTCATCCCCTTTACTGTCGGCGGCGGGATCAGTTCTTTAGAGGATATCCGCGCCATCCTCTCCGCCGGTGCCGATAAGGTATCTATCAATACGGCGGCAGTGAAAAACCCGCGTTTGGTGGCTGAGGCCGCCGAGAAGTTTGGGAGCCAGTGCGTAGTGGTGGCCATCGACGCCCGCTGGTGCGGCCCTAACAAGTGGGAGGTCTACACCCACGGCGGGCGCACGCCGACGGGTATTGATGCCGTGGAGTGGGCCAGAAGAGTGGAGGAGCTGGGAGCAGGTGAAATCCTGCTCACCAGTATGGACCGCGACGGGACCAAGGACGGCTATGACATCCCGTTGACGCGGGCGGTGGCAGATGCGGTGAGAATACCGGTTATTGCTTCGGGCGGGGTGGGCACGTTAGAGCACATAGCCGAGGGGCTCACCGCCGGCGGGGCCGATGCCGCCCTAGCGGCGTCTATTTTCCACTACCGGGAATACACCATTAAGGAAGTCAAGGAGTACCTCAAGTCCAAGGGTATCCCGGTACGTATGATAGAAGAGTAAGTGAAGCAAATGGAGGGAGCGGGTTGGCTTTTGATGCAGGCAGTTTAAAGTACAGCGCTGAAGGAATTATTCCGGTTGTCGTGCAGGATGCCGGCACCTTGGAAGTGCTGATGGTGGCGTACATGAATAAAGAAGCGGTGGAAAAGACTCTTTTAAGCGGGGAAACCTGGTTTTGGAGCCGCAGCCGCAAAAAGTTCTGGCACAAGGGTGAAACCAGCGGGCACGTCCAGAAGGTTGTGGATGTTTTTTTTGACTGCGACCGCGATACATTGCTGGTAAAAGTCGAGCAGGCGGGGGCGGCCTGCCACGAGGGGTACTATTCCTGCTTCCACTACCGCCTGACAGAAAGCGGAGAAGTGGAAGTGGTGGGAGAAAAGGTTTTTGACCCCGAGAAGGTTTACGGCAGCTAAGAAATAAGGCGTGGCGGAAAGAAGGTTTGGGCCAAATGGCGTGTGAGGGGCTGGTAAGGGAAATTTTTGACGTTATACAGCAGCGCTCAAAAGATATGCCGCCGGGATCTTACACCGCTTACCTCTTTAAAGAGGGGCAGGACAAAATTTTGAAAAAAATCGGCGAAGAGGCCGCGGAAGTAATCATTGCCTCCAAAAGCGGCGGTGAAAGCCAGCTGGCCGCAGAAATAGCCGACCTGGTTTACCACCTGCTGGTGCTGCTGGCCTGGCACGGGATGGAGCCGGATGACGTGCTTACTGTACTGGCCCGCCGCCGCGGCAAACAGAATTAGGAACAGTTGAGGTGCTTTATTTGGACGTCTTGAGCGGCTTAAACCCAGCCCAGCGGGAGGCCGTTTTGCACGGCGAGGGGCCGCTCCTCGTTTTGGCAGGAGCGGGCAGCGGAAAAACGCGGGTGCTGACCAGGAGGATAGCGTACCTTATCAGTGAGCGGCGCGTTTTGCCGCAGCAGATCCTGGCCATTACTTTTACCAACAAGGCTGCCGCCGAGATGAAGGAGCGGGTGGAACAGCTGGTGCCCTTGTCTTTTTCCGAGTTGTGGATATCCACTTTCCACTCAGCCTGCGCGCGCATCTTAAGGCGGCAGGAAGAATTCTTTGGGCGGGGGCGGGGCTTTGTCATCTACGATGCCAGCGACCAGCAGGCGCTGGTGAAGGAGTGCGTCCGTGAACTCTCCATGAACGAAGAATTGTGTCCGGTGCGGTCGTGCGCGTGGGCCATCTCCCAGGCTAAAAACCGCCTGATAGGCGCTTTTGATTTCGAGGCCTTGGCCCAAAGCCGCTTCGAGCAGGCGGTATCCCAAGTTTACCGCCTTTACGAGGAAAAGCTGCGCCGTAATAACGCCGTGGACTTTGACGATCTCATTTTTCTCACTGTGCGCCTTTTTCAGGAGTACCCGGCGGTGCTGGCGTATTACCAGCAGCGCTTTCGCCACATACTCATCGACGAGTACCAGGACACCAACCACGCCCAGTACGTGCTGGTAAAACTCCTGGCAGCTGCCCACCGCAACCTGTTTGCCGTCGGTGATCCCGATCAGAGCATTTACGGCTGGCGGGGTGCTGACATCGGTAATATTTTGAGTTTTAAAGAGGATTACCCCGAGGCCAAAGTGGTCATTTTAGAAGAAAACTACCGCTCGACCGGCTACATATTGGAGGCCGCCAACAGCGTAATCGTTCACAACCCGGGGCGCGTGGAAAAGCGGCTGGTGGCCACGACCGGACCCGGCGAGCCGCCGGTTGTCTACACAGCAGACGATGAGCGGGAAGAGGCCGGCTTTATTGCCGACTGCATACTGGCCCTGGCGGAGAAGGAGGGCAGGCCCTTTGGCCATTTTGCCGTCCTTTACCGGACTAACGCCCAGTCAAGAGTCATTGAGGAGACGTTTATCCGGGCCGGCATACCCTACACCGTTGTGGGAGGCCTTAAGTTCTACGAGCGCAAGGAAATTAAGGATATCCTGGCTTACCTCAGAGTCATTGCCAACCCCTTTGACACCTTAAGCCTGGCCAGGATCGCCAACGTGCCGCGCCGCGGCATAGGCGACGTCACGCTGCAGCGGGTGCTGCTCTTTGCCCGCGAGCGCGGGATAAGCCCGGTGGAGGCATTTTTGCGCGCCGGTGAAGTACCCGGCCTTTCTGCCCGGGCGAGATCAAACTGTGCCGGGCTGGGGAGGCTTATATACGAGCTTTCAGTGGAGGCGGTGTGCCGGGAGGTAACCTGGCTGGTCGGGGAGCTTTTAACGAGGTCCGGTTACCGGGCCATGCTGGAAGCCGAAAAAACAGTAGAAGCGTTCGGCAGGCTGGAGAACATAGACGAGTTTCTTTCCGTGGCCGCTGACTTTGACCGCCAGGCTAAAGAAGGCGGCCCCGGGGGCCTTTGGAATTTTCTGGAGTCAGTGGCGCTGGTTAGCGATGCCGGCGAGTACGAGGAGGATGCCGGACAGGTGGTGCTGATGACCCTCCACAGCGCCAAGGGGCTGGAGTTTCCGGTGGTCTTTATGGCCGGCATGGAGGAGGGGATCTTTCCCCACAGCCTCTCTTTTGAGGAAGCGGGGGGATTGGAGGAAGAGCGCCGGCTGTGTTACGTGGGAATTACCAGGGCTAAGGAAAAACTTTACCTCACCAACTGCCTTTGGCGCACGCTTTACGGGAGCTTGCGCTCAAATCCGCCGTCGCGCTTTTTGCTGGAAATTCCTCCGCACCTTCTGACTTTGGCCGAAAGCGGTGACGGAGAAGGCGCAAAGAGTTCTGCCAGTGCCGGGGAAAGCCAGCTCTCGCTGGCCTTGGGCGATGTGGTCAGGCATGCCCGCTTTGGTGAGGGCGTGGTGGTAGGCGTGCGCGGTGCCGGCAGTGAGACCGAAGTGAGGGTTTCTTTTCCCGGACGGGGAGTAAAAGTGCTGCTGGCCAAGTACGCCCCCTTAGAAAAAATTAGGCATTAAGGCAATTATTGACGTATTGGTGGTATAATAAATTTAAAAAATCTGAAAGGGAACACATGGAGCGCCTTTTAATTGTGGCCGCCCTGACGGCGGTCATCCACTTTGTCAATACGCTTATTTACGCCGTGCGGGTTGCGGGGGTGCGCACCGGCCGGCTGGCCACCGCCTATTCTCTCTTTAACGTGGTTTTCCTGCTGGCCAGCACTGCTAATAGTTTCCAGGGGTTTCTTTTGGCTTCCATTGTGGAGGGGGCCATCAGAGAGGGGCAGCTTGCGGTAGGAGCTGCCGTGCCGGGCGGCGAACTGGTCCTGCACCCGGCCTACCGCCAGCAGCTGGCGCAGCTGGACCTGCAGGTCCGGCTGGTGCTGGGGGCCGCCACGGCCGGCACGGTAGCCGGAGCCGTGCTCATACCCTCTTTTGTCCACGTTTTTGTGCGGGCTATTATGCTCTTTGAAGAAACCGGCTCGGTGCCGCGGCTTTTAGGTCTTCTCCTCTTTTCTCCGCGCCGGGCGGCAAGGCTGGCGGGCTTTTTATACCTTCCAAAAAAGAAGAGCTTCAGCCTGGCGGCTGTGGGCAGCCGGCCGCTGCCCAGGGCGTTTTTATTTTTAAATTTATTGGTGACGGGCATCTATACTACAGGTGTGCTCTCTTCTCTTTACGCCGGGGCCCTTTTTCCCGACTACCGCACTACGGCGGCTTCCCTTTCCGCCGTGGTCAACGGCGTGGCTACCGTCTTGGCGGCTACTGTCGTCGACCCTGCGGCCGCGGCCATTACTGACCAGGCTTTGAGAGGCGAAAGGTGTGAAGAAGATGTAAAGCAGATGGCCCTTTACCTGACGGTGACCAGGCTGGCCGGCACGCTTTTAGCTCAGCTCTTCTTTGTGCCGGCGGCCCACCTGGTGAAAATGGCCGCCTCACTGCTGGCCTGATAGAGAATACGGGGGTGTTTGGGCGTGTGTTCTTGGGAAAAAGACTTAAACGCGGCCAAGGCGCGGGCTGATGAGCTGCGCCGGGAAATAGAAAGGCATGACTACCTGTACTACGTTCTGGACCGGCCGGAGATAACCGACGCCGAGTACGACCGGCTGATGCGCGAGCTGGAAGAGATTGAGAGGCGCTACCCCTCCCTGGTAGTTCCGTATTCACCCACCCAGCGGGTCGGCGGCCGGCCGCGTGAGGGCTTTGCCACTGTAAGACACCAGGTTCCCATGCTGAGCCTGGCCAACGCCTTTGACGAGGGCGAGTTGTTGGATTTTGACCGGCGGGTGCGCAACGCGCTGCCCGGCGAAGAGGTGCGCTACGTAGTAGAGCTGAAAGTAGATGGCCTGGCCGTATCCTTGACTTATGAAAACGGCATCTTGGTGCGGGGGGCGACGCGGGGGGACGGGGAGGTGGGCGAGGACATTACCGAAAATTTAAAAACCGTCAGGAGTATCCCCTTACGTTTGAAAGATCCGGTTCCCCTTTTGGAGGTGCGCGGTGAAGCCTACATGCCCAAAGAGGCTTTTTTGAGGCTCAACGAATCCAGGGAAGAGGCCGGCGAGCAGGTCTTTGCCAACCCGCGCAACGCCGCCGCCGGCTCACTGCGCCAGCTCGACCCGCGCGTCACCGCTTCCCGCCAGCTTGGCTTTTTTGCCTACGGTGCAGGCCGCTGCGAGGGAATTGAGCTTACCAGCCAGTCCGGGCTGCTTGAGTATTTGAGCAAAGCAGGTTTTAAGGTAAGCGACGGCTACAAGATTTTTGACAGCATTGACGGTGTGATCGGTTACTGCCGCCAGTGGCAGGAGCGGCGCTTTGACCTGCCCTACGCCGTGGACGGGCTTGTGGTCAAGGTGGACTCTTTGTCCCAGCAGGAGCGGCTGGGCGCCACCATGAAGAGCCCCCGCTGGGCCATAGCCTACAAGTTTCCGCCGGAGCAGGCCGTGACCAGGGTTAAAGACATATTTGTGCGGGTCGGCCGCACCGGGGTGCTCACGCCCACCGCTGAACTGGAGCCGGTGCGCCTGGCCGGAACTACTGTCAGCAGGGCCACCCTGCACAACGAGGACATCATCAGGGAAAAAGATATCCGCGTCGGCGACCTGGTTGTCGTGCAAAAGGCGGGGGACATAATTCCCGAAGTGGTGGCCCCTCTTAAAGAAAAGAGGACCGGCCGGGAAATGAACTGGTCCATGCCCAAAACCTGCCCTTCTTGCGGTTCGCCGGTCAAAAGGGAGGCAGGCGAGGCAGCGTACCGCTGTACGGGGCTGGCCTGCCCGGCCAGGCTGCACGAAAACCTGGTCCACTTTGCTTCCCGCAGCGCCATGGACATTGCCGGTTTGGGCCCGGCCACTGTGGCGCAGCTTCTGGCCAATAACTTGGTAGGAGATCCGGCTGACCTATACAGCTTACGTGTTCAAGACTTGGAGCGGCTTGAGCGCATGGGCCCCAAATCGGCTGCCAACCTGCTGCGGGCTATTGAAGAGAGCAAGTCGCGTCCCCTGTCCAGGCTCATTTTTGCCCTGGGTATACGGCACGTAGGTGAGCGGGCGGCCCACATCTTAGCCGAGCGCTTCGGCAGCCTCGACGCTTTGATGGCCGCCGGCGAGGAAGAACTTATGCAAATCCCCGAAATCGGTCCCAAAATTGCTGCCAGCGTAGTAAATTTCTTTGCCAGCGAGAAGAACCGCGCCGTTGTAGACAAGCTGGCACGGGCCGGGGTTAACACATCGGGTGGTGAGGCTGCCGCCGCCCGGGGAGCAAGGCCGCTGTCCGGCAAAGTACTTGTTTTAACCGGTACGCTGTCCGGCTTTACCCGGCAGGAGGCCAAAGAGATCATCGAGCGCCTGGGCGGGAGGGTGGCCGGCAGTGTAAGCCGCGCCACCGACTACGTGGTGGCGGGGGAAAAACCCGGCTCCAAGCTGGACAAGGCCCGCACCTTAGGGGTTGCGGTTTTGGACGAGGAGGCCTTTAAAAAAATGGTGGGAGAAGGTGAGAAGATTTGATTACTAAAGAGGACGTTTTGCACGTGGCGCACCTGGCCAGGCTCGAGCTGACCGAAGAGGAGAAGGAAATGTACACCAAACAACTCGGCGACATCTTGGGTTACTTTCAATCTCTGGCTGAACTGGACACGCAAGATGTGCCCCCTACGGCCCACGTGCTGCCGCTCGTTAACGTTTTCCGCGAGGACGAAGTGGGCAGGCACATGCCGCTCGAAGAAGTATTGGCCAACTGCCCCGAGCGGGAGGATAATTTTTTCAAAGTCCCCAAGATAGTCTAGTCCTGGGAGGCGAAAGATTTTGGAGCTGTTTTGGCAAAGTACCCGCGTTTTAAGCGAGCTTTTGCAAAAAAAGGAGATTTCGGCGTTGGAGCTGGTTTCGTCTGTGCTGGCAAGAATCGAGTCTGTAGGCGGCAAGACCGGCGCTTACATAACAGTGACCGGGGAAAAGGCCAAAGAGCAAGCCCGCCGCATAGACGAAATTATAGCCAGGGGCGAGCCGCTTCCTCCTCTGGGGGGCATTCCCGTGGCCGTTAAAGACAATATCTGCACTAAAGGGGTTGTGACCACTGCCGGTTCAAAAATTCTGGCCAACTTTGTCCCCCCCTACAGTGCTACGGTGGTAGAAAAACTGGAAGCCGCCGGTGCGGTGATTACCGGTAAGACCAACATGGACGAGTTTGCCATGGGCTCGTCTACGGAGAACTCGGCTTTCTTTCCCGCCCGCAATCCCTGGGACTTAAACCGGGTGCCGGGCGGTTCCAGCGGGGGCTCGGCGGCAGCGGTGGCGTCCGGCGAAGCCGTTTTGGCCCTGGGTTCGGATACGGGCGGTTCCATCCGCCAGCCGGCCTCTTTCTGCGGTGTGGTAGGCTTAAAACCGACTTACGGGGCGGTTTCGCGCTACGGGCTGATCGCCTTTGCTTCTTCGCTCGACCAGATCGGTCCCCTGGCCCGCAATGTGTACGACTGCGCGCTTTTGCTGGGTGTCATTGCCGGCCACGACCCGCGCGACTCCACTTCTGCGAATTTTGATGTGCCCGACTACACCCAGTGCCTGGTGGAGGACGTGCGGGGGATGCGCATCGGCGTGCCGCGCGAGTACATGGCCGAAGGAATAGAAGAGGGGGTGCGGGCAGCGGTGGAGGGGGCCATGCGCCGTTTTGAAGAACTGGGTGCAGCGGTGGAGTACACCAGCCTGCCCCATACCAAATACGCCCTGCCGGCTTACTACCTGATTGCTCCGGCCGAGGCCAGTTCCAACCTGGCCCGCTACGACGGGGTGCGCTACGGTTACCGGGCGCCGGACGCCGAAGACGTGGTGGACATGTTTAAAAAGACTAGAAGCGAGGGCTTCGGCCCGGAAGTAAAGAGGCGGATTATGCTGGGCACTTACGCTCTCTCCGCCGGCTATTACGATGCCTACTACTTAAAGGCTTTAAAGGTGCGCACGCTGATCGTGAGGGATTTCGAGCGGGCCTTTGAAAAGTACGATCTCCTGCTCTCCCCTACCTCGCCTACAGTGGCTTTTGGTTTTGGCGAAAGAACCGGCGACCCGCTTATGATGTACCTTTCCGACATATGCACCATGTCGGTGAACTTGGCAGGGTTGCCGGCCATCTCCCTGCCGTGCGGCTTTACAGGCGGCCTGCCGGTGGGACTGCAGCTGATTGCCAGGCCGTTCGAGGAGAGCGTGCTCTTGCGGGCAGCTTACACCTTTGAACAGACCACAGAACACCACCGGCGGCTTCCGGCCGGCTTATAAAGAGGCAATGAGAGGGGGTTTGCAGTATGTCACAGTACGAAGCGGTAATCGGTCTGGAAGTGCACGTGGAGCTAAAGACCAAGTCCAAGATTTTTTGTGATTCCACCACCGAGTTTGGCGGGGAGCCCAATACCCACGTCTGCCCGGTCTGCCTGGGCTTGCCGGGCGTGCTGCCGGTGGTCAACAAAAAAGTGGTGGAGTACGCGGTGCGCGCTGCTCTGGCCTTAAACTGCGAAATTGCCGAGTTTTCCAAGTTTGACCGCAAGAATTACTACTACCCGGATATGCCTAAAAACTACCAGATATCGCAGTACGACCTGCCCATTGCTAAAAACGGCTACCTGGAGATTGAAACAAAAAGCGGCGTAAAGAGGATCGGCATTACCCGCGTGCACATGGAAGAAGATACCGGCAAGCTGGTCCACCAGGGGACCATCACCACCACACCCTACTCTCTGGTGGACTACAACCGGGCCGGCGTGCCCCTCATTGAAATTGTCTCCGAGCCGGATTTGCGCACGCCCGAAGAGGCCAGGCGCTACATGGAGAAACTAAAAGCGATTATCCAGTACACCGGGGTTTCTGACTGTAAGATGGAGGAGGGCAGCCTGCGCTGCGACGCCAACGTCTCTGTGCGCCCGGCGGGCAGCACGGCGTTTGGAACTAAAACGGAGATTAAGAACTTAAACTCTTTTAAGTCACTGCAGCGCGCTTTGGAGTACGAGATCGCCCGCCAGATAGATGTTTTGGAGGACGGCGGCCAGGTAGTGCAGGAAACCAGGACCTGGGATGAGGGCCGGGGAGTCACCCTGCCCCTGCGCACCAAGGAGGAAGCGCACGACTACCGCTACTTCCCCGAACCGGACCTGGTGCCCTTAGTCATTGACCGGGAGTGGGTGGAGGAAATCTGCCGCGCCTTGCCGGAGCTGCCCGATGCCCGCCGCCGGCGCTACATCGAGGAGTACGGCCTTTCGCCTTACGACGCCGGGATTATCACTGGAAGCAAAGAAATGTCCGACTTTTTTGAGGCCTGCCTTGCTTCCTACCCCAAGCCCAAAACTGTCTGCAACTGGCTCATGGGTGAGCTCTTGCGGCTTTTAAACGCTACTGGAATGGAAATGGAGGACTGCCGCGTAAAACCGGAGCAGCTGGCGGCCATGCTCGAGCTCATGGACAAAGGCACGATCAGCGGCAAGATAGCCAAGACGGTTTTTGAGGAAATGTTTGCTACCGGCAAAGACCCGGAAGTTATAGTCCGGGAAAAGGGGCTGGTGCAGATCAGCGACGAGGACGCCCTGGCTGCTATTGTGGGTGAAGTAATTGCCAGTAACCCCAAGACGGTGCAGGACTATCGCTCCGGCAAGGAAAAAGCTTTAGGGTTTTTGGTGGGCCAGGTGATGAAGGCCACGCGGGGCAAAGCCAACCCCGAGATCGTCAACCGGCTCTTAAAAGAAAAGCTGCAGTGAGAGGACTTTCGGCCAACTCCAGCAAAACAGACCGGAACCTGTAATGTTTCCCGGTCTGTTATATTTTTTCCAGGTATTTCAATATATAAGTGCAGTATTCTTTAAAATCCGAAAGCCTGGTCTGCAATATTTGGTACATTTCTTCGGGTGTTACTTCAGCGTAACCGTGTACAAGGCGGTTGCGGTAACCGGCCATGCCCTTTATTCTTTCAGCAAATTCCACGGGGATGATTTTTTCCCTGCCCAGGGTTAACAAAACGGAGCGGTAATCAGTTGGGTGGCCGAGTCCCTGTTTGGCCATGATGTGCCTGCCTATGTCAAATAAGCTTTCTAACGCCCGGCGCAAATGGTGTTCGGCAACGGCGAAATTGTCGGGCTCTTCCAAAAATTTTTCTCGTGAGAGGGCAGACATTTTTTTTAGCCTGGCTAGGGAACGGTTAATTAAATCAAGGCGGTTGTAGACGAGTTCTTTGTTAATCATATTTTTATTCCTTTCCCGAAAGAATGCTTTCGGCCATTTCCCGGTAATACATGTCCAAAAAAGGCTTAAAATCTAAATAATCCCTTACAGTAACGTCCTCAAAGTCGGTGCGGAATTCGTCATCGGTGCAGTAAATAACTTTACCCGTGCTGATGGCTGCAAATTTTAGATATATGGGTGCTTTTTGCAGGAAAACGAGGTCTGCTTCTAAACCCAGCGGCTCAAAAATTTCTGATAGTTCGTTTTGCATTTCAATTTCCAACTCCAGGTTATGTTTTGCAGGTGAGTAGCCAGCAAAAATAACGCCCAGATCTATATCACTGTCCTGGTAATAATTTTGGCCGGCACGTGAGCCAAAAAGGTAGCAACAGGTTACGCCGAACTTTTCCAAGACCGGCTTTATTTTGCCGTACAGCAGTTGCAGTTGTTTACCTGTAATGTTCAAACTATCACCTCTTTTTGGCTGCAAATTTTTGCGCTGCCTGCAGCTTTTCTCTTCCCTTCTTTTTCTTTCTCCGCTTCTTTCCTCCCCTTTCGTTTAGTGTAGTTCTGTCCGGTATTAAAAGTCAACACCTGCTGGCAAAATATGTTAGTAGCTTTTGCCCGCCAGCACTCATTTCTTTTTACTTTTGCGCATAAAACCAAATTTGAGCGGCTATCCTAAACAGGAATAAAATTGTTATTTCACTGTAGAGGAGGTGATCGCCGTTGGCTAATCCGAGCAGGTTCGGGGACGGTAAGTCGCGCCTTAGTGCCATGCACGCGGCGGATTACCCGGGCGGTGTGGTGGTTGACCCCACGCCCATTACGGCCGGCGAGGAGGTAACCGTTTTTTACAACGGGCTTCTCGGCGCTGAAGGGCGGGGCGAGGTGTACTTACACTACGGCTTTGGCCGGCATGACCGGTGGGAGGGAGTGAGTGATGTCCGCATGGAAAAGACCGGCTGGGGCTGGGTGAGCAGTGTGAAGATGCCGGATGAAGAGAGCCGCTTTAACTTCTGCTTTAAGGACAATGCCGGCAACTGGGATAACAACAACGGGAACAACTGGAGCTTTGAGGTGCACAACGGGAGCATTCGCTACTAGGGAGGGGCTTTCTTTTGAAGGTTCTCATGCTGTCCTGGGAATACCCGCCGAAAAGCGTCGGCGGGTTAGCCAGTCACGTTTACGACCTGACAAGCGCGCTCGCCGAAGAGGGGGTAGAAGTTCATTTGCTCACTTGCGGCGGGGCGGGGATACCTTCTTTTGAGCAGGTTAAGGGGGTGAAGGTATACCGCGTTGACCCCTACCGGGTGTCCTCCCCCGACTTTGTCACCTGGGTAGCACAGTTCAATGTTGCCCTCTTGGAGAGAGCCATACCCCTTTTGATGGAAGGGAACGACTTTCACGTCCTGCACGCCCACGACTGGCTCGTGGCTTACGCCGCCAGGGCGCTCAAGCACGCCGGCAGGCTGCCGCTGGTGGTCACCATTCACGCCACGGAGTACGGCCGCAACTACGGCCTGCACAACGATATTCAAAGGCATATCAGCGATATCGAGTGGTGGCTTACTTACGAAGCCTGGCGGGTGATCTGCTGCAGCCATTACATGGAAGGGGAGGTAAAGCACGTTTTCCAGCTGCCGCAGGACAAGATTAACGTTATCCCTAACGGTGTTGACGCAGGCAATTTTGCTTCCCGCAGCGCATCTGCCCGCCGCGAAGAATTTGCTGCCCCGGACGAAAAAATTGTTTTTTACGTAGGAAGGCTGGTCCGCGAAAAGGGCGTGCACGTTCTAATAGATGCCATACCCGAGGTGCTTTCCCAGTACCCTAAGGCCAAGTTTGTTATTGCCGGGCGGGGGCCGTGCACAGAGCAGTTAAAGCAGCAGGCGGCGCTTTTGGGGGTGGCCAACAGGGTGTACTTCACCGGCTACATAGATGATGAGGTAAGGAACAGCCTTTACGGCTGGGCGGACGCAGCCGTTTTCCCCAGTCTCTATGAGCCCTTTGGCATTGTAGCTTTAGAGGCTATGGCGGCGCGCACGCCTGTGGTGGTTTCCGATGCCGGAGGCTTTAGGGAAATTGTGCGGCACGGGGAAGACGGGCTTATGGCTTATGCTAACGACAGCCATTCGCTGGCGCAAAACATCCTGGCTGTGCTCCACAATCCAGATCTGGCCAGCAGGCTAAGGGAAAACGCCTACCGGCGCGTTCTTGCAGATTTTAACTGGCGGATCATTGCCCGCCGCACTATTGACGTTTACCGGGAGGTTTGGCAGGCGCACAGGAATTCGCCGTGGTCGTCGTCCGAGCGTTCGTACGGCCTGTTTGGGCGCTTTAACCGCCTCCTGGGCAGGTACACGTGAGGAGGTTGGGCTGTGAAGGCAGTTGTTATGGCCGGCGGGGAAGGTTCCCGCCTGCGGCCGCTTACCTGCGGCCGGCCAAAGCCAATGGTGCCGGTTTTAAACCGGCCGGTTATGCAGTATATCGTCGACCTGCTCAAAAAGCATGGTTTTACAGAAATTGCTGTTACGCTCCAGTACCAGCCGCAAGTCATTAAGGATTATTTTGGCAGCGGCTCGGAACTGGGAGTGAACTTTCGCTATTTTGTGGAGGAAACACCGCTGGGTACGGCCGGCAGTGTAAAGAACGCGGCCAGTTTCCTCGACGAAACTTTTTTAGTGATCAGCGGGGACGCCCTCACCGACTTAGACCTCTCACTGGCGGTAAAATTTCACAAAGAACACGGCGCCCTGGCCACCTTAGTTCTTACCAGGGTGGAGTGTCCGCTGGAATACGGGGTGGTCATCACCGAAAGTGACGGCAGGATAAAGCGCTTTTTAGAAAAACCGGGCTGGGGCGAGGTTTTCAGCGACACAGTGAATACCGGTATCTACGTGCTGGAACCGGAAGTTCTCGATTACTTTGCCCCCGGACAGATGTTCGATTTCAGCAAAGATCTCTTCCCCCTTCTCTTACGGGAAAACAAGTCCCTTTACGGAGTTGTCCTTTCCGGTTACTGGTGCGATATCGGTAGTATCAGCCAGTACATGGAGGCCCACTACGATGTTCTGGCCGGCAGGGTAAATGTCAGCCTGCCGGGGAAAGAGGTGGCACCGGGTATCCGGGTGGAAGAAGGTGCAGTGATCAGTGAGGCTGCGCAGCTCAGCGGACCGGTGTTTATCGGTGCTAACTGCCAGATCGGTGCCGGGGCCAAAATTGAACCCTATACCGTGCTCGGCAGCGGCTGTCTGGTGGGGGAAAACGCTTCCATTAAGAGAAGTGTGCTGTGGAACAACGTCTATGTGGGCAAAAATGCTGCCTTGCGCGGTGCAGTGGTAGGAAGCCGCGTGCAGGTACAGGCTGGGGCCGGCATTTACGAAGGGGCAGTGGTAGGTGACGATTCGATCATCCGGGAAAACGGGCTGCTCAAGCCTGACGTAAAACTGTGGCCGAAAAAATTTGTAGATACAGGTGCCACCGTCGGGCAGAGCCTGGTCTGGGGGGCCGGTCAGCCCAAGAAGATTTTTGGTTACGAGGGAATATCCGGACTGGTTAACGTAGAAATAACTCCTGATTTTGCTGCCCGGGCAGGGACGGCTTTCGGGTCGGTGGCAGGAGTTGGCGCCCGTCTAGCCGTGAGCAGCGACGGCTACCCGTATTCTTTCATGATTAAGGAAGCTTTAGCTATGGGTATAGCCTCTGCCGGCGCGCGAGTGGTTGACTTGGGTGAATGTGTGACACCGCTCCACCGCTTTGGTGTGCGCTGGCAGGAGTGCAGCGGCGGTGTTCATGTAAAGATTAATGCGGTAGATCCGCAAAAAGTGACTTTGGTGTTTACTAACAGGCGCGGCGGCAATATTACCAGGGGAATGGAGCGCAAAATTGAAAATGTCCTCAGCAGGGAGGATTTCTTACGCGCTGAGGCCGGCAGAATTGAGCGGCCGGTAAAAGTGGGGGGGCTGGCGCGCCAGTACGCAAAGACGCTGGCCAGGGCGATCGCCAAAGGTTTCCCTGCCGCAAAAAGGCTAAAAGTCATCCTGGGTTACGATAGCCGAAACCTTAAAGAAGCAGTAAGTGAAGCAGCGGCCGAACTGGGGTTTTTGGAATGGGAAACCTGTCCGGCGGCACAAAGTGCCGGGAACTCTTTTGGGCAGTGGCGAGTGCTTGTACCGGAGATAGCTGAGCGGGTTGTTGAGGACGGTGCCGACCTGGGCGCCGCGCTCGACCCTAACGCCGACTGCCTGGTGCTGGTGGATGAGAGGGGAAGGGTTATAGAGGGCGACCTGCTCACAGCCCTTCTCTCCCTGATCCTCTTGGAGAGCCGGGGCGGGCCGGTGGTAGTGCCGGTAACGGCGCCGCGGGTCATTGAAGATCTAGCAGCCCGTTACCGGGGAAAAGTGGTGCGGACCAAAACCGCCCTGCAGGATTTCTTGGAAAACCTCCTGGCTTTGGAAGACGGCGAGAGCATGTGGTCCAGCTTCTTTGTGCACTTCGATGCCCTGTGCGCCCTGGCTGTGGTCGCGGACTACCTTGTCCGCGCCGGAACCTCGCTTTCGCACTTGGTAAGCCAAATACCCTCGTTTTATACCGGGCGGGGCGAAGTAGCCGTGCCCTGGGAAGCCAGGGGAAGGCTTATCCGCCAGCTCATTGAAAACCCTCCAGCTCCTGAGCTTGAACTCTTAGACGGTGTAAAAGTATACCATCCCGAAGGCTGGGCGCTCGTCCTACCCGATCCAGATGAACCCGTCTGCCGCGTTTTTGCCGAAGGTGCCAGCATGGAGATTGCCGAGTCGCTAACCGATATGTATTTAAAGAAAATCAGTGAAATTATCGGCCAAAATTAAAGTGCTGGGGGCGCTTTTGCGCCCCCAGCCGTGTTAGGCTTCTTTGCGTAAGATGTGCAGGCCGATTTCGTCTAAATTGGCACAGCCTGTTAGGATCATGGCCGCTTTGAGTTCATCCGTCATCTTTTCCACGATCAGGCGCACGCCTTCTTCGCCGCCCCCGAAGGCCCCAAAAATAACCGGCCGGCCAATGAGTACGGCGTCCGCCCCCAGAGCGAGGAGTTTTAAAACGTCTGCCCCAAAGCGCACGCCGCCGTCGGCGAGCACAGCTAGTTTCTTGCCGGTGCTCTTTACTGCCTCCACAATTTCCGGCAGAACATCGGCTGCCCCGGGTGTGTAGTCGAGAATGCGTCCACCGTGGTTAGAGACGACAATAGCTGCTGCCCCTGCTTCTGCCGCTGTCACCGCTTCATCGGCTGTCATAATTCCTTTTAAGATAAAAGGAAGTTTAGTTGAACCAATAATTTCTTCCAGTTCCTCTTTAGTTTTTGGGCCAACGGGCTGGCCTTTTAAGGCCATGGTAATAAGACCTGCTCCGTCAATGTCCATGCCTACGGCTTTGGCCCCGGCGGCTTCGGCGCGGCGCACCCGTTCGATAACGGCTTCTTGCGAGCGCGGCTTTATTACAGGAATACCCCAGCCGCTTTCGGCGGTTATAGCTTCTATCCCGGAATCGTACATGGCAGGATCGGCGCCGTCACCGGAAAAACCCAATGAGCCGGCCTTGCGGCAGCCGCTGATCACTGCCCCGATAAATTCGCGCTCGCTGATGGCTCCGCCCATGTTGTAAGGCGTGCCGGTGATGGGGGCAGCTAAAATTGGTGTTTTAAGGTTTAAGTCAAACAGGCGGCAGCTGGTGTCGGGATCTTTGGCGCCGTGGATGGTCCGCATGTTGAGCTGCCAGCGGGATAAGGCGCGCAAGTTAGCCGTAAAAGAATAACCGCTGCCCACACCGCCCATGCCCGGCACTTCACCGGCGCAGGCGCGGCCGTCGCAGATCTTGCAGACACGGCAATAACCCTTCATTTTTTGACGGGCGTTTTCTAAAATCTGTTCGTAGTTCATTTTTTTGCCCCCTTAAATTTTATTTGGCACTTGTGCGATCTGGTAACCATATCTTCATACCAGCTTATTTTAAAGCAATACGACTTTTTTTATAATAAACCTTCTGGGTACAGG
>CAZLAK010000017.1:0-45127 GCA_964557545.1 uncultured Pelotomaculum sp.
CTTGCAGCGGCACGGTGTGGAGCTGGTGTGCCTGGCGGGTTACATGCGGATTGTGGGGCGGGTACTTTTGGACGCTTACCCCTGGCGGATCATGAACATCCACCCGGCCCTGCTGCCTTCGTTTCCGGGACTGCACGGCCAGCGCCAGGCGCTGGAATACGGCGTCAAGTACAGCGGCTGCACCGTGCACTTTGTGGACGAAGGGGTGGACACGGGGCCTATAATCATTCAGGCCGCCGTCCCGGTCTTGGAGGACGACACAGAACAAACGCTTTCTGAGCGCATTTTAGAGCAGGAGCACAGGATTTATCCGGAGGCCATCAGGCTTTTCAGCGAAGGACGCTTGGTCGTCGAGGGACGGCGGGTGAGGGTGCTGGAGAAAAAGAAGGAGGAATAAGCATTTGATCGGGGTAAAGAGGGCTTTAATCAGCGTTTCCGACAAGACGGGGATAATAGAATTTGCCGGCGGCCTTAGTGATCTGGGCTTTGAGATCATCTCTACGGGCGGTACGGCCAAGGTGCTGCGGGAGGCCGGCCTGCCGGTCACGTACATTTCCGAGGTCACCGGCTTTCCGGAAATTTTGGACGGGCGGGTAAAAACACTTCACCCCGCCGTGCACGGCGGCATTCTGGCCCGCCGCACTGGTGAACACTTGGGCCAGTTGGAGGAACTGGGTATCGGCACCATTGACCTGGTGGCAGTAAACCTTTATCCTTTCAGGGAAACGGTGGCCCGGCCGGGAGTAACCCTGGAGGAGGCCGTGGAAAATATTGACATAGGCGGCCCGGCCATGGTGCGTTCGGCGGCTAAGAATTTTGAGAGCGTGGTAGTGGTGGTCAACCCCGCCCGTTACGGCGAGGTGCTGAACGCCCTGCGCGGCGGGGGATTGAGCTTTGAGATGCGGCTTATGCTGGCCAAAGAGGCTTTTGCCCACACCGCTTCTTACGATGCGGCTATTTCGGCTTATCTGGAGGGACTGGAAGGGGAGGCCGTTTTCCCGCCGGTATTGAATTTGTGCTTTGAGCGGGCTTTGGTGCTGCGCTACGGGGAGAACCCGCACCAAAGGGCGGCTTTTTACGTCCAGCCGGGGGTAGTGGGGGCCTGTGCCGGGCGGGCCGAACAGCTTTCGGGTAAGGAACTCTCTTACAACAACATACTGGACATAAACGCCGCCTTTGAGCTGGTGCGCGAGTTTTCTGAGCCGGCGGCCGCCATTATCAAGCACAACAACCCCTGCGGCTGTGCCGTGGCGCCTACTTTAGCCCGTGCTTACAAAAAGGCCTATGAGGGCGACCCGGTTTCGGCTTTTGGCGGCATTGTGGCCTTAAACCGCCCGGTCGACGCCGAAACGGCCCGCGAGATGCAGAAGATCTTCTTGGAGGCCGTTATTGCCCCGGATTACGACGGCGAAGCGCTGGCCGTGCTTTCGGCCAAGCCTTCGTTGCGGCTGCTCAAGACCGGCGAAATTGCCGGCCAGACCAACGACCGGCTGGACATGAGAAAGGTCAACGGCGGGCTTTTGGTACAGGAAGCCGACCGGGAAGTGCTGCGGCGCGAAGACTTAAAAGTCGTCACCCGCCGCCAGCCTACGCCGCGGGAAATGGAAGAGCTTATTTTTGCCATGACGGTAGTCAAGCATGTAAAGTCCAACGCCATTGTGGTAAGCAAGGACTGCCAGCTCTTAGGTGTAGGGGCGGGTCAGATGAACCGGGTGGGGGCAGCGCGCATTGCCCTAAAGCAGGCCGGCGAGAAAGCCCGCGGGGCGGTCATGGGTTCGGACGCCTTCTTTCCCTTTGGAGATACGGTGGAGGAAGCGGCCAGGGCCGGCATTTCCGCCATTATTCAGCCGGGCGGTTCGGTGCGCGACGAAGAGTCGATCAAGGTGGCGGACGAGTACGGCATAGCCATGGTGTTTACGGGCGTGAGGCATTTCAAGCATTGAGCTGTTTAACTGTGTTACGGTCAAATTTTTGTGCGGGAGGTGCGGGTAAAACCGTGAAAGTGCTGGTGGTGGGAGGAGGGGGCAGGGAGCACGCCCTGGTGTGGAAGATAGCGCAGAGCCCCCAGGTAAAGGAGATTTTTTGCGCTCCGGGCAACGCCGGAATTGCCCGGCAGGCGAAGTGCGTGGACATCGGCGCCGGGGATATACCGTCGCTTTTGGATTTTGCCCGCCGGGAGAGAATTGACCTTACCGTAGTAGGGCCGGAGGCGCCGCTCTGCGCCGGCATAGCAGACGCCTTTGCCAAAGCGGGGCTTAGGATCTTTGGGCCGAGCAAAGCGGCGGCTGAGCTGGAGGGCAGCAAAGTGTTTGCCAAGGAAATCATGAAGAAGTACGGCATACCTACGGCCCGTTTTGCTGTATTCGACGAACCGGCGGCGGCGCGCTCCTACATCGCGCGCACGGGTGCGCCCTGTGTGGTAAAGGCGGAAGGCTTAGCCGCCGGCAAAGGGGTGATAGTGGCCGGCAGCGAGGAGGAAGCGCTGGCAGCCGTAGACGAGATCATGGTGAAAAAGGCCTTCGGACGCGCCGGCGACCGGGTGGTGATCGAAGAGTGCCTGGTGGGCGAAGAGGTGAGCGTGCTGGCCTTCACCGACGGCCGCACGGTGGTGCCCATGGTTTCTTCCCAAGACCACAAGCGGGTTTACGACGGGGACCGCGGGCCCAACACCGGCGGGATGGGGGCTTATGCGCCGGCACCGGTTTACACGCAAAAAGTCCACGAGCGCACGCTGGAAGAGATCCTGGTTCCCACTGTACGCGCCATGCGGGAAGAGGGGCGCCCCTACAGCGGCGTCCTTTACGCCGGCCTGATGGTGACGGATGAGGGTCCCAAGGTGCTGGAATTCAACGTCCGCTTCGGCGATCCGGAGGCCCAGCCGGTTTTAGCCCTTTGGGAAAGCGACCTGGTGGAGATTATGGAATCCGTGCTGGAAGAGAGGCTGGCGGACATAGAGATCAGGTGGCGGGATGGCGCGGCCGTATGTGTAGTTTTGGCTTCGGGCGGCTACCCGGGCAGCTACGAGACGGGCAAGGTTATCAGCGGTTTGGACGACGTGCCCCCCGAGGTGCTGGTGTTTCACGCCGGTACGGCGGAATCCGGCGGCCGAGTGGTTACGGCCGGCGGCCGGGTGCTGGGAGTAACGGCGGCCGCCGGCGACATTGCCTCGGCGGTGAAGGCCGCCTACGATGCCGTGGAAAAAATTAATTTTGAAGGCATGCACTACCGGCGCGATATTGCCGGCCGGGCGCTGGCCAGGCTGGGCGGCGGCCAGCCAAAAACTTGATGTATTAAAACAGCTTTTGGGGGAACAATAAAGGTGCCGGTTTGCGGCATAAAAAATCTGGGAAAGGAGTGGTCGAATGCCGCAGCTAAACCAGATGGAACTGCAGAACTTGCGGCACCTTATCGGTTCTCACGAAACGACCCATAAAAAGCTTTTGGCTTACTCCCAGCAGGCCAGCGATCCCAAAATTAAAGAGATGCTGGAGAGGTCGGCCCGGGATGCTTTGAATACCAAAGAAAGACTTATGTCTTTCCTGACTTAAAGGAGGTGACGGCGTATGATGCAGGAAAAGGATATCGTCAACGACGTGCTCTCCATGATCAACGGCAGTTTGAGCTGTTATGCCAGTTACATCGCCCAGACCTCCAATGAACAGCTGAGGAGAACCCTGCAGCAGATCCGCGATCACGACGAAAAGTTCCAGTACGACCTTTACAAGCTGGCCGAACAAAAAGGCTACTACCGGCCGGCACAAATGGCCGACAGCGACGACATACAGCAGGTGAGGTCCCAGTTTGAAAGCCCGGCCGGTGAAAGACAGGAAAGGTTAATTTAAGTAAGCGGTACGTTATTTTAGGGGCCGCCTTTGAAAAAGAGAGGCGGCCCCTTTGGTTTTTATTTAGTTTTTTTATTTAAGCAGCCGTTGATTTTAACTATTTAACGTGATAAAATGTTAACACGTTAAAGCCGGCCGGGGGTTATAGCGTGTATTCTGGAAAGCTGAAAGACGAGCTGTTGGACAGGCTGTTTGAAGCGGTGCTGGTCTTGCGCGATGTAGACGAGTGCTACCGGTTTTTTGAAGATATCTGTACCGTAGCCGAATTAAAATCAATGGCCCAGCGCTTAGAAGTGGCCAAGATGCTCCGGGACAACAAAACTTACGGCGAAATTGCCGCCCGTACGGGGGCCAGCACGGCTACCATCAGCCGGGTAAAGCGGGCCTTAAATTACGGGGCGGACGGCTACCAGCTGGTTTTAGAGCGGCTGGCCGGCGGGGAAAAGCGAGAAGGGCGGTGACGGGGTGAAGGAAATTCATTTGCGCATTTATGAGGCCGGAGATCCCAGGGTAGAAGAGTTCTTGGCCAGGCGAGCAAAAATAGCTTTTGAAGCAGAAAACGAAGTGGCAGAAATTTGTGCCGCAGTGAGAGAAAGGGGTGACGCGGCGGTTATCGAGTATACTGCCCGCTTCGGAGGGCCCAAATTGGAGCCCGGGCAGCTCAGAGTGAGCGGTGAAGAAATAAGAGAAGCCTACCGGCAGGTGGGCGGCGAATTTTTGGACGCCCTGCGCGCGGCGCACCACAATATCGCCTCTTTTCACCGCCGCCAGCTGCGCCAGTCCTGGTTTGTGACCGGTGAGGACGGTGTGGTGCTCGGCCAGCTGGTGAGGCCGATAACACGGGCGGGCATTTATGTGCCGGGCGGAAAAGCCGCCTACCCGTCTTCCGTGCTCATGAATGCCGTGCCGGCTAAAGTAGCCGGCGTGAGAGAAATTGCCATGGTGACGCCGCCGGCGCCCGACGGTTCTATCAACCCTCACACCCTGGTGGCCGCCGCCGAAGCGGGAGTGGAAGAGATCTACCGCATGGGAGGGGCCCAGGCCGTGGCCGCCCTGGCCTTCGGCACAGAAACCGTCCGCCGGGTGGACGTGGTCACCGGGCCGGGGAATATTTACGTCACTCTGGCCAAAAAGTACATAACGGGCTGGGCGGGGATCGACATGCTGGCGGGTCCCAGCGAAGTAGTAATCGTGGCCGACCACACCGCCGACCCCATATTTGTGGCGGCCGACCTGCTGTCCCAGGCAGAGCACGACGAGATGGCTTCGGCCATCCTGATCACCCCGTGCCGGGAACTGGCGCAAAAAGTGGCCGGCGAAGCGGCGGCTCTGGCCGAGTGCCTGCCGCGCCGGGAGATCATAGCTTCTTCGCTGGCCGGTGCTGGGGCCGTTATTGTCACCGGCAGTTTAGACGAGGCCTTTGAGGTGGCCAACCGCCTTGCTCCCGAGCATTTAGAGCTGATGGTGGCTGAGCCTTTTTGCTGGCTTTGGCGGGTGGAAAACGCCGGGGCAGTCTTTTTGGGCAGCCATTCCCCCGAGCCCGTGGGCGACTACTTGGCCGGCCCCAATCACATCCTGCCTACAGGCGGTACGGCCCGCTTCTGCTCGCCGCTGGGAGTGGATACGTTTTTGAAAAAGACGAGCCTTATCTCTTACACGCCGCGCGCCTTGGAAAAATCGGGCAGGGAGGTAATGGTGCTGGCAGAAACAGAAGGTCTGGCGGCCCATGCCGCCGCCGTGGCCGTGCGCCTGGAAAGGTACGGTCAGGCTAAACCAAAACGGGAGTGAAAAGACAAATGGCGGCCAAATTTAACGCTCTTTCCCTCTTAAGGCGGGATCTCTTTGACCTGGTTCCCTATAAAGTGCACGACTGCCCCGGTGTTATAAAAATGGATGCCAACGAGAACTCTCACGGCTTTCCCCCGGAAGTTCTGGCGGAAATACTTAAGCGGGCGCGCGGCCTGGCCTTAAACCGCTACCCGGATTCTTCGGCCCGTCAGCTGCGGGATAAAATTGCCGCTCACGCGGGGCTCGGCCCCGAAAATGTGGTGGTGGGCAACGGGTCGGACGAGATCATTTTAAACATCATGCTGGCCTTTGCGGCCGGCGCCAAAGCGGCTGTGACGGTTCCTACCTTTGGCATGTACACCGTGCACGCCAAGATTGCCGGCGCAAAAGTAGTGGAAGTGCCCCGCCGGAAAAGGGATTTCGGGGTGGACGTGGAAACATTATTAAGGGCGTGTGCAGATCCAGATGTGAAAGTGGTAATAATCTGTTCGCCCAATAACCCGACGGGCAATGCCACCCCGCCCCAAGATGTAGAAAAAATTGCCGCCAGTACCCGAGCTCTGGTGCTGGTGGACGAAGCTTACGCGGAGTTTGCCGTGGAGAACTGCCGCCGCCTTTTGGACAGCCTGCCCAACGTGGCCTTGCTGCGCACCTTTTCCAAAGCTTTTGGCATGGCGGGTTTGAGGGTGGGGTATCTCCTGGCTTCGCCAGAAGTGGCCGGAGAACTGGAGAAAGTGAGGCAGCCGTTTAATTTAAACTCTTTTTCCCAGTTAGCGGCGGGCGCGGTGCTCGACTGTTTAGAGCCCTTTTGGGCCAGGGTGGAGCAGATAGTGCGCGACCGCGACCTGCTCCTTTCTGAAATGCTGCGCCTGCCGGGGGTGGAGGTGTATCCCAGTCAGGCCAATTTCCTCCTGTTCCGCACTCCGCTGGCAGCGGAGGCGGTTTACTGCGGTCTTTTGCGGCGGGGGGTGCTGGTGCGCAACGTGGACGGGCCGTACCTGCCCCGGTTTTTGAGGGTAACGGTCGGTACCGGAGAAGAGAACGGGGTTTTTTTAGAGAAATTAAGGGAAGTTTTGAGAGAGGGCTGAGCGGGTTTATTCGATTTTTTGCCGATAAAAAAGCGGAGGTGGGTTTGGTGGCAGAAGAGAGAACCGGCAGGCAGGCCTACGTGGCCCGCAAGACCAAGGAAACCGAGGTAAATGTTACCCTGCAGCTGGACGGCAGCGGCGTGTACTGGGTGACCACGGGGGTACCGTTTTTTGACCACATGATGCAGGTATTTGCCTTGCATTCCGGCTTTGACATGGAACTCACGGCCAGGGGCGACCTGGCAGTTGACGGTCACCACACCATTGAGGACGCCGGTATATCTTTGGGCAAGGCCATTGAAAGGGCCCTGGGAGACCGGGCGGGTATAAGGCGCTTTGGCCACGCCGTCGTTCCCATGGACGACGCCCTGGTGCTGGTGGCCGTGGACTTGAGCGGCCGGGGATACATTTCTTACGACGTGCAGCTACCGTCCCCCCGGGTAGGGGACTTTGACACCGAACTGGTGGAGGAGTTTTTGCGCGCTCTGGCCGTTAACGGGGGTTTTAACCTGCACGTTAAACAGCTGGCCGGCAGGAACACCCACCACATCATTGAGGCCATTTTTAAGGCACTGGCCCTGGCCTTAAAGGAAGCGGCCGCGGTATCCGGCAGTGAAGGCGTTCCTTCCACTAAGGGTCTTTTAGGCTGAGGTCAAAAGGGGCGGGTTTACCCGTAGGTTTTGGTTTTGGGCCCCGCCCGCATTAAAGTTTTGGGGGCGGGGATGAAAGTTGATTGCAGTAGTAGATTACGGGATGGGCAATTTGCACAGCGTGGTCAAGGGGCTGGAGAAAGTCGGCGGGCAGTGCTTTTTGGCCACAGATCCGGGTCAGCTGGACCTGGCTAAAGCCGTGGTCCTGCCCGGGGTGGGGGCCTTTGCCCGGGCCATGACCAACTTGAGGGCCTGCGGTATGGACAGGGCCCTGGTTAAAGCGGCAAAGAGCGGCAAGCCTCTTTTGGGCATCTGTTTGGGTTACCAGCTCCTCTTCGAAGAAGGAGAGGAATGGGGTCCTGCGGCGGGGCTGGGTATTTTGCCCGGGAGGGTGCGGCGGCTGCCGCCGGGGCTTAAAGTCCCCCACATGGGGTGGAACCAGGTAGAAATTATAAAGCCGTGTCCGCTCTTTGCCGGGATTTCCAGCAATTCTCCTTTTTATTTTGTGCACTCTTACGCGGCCGAACCGGCAGATCCGGAACTGGTTTTGGCTTACACGGACTACGGCACCCGATTTGCATCGGCAGCCGGCAGGGAAAACGTTTACGGCATCCAGTTTCACCCCGAGAAGAGCAGTTCTTTAGGTCTTCGAATTTTAGGGAATTTTTGGAGGTTGGCTGGCAGATGCTGATTATCCCCGCGGTAGACTTGCGAGAAGGTAAGTGCGTCCGCCTGGTAGAGGGGCGGCCCGACCGCCAGACCGTTTACTCGGATGATCCGGTAACCGCCGCCCGGCGCTGGCAGGAAGAGGGAGCCAGAATGCTGCACGTGGTGGACTTAGACGGCGCCTTTTGCGGAATGCCCAAAAATACGGACGTTATAGCCGCCATCATTAAAGCCGTAGACATACCCGTGCAGGTAGGCGGCGGCATAAGGGAACTAGAAGCTCTAGAGCGGCTTTTGGCCCTGGGGGCTGCCAGGGTAATCCTGGGTACGGCGGCCGTTTTAAAGCCGGACCTGGTGGCCAAAGCCTGCGAGAAGTACGGGGAGCGCGTGCTGGTGGGTATAGACGGCCGCGGGGGCGTGGTGGCCATTGAAGGCTGGGGCGTTGCCGCCCAAAAAGGCACGTTAGAGCTGGCCCTAGAAGTGAAGGCTCTGGGAGTGCAAAGGGTGGTCTTTACCGACATAAAGCGGGACGGCACTTTAAGGGGGCCCAATGTGGAGGCCTGCGGCGAGCTGGCCAGGCTCTCCGGTTTAAAGGTCATTGCTTCCGGGGGTATTGCCGCCTTAGAGGATATCCGGGCCCTTAAGGAGCTGGAGGTTTACGGTGTGGAGGCGGCCATTGTGGGCAAGGCCCTTTACGACGGAGCGATCACCTTGCGGGAGGCCATAGCGGCGGCCGAAGGGTAAAGGGTGAAGGCGACGGGCGGCTTTAAAATATTTTTGTGAGGTGGACGTAATTGCTGTTAAAGAGGATTATCCCCTGCCTGGACGTGGCGGGGGGCAGGGTAGTGAAGGGCACCAATTTCATAAACCTGCGGGATGCCGGGGACCCCGTGGAACTGGCCGCCTTCTACGACCGGGAAGGGGCCGATGAGCTGGTGTTTTTAGATATCAACGCGTCGGCTGAAAATAGAAAAACTACTTTGGATATGGTTTACCGCACGGCCGGCGAAGTTTTTATCCCCTTTACGGTGGGCGGGGGAATAGGTTCTTTAGAGGATATCCGGGACATTCTTTCCGCCGGTGCCGACAAGGTGTCCATCAATACGGCGGCGGTGAAAAACCCGCTTTTGGTGGCCGAGGCCGCCGAGAAGTTTGGAAGCCAGTGCGTGGTAGTGGCCATTGACGCCCGCCAGTGCGGGCCTAACAAGTGGGAGGTCTACACCCACGGCGGTCGCCGGCCGACGGGCCTCGATGCCGTAGAGTGGGCCAGGAGAGTGGAGGAACTGGGGGCCGGCGAGATACTGCTCACCAGTATGGACCGCGACGGGACCAAGGACGGCTACGATATCCCCTTGACCAGGGCAGTGGCGGATGCGGTGAGGATACCGGTCATAGCTTCGGGCGGGGTGGGCACGTTAGAGCACATCGCCGAGGGGCTCACCAGCGGCGGAGCCGATGCCGCCCTGGCAGCTTCTATTTTCCACTACCGGGAATACACCATAAGAGAAGTTAAAGAGTATCTCAAATCCAGGGGTATCCCGGTGCGCCTGACAGAAGATTAACTGAATTAGCTGTGGCTGGAGGGAACGGGATTGGCGTTTGATGCTGGCAGTTTAAAGTACAGTGCTGAAGGGATTATTCCAGTGGTGGTGCAGGATGCCGGCACTTTAGAGGTGCTGATGGTGGCCTACATGAATAAAGAAGCGGTGGAAAAGACGCTTTTGACCGGGGAAACCTGGTTTTGGAGCCGCAGCCGCCAAAAGTTCTGGCACAAGGGGGAGACCAGCGGTCACGTCCAGAAAGTAGTAGAGGTGCTTTTCGACTGCGACCGGGACACGCTGCTGGTAAAAGTAGATCAGGCGGGCGCGGCCTGCCACGAGGGGTATTATTCCTGCTTTCACTACCGCATTACCGGCGGCGGTGAGGTGGAAGTGGTGGGAGAAAAAGTTTTCGACCCCCAGAAGGTCTACGGCGGATAAAAGACGGGCGGAAAGGCGGTTTTTAGAAAGTGGCAGGCGAGGGGCTGGTCAGGGAAATTTTTGAGGTCATAGTGGAGCGTTCTAAAGAGTTGCCGCCGGGGTCTTACACCGCCTACCTCTTTAAAGAGGGGCAGGATAAAATTTTAAAAAAAATCGGCGAAGAAGCCGCGGAAGTAATTATTGCCTCTAAGGGTGGCGGGGGCAGCCGGCTGGCCGCCGAGATGGCCGACCTGGTATATCACCTCTTGGTGCTGCTGGCCTGGCACGGCATGGAACCAGGATGCGTGCTCGAAGAACTGGCCCGCCGCCGCGGCAAACAGAATTAAGAACAGACGGGGTGCTTTATTTGGACGTAACGAGCGGCTTGAACCCTGCCCAGCGGGCGGCCGTTTTGCACGAAGAGGGGCCGCTTTTGGTTCTGGCGGGAGCGGGCAGCGGAAAAACGCGGGTTCTGACCAGGAGGATAGCTTATCTTATCTGGGAGCGGGGCGTTTTGCCGCACCAGATCCTGGCCATAACTTTTACCAACAAAGCCGCCCGCGAGATGAAAGAGCGGGTGGAACAGCTGATCGGCCTGTCTTACTCAGAATTATGGATATCCACTTTCCACTCGGCCTGTGCCCGCATACTAAGACGGCAGGAAGAGTTCTTTGGGCGGGGGCGGGGTTTTGTCATCTACGATGCCGGCGACCAGCAGGCGCTCATAAAGGAGTGCGTACGGGAACTGTCCTTAAACGAAGAAGCGTGTCCGGTGCGCTCGTGCGCGTGGGCCATCTCCCAGGCCAAAAACCGCCTGATAGGGCCCCTTGACTTTGAGGCCGCGGCCCAAAGCCGCTTTGAGCAGGCAGTGTCCAAAGTTTACCGGCTTTACGAGGATAAGCTGGTGCGCAACAACGCCGTAGACTTCGACGACCTCATTTTTCTCACCGTGCGCCTTTTTCGGGAATACCCGGCCGTGCTGGCGTACTACCAGCAGCGCTTTCGCCACGTGCTCATCGACGAGTACCAGGATACCAATCACGCCCAGTACGTGCTGGTAAAGCTTTTGGCGGCGGCCCACCTCAACCTTTTTGCCGTCGGCGATCCCGACCAGAGCATTTACGGCTGGCGGGGTGCCGACATCGGCAATATTTTGAGCTTTACCCGTGATTATCCAAAGGCTAAAGTAATCGTCCTGGAAGAAAACTACCGCTCCACCGGGTATATTCTGGAGGCCGCCAACAGCGTGATCGTCCACAATCCCGGCCGGGTGGAAAAGCGGCTTTTGGCCACGGCCGGGCCCGGCGAACCCGTGGTGGTTTATACGGCGAACGACGAGCGGGAAGAGGCCGGCTTTATTGCCGACTGCATACTGGCCCTGGCGGAGAAGGAGGGAAGGCCCTACGGCCACTTTGCCGTCCTTTACCGCACTAACGCCCAGTCGAGGGTTATCGAAGAAACATTTGTGCGCGCCGGCATACCTTACACGGTGGTGGGGGGGCTTAAGTTCTACGAGCGCAAGGAGATTAAGGACGTCCTGGCCTACCTTAAGGTAATTGCCAACCCCTTTGATACTTTGAGCCTGGCCAGGATTGCCAACGTGCCGCGCCGCGGCATAGGGGAAGCCACGGTGCAGCGGGTACTGCTCTTTGCCCGGGAAAAAGGAGTAAGCCCTTTGGAGGCGCTCTTGCGCGCCGGCGAAATACCGGGCCTGTCCAACCGGGCCAGGTCGAGCTGTGCAGAACTGGGGAGGCTTTTTTACGAGCTTTCGGTAGAAGCGGTATGCCGGGAAGTGACCTGGCTGATCGGAGAACTGTTGAGGAGATCTGGTTACCGGGCCGCGCTGGAAGCAGAAAAAACAGTGGAGGCGTTGGGCAGGCTGGAGAACCTGGACGAGTTTATCTCGGTAGCTGCTGAATTTGACCGCCAGGCGCGAGATGGGGGTCCCGGGGGGCTTTGGAGTTTTTTGGAGTCAGTGGCCCTGGTCAGCGATGCCGACGAGTACGAGGAGAGCACCGGCCAGGTGGCCCTGATGACCCTGCACAGCGCCAAAGGACTGGAGTTCCCAGTGGTTTTTATTACCGGCATGGAGGAAGGCATATTCCCGCACAGCCTTTCCTTTGAGGAGCCGGGAGGACTGGAGGAAGAGCGCCGGCTGTGTTATGTGGGGATAACCAGGGCTAAGGAAAGGCTCTACCTAACCAACTGCCTTTGGCGCACGCTTTACGGGAGCCTGCGCTCAAACCCGCCTTCGCGCTTTTTGCTGGAAATACCTCCGCACCTTTTGACTTTGGCCCGCGGCGGCGAGAAACAGGGAGCAGAGGACCCGGCTTTGGCAGGGGAATGCCCGCTCTCACTGGCCCAGGGGGATGTGGTCAGGCACGCCCGCTTTGGCGAAGGCGTGGTGGTGGGCGTGCGCGGTGCGGGCAGTGAGGCCGAAGTGCAGGTTTCTTTTCCCGGGCGGGGGGTAAAAGTGCTGATGGCCAAATACGCCCCTTTAGAAAAAATTAGTCATTGAGGCAATTTATGACGTATTAGTGGTATAATAAGTTTAAAAAACTGAAAGGGAACCCATGGAGCGCCTTTTAATCGTGGCCGCCCTGACGGCGGTCATACACTTTGTCAACACGCTTATTTACGCCGTGCGGGTAGCGGGAGTGCGTACCGGGCGGCTGGCGACGGCCTATTCTCTCTTTAATGTGGTATTTCTTCTGGCCAGCACTGCCAACAGTTTCCAGGGTTTTCTTTTGGCCTCCATTGTAGAAAGCGCTATAAGAGAGGGGCAGCTGCAGGCGGGGGCTGCCGCCCTGGGCAGCGAGCTGGTCACCCACCCGGCCTACCGGCAGCAGCTGGCGCAGCTGGACCTGCAGGTCCGGCTGGTGCTGGGGGCCGCTACGGCCGGTACGGCCGCCGGAGCCGTGCTCATACCTTCTTTTGTCCACGTTTTTGTGCGGGCTATTATGCTGTTTGAAGAAATAGGCTCAGTGCCGCGGCTTTTAGGCCTTGTCCTGTTCTCGCCGCGCCGGGCGGCCAGGCTGGCGGGCCTTTTATACCTTCCTAAAAAGAAGAGCTTTAGCCTGGCGGCTGTGAGCAGCCGGCCGCTGCCCAAGGCGTTTTTATTTTTAAACCTGCTGGTTACGGGTATATATACAACAGGGGTGCTGTCTTCTCTTTACGCCGGGGCCCTTTTCCCCGACTACCGCACTACGGCGGCTTCACTTTCCGCCGTGGTCAACGGCATAGCTACCGTTTTGGCGGCTACTGTGGTGGACCCTGCGGCCGCGGCCATTACCGACCAGGCGCTGCGGGGTGAAAGGTGCGAAGGTGACGTAAAGCAGATGGCCCTCTACCTGACGGCCACCAGGCTGGCAGGTACGCTGTTGGCCCAGTTTTTCTTTGTGCCGGCGGCCCACCTGGTGAAAATGGCAGCACGGCTGCTGGCCTAGAAGGCAAAACGGGGGTGTTGGGGCGTTGTCTTTGGAAAAAGATTTAGACGCGGCCAGGGCGCGGGCCGAGGAGCTGCGCCGGGAAATAGAAAGGCACGACTACCTCTACTACGTCCTGGACCGGCCGGAGATAACCGACGCCGAATACGACCGGCTTATGCGCGAGCTGGAGGAAATCGAGAGGCGCTACCCCTCTCTGGTAGTGCCGTATTCCCCCACCCAGCGGGTAGGGGGGCGTCCGCGGGAGGGCTTTGCTACCGCAAGACACCTGGTCCCCATGCTGAGCCTGGCCAACGCCTTTGACGAGGGCGAACTGTTAGATTTTGACCGCCGGGTACGCCAGGCCCTGCCCGGCGAAGAGGTGCGCTACGTGGTAGAGCTAAAAGTGGACGGTCTGGCCGTATCTCTGACTTACGAAGACGGCGTCCTGGTGCGGGGGGCCACGCGGGGGGACGGGGAGGTAGGAGAAGACATCACCGAAAATTTGAAAACCGTAAGGACCATCCCTTTGCGCTTGAAAGACCCGGTCCCCCTTTTGGAAGTGCGCGGCGAGGCCTACATGCCCAAAGAGGCTTTTTTGAGGCTCAACGAGTCCAGAGAGGAAGCCGGGGAGCAGGTCTTTGCCAACCCGCGCAACGCGGCTGCCGGCTCGCTGCGCCAGCTGGACCCCCGCGTCACCGCTTCCCGCCAGCTGGGCTTCTTTGCCTACGGTGTGGGCCGCTGTGAGGGGGTGGAGCTGGCCACCCAGTCCGGGCTGCTGGCGTACTTAAGCGGGGCGGGTTTTAAGGTGAGCGACGGGTACAGGCTCTTTGAAGACATGGAGGGCGTGATCGGCTACTGCCGCCATTGGCGGGAGCGGCGTTTTGAGCTGCCCTATGCCGTGGACGGGCTGGTGGTAAAAGTGGACTCCTTATCCCAGCAGGAGCGGCTGGGCGCCACCATGAAGAGCCCCCGCTGGGCCATAGCCTACAAGTTTCCCCCCGAGCAGGCCGTGACCAGGGTAAAAGAGATATTTGTGCGGGTGGGGCGCACCGGGGTGCTGACGCCCACCGCCGAACTGGAGCCGGTGCGCCTGGCCGGAACCACCGTCAGCCGGGCCACCCTGCACAACGAGGACATTATCAGGGAAAAAGACATCCGGGTAGGCGACTTGGTGGTGGTGCAGAAGGCGGGGGACATAATTCCCGAGGTGGTGGCCCCTCTAAGAGAAAAGAGGACCGGACGGGAGACAGTCTGGTCTATGCCCAAAACCTGCCCTTCCTGCGGTTCCCCGGTCAAAAGGGAGGCGGGCGAGGCGGCTTACCGCTGTTCGGGCCTGTCCTGCCCGGCCAGGCTGCACGAAAACCTGGTCCACTACGCTTCCCGCAGCGCTATGGATATCGCCGGTTTGGGCCCGGCCACTGTGGCGCAGCTTTTGGCCAACAATTTGGTGCGCGACCCGGCCGACCTCTACACTTTGCGCCAGGAAGATTTGGAGCGCTTAGAGCGCATGGGCCCCAAGTCGGCCGCCAACCTGCTGCGGGCTATTGAAGAGAGCAAGTGCCGCCCCCTGTCCAGGCTCATTTTTGCCCTGGGGATACGGCACGTGGGCGAGCGGGCGGCCCGCATCCTGGCCGGGCATTTCGGCAGCCTCGACGCCTTGATGGCTGCCCGCGAGGAAGAGCTTGTGCAGATTCCCGAAATCGGTCCTAAAATTGCCGCCAGCGTGGTGAACTTCTTTGCCAGCGACCAAAACCGGGCCGTTATCGATAAGCTGGTGCGGGCCGGTGTCAACCCGGCCGAAGCCGTTACGGGTGCCGGCCGCGGACCAAAACCGCTGGCCGGTAAAGTGTTCGTTTTAACCGGTACGCTGTCCGGTTTTACCAGAGAGGAGGCCAAGGAACTCATTGAGAGTTTGGGCGGGAGGGTGGCTTCAAGCGTAAGCCGTTCTACCGACTACGTGGTGGCGGGAGAAAAGCCCGGCTCTAAGCTGGACAAGGCCCTCTCCTTAGGTATTCCGGTTTTGGACGAGGAGTCTTTTAAAAAGCTGTGCGGTTTATAGCCGGCTGTATACATTTTTGCCGGCGGCCGTACAAAGTCAGGCGGGGTTAACGCCGGAATCAAACGAGGAAAGAAGGTGGTAAGGCTTGATTACAAAGAGCGATGTCGAGCACGTGGCGCTTTTGGCCCGGTTAGAGCTGACCGAAGAGGAAAAAGAAATGTACACTAAGCAGCTCGCCGACATACTGGGATACTTTCAATCCCTGGCTGAACTGGACACGCAGGACGTGCCCCCTACGGCCCACGTCCTTCCCCTGGTCAACGTTTTCCGGGAGGACGAAGCGGGCGAGCACATGCCCCCCGAAGAGGTGCTGGCCAACTGTCCCGAGCGGGAGGGCAATTTTTTTAAGGTCCCCAAGATAGTTTAGTCCCGGGAGGTAAAGGATTTTGGAGCTGTACTGGCAAAGTGCCCGCGTTTTGCGGGAGCTGTTAGAAAAAAAAGAGATTTCGGCGTTTGAGCTGGTTTCGTCTGTATTGGACAGGATCGGTGCTGTAGGCGGCAAGACCAAAGCCTATATAACAGTTACCGGGGAAAAGGCCAAAGAACAGGCCCGCCGCATAGACGAAATTATAGCCAGGGGCGAGCCGCTCCCCCCGCTGGCGGGCATTCCCGTGGCCGTTAAGGACAACATCTGCACTAAAGGGGTTTTAACCACGGCCGGTTCCAAAATGCTGGCCGGCTTTGTGCCCCCTTACAGCGCCACGGTAATAGAGCGGCTGGAGGCCGCCGGGGCGGTCATTACCGGCAAGACCAACATGGACGAGTTTGCCATGGGTTCATCTACCGAGAACTCGGCCTTCTTTCCCACCCGCAACCCCTGGGACCTAAGCCGGGTGCCGGGCGGTTCCAGCGGGGGCTCGGCGGCCGCCGTGGCGTCCGGCGAGGCCGTTTTGGCCCTGGGCTCGGATACGGGCGGCTCCATCCGGCAGCCGGCCTCTTTCTGCGGGGTAGTGGGTTTAAAGCCCACTTACGGCGCGGTTTCGCGCTACGGGCTGATCGCCTTTGCCTCTTCGCTGGACCAAATAGGCCCCCTGGCCCGCAGCGTGTACGACTGCGCGCTCTTGCAGGGCGTCATTGCCGGCCACGACCCGCGCGACTCCACCTCGGCGCGCTTTGACGTGCCCGGCTACACCCAGTGCCTGGCGGAAGACGTGCGGGGGCTGCGCTTGGGCGTGCCGCGGGAGTACATGTCTGAGGGGATAGAGGAGGGGGTGCGGGAGGCCGTGGAGACGGCCATGCGCCGTTTTGAAGAACTGGGCGCGTCGGTGGAGTACACCAGCCTGCCGCACACCAAATACTCCCTGCCCGCGTACTACCTGATTGCCCCGGCCGAGGCCAGTTCCAACCTGGCCCGCTACGACGGGGTGCGCTACGGTTACCGGGCGCCGGACGCCGAAGACGTGGTGGACATGTTTAAAAAGACTAGAAGCGAGGGCTTCGGCCCGGAAGTAAAGAGGCGGATTATGCTGGGCACTTACGCTCTCTCCGCCGGCTATTACGATGCCTACTACTTAAAGGCTTTAAAGGTGCGCACGCTGATCGTGAGGGATTTCGAGCGGGCCTTTGAAAAGTACGATCTCCTGCTCTCCCCTACCTCGCCTACAGTGGCTTTTGGTTTTGGCGAAAGAACCGGCGACCCGCTTATGATGTACCTTTCCGACATATGCACCATGTCGGTGAACTTGGCAGGGTTGCCGGCCATCTCCCTGCCGTGCGGCTTTACAGGCGGCCTGCCGGTGGGACTGCAGCTGATTGCCAGGCCGTTCGAGGAGAGCGTGCTCTTGCGGGCAGCTTACACCTTTGAACAGACCACAGAACACCACCGGCGGCTTCCGGCCGGCTTATAAAGAGGCAATGAGAGGGGGTTTGCAGTATGTCACAGTACGAAGCGGTAATCGGTCTGGAAGTGCACGTGGAGCTAAAGACCAAGTCCAAGATTTTTTGTGATTCCACCACCGAGTTTGGCGGGGAGCCCAATACCCACGTCTGCCCGGTCTGCCTGGGCTTGCCGGGCGTGCTGCCGGTGGTCAACAAAAAAGTGGTGGAGTACGCGGTGCGCGCTGCTCTGGCCTTAAACTGCGAAATTGCCGAGTTTTCCAAGTTTGACCGCAAGAATTACTACTACCCGGATATGCCTAAAAACTACCAGATATCGCAGTACGACCTGCCCATTGCCAAAAACGGCTACCTGGAGATTGAAACAGAAGGCGGCGTAAAGAGGATCGGCATAACCCGCGTGCACATGGAGGAAGATACCGGCAAGCTGGTCCACCGCGGGACCATAACCACCACGCCCTACTCTCTGGTGGACTACAACCGGGCCGGCGTGCCCCTCATTGAAATTGTTTCCGAGCCGGATTTGCGCACGCCCGAGGAGGCCAGGCGTTATATGGAGAAGCTCAAGGCCGTTATCCAGTACACCGGGGTTTCCGACTGCAAGATGGAGGAGGGCAGCCTGCGCTGCGACGTGAACGTCTCCGTGCGCCCGGCGGGCAGCCCGGCCTTTGGAACTAAAATCGAGATTAAGAATTTAAACTCATTTAGGTCTCTGCAGCGGGCTTTAGAGTACGAAATAGCCCGCCAGATGGACGTGTTGGAAGAGGGCGGCGTGCTGGTGCAGGAAACCAGGACCTGGGACGAGGAGCGGGGAGTTACCCTGCCCCTTCGCACCAAGGAACAAGCGCACGACTACCGCTACTTCCCCGAGCCGGACTTGGTGCCGCTGGTCATCGACCGGCAGTGGGTGGAGGAGATCCGGCGCACTTTGCCGGAACTGCCCGACGCCCGGCGGCGGCGCTATATAGAGGAATACGGCCTTTCGCCTTACGACGCCGGGATCATCACCGGCACGGTGGAACTGTCCGACTTTTTCGAGGCCTGCCTGGCCTCCTACCCGCAGCCCAAAACCGTCTGCAACTGGCTTATGGGCGAGCTCCTGCGGCTCTTAAACGCCACCGGCACTGAAATGAGCCACTGCCGCCTAAAGCCGGAGCAGCTGGCGGCCATGCTCGCCCTTATAGACCAGGGCACGATCAGCGGCAAGATAGCCAAGACGGTCTTTGAGGAAATGTTTGCCACCGGCAAAGACCCAGATACCATTGTCCGGGAAAAAGGGCTGGTTCAGATCAGCGACGAGGGCGCCCTGGCCGCCCTGGTGGATGAAGTTATTGCCCAAAACCCCAAGACGGTGGAGGACTACCGTTCGGGCAAGGAAAAAGCCCTGGGGTTTTTGGTGGGGCAGGTGATGAAGGCTACCCGGGGCAAGGCCAACCCCGAGATCGTCAACCGGCTGTTAAAAGAAAAACTGCAGGGTTAATCTACGGTTTTTTGACAAGATTTTTGTTGGGTATTTATGGTTATTTTGGAAGGAACTTTGGATATGTTAGTGGAGCTGATTTTTGGTGAGGAGGCAATTTTAAAGAAGGTTGCTGTTTAAACCCAAAAAAATTAAAACAGGAGGTATATTTTATGAAAAAAAGAATTTTGAGCCATTTTATAAGTATGATAATTGGAGGTCTTATTTTCGGTTCAGCAGCTTTTGCAACAACAGATTATATATGTGTTGAGTTTTTACCTTTAAAGTATTTTTTTAATGGTATACAAAAATATCCTCCTTTAGACCAACAAGGGTTCATTTATAACGGAAGGACTTATGTTCCCATTAGATTTGTAGCAGAATCTTTAGGATTATCAGTTGATTGGGATGAAAGTGATTACAGTATCAGAGTAAATTCCTTATCAAGTAGTAATCAGTCAAACAATAATCAGTTAGAAGGCTACTTAACAGATCTTATTCAACCTTTTAATACATGTGGTATTGTAGATATTAATAAAAAGGTAACGATAGGAAACGATAATTACTATAAGACAATACATGCTTGGCACACGTCAAATTTTGACTTATCTGCTTCTTTTAACTTAAACGGAAAATATAATAGGCTTACCCTCTTAGTTGGTACAAAACAACAAGCATATACAGGTGGTAATCCATTTACTATATATGGTGATGGAAACATTCTATGGGAAGGAACTTTAAAACAAAACGAACTGCCACAGAAAGTTGATATTAACATAACAGGCGTAAAAAACTTGACATTCGTAGGAACTAGTGACTGGTTTATATTAAACCCTATGGTATTAGTAGATCCTAATTTGAAATAATTACTTCTTTTTGTCCGCACCCCAATTTCGAATCTTCGTGGCGCGTAAGTGCTATTACCGGCTCTATTATTGCGTTGTTCGCTAAAGACAAAAGGCGTTCTGCTAAACATTTTCATCCGTGGTTGTGCCGCCCCGGCATGGGGGTTAGTAAAAGAATGACCGGAATGCAAATAAGCATCCGGTCATTCTTTTCCCGAAAGCATGCTTTCGGCCATTTCCCGGTAATACATGTCTAAAAAAGGCTTAAAATCCAAATAATCTCTTACGGTAACGTCCTCAAAGTCGGTGCGGAATTCGTCGTCGGTGCAGTAAATGACCTTACCCGTGCTGATGGCTGCAAATCTTAAGTATATGGGTGCTTTTTGCAGAAAAACGAGGTCTAGTTCTAAAGCCAGCGGCTCAAAAATTTCTGATAGCTCGTTTTGCATCTCGATTTCCATCTCGAGGTCATGCTTTGTCGGTGAATAGCCGGCAAAAATAACGCCCAGATCTATATCACTGTCCCGGTAATATTTTGAGCCGGCACGCGAGCCAAAAAGGTAGCAGCAAGTTACACCGTACTTTTCTAAGACCGGCTTTATTTTGCCGTACAACAGCTGCAGTTGTTCACTTAAGAAGTTCAAAACCATCACCGCTTTTTAACTGCGTATTTCGGCTCTGTCTTTAGCCTTTTTTTCCTTGTTTTCCTTTCTTTTGCTTCTATCCCTCGAGTTTAGTGTAGTTCTATCTTGAATAAAAAGTCAACACCTAATTAATCTGCCCCGCCGCCTCCGCCTCCTCCGCCGCCCCCGCCGCCGGAGGAAAAGCCTCCCCCGCCGCCGCGGCCGGAGGAACTAAAGGAAGCGGCTGAACTGGTAATAGTGGCCCAGCTGCTCTCCAGAGAGGATATCATGGAAGCCAGGCCGGCGGCGGGAGAAAGAAGCGGCTCTGATGCCGCGGCACGGCCCTGCGCCAGGCGATGGGCGGCGTATGCCCCGTACCAGTTCCTGCCGAAAGCCGTCCCGGGTTCGCCGATCTCCGGGTAAACTACGGGCAGCTGCTCCAGCACTTCTTTGGCCACTCCCAGCACCACGGCGTAAACCAGGTAGTGCTCCCAGAGCACCAGGTGGGGCAGGGTGGCCCTGTCCAGGCTGGAGAAATCCTTTAAAAAGTGGCGAAAAGCCCGCCACAGGGCCAGCTGATCCTCGCCGTACCGGCTGCGACGGCCGGTACCGGCCAGGGCCAGGGCCGCCGCGGCGGCGGAAGGGAGCAGGACTGTGGAAATTACGGGGCCGGTATTTAAAAGAGAGATACCCGTTACGGCGGCGGCTGCGGCCAGGAGCGCGCCGCCCCACACCGCCGGACGGGGAGCCCGGTCGAAAAAGCCCATAGCTTCGGCCTCCCGCCTGAGCTCTGACCCCCAGCTGTTCCAAAAAGACCTGACAACGCGGGGATACCTTTGGGTAAAAGTCTTAAGCCGGCTGAAATAAACTTCTTCTGCGCCGTCGCCCACGGTGTTGAAGAGAAAGTCCATCAGCATTTTTTCGTGGGGCGCCAGCTTTTGCTCGGGCGAAGAGCCGGCGGCCGGCAGCTCTGTCCCGCAGCGGGTGCAAAATTTGTCCTGCGGGCCGGCCTTTTCCCCGCAGCTTGAGCAAGTAGCGGCCGTACCCCGCCCGGGGCTTTTAAGCCTGCGCACTAAGACCTCCTCTTTTTTGCTCCTGCCCAGAAGGCCGCCCAAACGCCGGGCCTCGGTCCTAACGGTCTTAAGCTGCAGGTGGCCGCGGCGGGCCAGGTCCATCAGCGTGGCTGCCAGGGCGGCCGGCTTTGTCTTTTTGTGGATCAGCACGTCCGCCACTGCCGGCGGGTAATTGCCCGGCAGCTCCCGGTAGTAGTCCGGGGCGAGCTGGGGCCTGTGACGCTTTGCCCAGCGAAAGTATACAAAACCGGCGTAGAGGAGCGCCAGGGCGGCCAAGCCGGCCCCTCCCAGGCTCGCGGCGAGGATCTGGCGTCGCTCTTGGGCGGCTTTTTTCTGCCAGCCCTCCTCCTGGGACAGGATAGCCGGTAAAACGGCGTCGTCGTCCCGCACTTTGGCCAAAGGAACCAGCTGCGGGGGGAAGACGACGCGCCCCTCCAAGAAGCGGCCCGGCGGCAGGCTTTTTACCTGCCACACCACTTCCTGCGGGCTTTTGACGTTCACCGTTCCCTGCAAGGGGCCGTGGCCCCAGGCGCGTACCTCTCCCTCCCCGGCACCGGGAGGCAGGTGCAGGGTGACGGCGGCGTTTTTGGTTCCCACCTGCCAGCGGTCGCCGATAAACTGCCAGTAGAGCTCCGCCGCGTCTTTGTGCACTCTGACGCAGTCCACCACCCGGTAGGTGACGGTGAACGTCCGCCGGCCGCCGTCGGTGCGGAAGTACCACTCGATGTGGTAGGCGTTGTTCTGCAGCGAAACCGCGTAATGCCCGTCCGGGCGCTCGGAGCTGATTTTGGCGGGAGTGTAGGGCTTCCCGTTTTCAAAAACCTGTATGTCCGCCAGTTCCTTAAAGCCCCTTACCGGTATGTCCAGGTACATGCGGGAAAAGCTGCCCGAAAAGCTGGCCGTCCGCTGCTCTTCCACCAGCATGGAGCCGTCCGGCAGGACGGCAGCCCCGATGCGGACGTCCTCGAAGCGGTACCTTTTTAGAAAGTCGGTAGAGGGCATTTTGCCCTCCTGCCAGATAAACCAGCCGAGGACGGCCAGGGCAACTAGCCAGAATATCCTTCTCCGCAAAGCCACTCCCCCTTAAAAACCGACCCGCACGGGGGCGCGCTCATGGGTGCCTTCTGCTTCGAAGTAGGGAATGGGTACAAAGCCCAGGGCGCCGGCCAGGAGGTTGGCGGGGAAGGTCTGGATGCGGTTGTTGTACTTCATGGCCGTGTCGTTGTAGAACTGCCTGGCGAAGGCGATCTTGGTCTCGGTTTCGCTGAGCTCTTTTTGGAGTTCCAGGAAGTTCTGGCTGGCCTGGAGCTGGGGGTAGCCTTCGGCCACGGCGAATAAGGTGCGCAGGGCGCCGCTGAGCATGTTTTCGGCCTGCTGGCGCTCCTCCAGGCTCTTGGCCGCTGCCGCCGCGGCGCGGACCCTGGTGACGTTATCGAATACCTGCTTTTCGTGGGCGGCGTACTCCTTGACGGACTCCACCAGGTTGGGGATCAGGTCGTAGCGCCTTTTGAGCTGCACGTCGATCTGCGCCCAGGCGTTTTGGGCCAGGTTGCGGGCCCGCACCAGGCTGTTGTAAAAGAGGACCAGCAGTACGCCCAGAATTATAACCGCACCGATTATAACAGCAATTACGTTCATTCCAACCACCCTTTGGAATTGAAATATATCACTCGCCCTTTTTCTGGCGGCTCTTTTTTATCCGCAGCGGTTCCGTTCTCCTGTGCCAGGCCTGCACCGCCCCCAGGATCTCTTCGTACCTTTCGGGCGGGCACCACAGAACAGCAGTGCGGCCCCGGGAGAGTTTTAAAACGATGTCCCGGCCCCGGGGGTCGGGCTCAATAAGGCGGATGTCCTTCCATCCGTAAAACTCGCTCTGCCGGCTCTGCGCCAGCAAAGCAGCGCCTATGGCGCCGGGCCTTCTTCCCAAAAGGCCCAGGACAAACAAAAGGGAGTTTAAAACGGTGTTCTTCCTGCGCCGTTCTGCCGCCGTTTCCAGCAGAATGCCGTCTTTATTCACGGTAAACCTGTACGGGTAGCGCCAGCCGCCCAAGATCAGCATGGCCACGGGGGTAATCACGGCAAATATCCCGGCCAGCGCTAAAACAATGAGCAGCAATGTGCGCAAGAAAGCCCAGTCAAACCTGCCGTCTGTCAGGCTCATGATGAGCATCAGGAGGAAGACAAAACCTACCCCGCCGCCCAGCGCCAGGGCCAGGCCCTTTAGCACGTGCTTGTCGGTAAACAGGTTTATTTTCTTTTCCCAGGACAATTCGGGCGGCGCATCTTCTCCCCCGTCTCCCGTGAGCCGGCGGTCGCACTCACTGCAAAAAATATCGTTTTCTTCCAAAGCTGCACCGCACGCCGGGCAGCATCCCGGCTCCCCCGGGTCCTTTTTTGCTTTTAAATCTCCACTCAAGCGGCACCACCCCTTGGCGTTAGACATAATTAAACCACTTATTCAGTCATTCATCACGATAATCACAAATTGATCCACCGGATCCCAATTCATGTCACAGCCGAAATTGCCGGCAATAAACCGGATCGGGACAAACATCCGGCCGTTTTTTATCTCCGGTGCTACATCCAGGGGGACTACCAGATCGCTGCCGTATTCGTTGATAAAATGTGCGGCGTAATCACCTTCTGTGAGGAATACAGTTACGTTCCGAAAGACTATGCGCGCCTGGACCCCACATTCCGTGCCGTAACCCGCCACGTCGGCTCCAAAGGCCTCGGTGATAAACCGCAAAGGCACCATGGTGCGGCCGTTTTTTATATAAGGCGCCGCGTCCAACCGGTGCCAGCCGCCGTTTATTTCGGCGTATTGGTCGCCTATTTTCAGAGATATTTCCGTATAGGCCCAGACCTTGTCAGGAAAAACGGCTGCCGTCAGAAGTGCAATAGCCAACGAAATCAGTAGCTTTTTCATAGTTAAGCCACCTTCTTTGGGTTGAAATGTTGAAATATTCATTTTATCCGTGCCGGCAACCTCGCGAAAGCTAATAATCAATAACCGTTTATTATTACCGTCTGGGTTCGGTCGTCCCAGTCAACGTTTAGGCCAAAGGCTTCTGATACGAATCTTACCGGCACCAGCGTCCTTCCGTTTACCACTTTGGGCGGGACGTCGAGCTCTTTAATTTCGCCGTCCACATTGGCATATTTTATGCCTATTCCCAAAAGCACGTACTTTTCGTCATTTGAGATCGTCACGTATCCCGACGGGTCCCAGCCTACCTGCGCTCCCAGAGCTTCGGCGATCTTGCGGATGGGCACCAGCGTACGGCCGTTTTCGATGATGGGGGGAACGTCGAACTCTATTTTGCGTCCGTTTAAAACCACGCTAATTTCCCCGGTCCCCTGTGCCCCGCCGGCCGCAGGACTGTCTTTTGGAGCGTAGCCGCCGTTTTCCTCGGGCGGCGGGGGAGGCGGCGTGTACCCCACGGGGTAATCCCAAGTGGATACCTCGTGGGTTACCTGCACCGGTGCCTCGAAGGACCCGCTGACCGCAAGGCCGCGCTCTCCCACATTGTAATGACCGGTCATGGATATGGAGAAACTCCCCCAGTTCGCCCCCGGCGGTATGGGCACTGCCACGCTGAACGGCTGGACGTTAAAACCGGGAAAACCACTTTTTATATAGGCTCTGAAATCTTTGCTGTCCCCGTCCACGCTGACCGTCACGTAAAGGTCCGCCCCAAAGCCGGAGCCCATCTTGGCCGTACCTGATACAACCAGCTGCCCGGAACCCAAGTTTCCGCTCAGAGTCCGCGAGGTGGTAAAACCATGTGCGTCAGAAGAGCCGGTAATTGAAGCGCCGCTTATGTTATAGGTGATCTGCATCCCGTTGAAGGGCTCGGCGGGAAAGACGCCGCTTGCCTGGCTGCCGGAAGAACCCGTGCTGGAAATACTGGGGCCTAGACCACCCGGCTCATTCTGAGTGTCCTTTCTTACCTCCTTACCCCTGATTTTTTCTGCCATTGTAGAAGAGTCATCCAAATAAGCCTTTTCTTTATATCCATAGAATTTTCCGTCATCGTCCATCAACACATCCGGGAGATCATTGTTAGCTAGAGAATAACAGGTATGAAAATAGGCGTATTTAAGGTTTAGGTGAGCATCGTTCCAGAGATTGATACGTTTCCTGCGCTCTTCCGGCGAAAGCGATTTCCAGTCTTCGGGGCAGCCGATTTTTTCGGCAAGTTTCTCTTGAGCCCAGCCTTTTATATCTCCCGGGGTAATATCGCCGTCGTACGCCGCTATTGTTCCCGGGACGGTCGGATCGCCGTGGCCGAACCAGGCCAGCGCCTTTGTGGCGTCGTCTTTTAGTATTTTTTCAACGTCGGAAGTGATGGCGATTTCAATAATTTCTACGTCATATCCCATGTCACGCATTTTTCTTTCCTGTTCTCGGATCACCGGGTCGAGATCCCGCCGTATGTCAACAGTGCCAAAGATAGAACGGATCAGGGTCGAATACCAGGGCGGCTCTACGTCTCCGATAAGAATATAACCTTTCCCTTTTCCCGATTCTGCCCACGCATAATTTAAAAAAGAGGTGCCTAATAGAACAATAGCAACTGTCATTATAAAAAGAACGGCTCGCAAATAGCGCTCCTTTCCGATCGGGCAGAGCGGAACCCTCTTCTTATTTATCAAAACGCAACACCCCTATCTTTGTATTTTTTAACAGTACAATACTCGTTCCCATTAAACCAGTAAACCAGCTCGTTAAAATCGATCATCTTCCTGGACGAGCTTGAAGCTGCCCTGTGTTCCCGTTTCGGGCATTCAGCCTCTCAAATCACAGGTAAAAGTTATTTCCAGGGATCTGTTGCCAGGAAACGTACCGGCGTATCTCGTTGACTTCCTGGGGGTTTTGCCGTCGGCGTAAAAGCCCTGGGTATAAGTAGATATAACGGTGCGCAAAACAGGTACTTTTACAACCTCCATCCGCATTTAGTTATCACCTCCCGAATACTGGTTTAAAAGCTTCGCCATGCGCCGCTATACGCCACCATAAATGTTGACATCAAGGCATTCCACCAATTATCTATTTGCATGCGGTATACCGCCTTCTGTCCGCCGAACGGGGCAAACCCCGCCCTTTAAGCTTTAAGTAGAACCTTCGCCCCAAAACCTCTTCCCGAACACGGCCCGCAGGGCCGCCGCCGCTTCTGCCGCGTCGGCGCGGCTTTTAAAAGTGCCGGTGAACACCTCCTTTGCCGTTCTGATCTCCAGTTCGGCGGGCGGTGTGCTAAAAACGACGACCGAATCGACATCGGAGCAATCAATTTTAAACTGGCTTGCCTCCCCGGCCTTACAGGCGGGGGTGAAGACCAGCGCCTCGCGGGACACGGCGACCGTGTACAGCTCGGTTTTAAAAAAGCCGGTCCTCAAGCTTAGGTTGAAGCGCTCAGGAGTGTTTTGCACCGGCACCACCTCTTTTTAACATTTAACAATCCTAAAGCCCAAAAAACAAGCGCTTTTGAGCATTTGTCAATGACAATTTTGCTGTCACAAAACCGTGACAAAAATTTGTCGCGGCGGGCCGTAAAACGGGGTCGAACGGGGCAGGGGCATGGTATAATTTAAATAATTCTTTAAATAATTTCTGGAAAGGGTGGACCCTCGATGCCCTTTAGCGAAAGGCTCGGCCTTTTGATGGCGGTCCTGGGCGTGTCCAACAGCACCCTGGCCAGGGCTCTATCCGTAGACGCTTCGCTGGTCAGCAGGTGGCGCGCCGGGACGAGGACGCCGGCAAAGGTCGGGACGCATTTAAAGGCAATCGCCGCCTACTTTGCCGGGCAGGCCAAAAGGGATTACCAGAAGGCCGCCCTGTGCGAAGTAATGGGCATTCCGCCGGATAAAAGGCACAGTATAAGCAGCTTAGAACTTGCCCAACTGCTGCACGCGTGGCTTTGCGGCGAGGCCGTGCCCGGTCCGGAGCTGGTGGAGGGGTTCATTGGCCGCCTGGAGGCGTTCGAAGGGTCAAAGGCCGGTTTGCCGCCGGCCGCAGCGGGCAAGGAACTTCCTGCCGGCACGCCGCTCCAAGCGGAAGTTTTTTACGGAATTGAGGGAAAGCGCCAAGGCGTGATCCGGTTTCTGTCCGCGGTGGCAGCCCAGAAAAAGCCGGGCGTACTGCTTTTGTACAGCGACGAAAGCATCGAGTGGTTTACCGGCGACCGGATCTTTCTGGCAGAATTCGTGGCTCATTTTTTTGACGTCATTGCCAGGGGCAACCGGGTCAAGATCGTCCACGTGGTCAGCCGGGGCCTGGACGAAATGCTGTCGGCCATCGACTTCTGGCTTCCCTTTTACCTGACCGGGGCCATCGACCCCTACTACTGCCCGCGGTACCGAGAGCATTTCTTCCGGCGGACCATGTTCATAGCGCCGGGCGTTGCCGCGCTAACATCTTCCACCCTGGCCGGGCGGGAAAACAGCGCCCCGAACCTTTTTTGCACCGACCCGGCTTTAATCGAATCTTTGACCGGCGAATTTAACGAATTTTTAGGTATCTGCCGCCCCCTCATGCGCATCTTTACCGGCGACAATCCTTTGGGACTACCCGAACTGGTGACGGAATTCGAAGAGCAGCCCGGCGACTACATTTGCCGGTCTAACACCCCGACCTGCGCCACCATGCCGGAAGAGGTTTTTTGCCGCATCCTCGGCCGGGCCGGGATGGACGGCGAAAAAAAAGAAAAAATGCTCTCTCTTCAAAGGGCTAGGGCCAGGGCCTTGGCGGAACACATTAAGCTCCACAAATATATTGAGATCGTCACTCTGCCGTCGCCCGGCGAAGTTACCGGCGGGCGCGTTCTGGCGGAACCGCCGGATCTTTTCGCCGGCGGGCCTCTCTTCTATACCCCGCAGGAATACAAAAGCCACCTGGAAAACGTAGTCCGCCTGCTCGAAATTTATCCCAATTTCCACTTCTGCATTTCCCGCCGGAGTTCCCCCAAAAACGTCCGCCTGGCCGCCAAGGATGAAGTGGGCGTAATCGTCGCCAAAACAGACCTTCCATCAGCCGTTTTTGCCTTCAACCAGCAAAACATGACCAACGCTTTTTACTGCTACCTGGAGGAGGTGGTCAGCGGACTCCCTCAAGGAAATCAGGACAGACGAAAGGTAATAGAGATCCTTCGGGATCTGGCCGGCAAATTAACTGATTGATGAAAAATTAAGGTTAAACTATTACCGCTTTTTGGCCGCGCATTTAGGATTTTGCTTTAATTCTTTCTCTTCATTGTTTTCCTTTCTTTTCGCTGCTTTTCCCCGCTCTTAGTCATTTCTTTTGGGTTTTGCGCATAAAACCAAATTTAAGCGGCTATCCTAAACGAGAATAAAGTTATTAATTTGCTGTAGAGGAGGAGATCGCCGTTGGCCAACCCGAGCAGGTTCGGGGACGACAAGTCGCGCCTATGTGCCATGCACGCGGCAGATTACCCGGGCGGTGTGGTGGTGGACCCTACGCCCATTACGGCCGGTGAGGAGGTAACCGTTTTTTATAACGGCCTCCTCGGCGCAGAGGGGCGGGGAGAGGTGTACTTGCACTACGGTTTTGGCCGGCACGACCGCTGGGAGGGAGTGGGTGATATCCGCATGGAAAAGACCGGCTGGGGCTGGGTGAGCAGTGTGAAGATGCCGGAGGAAGAGAGCCGCTTCAACTTTTGCTTTAGGGACAGCGCCGGCAACTGGGACAACAACAACGGCTTCAACTGGAGCTTTGAGGTGCACAACGGGAGCATTCGCTGCTAGGGAGGGGGCTTTCTTTTGAAGGTTCTCATGCTGTCCTGGGAATACCCGCCGAAAAGCGTCGGCGGGTTAGCCAGCCACGTTTACGACCTGACGTGCGCGCTGGCTGAAGAGGGAGTAGAGGTCCATTTGCTTACTTGCGGAGGGGCGGGGATACCTTCTTTTGAACAGATTAAGGGGGTGAGGGTGCACCGCGTGGAGCCCTACCGGGTGTCTTCGCCCGACTTTGTCACCTGGGTAGCCCAGTTTAACGTTGCCCTTTTGGAGAGGGCCATACCCCTTTTGATGGAAGGAAACGACTTTCACATCCTGCACGCCCACGACTGGCTCGTGGCTTACGCCGCCAGGGCACTAAAGCATGCCGGCAGGCTGCCGCTGGTGGTGACCATTCACGCCACGGAGTACGGCCGCAACTACGGCCTGCACAACGATATCCAAAGGCATATCAGCGACGTCGAGTGGTGGCTCACTTACGAAGCCTGGCGGGTAATTTGCTGCAGCCATTACATGGAAGGGGAAGTAAAGCACGTTTTCCAGCTGCCGCAGGATAAGATTAACGTCATCCCTAACGGGGTTGACGCAAGTAAATTTGCTTCCCGCAGTGCATTTGCCCGCCGCGAAGAATACGCAGCTCCAGACGAAAAAATAGTCTTTTACGTGGGGCGGCTGGTCCGCGAGAAGGGCGTGCACGTTCTGGTAGATGCTATACCCGAAGTGCTGTCTCATTATCCCCGGGCCAAGTTTATTATTGCCGGAAGGGGGCCGTGCGCGGAGCAGTTAAAGCAGCAGGCGGCCCTTTTGGGGGTGGACAGGCGGGTATACTTCACCGGCTACATAGACGATGAGACCAGGAACAGTCTGTACGGCTGGGCGGATGTGGCCGTTTTTCCCAGCCTTTACGAACCCTTTGGCATTGTGGCTTTAGAGGCTATGGCGGCGCGCACGCCTGTGGTAGTTTCCGATGCCGGAGGCTTTAGAGAAGTGGTGCGTCACGGGGAAGACGGACTCATGGCCTACACCAATGACAGCCATTCGCTGGCACAAAACATCCTGGCCGTACTTCTCAACCCGGACCTGGCCAACAGGCTGAAGGAAAACGCTTACCGGCGTGTTCTGGCCGATTTTAACTGGCGGATCATAGCCCGCCGAACTATTGACGTTTACCGGGAGGTTTGGCAGGCGCACAGGAATTCACCTTGGTCGTCTTCCGAGCGTTCGTACGGGCTTTTTGGGCGCTTTAACCGCCTCCTGGCCAGGCACATGTGAGGAGGATGGGTCATGAAGGCAGTTGTTATGGCGGGCGGGGAAGGTTCCCGCCTGCGGCCGCTTACCTGCGGCCGTCCCAAGCCAATGGTGCCGGTGTTAAACCGGCCGGTTATGCAGTATATTGTGGACCTGTTAAAAAAACACGGTTTTACAGAAATCGCGGTTACGCTTCAGTACCAGCCGCAAGCCATAAAGGATTATTTTGGCAGCGGTACAGAATGGGGAGTGAGTTTTCGTTATTTTGTGGAGGAAACGCCGCTGGGTACGGCCGGCAGTGTGAAAAATGCGGCCAGTTTTCTGGACGAAACTTTTTTAGTAATCAGCGGGGATGCCCTTACCGACTTAGACCTTTCAATGGCAGTAAAATTTCACAAGGAACACGGCGCTCTGGCCACCTTGGTCCTTACCAGAGTGGAATGCCCGCTGGAATACGGGGTGGTCATCACCGAAAGTGACGGCAGGATAAAGCGCTTTTTGGAAAAACCGGGCTGGAGCGAGGTTTTTAGCGACACGGTTAATACTGGTATCTATGTGCTGGAGCCGGAGGTCCTCGATTACTTTGCTCCCGGGCAGATGTTCGATTTCAGCCAAGACCTTTTCCCCCTTCTATTGCGGGAAAACAAGCCCCTTTACGGAGTTGTCCTTTCCGGCTACTGGTGTGATATCGGCAGTATTGGCCAGTATATGGAAGCTCACTGCGATGTCTTGGCCGGCAGGGTAAATCTCAGCCTGCCGGGCAAGGAGGCGGCGCCGGGTATCCGGGTAGAAGAAGGGGCAGTGATCAGTGAGGCCGCGCAAATCAGAGGACCGGTGTTTATCGGCGCTAACTGCCAGATCGGCCCGGGGGCCAAAATCGAGCCCTATACCGTGCTCGGCAGCGGCTGCCTGATAGGGGAAAACGCTTCCATTAAGAGGAGTGTGCTGTGGAACAACGTCTACGTGGGCAAAAACGCGGCCTTGCGCGGTGCAGTAGTGGGCAGCCGCGTGCAGGTGCAGGCCGGGGCCGGCATTTACGAGGGGGCCGTGGTGGGTGACGATTCTATTATCCGGGAAAACGGCCTCCTTAAGCCGGACGTTAAACTTTGGCCGAAAAAATTTGTCGATACGGGTGCTACCGTGGGGCAGAGCCTGGTCTGGGGTTCCGGTCAGCCCAAAAAAATTTTTGGTTACGAGGGAATATCCGGGCTGGTCAACGTAGAAATAACGCCGGATTTTGCCGCCCGCGCCGGGACGGCTTTCGGATCGGTGGCGGGAGCCGGCGCCCGGCTGGCCGTGAGCAGCGACGGCTACCCTTATTCTTTCATGATCAAAGAAGCTTTGGCTATGGGTATGGCTTCGGCCGGCGCGCGGGTAGTGGACTTGGGCGAGTGCGTGACGCCGCTCCACCGCTTTGGCGTGCGCTGGCAGGAGTGCAGCGGCGGAGTGCACGTGAAGGTCAACGCTTCATCGCCGGAAAAGGTCACCCTAGTGTTTACCAACGGGCGCGGCGGCAATATAAAAAGGGGAATGGAGCGCAAAATTGAAAACGTCCTCAGCAGGGAGGATTTCTTGCGTGCCCAGGCCGGCAGGATTGAGCGGCCGGTAAAGGTGAGGGGTCTGGCGCGCCAGTACGCCAAGGCCCTGGCCGGAGCGGTGGGCGGGGGTTTCCCTGCCGCAAAAAGGTTAAAGGTCGTCCTGGGTTACGAAAGCCAAAACCTTGGGGGTGTAGTAAGCGAAGTAGCGGCCGAATTCGGATTTGAGCTGTGCGAAATAAGTACTAATGAGCAAAGCGGCCGGGTATCTGTGGGCCAGTGGCGTGTGCTGGTGCCAGAGGTAACCGAGCGGGTGGCAGAGGAGGGGGCCGACCTGGGTGCGGTACTTGACCCCAACGCCGACTGCCTGGTGCTGGTGGACGAGAAGGGCAGGGTGATCGAGGGCGACCTGCTCACAGCCCTTTTATCCTTGATCCTCTTGGAGAGCCGGGGCGGGCCGGTAGTTGTGCCGGTAACGGCGCCGCGGGTCATTGAAGATCTGGCCCAGCGTTACCGGGGAAAAGTGGTGCGGACCAAAACTGCCCTCCAGGATTTTTGGGAAAACCTCTTGGCTTTGGAAGACGGCGAGAACATGTGGTCCAGCTTTTTTGTGCACTTCGATGCCCTGTGCGCCCTGGCTGTGGTGGGGGGATTCCTTGTCCGTACCCAAACCCCGCTTTCGGGTCTGGTCGGTCGTATACCCTCGTTTTACACCGGGCGGGGCGAAGTGGCCGTGCCCTGGGAAGCCAGGGGCAGGCTGATCCGCCAGCTCATTGAAAACCCCCCGGCACCTGAGCTAGAACTCTTAGACGGGGTAAAGGTATACCACCCCGAAGGGTGGGCGCTGGTCTTGCCCGACCCGGATGAGCCCGTCTGCCGCGTTTTTGCCGAAGGCGCCAGTATGGAGATTGCCGAGTCGTTAACCGACATGTATTTAAAGAAAATCAGTGAAATTGTGGGTCAAAAATGAAGTGCTGGGGGTGCAATTGCGCCCCCAGCGTTATTGAGCTATTGCGCTTCCCGGCGCAGGATGTGCGGGCCGATTTCGTTTAAACTGGCACATCCCGTTAGGATCATGGCTGCCTTGAGTTCGGCCGTCATCTTTTCCACGATCAGGCGCACGCCTTCACCGCCGCCCCCGAAGGCCCCGAAAATAACCGGCCGGCCCACCAGTACGGCGTCGGCCCCGAGAGCGAGCAGTTTTAAAGCGTCGGCCCCAAAGCGCACGCCGCCGTCGGCGAATACTGCCGGTTTTTTGCCGGCGCTCTTTAGTGCACCCACAATTTCTGGCAGAACATCGGCTGCCCCGGGTGTGTAGTCGAGGATACGACCCCCGTGGTTAGAGACGACAATCGCGGCGGCTCCCGCTTCCGCTGCCATCACTGCTTCGTCGGCGGTCATAATCCCTTTTATAATAAAGGGAAGGTTAGTTGAACCAATAATTTCTTCCAGCTCCTCTTTGGTTTTCGGACCGACGGGCTGGCCTTTTAAGGCCATAGTGACCAAGCCTGCTCCGTCAATGTCCATGCCTACGGCTTTGGCCCCGGCAGCTTCGGCGCGGCGTATCCGCTCGATAACGGCATCTTGTGAGCGCGGCTTTATTACAGGAATACCCCAGCCGTCTTCGGCGGCTATGGCTTCTATCCCGGAATCGTACATAGTGGGATCGGCGCCGTCACCGGAAAAGCCCAATGAACCGGCTTGGCGGCACCCGCTGATCACTGCCCCAATAAACTCGCGCTCACTGATGGCGCCGCCCATGTTGTAGGGGGTACCGGTGATGGGGGCAGCTAAAATGGGGGTTTTAAGATCTAAGCCCAAAAGGCGGCAGCTGGTATCGGGATCTTTGGCGCCGTGGATGGTCCGCATATTTAGCTGCCAGCGGGACAAGGCGCGCAAGTTAGCCGTAAAAGCATAACCGCTGCCCACGCCGCCCATGCCCGGCACTTCACCGGCGCAAGCGCGACCGTCGCAGATCTTGCAGACGCGGCAGTAGCCCTTCATTTTTTGACGGGCATTTTCCAGTATCTGTTCATAGTTCATTTTTGTCCCCCCTAGTTTTTATAGATACCTGTACAACCTGGCAATCATATCTTCTTACCGGCTTGCTTTCTTTAAAGCAATACTACTTTTTTTGCAGCAAACCTTCTCCTGCAGGCAATTTTAGTATTGACTTTTTGCTGGGAAGAAAATTATATTAGTAGTAGAATGGTCATACCATAATACCATTATATATGCATAACATATGACCAGGCTCTAATTTATACCGTACACAGCCAAGGTAATGTTGTCAATGGGGGTGGCAGCAAAAAACGGAAAATATTAAGATTAATGCCTTTAAGCTTTGAGCGCGGCGCAAAGAAATCTAAAAACGTCAAGTGGGGAGTGAGTATAGGGCTGTGGGTGAACTGACGAGTTTATTTAAGCCTCAGTCAGTGGCTGTCATCGGTGCCTCAAAAACACCTGGCAAAATAGGAAACGCCATTGTACGCAATGTTATCGAAAGCGGGTACAGGGGCAGTATCTATCCCATAAACCCGCGCGAAAGTGAAATAGAGGGCCTGACCTGCTATCCTTCAGTTTTGGATGTGCCCGATCCGGTTGAACTGGCCGTAATCTCAGTACCTGCCGGGAAGGTCCTGGAAGCCGCCAGGGAATGCGGTGAGGCGGGGGTAAAGGGTCTCATCGTAGTGACAGCAGGGTTTAAAGAAATTGGCAGGGAAGGCATGGAGCTGGAAAAAGAACTGGTGAGTATCTGTGCGCAGTACGGTATGCGCATGCTCGGCCCCAACTGCGTGGGGCTTATGGATGCCAATACCCCGCTGAACGCTTCTTTTTCCAGCACTTTTGCTGCTGGCGGCCAGATCGCTTTTCTTTCCCAAAGCGGTGCTATGCTCCTGGCCATACTGGACTGGAGCAAAACAGCGGGGATAGGGTTTACCAAAGTAGTGAGCCTGGGCAATAAGGCTGATTTAAACGAGATTGACTTTATTGAGGACGCGGCCAATGACGACTACACTAAAGTAATCCTCTGCTATATAGAAGATATAGTGGACGGAAAGCGTTTTTTAGAAGTGGCGGAAAATGCGGCCAAGAAGAAGCCCATCATCGTCTACAAGTCCGGTATCAGCCAGTCTGGGGCGCAGGCGGCTTCTTCCCATACCGGTGCTCTGGCCGGCAGCGACTTAGCCTACGAAACTGCCTTTGAAGACTGCGGTATCATCAGGGCGCGCAGTATGACGGAGCTTTTTGACCTGGCCGTGGCATTTTCCAGGTGTGTGCCCCCTGCGGGCAACCGGGTAGCTATAGTCACCAACTCCGGGGGTCCGGGGATTATTGCTACCGATAATGTAGAATTAAAGGGCTTGCGCATGGCCCGCTTTGAAAAAGAAACCATTGAAGAGCTGCGTGCCAACTTGCCCGGTGAAGCCAACGTATACAACCCGGTCGATGTCTTAGGTGACGCCAGAACTGACCGCTACAGATTTGCCCTCAATAAGGTACTGGACGACCCCAACGTGGACAGTGTGCTGGTTTTGATGTGCCCGACGGCTGTAACCGAAGCCGAAGAGACCTCAAAGGCGATTGTTGAGGCCAGGGATAATCACCCCGGCAAACCGGTGCTGGCGGCTTATACCGGCGGCGAAAAGCTGGCGGGAGGGGCAGAAATCCTCATGAAAGCAGGCATACCCTGTTTCACTTTCCCCGAACCGGCTGTGAGGTGCATAAAGGGCTTGTACGATTACGGTAAATTCTGTCAGAAACAGGAGAAAAAACAGGAGAAAAAAGAGGAGAAAGTTTTGGCTGCCGCCGATAAGAAAACGGTAAAGGCCATTTTCTACGACGTAATCAAAGATAAGCGGCTTACGCTTTTGGGGAGCGAAGCAGCCGAAGTGGCTATGGCTTACGGGATACCCGCCGCTCCTATTGTTTTAGCCGCCACACCGCAGGAGGCGGCCAGTGAGGCCAGCAAAATGGGCTTCCCGGTAGTGCTTAAAGTTGCTTCACCGCGCATTTTGCACAAAACCGACGTCGGCGGGGTGAAGATCGGCCTCAATTCTCCGGAAGAAGTAGAAAAGGGCTTTGTGGAAATAATGGAGAGTGTAAACCACTACCTGCCGGGCGTGCCGGTTTACGGAATAGAAGTGCAGAAAATGATGCCCAAAGGCACAGAACTGATCATCGGCATGACTAAAGATGTGCAGTTTGGCCCTCTGATCGCCTTTGGCCTGGGCGGCATCTACGTCAATCTCCTAAAAGACGTCGCTTTCGGTTTGGCGCAGAGCCTTTATGACGAGCAGAAGATAGAAGAAATGATCGCTAAAACCAAAGCATACACCCTCTTGAAAGGTTACCGGGGCGAAGCGCCGCGTGATGTTAAGGCCGTGGTCGACGTTATAAAAAAGGTAGCCAGGCTGGTTATGGATTTCCCCGAAATAACGGAAATGGACATCAACCCGGTCTTTGCCTACGAAAAAGGCCTTTCTGCTCTCGATATTAAAATAACCATTTCTTAAATCTGGTTAAAAAATACGTGAGGTGGTAATGTGAAAAGCTTGTACATTATGGGGATGCCCGGCAGCGGGAAAACAGTGGTAGCTTTGGGCCTTGCCCAGAAGATGGTAGGGGAAGGCTTGAAAACTGCCTACTTTAAGCCGGTAGCCAACGGAAGGCGGCTACTGGGTGGCATCGACTTGGACGCCGTGCTCATGAAAGAGGTTTTAGGGATGAGTGTTCCTTTAGAAAAAATAGCTCCCGTACCGGCTGGTCCTTACTACTTGAGCACGCGCGGGGCTTACGAGGGTGCTGAAGAGAAAATCATGGAGGCGTTTTGGGGAGTCAGCAGCGGGGCAGATGGTGTGCTCATTGACGGCGCTCTTTCACCTTATGTGCTCAGCAGCCTCGGTTTAGATTCGGTGACGCTGGCCGGCAAGATGGGAGCAGGTGTTGTTTTGGTTGTTAAGGTGGAAAATGACTTTAGCCTCGACGAAGCGCTGTACATGTGCAGGTGCCTGGCCAAGGACAAGCTGGAGGTTGTCGGTGTAATTTTCAGCAACGTGCCGCGCGCCCTTTACTCGAAAACTGAAGGGATTTACAAGCCGATCCTCGAAAAGGAAGGTTTTACAGTTTTGGGAGTGTTCCCCCAGCGGCCTGAAATCGCTTCACCGACGGTTGGCGAGTACTACGAAGCCCTCGGCGGGGAGGTCTTGGCCTGTCACGACCGCTTAAACCTGCTGGTGGAAGATGTAGTAATTGGTGCCATGACTATGGAAAGCGCCCTCGGCTATTTCAGGCGTTCGGCCAACAAAGCCGTCATCGTTGGCGGGGACCGCGCTGACCTGGCACTGGCCGCTATGGAAACCAGCACCTCTGTCCTCATACTGACCGGCGGCCTTTACCCGGATGTAAAGGTCATTGCCCGGGCAGAGGAGAAAAGGGTTCCCGTTATTTTGGTCCACTACGATACCTACACCACCATTGAAAAGCTCGGCCGGGTAAGCAGGCACATCCGTCCGGGCGACAAAGAGAGCATCAGGGCAGCCTTAGAAAATGTAGAAAAGTACTGCAACTGGCAGCACATTTTGGCTTACTTAAAGAAGGAATAAAAATTGAGGGGTGAATTGTATGGCCCTCGCTAAAAAAAACTGGCCGGCGGACGCAAGCCTGGACGGCTTATACGAAGAATTTAAGAGCAAGGCCCAGCTGCTGTCCGCTGCCGTTTACCGTTACAGGAGTTTTGGAGAAGCAGCCGAAGGCATAGCCGGGCTGGTGGCTGCCCGGGAAGCAAAAAGGGTAGCTGTAGAGCCGGCGCCGCAGCTCAAACCCTTAAAACTGGAAAGCATTTTGGCAGGTAAGCTGGTAGACCTGGAAAAAGGGAATATACGCCGGACAGCCGGCGAGTTAGATGTTGGTGTAGTCTCTTTTAACGCAGCCATTGCGGAGACCGGTACCATTATCCAGGATGCCAGCCAGGTAAAAAGCCGTCTTTTATCCATGCTGCCCCCCGTGTGTGTGGCTGTTGGGTGTACGTCGGGTTTGGTAGCTGCTTTTCGCCAGGCTATTTTGCCTTACGCCAGTAAGAAGATAAACTTACCGTCTTACCTGTCTTTGGTTTCCGGGCCCAGCCGTACGGCGGACATCGAGCGGGTGCTGACAGTGGGTGTTCACGGACCTGGGGAGTTGCACGTCGTTTTTATAGATGAAATGGGAGGTGCATGAAAAAGTGGCCCGCACAAATTTTAAGCAGCAGATTGCTGCTGCCCTGGCCAACGAAAACCTGGCCCGTGCGCTTTCCCGCTTTGCCAGTGATTACGTGGTTTCCCGGGAGAGGATATACAGCCAAAAGGATTTTGGGGCCCTAAGAGAAGAAATATTCGAAGCCAAACGCCGGGCGGCAAACCATATGGAAGAGCTGGCGGCACGCTTTGCTGAAGCAGTAAGCGCCAAAGGGGCAAAGGTCTTCTACGCGACATCGGCCCGGGAAGCCAGCAATTACATTGTCAAGCTGGCGGCCGAGCGCGGCGTGAAAACAGTTGTGAAGTCGAAATCTATGGCCAGTGAGGAAATACACCTCAACGAAAGCCTGGCCGAGGCCGGCGTAGAAGTTGTGGAAACCGACCTGGGGGAAAGGATTATCCAGCTTTGCGGCCAGCGGCCTTCCCACATGGTTATGCCGGCTATTCACATGACCAGGCAGGAAGTGGCTGGTATTTTTTCCCGTGAAGGCGGGGAAAATTTACCGCCGGACGATATAGGCCGTTTGGTTAAAGTGGCCAGAGAAAGGCTGCGCCAAAAGTTTTTAACGGCCGACATGGGCATTTCCGGGGCGAATATTGCCGTAGCCGAAACGGGTACGGTGATCATGGTGACTAATGAAGGTAACGGAAGGCTCACCACCACGCTGCCGCCGCTGCACGTCATTGTCGTCGGTTTAGAAAAGCTGGTAGAAAAATTCGAAGATGCCGTTCCGATTTTAGAAGCCCTGCCCCGCAGTGCTACCGCCCAGGCTATTACCAGTTATGTAACTTTTATTACCGGCACTTCCGAGGCCGTAGACCTGGACGGCAACATGGCGGTTAAAGAATTGCACGTTGTCCTGCTGGACAACGGCCGCAAAGAGTTGAGCCGCGACCCGGTATTTAAAGAAGCGCTGCAGTGCATACGCTGTGCTTCCTGCCTAAATGTCTGTCCGGTGTTCCAGCAAATTGGCGGTCACGTTTTTGGGCACGTTTATACCGGCGGAATTGGCACCATTTTGACCGCCTTCTTCCACGGTTTGGAGGCGAGCGAAAAAATACAGTCCCTGTGTATCGGATGTGAGCGCTGTAAAGAATTTTGTCCGGGTAAAATAGACATCCCGCGGCTGATCCTACAGCTTCGAAAGAGAGTGGTAGATAAAAAGGGCCTGCCGCTTTTTACCCGTCTGGTTTTAAAAGGGGTTTTGCCGCGCCAAAAGCTGTTCCACGGAGCTCTGCGCTTGGCATCCCGCACCCAGGGCCCGCTGGTAAATAAAAAGAAGGGCACCATAGACCTGCCGCCGTTTTTGGGCGGAGGCAAGCTTTTGGACCTGCCCAGCTTGGCCTCCCGGCCGCTTAGGGTCAGGGCGGGCCAGAGTGCCGCGTATCAGCTGCAAACGGCTGCCGGTAAAAAGCGGGTAGGGTTCTTTGCCGGTTGTCTTGTTGATTTTGTTTACCCGGAAATTGGTGAGTCAGTTGAAAAGGTGCTCCGGGCAGCTGGATTTGAGTATGTTTTCCTGCCCGGACAGACCTGTTGCGGCTACCCGGCGCGCCAGATGGGCGATCCCGCGACCATGATGAAACTGGCCCGGCAAAACCTCTTGGCGGTAAAAGATGCCAAAATTGAGTACCTGGTGACCCCGTGTCCTACGTGCACGCACGCCTTAAAAAACGTCTACCCGTCCCTTTTAAAAGAAGACGCCCTTTACGGGGAGCTCGCTCAAAAGACGGCACAGGCCGTACACGACTTTGCAGATTTTATTTACCGCAACATAGGTAAAGAAAAAGACTTGCCGTTTAAGCCTTTAAAGAAAAAAGTGACTTACCACGATTCCTGCCACTTAAAGCGGAGCCTGGGTGTTTTTGAGCAGCCCAGAGAGCTTTTAAAACTGGCAGGTGCGGATTTCCGAGAAATGAACGGCGCCGATGAGTGCTGCGGGTTTGGCGGTTCTTACCTCATCAAGTACCCAGAGATTTCTGGTAAAATACTGGATAAAAAGTTGAAAAATATATTGGACAGCGGGGCCGAACTGGTGGCTGTCGAGTGTCCGGGCTGCCTTATGCAGCTCAATAGGGGCCTGGCAGGAAAAGCAAATAAAGGTGTAGAAGTAAAATTTTTAGCCAGCTTGCTTGCCGAAAGCCTTTGCCGGTAAGTTTTACAGGGGGCCTTGGGTTTTGTTTTAAACCTCGAACGGCCCCCTTTTATCCCTTAGGTTTTCGGCAGTATTTGCGGAGGTATTAAAAAAGTGAACTTAAAGCCGGTAAAGACCAAGAAAGTTTATGAAGAAATAATTGAGCAGGTAAAAAGCTTAATTATTGAGGGTGTGCTAAAGCCGGGGGACCGGCTTATTCCGGAGAGGGAAATGGCAGACAAATTGAGGGTGGGCCGTTCTGCCGTGCGGGAGGCCTACCGCGCCCTGGAGGCTATGGGGCTCATTGAGATAAGACAGGGCGAAGGCACCTTTATAAAAGATGTCAACACCGATCACCTGGCACAGGCACTGGCTTTAGTGCTGGCCACGGAGAAAGACGCCATGCTCGAACTTCTAGAGTTGAGAAAAATCATCGAGGTAGGCGCCTCTGGACTGGCTGCTCTGCGCTGCACAGGTGAAGAATTAGAGAAAATGGAGAGGGCGCTGGCCCAGATGGAAAAAGACATCGAAGCGGGTGAACTGGGCCAGAAGGCAGACTGGCAGTTTCACTACGCCGTCGCCGAAGCCACCCGCAATTCCCTGATCGTGCGGCTGATGGACTCTTTAAAAGAAATCATGAGCGTGCTGCAGGAAAAGGCCAGGGAAGAGCTCTACCAAACGCCCGGCACCCCCCAAAGGCTGTTAAAAGAGCACCGTGCCATCTATGAGGCCATAAAAAGCGGCCAGGACAAAGCGGCTCAAAAAGCGATGTACGAGCATTTAGACCGAGTAGAAAAATCCCTCCTCTGATACGGGCAAGGAGTTGCTTTTAACCGTAAATGCGCTCCAGCTCGGTTAAAACTTTTTGGATGTGTTTAGACATAATTTTTTTGGCTTCTTTATCGTTTTTAGATTTGATGGCTTTGTATATCTGGCGGTGCTCCTCCAACAGCCGCCGGGGGGTGCTGGAGGGGGATTGAAGCCAGAGATTTCTCGTAATTCTTAAGGTCTGGTTCATGGTATCGTAGATGGTATTCATGACCCTTAAGAGTAAGGGGTTTTGGGTTGCCTCAATAATGCTGTAGTGGAATTTCAGATCGGACTCGTCACCCGGGGCGCCTTCTGCCAGATCGGTTTCCATTTGGGCCAGGGCTTCTTCCATTTTCTTTAGATTTTCCGGCGTGGCTCTTTCTGCGGCCAGGCCGGCGGCTTCTATTTCTAAGCCCCTGCGCACTTCCATAATATCGCGTATCTTTTCTTTTTCTAAGATTAGGGCAAAGGAAAGCGATTCTAAAATGTCGTTGGGGTTGGAGTGGCGTACAAAAGCACCGCCTCCCGGGCGCACCTCCAAAAGCCCGGCCATGTCCAGGGCGCAAAGGGCCTCCCTTACCGAGGTGCGGCTGACCTGAAACATTTCAGACAGCTCTTTTTCCGAAGGCAGCTTATCGCCGGGTTTTAAATTGCCGCTGACTATTAAATTTTTAATTTGCTCTACAATGGTTTCGTAGATGCGTTTAGTTTTTATGGGCTGGAGTTCCATGTGTTACCCTTTCACAGTTAAGCTGTTTTTGTTACAATTATACATTGGCCAAATATAAACAATCAATTCAGATTATTTTATTTTTTGCAGCGCAAAAGAGAAGTTGGGGGCGCGGATCTCAAGCACCGCGCCCCAATGACATGGCCAAAAGTTCGGCAGTGTGGAGGATACGGAGTTTTTTTCCTTCACGGGCCATGCCGTCGGCCAGCTGCATCCGGCAGGCACTGCAGCCGGTGACCACAGCTTCTGCTCCTGTGTTATCGATATCGGAGATCTTATGTTTTAAAATTTTTAGCGAGAGATCGTAGTGAGTAATGTTGAAGGAGCCGGCGTTGCCGCAGCAGCGGCTGGGTTCTTTTAGGGGCACAAACGTCAGCCCCGGTATTTTTTTGAAAAGCGCCGGCGGCTCGTTTACCACTCCCATTCCCCTCCCCAGGTGGCACGGTTCGTGGTAAGTCACGGTCATGCCGATCTCCTTTAGATGTGGGCGGCCGCTTAAGACGTACTCACACGCGATTTGGGCGATGTCGTATGTTTTGGAGGCAATTTCGGCAGCCCTGGCCGCGTACGATGCCTGGCCGTCTAAAAGTTCGGGGTATTTCTTTTTAAAAGATTCTCCGCATGTGCCGCAGGCCGTAACGATGACATCGGCTTTGATGTTAGAAAAAATATCTACGTGGGATTGGGCCAGGACTTCGGCGGCATCCACCACCCCGTTTAAGGAGAGGGGGGCTCCGCAGCAGTGCTGTTCTTTGGGTATAATAACATTGAAACCGCATGCAGTAAGGATCTCCACCACAGCAAAAAGAGTCTTAGGGTAAACGTAATTGCCCAGGCAGCCGGTAAAGACGGCTGCTGTTTTTTGGGCGCCGGGCACGGAAATGTATTCCGGATGGGTGTCACGAAAAGGTTTAGCCGTAAACGGGGGTATCAGGCGGCGGCCGTCTGTACCTAGAGAAAAGCGCAACAGGTGCCCCCCCAAGGGGTGATTTTTTAAAAACAAAGGTTTGGTTCTGGCGGCTGCTTTAATAAACAGGTCTAACATGCGCTGGTTTTTTAAAGCAACCGCCATAACTTTTTTAAGGGCCGGAGCGCCGCCATCCCTTACCAGGGCGGCGCGGGCGGACAGGAGTATTTCGTCGACCTTCACCCCGCAGGGGCAGCTGGCGTTGCAGGCATAACAGGTCATGCACTCCAGGCGCTCGGCTAAAGCCGGGCTGTAAGGAAGGCTGCCTTCTAAAACGGCTTTGGCCAGGCGTATGCGACCGCGAGCCACGTTGGACTCACTTTTGGTTTCCCGGTAATAGGGGCACTGGGCCTGGCAGTTGCCGCACCGCATGCAGTTGGCTATTTCACTTTCAACCAAAGAGAGGTCGTGAAAGTAGCTCACTTTTCACCCCCCCCAAAGGGTACCAGCTTGCCGGGGTTTAAAATGTATTCGGGGTCGAGTGCTTCTTTTATTTTTTTCAGTACATTTACCCCGCTCATTCCTATTTCCCAGGGAAGGTAGCGCGCTTTAGCCATACCGATGCCGTGTTCTCCGCTCAAGGTGCCGCCCAAAGAGAGGGCTGCCTTAAATATTTCGTCAACTGCCTTGTGCACCCGCTCCATTTCATCTTTATCCCTGGCATCGGTCAGGATGGTGGGGTGCAGGTTGCCGTCGCCGGCGTGCCCAAAGGTGCCGATGGTGAGGTTGTAGCGCCTGCCGATGTCCTGAATGGCCAGCAGCATTTCCGTTATTTTGCTGCGGGGCACTGTGGCGTCTTCTAAGATGGTGGTGGGTCGCTTTTGGGCCAGCGCCGGCAGGGCTTCGCGCCTGGCCGCCCAGAGCTGGCTGCGCTCCTGCTCGTCGGCAGCCACTCTAATTTCCCCGCCGTTTTTAGTGACTACTTCCTGGACGATGGCCGCCTCCCTCTGTACAACCTCCGGGATACCGTCGACTTCAATGAGGAGAATGGCTTCGGCTTCGGTTGGCAGGCCGGCGTGAGTATGGTTTTCCACCGTTTCCATAGTCACCTTATCCATTATTTCCATAGTGGCCGGTATGACCTTGTTCTTGATGATGCCTTCGATGGTGCGCCCGGCACTGGCCAGGTCTTTAAATACGGCCGACATGGTTATTTTGGCTTCGGGCGCCGGGATGAGGCGGACGGTGATTTCAGTAATAATTCCCAGCGTTCCTTCCGATCCGGTAAAAAGGCGGACCATGTCGTAGGCGGTGACGTTTTTCACCGTTTTACCGCCGAAGCGGGCCACTTCCCCGCTGGCCAGCACTACTTCCAATCCCATAACGTAATCCCTGGTAACCCCGTATTTAAGCCCTCTCAACCCCCCTGAGCATTCGGCCACACTCCCGCCCATGGTGGCAGTGGCCATTGAGCCGGGATCGGGGGGGTAGATGAGGCCGTAGGGCGCTACGGCCTCGTTGAGGCTCTGGATGATCACCCCGGGCTGAACTACGGCAACCAGGTTTTCCGGATCTATTTCAATAATTTTGTTCATTTTTACGGTACAGAGCACTATCCCGCCGTGCAGGGGCACGGTTCCCCCGCTCAAGTTGGTGCCAGACCCGCGCGGGTAAACCGGTACTTTGTTTTGGGCCGCCAGCCTGACTACCGCGGCCACCTGCTCCGTAGTGTGCGGGGTTACGAGCACGTCGGGGGTGCGCTCGGGCAGGCCGGCAGTAGCGTCAAAGGAGTAACAAATTAAATCTTCTTTAGACGTTACTACATTCTCTTTCCCTAATAGGTCGATTAAGGCCCGGATGAGACCATCTTTGGACATGGTTAGCCCCCCAGTGCTTTTAAGCTTTCTGCTCTTGCAAAGCCCTGGCGTTGCCCTGGCGGTAAGCTATGGCAGCCAGTATTACGATGAAAGCGCCGGTTGCCAGCAGGATAGTTGTTCCGCCGCTGGTAGCTTGAGCTGCTGCTGCCGCCGCTGCCACGGCCGCCGGGATCATGCCCGGGAAGAGGTAGGCCTGAGCCAGGGCAATGAGGGCAATTAATACGGTAAAGAACAAGCTGTGCGGCAGGGTGAAGCGGAAGAGGTCGCCCTCGCGCCCCACCAGACCGGTAGAAGAGGTGCCGACGACAATGCTCTGCGGCGAGATCATTTTGGCAGCCACGCCGCCGGAAGAGTTGGTGGCCACAGTGAGTACGGGGTTTATGCCCATAGATTCGGCCGTTACTTTTTGCATGCTGCAGAACAGGGCGTTGGAAGAAGTGTCGCTGCCGGTGATAAATACCCCAAGCCAGCCTAAGAATGCAGAGAGGAACGGGAAGGCGGCCCCGGTAATGGTAAAGGCTTTACCCAGCGTAGTGGTCATGCCCGACCAGTTAGAAACGTAGGCAAAGCCGAGAACGCAGG
>CAZLAK010000018.1:0-44924 GCA_964557545.1 uncultured Pelotomaculum sp.
ATACTGCAGGTAAAGCTAAAATTGTACTTGGCGATTGTAGTTGGGACAGTATTATGGTGCATAACCGTATTGCTGGCTTTATCATTGAGCATGGATACGGGTACCCGGTGGACTTTGTCTTCGGAGAAACTATGCCAATCCTTCAAGGTCTGCAGAAAGGTGACGTGCACATTTTAATGGAAGCCTGGATAGACAACTTTCTAGAGGCATATAACAAAGCACTGGCTTCGGGTCAAGTGGTAGAACTCGGAAGCAATTTTTCCGATGCACCCCAGGGCTGGTACGTGCCCACCTACTTAATTAAAGGGGATCCCCAGCGCGGGATCGAACCGGTTGCTCCAGACTTGAAGTCGGTAGAGGACCTGCCTAAGTACTGGCAGCTGTTCAAGGACCCAGAGCAGCCAAATAAGGGCCGCTTTCACAACGGACCGCCCGGCTGGCTGGTTACCAGCGTAAACGCTGAAAAGATAAAAGTTTACGGTCTGGAAGACTACTACGTCTCCTTTATGACCGGATCGGACACGGCACTGACTACTTCGCTTGTCTCTGCCTATGAAAAAGGGATTCCGTGGCTTGGGTATTACTGGGAACCTACCTGGGTAATGGGAAAGTACGATATGTACTTGCTTGAAGAACCCCCGTACAATAAGGAAGTCTGGGAACAAAATCACGGTTGTGCTTTTCCGTCCTGTACGCCCCGTATTGTCATTAACCGTAACCTTAAGCAAATGGCACCTGAAGTCGTAGAATTTCTTGAAAACTACCAAACTACTTTAGAAGATAACAACACTTTCCTCGCCTACATGCACGATACCGGCGGCAGCGCCAGTGACGCCGCACTCTGGTTTTTAAAGCAGTACCCTGAAAAGTGGAAAAAGTGGATCCCCGCTGAGGTGGCATTGAAAGTTGAACAGGCCCTGGCAAAAGCAAATTAGCTAAAAAAGATTAAAAGGGTGATCCTTCAATGAAGCGACTTCCCGCTCCCATGCTCGAAGTCGAAAACCTGTGGAAGGTATTTGGCTACAACGGGCAACTTAAGAAAAGTTTTGAACCCAAAGAATTAAAATCAATTACAGACAGGGGAGGCTTAATTGCCGTCCGCAATGTATCCTTTAGTGTTATGGAGGGTGAGGTGTTTGTAGTGATGGGGCTGTCCGGCAGCGGTAAGTCTACCCTGGCCCGCTGCTTGCTCCGGCTACTTGAGCCAACCTCAGGCCGCGTTTCAATCGGCGGGATGGACGTGACCAGCATGAACCAAAAGCAATTGATCGAGTTCCGCAGAACTAAAGTAGCGATGGTTTTTCAGCACTACGGGCTTTTACCACACCGAACAGTGCTGGAGAACGTTACCTTTGGACTTAAGCTAAGGGGGATAGACCGCAAAACTCGCGAAGACATAGGAAGGGAACTAATTGAGAAAGTTGGGCTGCGCGGCCGCGAAAAAGATTTTCCGCACAGTTTATCCGGCGGAATGCAGCAGCGTGTGGGAGTTGCCCGGGCGCTGGCACAAAATCCGGATCTGCTCATCATGGACGAACCTTTTAGCGGCTTAGACCCTATCATCCGGCGCGAAATGCAGGATGAATTAATCAGGTTGCAAAAAGAGCTTAACAAGACCATCCTGTTCGTCACCCACGATTTAAGCGAAGCAATGCTCTTGGGTGACCGGATGGCGGTTATGAAAGACGGGATGTTTGTTCAAGTAGGACGTCCCAAAGAAGTGGTAGCCAATCCAGCAGACGATTACGTAGAAAGATTCGTTTGTAACGAGCGCCGGAACAAAACTTTAACTCCAGCAGTTGCAATCTAGTAAAATGCAATAACGCCACTGTAAGGCAGGTCTTGCCAGGAGGTGATGTTTGAACATGTTTCCCGAATTCATGCAGTTCCACGTAAGCGGCTGTATTGATGCCTTCGTTCAGTGGCTTAACCTGACTTTCGGAGATGAATTTGCTGTTTTAACGACCTTCATTTTAAAATTGATTGCGCTAATAAGCTGGGCACTGAAATTAATACCGTGGTGGGTGTGGCTGACAGCAATTTTACTTGTGTCGTGGCGCCAGACCCGGCGTTTAATAACAGGCGTTTTGCTGGCAGCGCTAATGATGACTGTTGGGCTGTTTGGCTTGTGGGAGACTGCTATGGACACCCTGGCGATTGTGTGCGTTTCTGTAATACTGGCGGTTATCGTTGGGATACCGCTCGGCATACTGATGTCCCAGTCCACCCGGATAGAGGCAGCGGTTACACCACTGCTTGACGGCATGCAGACCATGCCAAGCTTCGTCTATCTTATTCCCGCCCTAATGTTGTTTGGCTTGGGCAAGGTACCGGCAGTGCTGGCCACCGTTATATACGCCCTACCGCCGGCAGCAAGGCTTACTAACCTAGGCATCCGCCAGGTTTCGGTTCAAGTGATCGAAGCCGCGCAGGCTTTTGGTGCGACTCGCTGGCAAACAATGAAAGAGGTATTGTTGCCTTTAGCCATGCCGTCCCTTTTAGCAGGAATAAACCAAACAACAATGATGGCCCTGTCCATGGTGGTAATCGCTAGTATGATAGGAGCCGGCGGGCTCGGCGAAAAAGTCTTGCTGTCGATTAACCGGATTGAGGTTGGATCTGGCTTTGAAGCAGGTTTTGCCGTAGTGTGCCTGGCTATTGTCGTGGACCGCCTGACCCAAGGATTAACCCGTCGCTGGCAAATACCAACAACAAAAGTGTAAGAGTTAATTTTTTATTAATTAACAAACAACTTATATATATTGACAAGTTGTTATAGTACAAATTGATATAATAAAAATTAAGGAGGGTCGCCTATGCATGTACCTGCAATGATATACAAAGAGCAAACCGAAGCAGAAAAGAAACTTATTTCACTGAGGAGAGCAGAGGAACTCAAAAATAAAATTAATGATTACCTTGAAATAAAAGATTCAATAATGACGGGTTTTCAATTACAAGATAAATTTTTTCAAAACAAAGAAAAAATCCTAAGACATTTCGGCGCAACTGAAAGTGACTGGCAGGATTGGCGCTGGCATTTAAATCACCGTGTAACTGATGTAACTGTGCTGGAAAATCTGTTCAGTATTAACAAGGAAGAATGCCAGCAGATTAAAAAGGTAGGAACGCGCTACAGGTGGGCAATATCCCCCTATTACTTGTCTCTCATGGAAATAAACAACCCGAACGATCCCATCAAACTGCAGTCCGTTCCGTCAATAAAAGAACTGGACGAAACCGGTTTTGAAGACCCCATGGCGGAGGAATACACGTCTCCGGCGCCGTGCATTACCAGACGCTACCCCGACCGGCTCATCATCAATGTTACAAACCAGTGCGCCATGTACTGTCGTCACTGCCAGAGGCGCCGAAATATTGGGGAGGTAGACAAGCACAAACCACACAGCAGCCTGGTAGCCGCTTTAGATTATATTAGAAAAAACAAAGAGATTCGGGATGTCTTAATTACCGGGGGGGACGCTCTGCTTTTAAGTGATAGGAAACTTGAATGGCTACTCGGTGAACTTCACAAAATCGAACACGTGGAAATAAAACGTATCGGGACAAGAACCATTGTCACCCTGCCGCAGCGCATCACCAACAATCTGTGTAATATTTTAAAAAAATATCCACCCATATACATCAATACTCAGTTTAATCACCCCAGGGAGATCACGCCTGAAAGCAAGCGTGCCTGCGATATGCTTGTGGAGTCAGGGGTATTACTCGGCAACCAAGCCGTTCTTCTAAAGGGTATTAATAACGATGCCCACGTCATGAAAAAGCTCAACCACGAGCTTCTGAAGATAAGGGTGCGGCCGTACTACATCTTCCATGCCAAACCAGTTAAAGGTACAACCCATTTCATAACAAGCTTAGACGAGGGACTGGCAATCATGGAAAAATTGCGCGGCTATACCTCCGGCCTGGCAGTTCCTACTTATGTTATTAATGCTCCCGGCGGGCTCGGTAAGGTACCCCTTTTACCTCAGTACGTCTTGCACAGAGGGGAAGACAGTGTACATTTAAGAACGTGGGAAAACAATGTTTTTGAATACCATTTTTTAACAGGGAGTGTTTACTAGATGTCTTTTTCCGGTAAAGTAATGTTTATCTCTGTGCACGGCGACCCACTTGCCAGGCTCGGAGGTCTCCAATCGGGCGGCCAAAATGTTTACGTAAGAGAGTTAGCGCGCGCGCTCGATCAAATGGGCATCCAAGTTGACATTTTTACCCATTGGTCAGATCCCGAACTGGCACAAATTGAGTACCTCGGCAAAAAATCCAGGGTAATCAGGTTGAGCGGCGGTTTCAAAGGTTTTCATTCAAAACGCACCATGTTTAATATTTTACCTGGCTTTTTGCAGGAGCTTTCTAGTTTTATTGGCAGAAAGCATTATTATTCCATTATCCACAGCAATTACTGGCTGTCAGGTTGGGTTGGCTTAAAACTGCAAAATGATCTGGGAATACCCCGCGTTCATACTTCCCACTCTCTCGGCATTGTCAGGCAGGGTGCATTGGCTATCAAAGCTGAAGAAAATCTGGCATTACGTTTAGATACTGAAAAAAAATTGTTGACAAAAGCCAATCGAGTAATAGCAACTACACCTTACGAAGAAAGAGTATTATTAAGACACTACCAGGTCCCAGCCAATAAAATCAGTATAATACCATGCGGCGTAAATACCAGCTTATTCAAGCCGCAAAAACTCTCGGGCTCAGAAAAAGAAGCCCACCCTAATAACAACCAAGGCATAAAGACCATCCTGTTTGTGGGACGCTTCGAGGAAAATAAGGGCCTGGGAACATTACTTAAGTCCCTGGCGATCTTAAAAGAAAAATACCCTCTTACAGCCAAAATATCTCGCCTTGTTGTTGTGGGAGGAGATGAACTGGGACTTCCTCAAGGCGAAATAAGTTCTGAAAAGAGAGAGTATATGAGGTTTATTGCGGAAAATGGGATTTCTGAACTCGTGAAGTTTGCTGGACCAGTAGATCACAAAAACCTGCCAGCCTTCTACCAAAAAGCATATGTTACAGTGATCCCTTCCTACTACGAATCCTTCGGGCTCGTTTCTTTAGAAGCCATGGCCTGCGGTTGCCCGGTAGTTGCTTCGTGTACCGGCGGCCTAAAATATAATATTATTCACGGAAGAACAGGCCTCCTGGTCGAACCCAGAAATCCTGAAGAATTAGCCTCAGCAATTAATTTTCTTCTGGTTAATGATAAAATAAGGATGCAGATGTCAAAAGAAGCTGAGAATTACGGTAAGCAGTTATCATGGCATAAAGTAGCTGCAAAAATCGTTAATTTGTACCTGGAGGTAATTGAATGGCAGAAAAAGCTTGCTACAAAAAACCAAAGTTTATATTGGCTACAGATTTAGATGGGACTCTGGTAGGTAACAAACTGGCGCTGGCTAAGTTTAATCGTTATATTTCTGAAAATAATGATAAATTTTTGCTTATTTATGTTACCGGGAGAACGTTTTCTTCTACATGGCAACTAATTGCAGAGGAAAAACTGCTTTACCCAGATGTTTTAGTTACAGATGTCGGCACCGAAATCTACACTTCGCCTTATTATAAAGTTGACAAGTCGTGGGAAAAAAAGATGGCCAGTTCTTGGAATGCTGAAAATACAAAAAAAGTAATTGAAAGCATTGAAGGATTAGTTCCTCAAAAAATTAACCCTAGATTTCGGCTTGCTTGCTATATAAGTGAAAATAATTCTGAAAACACTGTTTCAAATTTAGAAAAGGCGGTGCGTAAGGCAAATCTTCCAGTAAAATTAATAATATCTTCTAAAAATTTAGTTGACATTGTCCCAAAATGTGCCGGCAAGGGATCGTCGCTTCGTTACATTCAAAATTTGTATTCTATAAGTAAAGAATGTGTATTTGTGTGCGGTGATAGCGGTAATGATCTTTCGATGTTTTTAGAAGGTTTTAAAGGTATAGTGGTCGGAAATGCTTTACCCGAATTAAAAGACGCTTTAAACTTACGCCGGGATAATATTTACTTTTCAAAATCATGTTATGCATCAGGAATTTTAGAAGGATTAAAAAAATACGGTTTATAAAAATTTTAGCTATTATGCAACTTGCTGGGGATGGAGGTTTCAAAATAAATACTCCTGCTGGGAAAGGCCACTGATACGCCCTCTCTTTCTAGTATTGCCATGATTTTACAGTTAACGTCTTCTTTAACCTGTAAATGTTCCTTCCAAACTGTAGAAACAGTATAGAAATATACAAATATGTCAAGGCTGCTTTCGCCAAATTTATCAAAATTGACGAGGATCATTTCCTTGTGAATCTTTGGGTGATTTTCTAACATAGATTTTATTTCTGATACACATTTTTTTATCTTTTCTAACGGCGTACCGTATGTAACTCCCAGGTAAAAAGTTACTCTTCTCTTTTCCATTCGCGACCAGTTGGTTATAGGCTCATTGGCCAGGGTAGAATTGGGCACGGTAACCAAAGCGTTAGCAAATGTTCTAATTTTCGTGCTCCGAAAACTTATATCTTCTACAACCCCCTCTACACTCGGAGTCTTTATCCAGTCTCCTACAGTAAACGGTTTATCAGTTATAATTACCACGCCGCCAAATATGTTGGCCAGGGCGTCCTTGGCAGCCAGGGCAACAGCCAGTCCTCCTAAACCGAGGCCGGCAATTAAACCGCTTATATTGTAGTTCCACTCTTGAGCAACAATAGTAAAACCAATAAGAACTGTTATTAACCTCAAGGATTTTGATAAAAAAGGGATTAATATCTTATCAAATTGCAGTCCCAATCTTTGCTGGAGGTTACTAAATAAAATTGAATGTATATCTTCAAATCTGTAAAGCCCCCAAAATAACAATATTACTGTTGCTGAGCGGAAAAATTTTGTTATAAGCATGTGCTTGGCTGTGTCCAGGGGCAAAAAGCAAGCCGCCGCATAAATGCCCAGAACGACGAAAAATACTCTAAGGGGCCCTTCAAAAGACGAGAAAATCTTTTCTATAAGCTCAGAACCGGTTTTGAGCGTTAATCTTCTCAATAATTTAAATGTCCAGCGGGCAAATATGTTTTTGAAGGCTAAAAAAAATAAAAGTAAAGCTGCAGAGAAAAATATTTTGAACCACATTGAAGACAAATATAAAGAGCATAAGAAGGTTTTAATGTAAGCTGCCTGTTGCAGAATATTCTGAGGCACCGAATATTTTACCTCCCAACAGTCTTTACTGGCTTCTTTTTTCGTCTGTGCCGGTTGCGCCGGCCTGCTGTCCTGCTCTCCCCATCCTGTCTATTTCTGCTTTCACTTTCACCCGGCCGGGCTGGAGGGCAGCTGCGCCTGCCGGCAGAACCAAACCGGTTTCCTTTTCAACCGTGCCGCTGGCGCCCTGCACGTCAACAGCTTCCGTCTCTACAGAAGTAATACCGGTCAGTGCGTCGGCAGGGCCAAAGACCTGCACCGCGGGCGGGTCAGCTGTAACCCTTTTTACCTCCCATCCCAAAGAAGGGGTGCCTTTGGTTTGCGGCATTACCGGCACTGTTTTGGCAGCCAAAGCCCCGGCCGCCCCTACGACCGGCACTGTTATGTGTACGGCGGCTGGATTAATAGAGAGTTCCTGGCGCCCGGCGCTCACCTGTAAGTCCAGCTCTACATTCCCGGTCGCTCCCTGAATATCCACGGCCGCCGCTACCTGGTTCACTTCCTCTAAAGCCTTGGACGGCCCTTTAACAGTAACAAAAGCGGGCCGGCAGACAGGGGCTAAAGCCGTGTAGCCCTGCGCCGGAGAGCCCTTCAAGCTCACGGCCACGGGGATCTCTTTCTCCGCTATGCGGTCTACGTACAGGGAAACTTCGGCGGGCAGCACCTGGGTCACGCGCAAGCCCGGGGCGGCGGTAACCTGAACCGGCAGGACAGCCTCCCCTGTCCTGTCTCCCGGCACGTAAACCTCTGCTTTTACATCAGAATGGGAGACTCTGGCTAAAAGGTTTCTGTCCCCTTCTAACTTCACTTTCACTGTATCCGGCAAATCACCGGAAAACACGTAGCCTTTGGGCGGGCCGCTTACCTCCAGCGGGACCGTCAAAGTCTTTTCCCGCAGGGGGTTTTGTTCACTGTTCACGTACACCCAGAGGATAAAGGCGAGCAGGAGAGACAAAATCTTGATCCAGTTATCTTGCCAGCTAAAACAGCCCACTTCAACCCCTCCCGGCCAAAAGCGATGAAAAGGGCGGGTTTTGGCGCTCCAGCAAAAGCTGGCTTAACCTGTTGCGCAAGTGAACCTCGTCTACGTTTCTTTCCAGTTCCCCGTCTACGGCCAAAGATATGCTGCCCGTTTCCTCGGATACGATCACTGCCACCGCGTCCGATTGTTCGGTAATGCCGATCCCTGCCCGGTGCCTGGTGCCCAGGTCGCCGGGCAAACCGGGATTCTCGCTTAAAGGGAGAAAGCAGGCCGCCGCTGCCACCCGCATACCCCTTAAAATGGCCGCCCCGTCGTGAAGGGGTGTGCGGGGAATAAAGATATTGACGAGAAATTCAGCTGATACGAGCCCGTCTATCTTTACACCGGTATCGATGTGCTCTTCTAAACCGGTCTCCCTCTCCACGACCACAAGTGCGCCAATCTTGTTTTTGGAAAGAACGGCTGCCGCCCGGCAAATGCTGGCCACCACCTGCTTTAGATCAGTTTCGCCGTGCAGGGAGGGGTGAGCCAAAAGCCCTCCCCGCCCCAGTTTTTCCAAAGCGCGCCTTAGCTCCGGCTGAAAAACCACCGGCAGGGCTACCACCAGCGCGGTCATCGCCTGGCGCAGGAGCCAGTTGATAGTGTATAAATTGAGCACACTGGTCAGGGCTGTGGCGGCCACCAGCACTACAATACCCTTGATCAGCTGCACGGCCCTGGTACCTTTAATGAGGAGCAGGAGCCGGTAGATAACAAAAGCCACGATCAGGATGTCAAAGACGCCCGTCAGGTTAAATTTTAAAAGGGCTTTTAAATAATCCAGCCTGGGGAGCCAGAACTGTTCCACTTTTACTCCACCCCGCTGCCCTGCTGCAGCCCGCCGTTTATCTTCACTGTTTATCTTTTAAGAGTCCGTACGATATACTGTCCGCCAGGGCCTGCCAGCTGGCCTCGATGATATTGTGAGAAACACCCACCGTGCCCCATGACTCGCGGCCGTTGCTCGTTTCAATGTGCACCCGCACCATAGCGCCGGTCCCCTGCTTTTCGTCCAGCACGCGCACTTTGTAGTCGGTGAGGTGCATGGACTTAATACTGGGGTAAAACTCCTCCAGGGCTTTGCGCACGGCGTTGTCCAGGGCATTGACCGGACCGTTGCCTTCGGCCGCCGTGTGCACAATCCTGTCCCCTACCCGCATTTTAATGATGGCCTCCGAGTACACCGGGCCCTCTTCTTTAATTTCAACCAAAAGCCGCAGCGCTTCTAAGTTAAAGGGGTCCCGGTAGCCGTCGTAGGCCCGGCGCAAGAGGAGTTCAAACGAGCCCTCCGCCCCTTCAAACTGAAAGCCTTTATTTTCGAGTTCCTTTATTTCGTCAATAATCTTCCTGGCTTCCGGTCCCTTGCCGTGCACGAGCTGCAAATTTAACTCGTTCAGCTTGTAGAGGAGGTTGGACATGCCGGACAGCTCGGAAACCAGCACGCGCCGCTGGTTGCCCACCCATTCGGGGTCAATGTGTTCGTAAGTGCGGGAGTCTTTCACCAGGGCGCTGACGTGCACACCGCCCTTGTGGGCAAAGGCGCTTAAGCCCACGTATGGCTGGTGGGGGTTGGGGCTTAAGTTGGCTACCTCGCTCACATAGTGGGACATTTCTGTCAGGTATTTTAAATTTTCTTTAGGGATAGTCTCCAGCCCGCACTTAAAAGCGAGGTTGGGTATGACGGAGCAGAGATTGGCGTTGCCGCACCTCTCGCCGTAACCGTTTACCGTGCCTTGAACGTGCACAGCGCCGGCCTGCACGGCGGCCAGGGTATTGGCCACTGCCATTTCCCCGTCGTTGTGGGCGTGAATGCCCAGCGGGGAAGACACTTCCCCTTTTATCCGCTCCACGATTTCTTTTACTTCCCAGGGCAGGCTACCGCCGTTGGTGTCGCACAGCACGACGACACCAGCCCCGGCCCCGGCAGCCGCTTTGAGAGTTTCCAGGGCGTAAGACGGGTTGGCTTTGAAACCGTCAAAGAAGTGCTCGGCGTCGTAAATAACCTCCAGCCCGTGCCTTCTGAGGTAGGCAACGGTATCAGCGATCATGGCAAGGTTTTCTTCCAGTTCTACGCCCAGCGCCGTCTTTACCTGGAAATCCCAGCTCTTGCCGAATACAGTGGCCACTTCCACGCCCGTCTCCAGTATGGCCTTAAGACTTTTATCGCCTTCGCAAGTGTTGCCGGCCCGCCTGGTAGAGCCAAAGGCGGCCAATTTGGCATTTTTTAACCGGTGTTTCTTCATGCGCAAAAAAAAGTTTAAGTCCTTGGGGTTAGAGGCGGGCCAGCCGCCTTCAATATAATGAAACCCCATCCTGTCGAGGTAAAGAGCAATTTTTATTTTGTCCTCGCAGGAAAAAGAAATGCCCTCGGCCTGGGCCCCGTCGCGCAGTGTGGTATCGTAAATCTGTACAGCAGGCATTACACAACCACCTCATGAAAATACCTCGTTTTTTTGCCCGTGCATTTAAACTCCGCTTTCTATCCGCTTTGCCACCAGGTCACCCATTTGCTCAGTTCCCACCAACTCAAACCCTTCTGCCATCATGTCCGCCGTCCGGTAGCCTTCCGCCAGCAAGCTCGCCACTGCCCGCTCCACGCATTCAGCCGCTTCACCGCAGCCAAAAGAATAGCGCAGCATGAGGGCAGCCGAAATAACGGCCGCTAAAGGGTTGGCAGTGCCCAGGCCGGCAATGTCCGGAGCTGAGCCGTGCCCCGGCTCGTAAAGGGCCGTGCCTTCGCCCAGGCTGGCCGAGGCCAGCATGCCCAGCGAGCCGGCCAGCACAGAAGCCAAATCACTTAAGATATCGCCAAACATGTTCTCTGTTACCAGCACATCAAACTGACGCGGGTTTTTGACCAGCTGCATAGCACAGTTGTCCACGTACATGTGGTTCAGCTCCACACCGGGGTAATCTTTGGCCACACCCTCCACCACCTCCCGCCAAAAGCGGGAACTCTCCAGCACATTGGCCTTATCTACTGAAGTCACCCGGCAGCGCCGTCCCCGGGCCAGCTCAAAGGCCAGCCGGGCAATGCGCTCTATTTCCCCGGTGGTGTACTCTAAGGTGTCAACCGCCCGCATACCGCCGTCCGCCGGCTCCCGGTATTTTTTGCCAAAATAGAGGCCGCCGGTCAGCTCGCGCACGATCAAAAGGTCCACACCCTTTACTACATCCTCTTTAACCGGCGAAGAGCTCTCGGTGCCCGCGTAGACTTTTACGGGGCGCAAATTGGCGTAGAGCCTTAGCTCTTTGCGCAAGCGCAAGAGACACCCCGCCTCCGGCCGCAGGTGCGGCGGCAGGCTGTCCCAGCGCGGCCCGCCTACCGCCCCAAAGAGCACGGCATCGCTCCTCCGGCATAGTTCCAGTGTTTCTACTGGCAGCGGGTGCCCCGTTTCGTCAAAAGCCGCCCCGCCGGCCAGCCCTTCTACAAACTCAAAACTTAAAGAAAAGCGCCTGCCGGCTGCTTTGAGCACCTTGAGCGCTTCTTTCGTCACTTCCGGGCCAATGCCGTCTCCGGGCAGCACAGCAACCTTCCAGCTCACTTCGAAAGCCTCCTGGACACGTAATTGATGAGCCCGCCGGCCTCAATGATCTCCCTCATAAAAGGCGGTACGGGAGCTGACCGGTAGGTCCTGCCCGTGCTGTGATTTTTTATTTCACCCGTATTTATGTCCACGGATACCTCATCGCCCTCACTGATTTCTGCTGCGGCCTGCGCCGACTCAAAAATGGGAAGGCCGATATTGAACGCATTGCGGTAAAAAATACGGGCGAAAGAGGCGGCTATAACGCACTGCACACCGGCCGCCTTGATGGCCAGGGGAGCGTGCTCCCGCGAGCTGCCGCAGCCAAAATTCTTCCCGGCGACTATAATATCGCCCGGCCGCACTTTCTGCGGGAAATGGGGGTCGGCGTCCTCCATAACGTGCTGGGCCAGTTCGGCCGGGTCAAAAGTGTTGAGGTAGCGGGCCGGTATGATGGCGTCGGTATCCACGTCGTCGCCGAATTTCCACACTTTACCTTTAATCACATTACTCTACCTCCCAGGGAGCGGCTATCCTGCCCATCACGGCGGAAGCCGCCGCCACAGCCGGGCCGGCCAGGTAAACTTCGCTCTCGGGGTGGCCCATCCTGCCCACGAAGTTGCGGTTGGTCGTGGCCACACACCGCTCGCCCTGGGCCAGTATGCCCAAGTGCCCCCCGAGGCAGGGGCCGCAGGTAGGGGTGCTTACCGCCGCGCCCGCCCGTATAAAAATCTCAATCAGCCCCTCATTTAGGGCGTCTAAGTAAACCTGCTGGGTGCCGGGAAAGACCAGAAGACGCACATTTTTGTGCACCTTTTTTCCGGCAAGAACCCGCGCCGCTTCCCTCAAGTCCTCCAGGCGTCCGTTGGTGCAGGAGCCGATCACCACCTGGTCAATCTCTACGTAACCGGCCTCGCTCACCGGCCGAGAATTCTCCGGCAGGTGGGGAAAAGCCACCTGCGGCTCAATGCTGGACGCATTGTATTTGTATACTTTTTCGTACTTGGCATCGGGGTCGCTCTGGTACAGGCGGTAGGGGCGGCGGCATCGACCTTCGGCGTAAGCCACGGTTTTTTCATCGGGAGCTATAATACCGTTTTTGGCTCCCGCCTCCACCGCCATATTGCACATGGTAAACCGGCCGTCCATAGAAAGCGCCTCTACGGCGGGGCCGGTAAACTCCATAGCCCGGTAAAGGGCGCCGTCTACGCCGATATCGCCGATGGTGTAGAGAATGAGATCTTTGCCTCCCACCCAGGGACCGGGCAGCCCCTCGTACTCAAACAAAAGCGATTCCGGCACTTTAAGCCAGGTTTCCCCGGTGGCCATAGCGGCGGCCAGGTCGGTGCTCCCCACACCCGTCGAAAAAGCGCCCAGGGCACCGTACGTGCAGGTGTGAGAATCGGCCCCTATGACCAGATCACCCGGCCCCACCAGCCCTGCTTCCGGCAAAAGGCAGTGCTCTATACCCATCCTCCCCACTTCAAAGTAATGGGGCAAACCGTGCTTTTGGGCAAATTCCCTCATCACTTTAACTTGGCCGGCCGACTTAATGTCTTTGTTGGGCGTGAAGTGGTCCGGCACTAAGGCCACCTTTTCGGGGTCGAATACGCTGTCCGCCCCCAGTTTCTCAAATTCACGGATGGCCACGGGCGCAGTAATGTCGTTTCCCAGCACCAGGTCAACCACGGCCGAAATGATTTCACCCGGAACGACCTCCTTTTTACCGGCGTGGGCAGCCAAAATTTTTTCTGTAATAGTCATCGGCACGTCTTTATCACCCCGCTTGGATTGTTCAGTGCATTAGCTGCCTTAATTTTGGCGGGTGGTCCCTTCCCCGTTTTCTTGATTTGCTTCTCCGTTAACCCTTGTTTTTAAGTCATCCCAGACCAGCTTGTTGACGGCGTTGACGTAAGCTTTGGCGCTGGCCTCTAGGATATCGGTGCTGATTCCCCGCCCCGTGTAAACTTTTTGCCCGTCCGTTGTGATCTTCAAGGTCACATCGCCCAGGGCGTCTTTACCGGCAGTGATAGCACTGATACCCCAGCTGATCATCGTGCAGTTAATTTTGGTGATCTTGTCTATAGCCTTGCAGATGGCGTCTACCGGACCGTTGCCGCAGGCGGCTTCTTCCACGAGCCTGCCCTCGTACTTAAGCCCGACAGTGGCGGTGGGCACAATGGTGGTGCCGCTGGATATGTGCAGGTACTCGAGCGCGTAGGTATCCGGCACCAGGCGGAGCTCTTCTTCAACAATAGCCTCTAAATCTTCGTCTGTTATATTCTTTTTCTTGTCGGCCAGCTTCTTAAAGCGCTCAAATGTCCTCTTTATTTCGTCATCGCTTAAAACATACCCCAGCTCTTCCAGCCGCCGGCGAAAAGCGTGCCGCCCCGAGTGCTTGCCCAGCACCAGACTGCTCTTGGCAATGCCCACCATAGCGGGGTTCATGATTTCATAGGTCGTCCGCTCTTTTAACACGCCGTCCTGGTGTATGCCGGATTCGTGGGCAAAGGCATTGCTCCCCACCACCGCTTTGTTGGCCTGCACTTTCATACCAGTGAGCGTGCTGACCAGGCGGCTCGTGCGGTAAATCTCCTCCGTGCGTATGCCGGTAAACAGCCCGAACTGGTCCCGCCGGGTGTAGAGGGCCATGACAACCTCTTCTAAGGCGGCATTCCCGGCCCGCTCGCCTATGCCGTTAACTGTGCACTCCACCTGGCGCGCCCCACTGGCCACGGCTGCTAACGAGTTGGCCACGGCCAGACCCAGGTCGTCGTGGCAGTGCACGCTCAAAATAACTTTCTCGATGCCCGGCACCCGCTGCATAATACTCTGGATAAAAGCGCTCCACTCTGCCGGCACGGCGTAGCCCACCGTGTCGGGGATATTGATCACCGCCGCCCCCGCTTCAATGGCCGCTGCCAGCACCCGGCACAAAAAATCCAAATCGGAGCGCGAAGCATCCTCGGCCGAAAACTCGACATCCGAGGTGTAGGAGCGGGCGTGTCTCACGGCTGCCGCCGCCAATTCCAAAACCTCTTCCCTGGACATCCTCAGCTTGTATTTCATGTGAATATCAGAAGTAGCAATGAAGGTGTGAATGCGGGGCTGCTCGGCATACCTTACAGCTTCCCAGGCCCGGTCTATATCCTTAAAGTTGGCCCGGGCCAGACCTGCCACCGTCACGCCTTTAACCTCTTTGGCCACAGCGCGCACGGCCTCGAAATCCCCCACCGAAGAAATGGGGAAACCCGCTTCGATGACGTCCACGCCCAGTTTGGCGAGCTGACGGGCAATCTGCACCTTTTCCCCGATGTTTAAGCTCACACCGGGTGACTGCTCGCCGTCTCTTAAGGTTGTGTCAAAAATATAAACCCGCTGGCTCATCTTTACCCTCCGTAAAACATCAGTCTACCATTTCACTGATATCTGAACCGGCCAAAACCATAGGCAGCACATTTTCCCCGGCGTCAACCCGGCAGTCAACCATTACAGGGGACTGAGAGTTAAAGACTGCCGGCAGTACTTCATCGAGCTGCTCGGGAGTTTTAACCGTATACGCTTCCATGCCGTAAACCCTGCCCAGGGCAGCAAAATCCAGATCGAATTGATAGTCTACGGCAAAATACCTTCCTTCACTGTAGAACTCCTGCAGCTGCCGGACTAAACCGAGCTGGCGGTTGTTGAGCACAAAAATCTTTATGGGGAGCTTGTGTTCAGCCATCGTGGCCAGCTCCTGCACCGTCATCTGCAGGCTTCCGTCACCGGTAACCAGGATCACCGTCTTCCCGGGTGCGCCCAGTGATGCCCCAATGGCCGCCGGCAAACCAAAACCCATAGCCCCCAGCCCGCCGGAAGTAAGGAAAGAGCGCGGCTCTTTAAACCTCATGTACTGGGCTGCCCACATCTGGTGCTGGCCGACATCAGTCGACACTATGGAATCGTGCGGCCGGCAATCGTCTAATTTTTTTACCACCAGTTGGGGTTTTAAACCGCCGGTACACTTGTAACGAAGGGGGTAGGTTTCCTTGAGTTCCATAATGCGCTCAACCCAGCGGGAATTGTCCTTTTTCTGCAGCAGGGGGAGAAGGGCCGAAAGCACTGTTTTGACGTCTCCTACAATGGGCAAGTGGACGCGCACGTTTTTGCCAATTTCGGCCGGGTCGATGTCGATGTGAATTACTTTAGCCCCCGGGGCAAAACCGCTTACTTTTGATACAACGCGGTCGTCAAAGCGAGCCCCCACGGCAATGAGGCAGTCGCACTCGGTAACCGCTAGATTGGCGTAGCGCGTCCCGTGCAGCCCCAGCATACCCAAAAAGAGCGGGTGGTCGCCGGGAAAAGAGCCGAGTCCCATCAGGGTGTGGACAACCGGAGCAGAAATAGTTTCGGCCAGCTGCAAAAGCTCAGGGGCCGCGCCGGAGATCCTCACCCCCCCGCCGGCGTAAATCACCGGGCGCTCGGCCTCCATTATTATCCTGGCCGCCTGCTGCACCATAGCGGGGTGGCCGCGGTAAGTGGGTTTGTATCCCGGCAGGTCGACATTTTTGGGGTACTTAAATTTTATTTTCGCTTGTGCCACATCGCGCGGCAGGTCGATGAGCACGGGCCCCGGGCGGCCAGTGGAAGCGATGTGGAAGGCCCTCTTAACTACTACCGGCAGCTGTTTGGGATCTTTAACCAAGTAGTTGTGCTTGGTAATGGGGATGGTAATGCCGGTTATATCTACTTCTTGGAAGGAATCGGTGCCGACCTGGCTGGTCGGCACCTGCCCGGTAATTACCACCATCGGCACGGAATCCATATAAGCGTTGGCAATGCCCGTGATGAGATTGGTGGCACCGGGTCCGGAGGTGGTTATGCACACTCCTACCCGCCCGGTGACCCGGGCGTAACCGTCGGCGGCATGTGCCGCTCCCTGTTCATGTCTGACCAAAATGTGCTTGATAGAGGACCTGCCCAGAGCATCGTAAACGGGAAGGATGGCTCCGCCCGGCACGCCGAAGACCAGCTCAACGCCTTCCATTTCTAAACAGCGGATGAGGGCTTCAGCGACAGTAATTTCCAATTGTCATCCCCCCAGCTATTTCTTGAGCCACGGCATCATCTGGCGGAGTTCAGCGCCCACTTTTTCAATGAGGTGTTCTCTTTCTCTTTTGGCAATGGCGTTGAAAACCGGCCGGTTGGCCTGGTTCTCCAGCACCCACTTTTTGGCAAACTCGCCGCTTTGAATTTCTTCCAAGATCTTCTTCATCTCTTTGCGGGTTTCTTCCGTAATAATGCGGCGCCCCGTCATGTAATCGCCGTATTCGGCTGTGTTGCTTATCGAGTGGCGCATGAGGCTGAAACCGCCCTCGTAGACGAGGTCGACGATAAGCTTCATCTCGTGCAGGCACTCAAAATAAGCCATTTCCGGAGCGTAACCCGCTTCCACCAGGGTTTCAAAGCCCGCCTTGATCAGTTCCGTAAGCCCCCCGCAGAGCACGGCCTGCTCGCCGAAGAGGTCGGTTTCTGTCTCTTCTTTAAAAGTAGTCTCAAAAACGCCGGCCCGGGTGCCGCCAATACCCTTAGCGTAAGCCAGCCCCAGTTCCTTGGCTTTTCCGCTGTAGTTCTGGTGAACTGCCAGCAGGCAGGGCACGCCCTTTCCCTCCAGATACATCCGGCGCACCATGTGACCCGGTCCCTTAGGGGCCACCATGAAGACGTCGATGTCAGCAGGCGGCACAATCTGGCCGTAGTGGATATTGAAACCGTGGGAAAACATGAGGGCCTTGCCGGACGTCAGGTAAGGGGCTATCTCTTCGCGGTAGAGTTTAGCCTGCTGTTCGTCCGGCACCAGCACCTGGATAATATCCGCCGCCGCTGCTGCCTCAGGAACTGCGGCCACTTTCAGGCCGTCGGCTTCTGCCTTGGGCCAGCTCTTGCTGTCCCGGCGCAAACCGACAATTACGTCCACGCCGCTGTCCTTTAAATTCTGGGCTTGAGCGTGGCCCTGGCTGCCGTACCCAATAACAGCCACTTTCTTACCCTGTAAAAAACTCAAATCGGCGTCGCTGTCGTAGTAAACCTTCACCATAGTTTATTCATCCTCCTCTTTTTGGGAATGATTTTTACTGGTAACTGTCCTGGAACCGCGCAGCATGGCAATTTTGCCGGTCCGAACCAGTTCTTTTATGCCAAAAGGGCGCAGGCAGTCCTCAAAAGCCATTATTTTCTCCTCGTTGCCTGTAACTTCAATAGTGAGGGTCTTGCGCCCCACATCTACAATGCGGGCACGGAAGATATCCACGAGCTGCATAATTTCAGCCCGCGCTGAGGCTTCGGCGTGCACTTTGATCATCACCAGCTCGCGGTCAACGTGCGGCTCTTTGGTGACGTCGTTTATTTTGATCACATCCACCAGTTTGTGCAGCTGTTTGGTGACTTGTTCCAGCACCTGGTCGTCGCCCTCGACGACAATGGTCATCCTGGAAACCGCGGGGTTGTCGGTCCTGCCGACGGCCAGGCTATCAATGTTAAAGCCGCGCCGGCTAAAAAGACCGGCTACCCTGGCCAGCACACCGGGGTTGTTCTCCACCAGAACCGAAAGCGTGTGCTTCAAAAATCGACCCCCCTCTCTTTAAGCAATCAAAGCATTTTGTTAAGCGGCTCGCCCGGCGGGACCATAGGGAGGACGTTGTCTTCCCTGTCTACAATAAAGTCCAGCACCACCGGCTTAGAAGACCTTATAGCCTGCTCTAAGGCCGGCGCCACCTGCGCTTTCTCTGTGACTCTTATTCCTTCTGCCCCGTAGGCTTCGGCCAGCTTGACAAAATCTGGGTTTAAAAGCTCGCTCTGGGAGTACCTGCGGTTGTAAAAGAACTCCTGCCACTGCCTGACCATACCGAGGTAGCCGTTATCGATAATGGCTATATTGATGGGCAGGCTGTAATTAACCGCCGTGCACAATTCCTGAACATTCATCTGGAAGCTGCCGTCGCCGGTGATATTGAATACCAGTTCACCAGGACAGCCCACCTGGACACCCACCGCGGCCGGCAGCCCGAAACCCATAGCCCCTAATCCCCCCGAGGAGATGAAAGAGCGCGGCTTAGTAAAGGAATAATACTGGGCCGCCCACATCTGGTGCTGTCCGACGTCCGTTGTCACTTTAGCGTCTCCGCCGGTTTGGCGGTATATCTCCTTGATAACGGCCTGGGGCTTTAAACCGCTGTTCTCGCAGTAACTAAGAGGATACTCCTTTTTTAAAGCGTCGATTTTTTCCCGCCAGGCTTCTCCAATCCGGGGGGTCAGCACTTTTAAAAGCTGGTTTAAAACCCTTTTGACATCACCTACAATTGGTATGTCCACCCGCACATTTTTCCCTATTTCTGCCGGATCTATGTCAATGTGAATGATTTTAGCTCCGGGGGCAAAAGAGTCCAGTTTGCCGGTCACGCGGTCGTCAAAGCGGGCACCTATTGCAATTAAAAGGTCGCACTCGCATACCGCCAGGTTGGCGTACCTGGTGCCGTGCATGCCCAGCATACCGAGCGACAGGGGATGGTTTCCGGGAAAACTGCCGATACCCATCAGCGTAGTAGTAACCGGGGCAACAATTAACTCGGCCAATTGCCGCAGTTCATCGTGGGCGCCTGACGAAATTACTCCGCCGCCGGCGTAAATAACTGGGCGCTCGGACGCGGCAATTGCCCGGGCGGCCTCCATTATCTTTTGCGGGTCCCCGTCCAGCACCGGCCTGTAGCCCGGCAGCCTGACTTCTCCCGGCTCCCGGTAAACCGCCTTGCCCGCAGAGACATCGCGCGGAACGTCGATGAGAACCGGGCCGGGTCTGCCCGTAGTGGCAATGTAGAAAGCTTCTTTTACCACCTGGGCCAGCTCACCGGGATCTTTTACCAGGTAGCTGTGCTTGGTTATGGGCATAGTAATGCCTATAATGTCAGCTTCCTGAAAAGAGTCCCTTCCCAAAAGCGGTTTTACTACCTGCCCGGTAATGGCGATCAGCGGCACAGAGTCCATATAAGCATTGGCAATGCCCGTCACTAAATTGGTGGCCCCCGGGCCGGATGTGGCCAGGCAAACCCCCGCCTTTCCCGTAGCCCGCGCGTAACCGTCCGCGGCAAATGCCGCCCCCTGCTCGTGTCTGGTCAGTATGTGCTGGATCTCGGAATCGTAAAGGGCATCGTAAATAGGCAGCACGGTACCCCCCGGGTAGCCAAAAATGGTATCTACCCCCTGGGCCCTAAGGCTTTTTAAGAGGATTTCTGCCCCCGAGATTTCTTTGGACATCCCCCAGAATCACTCCCCCCATTAATGCCAAATACCGCGGTTTTGCCCCAGAAATAAAATATTTAATGGCCGGTTAAAGGCCGGCCAGCTCGACACCCGCAACCTTTTTGCCGGTAAAGAAAACCCTAATAAATTTTTAATCGGGGAAAATAAGAGGACCGTCGACTTTCGTGAGTTCGTGAAAAGCATCGATCAGTTCTTTGGTCATCTTCCCCGGCACGCCGTCAGCAATGGTCCTGCCGTCCACCCTTACTACCGGAATAACCTCGGCAGCCGTGCCGGTAAGGAAACACTCGTCGGCATTGTACACATCGAAGAGAGTGAATACCTTCTCCTCCACCACAATGCCTCTCTCTCTAGCCAAATCCATTACGGCATTGCGGGTTATCCCCTCCAGAATGCCGACATAGGTTGGCGGTGTAATGAGCACACCCTTCTTAACAATGAAAATGTTGTCACCTGTGGCCTCTGCCACGTAACCCTCGGCGTTGAGCATGATCGCCTCCGGCACCCCTGCCAGGTTAGCTTCGATCTTGGCGTAAATGTTATTCAAGTAGTTCAGCGATTTCACGCGCGGCACACAGGCCGTGGGTATATTGCGGCGGGTAGAAACAGTAATCACCGAAAGCCCCTTTTCATACAGTTCGGCCGGGTAGAGGGTGATGGTCGCCGCAATACAGAAAATGGTCGGTTTAGAACACTTGCGGGGATCCAATCCCAAATCGCCTACACCGCGGGTGATTACCAGGCGTATGTAGGCATCGGTTAAGTTGTTGCGCCGCAGTGTCTCCAGCACCACCTCCCGCATTTCTTCCTTGGCAAGGGGCACCTCCAGGGCTATAGTACGGGCCGAATCGTAAAGCCGGTCTATGTGTTCGTCAAGCTTGAAGACCCGGCCGTGGTAAGCCCTGATACCCTCAAAAACCCCGTCACCGTAAAGGAGCCCGTGGTCAAAAACCGATACCACTGCCTTCTCCTTGGGTACAAATTCCCCGTTCAGGTAAATGATCATTGCCTTCACTCCCCCTTAAAAGCTGTGGCTCCAAAAAATAAAAAACCTTTCGTCCGGCAGCGACCAGCCACCAGGGACGAGAGGTCAAAAACCTTGCGCGGTACCACCCTGCTTGCCCCGCAAACGATAAAATGCGAGGCCCCTTTTGTGCCCAAAGAAACGGGCACGGCAGTTTAACGGCGCCACTTCCGGCCTAGCTTACTCGGCTGTGTTAGCCTTTCAGCCGGCAGTTCCGGGGTGATAAAGACCTGGTATATCTTGCACCGGTTCCCAGCTGCCCCGGCTCTCTGCGGCTCAATACTCAGGCCCCGAATCCCCTTCATTACCTTTTTCCAGCTATAACTTGTTAACCAGTATACAAAAATCAAGATCGTGTGTCAAGAAGTGAGGTTTTTGTCGTTATAAAAAATTTATTTAAAAACCAAAAAGCTTATGCCGGAACCAGAAATTTCCCCCGGCCATATAATAAAAAAGCAAAAGCTGTGAGGAGGTTTTACGGGGATTGTCAAGAATAGATATGATGGACAGCACAATGGGACCCTGTGACCCGGCCGAACTCTTCAAAAAAATTGTAGAAGGCATCCAGGCCGAGGTCGTGCTTTACACCGAGCTGGCCTGCACAGCGCCGGGAACCTGCTTGGGTCCAAAAATCTCCAACCTGGCTGCGTCTAAAGCTTGCGCAGAACCGGTTCTGGCCGCTGTTGCCGGCGCCTTCGGCTTTGCCGCCGAAGAACCGCAGCTCCCGCCGCCGCTGCCTTTTCCGCCCACTGCCCCGGTTTTTGACCCTCCCCCAAAACCGTGGCCCGGGCGGGGGCAAAATTTCCAGCAATGGCTTACCAAGGCAGCCAGCGCCCTTGAGTTAAACCTTACCCAAGCACACCGGCTCACCCGCCTGGCCGCTGTGGCGCCCGATGAAGTGTCCCGCCAGCAAATTTTGGAACTCGCCGGCGGCGAACTGCAAGACGCCCTTTTCTTTAACAACCTGCTGTGCGCCTTTAAAGGCCTGGAATGGTCTGCAGAGCCGGCCAATGACACTCTCCCTCCCTGCCATCCCGGCTTCCCCTTTCCGGGCATCCCGCCCTGCAGCGGATAAAAGGAATGAGTTAAAAAGCCGCCCTTACAAAATCACCCTTGGGCGGCCTTTTTACTTTTGCGTAAGACCCAAAATTTTCCTGGCTAAAGCCACGATTTCGTCGGGATTAAACGGCTTAGTTATGTAAAAGTCGGCACCTACCTCCCTGCCCTTCCATTTGTCGAATTCCTGTCCCTTGGCCGTGACTATTACTATACAGGTGTCTTTCCTCCCCAGCCTTTCCTTTACTTTCTCACAAACTTCAAACCCGTTTACTTTCGGCATCATCACGTCCAAAAAAACCAGCTCCGGTTTTACCCTCTCGATCAAGGCCAAGGCCTCTTCACCGTCACAAGCAAAGTGCAGGTCAACACCTTCTTCTTCCAGTTCCTCAAGTGTCTGTTCTAAGAGAAGCCTGATGTGGAGTTCGTCGTCTGCAACCAGTATACTGGGCAACCTTCCGTTCCTCCTGTCAGTAAATTTTAAATCTTTAAAAACGGGCAAACCCGCAAAAAGGCCTCTACCACTTCCGGGTCAAACTGGGTGCCGGCGTTAGCTTTTAGCTCGGCAACGGCTTCGTCGTAAGAAAGCGCCTTCCTGTACCGGCGCTCAGAGGTCATGGCGTCAAAGGCATCGGCCACGGCAATTATTCTGGCCGCTAAATCGATATTTTTTCCTTTCAGCCCCGAGGGGTAACCGCCGCCGTTGAACCGCTCGTGGTGGTGCTTTATACCTGGAATGATGTCATTAAAATATTTTACATGCTTTAAGATCTCCTCGGCATAAAGCGGGTGCATCTTAACTATTTTAAACTCTTCTTCAGAAAGCTTTCCGTTTTTTAAGAGAATGCTGTCGCCTATGCCGATTTTTCCGATATCGTGCAGGGCGGCTGCCAGCCTTAGCCTCTCCAGTTCTTCGCCCTCAAGTCCCAGTTCCCGGCCGATGGCCAAACTGTACTCCATTACCCGCCGCGTGTGGCCCCCGGTGTAGGGGTCTCTCTTGTCTATGGTTTCCGCTAAGGTGTCTGCCGTGGTTAAGAAAGCTTCCTTTAAGCTATCGTAGAGAGCGGCGTTTTCGATAACCGCTGCCGCCTGAAAAGCCAGGGCAGAAACGATCTTTAAGTCTTCCGCGCTGTAACCCGCCGGGCAGTTACAGGCCAGAGTTATAACACCTGTGACCTTCTCTTTTAATTTCAGCGGCACGCACATCAGAGAAAATTTGCCTGTCCCAGCCGGCAGCCCGTTTAGGATCTCTGGCCGGCCGGTCTTTAAAACATTAGCTTCTGCTTCTTCCGCCAGGTGGCCTATATCTTTGCCGGCATTAGAATATTCGCCGCGCTGAGCCACAGGCACCAGACCGCTGTCTTCCCCGGCTAGCTTTAAACACAGGTACTCTGCCTTTACCAGGCGGCCCGCTTCCTCGATAACGAGCCTGGCCGCCTGCCTGGGATCAAAGCTTTCCGCCAGTTTTTCAGTAATCTCGTACAGTAGGCTTATTTCTTTATACTTGGCTAAGGCTTCCCGGCCCAGGGCCTTTTTCTCCACCTCATTTTTGGCCAAAAGCGACAAAAGCTGGGCCACAGCAAAGGAACCCTTCTGGCCGCAAACGTAACCCGCAGGCCGGCCGTTTATTAAAACCGGCTGGGCTTTTTCCATAGTAAAAGAATGCCCTTCACGGCCAAAGAGGACATTTCCCTCGTGATCGCACACCTGCAGGGAAAAACCGGTGTCTTCCTCTATTTGGTAAAGCAAGCAGCAAACTTCTTTTTTAGAAATTAACTTTCTCAATAAACTTATATCCTTATTCATCCAGCTAACCAGTTCGCTTTTTTACGTTTTTAAAACGCTCTTAGAGCAAGAAGAAAAATACATTTTCCAGCCCCTTTTCAAAGCGCAGCGTTTTAAACAGACCGTGCTTTTCAGAAAACAGGGCGTCCACAATGATCATATCCGGTTTTATTTTTCTGGCCAGGTCGAGGCACTCTTTGGCATCGCTTACGGCCACCACGGAAAAACCTTTGGCTTCCAGGACTTCGGTGAGGGTTTGAAGTGTGGACTCGTCTTCATCAACTACCAGCACTTTCCTTTTAGTCGCACCGCGTTCTAAAAGCGCCCCCACACACGACAGCAGTTTTTCGGTGTCCACCGGCTTGGTAAAATAGCCGTCCACCCCCACTCTGCGTCCCCTCTGCCTGTCTTCTAAAACCGAGACAATAACAATGGGCAGGCTGTCCGTCTCGGGGTCGCTTCTCAAAACCGCTGCCACGTCAAAGCCGCTGATTTTGGGCATCATGACGTCTAAAATAACCAAATCCGGACGCCTTTCCCCTTTGGCCAGGGAAATGGCCTCCATCCCGTCACTGGCCTCCACGACCGTGTATCCCGCAGCCTCCAGTTCCTGGCGCAAGAGGGCCCTTATAAAGCTGTCGTCGTCAACCACCAGCACCGTTTTGTTTCCCATAAGAGCCGGAGCTACTGTGGTCACCTTGTCTTTGAGCTGCCTGACCAAAGCCTCGACTTCGCCTTTTTGGGAAGTTTTTGCCGCTTTGGCACCGGCGGCGGGCAAGGAAAATGAAAAGCAGCTCCCTCTGCCCGGCTCACTTTCCACCCAAATTCTGCCGCCGTGGTATTCGACAATCTGCTTGCATATGGCCAGCCCCAAACCCGTTCCTTTTGGCTTGTCGGTGAGCGTATCGCCCGCCTGTCTAAACTTTTCAAACACCTTGCTCTGCTCTTCTTTGGAAATTCCTATGCCTGTATCTTCCACGCTGATAATAACAAAGCCGCCTTCTACCCTGGCCCGGCAGGAAACCCGGCCCCGCTCGGTAAACTTGGCGGCATTGGAAAAGAGGTTAATCATAACCTGGATAAGCCTGTCCCGGTCTCCTGTGATGACAGGTAGACCTTCGACGACGTCAACTTGAAAATCCAGACCTTTGCGCTCAAACAGGTAAGAAGAAGCCGCCGCTGCCCTTTCGACGACTTCCCGGATATAAACCGGCTCGTGCTTCCACTCGATCTTGCCGGCTTCCATTTTAGCGATATCCAGAACATCGTTGATCAGCGCCGTAAGCCTTTCGCCTTCCGATACAATAATAGACAAATTTTCACCCACCTGGCGGACCGCCCTGGCAGTCTTCGGTTCGGAAGTATCCAGGCGGGGAAAAATTACCTCTTCCAGCCTCCTTTGGGTTATTTTGGCAAAGCCCAGCACGGAGGTAAGCGGCGTCCGCAGTTCGTGCGAAACAGTAGAGAGAAAATCTGTCTTTAAGCGGTCCAGTTCAGTGAGCTTCTCATTGGACCTGCGCAGCGCTTCTTCTGCCTTTCTGCGCTCGGCAACTTCTGTCTTTAACCTCTTATTGGTGCGCAAAAGCTCTTCAAAGAGATCCATCATGAGCTTTGCCGCCCGGGCATCGACTACATCTACGCCCGGCGGGCAGGCGGCGTGCACCTCGTCCCTGACCCTATCCACACCCGTAACTTCAAAAATTAAATCCAAATCCGGAAGCTGCAAGATTTCGCGGTAATCGTAGTAAATGGGCACTTTGAGCCTGCGGGCCAGAGCCAAGCCGGGTGCATAAGGGTTTACATCGCAAATACCGGCCACCTTCACTTCTTTTAAAGAAGAAAGGGCATCTAAAATGGAAGTGCCGCCGCGCCCCGCGCCGATAATACCCACCTTGATCAAGGGCAAACACAACCTTCCAAAAAACGATTAATAAGCAATTAATCAATTTTTTGACAGGCGACTCCTGGCTTCAGCAATGGCCCGGCTCACTTCTTCAGGTGCCGGGCCGCCGCGCACTTTTCTTGCCTGAACACAACTGTCCACACCGATGGCAGTGTAAACATCTTCCTCTACTAAAGGGCTGAACTTTTTAAACTCCTCTAAACTCAGTTCTTCCAACTGGCATCCTTTTTTTAGGCAGTATAAAACGATATTGCCCGCTGTTTTGTGCGCGGCGCGAAAGGGCATGCCTTTTTTGGCCAGGTAGTCGGCGAGATCGGTAGCGTTGGTAAAGCCTCCCCTGGCAGCGGCTGCCATAGCCTCCCGGTTAAAGCGCGCCGTTTTTAGCATGGGCTCAAATACCATTAAACACTTCTTGACCGTGTCTACCGCATCAAACAGGGCCTCCTTGTCTTCCTGGAGGTCTTTATTGTAAGCCAGCGGCAGCCCTTTAAGGACGGTGAGCAGCGCTTGCAGGTCGCCGAAAACCCGGCCGCACTTGCCGCGCACAAGCTCGGCCATATCCGGGTTCTTCTTTTGCGGCATCATGCTGCTGCCCGTACTGTAGGCGTCGTCCAGTTGTAAAAAGCCGAATTCGGCGGACGACCACAGGATGATCTCTTCGCAAAAACGGCTCAAGTGCACCATGATCAGCGAAGCAGCCGCGCAAAACTCTACGGCAAAATCCCGGTCGCTCACCGCATCCAGGCTGTTTTCGCTCACCCGCGCAAAGCCCAGTTCTCTTGCCACGAATTCCCGATCCAGTGGGAAAGTCGTTCCCGCCAGAGCGCCGGAGCCGAGCGGCATGACGTCGGTCCTGCGCCGGCAGTCGAGCAGGCGCTCTTCATCCCGCGTAAACATCTGGTAGTAAGCCATGAGGTGGTGAGCCAGGGTTACCGGCTGGGCACGTTGCAAGTGGGTGTAACCGGGCATAACGGTGTAGAGGTGCTCTTCGGCTATATCCAAAAGGGTAAGCTGGAGATTGCGCAACAGGGAAACTATTTCGTCGATTTCGTCCTTTAAGTACATGCGCACGTCCAGGGCCACCTGGTCGTTTCTGCTGCGGGCCGTGTGCAGCTTCTTTCCCACATCACCTATCTTTTCGGTGAGAAGGCGTTCAACATTCATATGAATGTCTTCGTCTGCCGCAGTAAAACTGACCCGCCCGGATTCAATATCGTTTAAAACCTCTATTAACCCGTTAACTATATTCCGGGCTTCTTCTTCCGAGATAATGCCTACTCTGCCCAGCATGCGGGCGTGGGCTATGCTGCCCAAAATATCGTACCTGTAAAGCCGCCAGTCAAAGGAAATTGAGGAGTGAAAATCTTCTGCCAGGCGGTCGGTTTTCTTTTGAAAACGGCCGCCCCAAAGCTTGTCCATAACTGCCCAATGCACTCCTGTCAGGCTTAATGTTTAACCAGCCAAATGATGTAGAGAAAAGGTCCAAATATGGCTACCAGAGTTGCTATGAGGATAATAATCCTCCCCATTTGAAAAGTCATTTCCTCACTCCCAGTCAATTTCTCAAAAAGTATTGTAACACAACAACATGGCTTTGCCAAAAGTAAAAGAGCAAAAAGTCAGCAAACAAAAAAAGCAAAAGGAGGCAGTTTTGATAAACCCACCTCCTTTACTTTTGCGAAACCTTTGCCTCGGGCAACTCTTCTTCACACGTGCTCCCCTCTCTTAAACTTTCCAAGCCAATGCTCCTCAATATTTCGTTGATTAAATCACTTGTCACCCGTTCACCCGCCTTTCTAAAAATTCATTAAATTTGAAATTGCTATTATTTTAACTGCTTAAAGCCGGCCGAGTCAACGGGTAATTATTTCCAATTTATGTATATTAATCTAATCTTTGTACCGGGTCCGGTAAATAAAATTCTTACTGCCGCACTTTTTGCAGTGAATTTCCCTGCTTAAGAGCTGCCATATCTCATCTTCCGTGAGTTCTTTGGAACGGCGGGAAAGGTCAATAGTAATACTTTCTACATTGTGCCTGTTTTCACAGATAAAAGTAATGACTAACCTTTTCAAAAAACGACCCCCTTACACCGGGCTGCCCCTTGCTCTCCCTTTAACGCTGGGTAACTAGTTCTAATGTATTCCCACCGGTAGAAAAGATGATGGTTCCCCGTTCGTCTGTGCGCAAAATTTCTGCTCCCGCTCTCTTTAACCTCTCCAGCGTTGCCTGGTGGGGGTGATGGTAATCGTTGCCCGCTCCTACTGAAATAACTGCGTATTCCGGGCTCACTGCCCGCAAAAAAGCAGCAGAAGTCGAAGATGAGCTGCCGTGGTGGGCTACTTTGAGCACCTGTGCCTTAAGTTCCGCCCCGCTGGCCAGCATTTCTTTTTCAGATGCTAAGCCGGCATCACCGGTCAAAAGAAAACTTACCTTCCCGCACCAAACTTTGACTACCGCCGAGTAATCGTTCAGTTCTTCGTATCCGGCGCCGGCCGGCGCTAAAATACGGGCGCCGTAACCTTCTCCTGCCGCAAGTTCTACCCCTGCTTTAGCCTCTTTTAACTTTAAGCCCTTATGCTTTGCAGCTGTGAGCACGTCGCGGTAAGTATTGGTGCCGGTAACCGCCTTGGGCATGTAAAACTCCCCGATTTCAAAGGCCGCGATAACCGCGTCCAGCCCCCCTATGTGATCTTCGTGGGGGTGAGTGCCCAGTAAAAAGTCCAGCTTCTGCACCCCGTTCTTTTTTAAGTAAGATACCACCTCACCGGCACGTTCATTGCTGCCCGCATCGACCAGCAGGTTTTTGCCGTCGGGAAACTGGACTAATATAGCATCTCCCTGGCCGACATCGATAAAATGCACCCTGAGCAAGCCCTGGCTTTCCTGCCCGGGTGAGCGCCGGCTTTCGTGTTCGGGCCACCAGCAGCCCGCCAGAAAAAAAGCCGTCGCAGCAAAAAAGATTATTAAAATTAGCAGCGCGGGCGGTCTTTTAATTCTAGCCTTTCTCAAAAAGCTCATCTGCCAAATTGGCAGCACCTCCTTTAGCGCTGGCTGTAGCTTCCCTATCAACTTCAACGGATATTGTAATTACATCTCCCTCAGCGGCTTGTGCCGGCAAAAGAAAGCGCGGCAAGTTAAACACTTTCCGGCCGCACTCAATCACTGCCCACTCGCCCTCAAAACGGTCAATAACCAGCTTCAACACCCTCACCAGCCCTTGAAAAAGCTATCACTGAACTTTAAAACTTGATTTTATTTTTTTGCTCGGATTATAATTCACCTAGTAAATTAAATGTTTCAAAGCATTTTTTAAAGGAGGCATTTTCTGGTGGAAGAAATCATCACTGTGCCGGGAGAAATTTCTCCCGAGAATCAAAAAATAAAAGAGAACTGGATCTCAGCCCTCAACGATCTCGCCGGGTGTGTGGAGAGCTGGTTTTTGCAAGAGGACAAAGATATCAATATCAGCAGGGCGTACATCGATAAAGAAGAGGATTACATTGGTCAGTATACCGCTCCAGTGCTATATTTTACCAGTAACAAAGCGTGCGCCGAACTAAGACCTGCCGGCCGCTTTGCCTTCGGGTCTATCGGGCGCGTGGACTTAACGGACGGAAAGAGGTTTTACGCCTTTCTCTACTCCCGGAACAAGGGCTGGATCTTTATGGATAACCGCAAGCCCCTTACTAAAGAGCTGTTCTTTGAAATATTAGAAAAACTGCTCTAAGCCCTCCTCTGCAAGTAGGGCTTTTTCCACGGAAAGCGGCTTAATTCCAGGTAATCCTCCAGCGCACTGTGCAAGGTGGCGGCAGCCAGTTCGGCACAGTGGTGGTGATCTTCGGGCAGGCCGTCCAGTGCTTCTAAAATCGCCTCTTTGTCAATAGCCATAGCTTCTTCTACTGTTTTTCCTGTGGCCAACTCGGTGACCGCGCTGCCGCAGGCTATAGTAGCCCCGCAGCCGTCCGTCCAAAATGTGGCCCTGGTTACCACGCCGTCTTTTACCTTTACCCAGATCCCCATAGTATCGCCGCATTCTCCGCTTTCCTGGCCAAAACCGTCCGCTTTAGGGATGTTGCCCACATTGCGCGGGTTTCTGGCGTGGTCAATAGCTTTTTCGCTGTACTTCCCGTACATGTCCAAAACGTATTTTTTTTCTGTTCTCTCATCAAGCATCCTGACTTACCCCCCAAGATGTAATGAACTGTCACTAGTCTTTTTACAATTTTTATTTTAACCCAGAAAATATATTAATTCTTATATTAATTCTTACCCGCAGCTGCGGTCAACCGCTTAAAAATATTCGCCGTTTGCCAAAAGCATATTGACCCTTTTACATTAGACGCGCGTCTAATACTAAAGCTTTACGGGCTCATCGGAGTAATTGCGCACCACGAGCTCGTTTACCAGGCCACGCCCGTCGGCCCGGCAGTTTATAGCCCGGCGGGCGCAAACCACCCGGATGTCGTAACCCGCGTACAATTCCCGCACCATGGGCGTATCCGAATTGCTCAGCATCACCATGCAGCCTATTTGGTCTAAGGAGCGGAAAACTCCGGCAAGCCGCACCTGCTCGCCGGCATCAAAAGCGCCGGCGGTGTAGCTGGTAAAACTGGCCGTGCTGGAAACAGGGCAGTACGGGGGGTCTAGGTAAACGAAGTCGCCCGGGCCGGCGTAATCCAAGACGAGCGAGAAGTCGCCGCAGACTATCTCTGCCCCCCGCAAGGCCTCCCTTACCAGCTGCAGGTTTTCTCTGTCAATAATTTTGGGGTTCTTGTACCTGCCAAACGGCACGTTGTGCTTCCCCTGCCTGTTGACCCGCCAAAGACCGTTGTAAGCCGTCTTATTGAGGTACAGAAACCTGGAAGCTCTCTCAATCGGGGAAAGTTCACGGGGGTCGAGGTCGCGGAGCCGGTAGTAGTAGTCGGATGTGTTCTCGTGTTTTCTCAGGTCGCAGAGCAAATCTTCCAGGTCGTCCCGCACTACCCGGTAAAAGTTAATGAGTTCTTCATTGCTGTCGATGAGCAAGGCCCTTGGGGGGCGCAGGTAAAAAAACACAGCACCGCCGCCGACAAAGGGCTCAGCGTAAAGGCCCCACTTTTTACTGGGGAGAAGCGGCACAAGCTGCTTTATCAGCTGCCCTTTGCCGCCCGCCCACTTGACCGGCGGCTTGGGAACCCGCAAGTTTCCCTTGTTCTCCCGTTCCTTGCCGGGATATACACCGCCCAAGTACCTTCACCAGCCCATAATATGCTTTCAATAAAAAATTCGCCGCCAAACCCTGTATACCTACCGGGAATTACAAGAAAAAGAGCACTGCGGTTTAAAGCTTTTCAAACCGCAGTGCACGCCTTTTAGTCTAACCTGGCTTAAACGATGGCTTCCTTCATCTGGCGGGCAAAACCGGCCACCAGGGGCTGCCATTCTTCACACCCGCTCATGAGCTCGACCAGGCGACTGCCGACTATTACGCCATCGGCAATTCTGGCCACCTCTTTGGCCTGCTCCGGCGCAGATATGCCGAACCCAACGCACAAAGGCTGAACTGCCAGCTTTCTTACCCGGGCCACAAACTCGCCCAGCCCGGGCGGGAGGTTTTCTCTTACACCGGTGACGCCGGTAACTGAAACCAGGTAGATAAACCCCCGCGAGTGCCGGGCCACCCGGCGAATGCGTTCATCACTGCTGGTGGGCGCCAGGAGGTAAATGGTGTCAAGGCCGCAGCTAACAGCAGCTTCCTCCAGCCCGCCAGCTTCCTCGGGGGGAAGGTCTGGCACGATAATCCCGTCAACGCCGGCGCGGGCAGCCTCAGCACAGAATGCCTCTAAACCGTAACTCAAAAGTGGGTTAAAGTAACTCATAAAGACAAGGGGCAATTTGACCTTTTGTCTTAAGGCGCGGGCCGCTTTAAGGCAGCTGTCCGGGGTAACGCCGGCCTGCAGGGCATGAAAGCTAGCCCGCTGGATCGTGACGCCGTCGGCCAAGGGGTCGGAAAAGGGGATGCCGATCTCCACCATGTCGGCACCACACTCTTCCAGTAATTGCACTGCTTCCAGCGTGGCTTCCATACTGGGGTAACCGGCTGTCACGTAAGGGATGAAGGCTGCGCTTTCCTTTTTAGCAAAAACTTCGGCTATCCGGCTCATTGTCTCACCCCCAGGGCGCCGGTAACAATGTCCATATCCTTGTCTCCCCGGCCGGAAAGGTTGACGAGGACGATCCGGTCCTTTTCCAGAGAGGCGGCCAGTTCTGCGGCGTAGGCCAGGGCGTGAGCCGGCTCCAGAGCCGGTACAATTCCTTCCGTCCGGCACAGGAGCTTAAAAGCTTCCAGCGCATGTTCATCGTCGACCGCAACGTACTCGGCACGTCCGGTTTCCTTCAAGTAGCTGTGCTCCGGCCCCACACCCGGGTAGTCCAAACCGGCAGAAATGCTGTGCGTGGCGCCGATCTGTCCGTAATCGTCCTGGAGGACGTACGTCTTGGCCCCGTGGATCACGCCCACCCGCCCTGCTCCCAGAGAAGCAGCGTGCTGGCCCGTCTTAAGCCCCTTGCCGGCTGCCTCCACTCCTACCAGCTTTACCCCGGAATCCTCAAGAAAGGGGAAAAATATACCCATAGCGTTAGAACCTCCGCCGACACAGGCCACCACGTAATCCGGCAGCCGGCCCTTTTGGGCAAGTATCTGTGCACGCGCTTCTACCCCGATTACCGACTGGAAATCTCTGACCAACACCGGGTAGGGGTGCGGGCCTACCACAGAACCGAGGAGGTAATGGGTCGACCCTACGTTAGTTACCCAATCGCGTATAGCCTCATTTATGGCGTCCTTTAATGTCCTAGTTCCACAAGACACAGGCCTCACCTCGGCACCCAAAAGGCGCATGCGGTGCACGTTGAGGGACTGTCTTTGCACATCTTCTTCACCCATATAGACAATACATTCCAGCCCCAAAACGGCGCAGGCAGCAGCTGCTGCCACCCCGTGCTGCCCGGCCCCCGTTTCAGCAATAATTCGTCTTTTGCCCATCCTTTTGGCAAGAAGGCCCTGACCTAAAGCATTGTTGATTTTATGCGCCCCGGTGTGAGCCAGATCCTCGCGCTTTAAGTATATTTGCGCACCGCCCAAAGCCTCGCCCAAGCGGCGCGCGTGCCAGAGCGGCGTAGGCCGCCCAGCCCAGCTGCGCAAAAGCTCATCGTATTCTTTCTGAAAAAGGGGATCATTCTTAATTTCCGCACATGCCTTGGCAAGCTCCTCCAGGGCGGACATCAATACTTCCGGTACGAACCGGCCGCCAAAGCCGCCAAAATACCCTCTTTCGTCCGGCGTGTTACCCAAATTACCGCTTCCTTTCAAAAAATGCTCAAAAAGCCAGTCCAGTTCCGCAAAAACACTCGTACAAAAATAAAAACAGCACTCAGGCCGAGTGCTGGACAGCCGCCTTATACCAGCCTCCCCTCAGCTCAAACTACACTCCTCTTCCTTTAGCTCAGCTCATCTCGCGTTTGTCTTTCTAATTGGCTTTAATTCCTTATAACACGAATATTTCAGCCGCGTCAACCCTTTTAAGCAGGTGTGAGCCGGTACTTTTGGATTTTCCGGTAAATCGTCGCCCGGCTGATGCCTAAAGCCCGGGCGGCCTTAACTTTGCCCTCGTCACTCCAGCCAAACTGGTCGAGGGCAGCCTTGATGGCTTCTTTTTCCAGCTGGGCCAGCTTTAAAAGGCGGCCGTCGGCAGCAACGCCGTCCCACGTCCGCTTTTTTACGCCTTCTAAGACGCGCGGCGGCAGGCTTTCCACAGCAATATACGGCCCTTCTTCGAGGTTGACGGCGTATTCCACGGCGTAGACCAGCTCGCGCACATTGCCCGGCCAGTAGTACTTCAGACAAACGTCCAGTGCTTCGCCGGTAAAGCCCTTTATATCTTTGCCCAAAAGCTTGTTGAACCTCTTGGTGTAGTACTCGAGGAGAAGGGGTATGTCCTCCTTCCTCTCCCTTAAGGGCGGAATAACCAGGGGAATGACGCTCAGCCGATAGTACAGGTCATCACGGAAAAGATTTTTCTTCACCAGTTCCTGCAAGTCGCTCTGCGTGGCGGCAATAACGCGGATGTCGACCGGGATGGGGCGGGGACTGCCTACCCGCTCAATGCGGTGCTCCAAGAGCACTTTCAAGAGCTTTGTCTGCAGGTACAAGGAGAGGTTTTCAATTTCATCCAAGTAAATGGTGCCGCCGCTGGCCAGCTCAATCTTTCCGGGCTTTCCGCCCTGGCGGGCACCGCTGAAAGCCCCTTCCCCGTAGCCGAAAAGCTCAATTTCCAGCAGGTTTTCAGGCATAGCCCCGCAGTTAATGGCCACAAAAGGCTTATGACCGTAAGGACCGGCTGAATGGATGGCGCGGGCAAAAATCTCTTTGCCGGTCCCGCTTTCACCGATAATGAGCACGGCGGCATTGCTGGCAGCAATTTTTTTGGCCCTATTTTTAACTTCGACGAGCGCCTTGCTCACCCCTACAATATCGTCAAAACTAATCATTTCTTGGGCGCTCATGATTTCATAGGCCAGCATTTGGGTCTCCTTAAAGTCGCGCAGGGAAATCACCGCTCCCGCTACCCGGTCGTCTTTAATTTTGATAGGCTTAACCGTGCAGAGCAAGTGCAGTTTTTTCCCTTCGAAGCTAATAAATGCCTCCCGGTTGTTGAGCTCCGCTCCTTGCGTTAAAACTTCCTCCAGCGGCAGGGAGGAGAGCACAGAAAGCGCATTCTGTCCGATGATCCTTTCTTTTTTGATGCCAAACATGCGCTCTGCCGAACGGTTAAAATGGGTGATAAAGCCCTGCTGGTCAGTGGCCACCACCCCTTCATCCACGGAGTCTATGACGGCCTCTAACCGGTTGGTCATAACGGTCCGCTCGGTAAGCATTTCGCTCTCCAGGACCTTACCCGAGATGAGCTCGGCCATGCGCCGGACAAATTCAATTAATGATTCTGTGTTGCGGGAAAGAGTTTCTTTTTGGTCTTCATCAAAAGCAGTAAGGCTTATAGTGCCGATTATTTCCTGCCCGGCAGTTATTGGATAAACAATAGAAGCTTTGTAAAAGCAGCGGCCCGTCAGCGGGCAGGAAAGACACAAAGGGTGGAATCCCGCTTCACCTATAAAAACGTGCTCACCGGTCTCCAGCACGTGCTTATTGACAAAACCGCGCAAAAGGCGCGTGCCCACGTCATGCCTGACTATTCCTGTGCCCGCTACCCGAACAAGTTCTGTATCAATAATTTCTACTTCTACTTTTAGTACGGTGGCAATGGCTTCGGCCACTTTCTGACCTACTTCACTGACTTGTGACAGCCTGGACATGCCGCCGCAGCTCCCCTTTCTCACTGCTAAAAGCGGACAGTTAGTTAACTTGATTATAATATCTATTTTAGGCTTAAAAAATTGACATCTCAACAGCTCACCGGCAAGTGGAAATAAAAAAGCCCGTATGGGCTTTTTAGGCAACGGTCTGGCAAGCGCTTTTCCACCCGAGTTCAAGGGCCCTTTTATTTAACTCTTCTGTTCCTTTAGGTATGCGGTTCAAAAGGGCCTCCTCCAGCGACTCCTTAGATACCGCTCCCGTGATAGCCACCAGGGCAGCCAGGGCAACTATATTGGCTACGACTTCCCGGCCCAGGTTTTCTTTGGCCATCCTGCTGCAGGGTAGGGCGACAACCCTGGCCAAAGTGCGGGGCATTTCTTCGATGTACGTGATGTCAACGATAATCGTCCCCCCCGGCCCAACGAGGGGAGAGTACTTGTTCAGCGCCTCCTGGCTCATGGCCAGCAGCACGTCCGGACAGGTTACTTTGGGGTAATCAATTTCCCCGTCGCTGATAATTACTTCTGATCTGCTGGCGCCCCCGCGCGCTTCTGGCCCGTAAGACTGGGTTTGAGCTGTATTTTTGCCATCAAGGACGGCCGCTTCGGCCAAGATCTGCCCGGCCAGGATCAAGCCCTGGCCCCCCGTGCCGCTCAAAATTATTTCCCTTTTTTCGCTCATTCCGGCGCCCCCTCCCTAAGGCTTTTTACCAGTTGCTCGTAGAGCTGTGTATATTCGGGAGCTTCGGAGCGGTGAAGCTCGCCTATTAAAAACTTGCCGCATAACTCTTCAGGCGGCATTTTCTTGGCCCTTTCCACCGGCACAGCGTGCTCTTTTTGCCACACGAGCATTTCGTACCCGGTTAGCATTTTGTTCCGCCTGCCAAATGATACAGGACACCCGGTTACAGCCTCCACCACGCTGAAGCCCTTGTGCCTGGCTGCTTCGACTATCAGCCGGGTGAGCAAATTGGTGTGGTAAGTGGTAGCGCGCGCTACGTAAGTAGCGCCTGCAGCCCGGGCCAGTTCCGCCACGTCAAAAGTGCGCTCGATAGTGCCGAAGGGAGCAGTGGTAGCGCGGGCTTTGCCCGGGGTGAGGGGTGAGTACTGCCCGCCGGTCATACCGTATATGCTGTTGTTAAAAATAATGGCCGTCAAGTCTATATTGCGCCTGGCAGCGTGAATCAGGTGATTTCCGCCAATGGCAGTAGCATCCCCGTCACCCATGAGGACAAATACATCCAAAGACGGCTTGGCCAGCTTGATTCCAGTAGCAAAGGCCAGTGCCCGGCCGTGAGTGGTGTGCAGGGTGTTGAAGTCGAGGTAGCCGCTTGCCCGTGAGGAACAGCCAATGCCGGAAACAATCACTGTACGGTCCTGGTCACACCCCAGCTCTTCAAAAGCTCTTATCAGCGCCCCCAAAACAATACCGTTGCCGCACCCAGGACACCAGATGTGGGGGAGTCTCTCCAGCCTGAGATATTTTTTAAAACTTTCACGCACCCTCGCTCACCGCCTCTTTTAAGGAGCTTACCGCACCTAAAATTTCACTGGGCGTAATCAGCTCGCCGCTGACTTTATGCAAGCCGGACACTCTGGTCCTGCCGGCAGCCGCGCGCTCTACTTCTAAAACCAGTTGCCCCAAGTTCATTTCTGTCACCAAGAAGGCCTTTACCCGCCCGGCCAGCTCACGAACAGCATCCTGCGGGAAGGGCCAAACGGTGATAGGCCTAAACAAGCCGGCTTTTATACCCTTTTGGCGGGCTTCGTATACGGCCCTCTTGGCCGAGCGCGCCACTGCCCCGTAAGCCACCACCGCAATTTCTGCGTCTTCGAGCATGTAGCTCTCGCTCATTAAAATCTCATCCAAATGATTAGCAATTTTGTCATTTAAACGCTTGATCAGGCGTTCAGCTACCTCCGGCTTGGTAGAGGGGGCGCCGCTTTCGTCGTGCACAAGGCCGGTTACGTGGAAGCGGTAGCCACTTCCAAAATCAGCCATTGGCGGCACTCCGTCCTCATCGGCCTGGTACGGCAAGTAATTTTTTAAACCCGCCGGCGGTCTCTTGCGCTCGACAACGGCAATTTCTCCTGCTGCCGGCAAGACGACCCGCTCGCGCAAGTGACCGATTACCTCATCAGTGAGGAGGATAACCGGTGTCCTGAACCTCTCGGCCAAGTTAAAGGCCTGGACGGTGAGGGTAAAAGATTCCTGAACAGAGGAAGGGCACAGGGCAATTACAGGGTGATCGCCGTGAGTGCCCCACCGGGACTGCATAACGTCACCTTGCGCCGGCGCCGTTGGAATGCCGGTGCTGGGCCCAAAACGCTGGACGTTGACCACTACACAAGGCACCTCGGCTATAACAGCAAATCCTAAGTTTTCCTGTTTTAGGGAAAAGCCGGGCCCGCTGGTAGCAGTGAGCGATTTCAACCCCGCTAATGAAGCGCCGATAACAGCGGCCATACTGGCTATCTCGTCTTCCATTTGTATAAAAAAGCCGCCAGCCCTCGGGAGCCTTTCGGCCAGAATTTCAGCTATTTCTGTGGAAGGGGTAATCGGATAACCAGCAAAAAAACGCGCCCCTGCCACCAGGGCGCCTTCTGCTACGGCTTCATTTCCCTGCATCAAACGGGCTCTATCCATTGCTTTGCTCATATTCTTTATTTCACACCTGCCGTTATAGCAAAATCCGGGCAGTGGTTCTCGCATACCGCACATCCGGTACACAGAGATTGATTTTTTACCGCTGCTTTACCCATACTGTCTAAAGCCAGCACTTTTGAGCAAAGAGATACGCATATGCCGCACCCTTTGCAAAATGCCCGGTTTATAACTACTTTGTTCAAAAATACTTCTTCTGGATAACAAGCCGTCACTGCCTGAACCACTATTGTCACCCCGCTGTAAAAAATGAATTAAATTTTGAAAATTGGATAAATTATTGTATCATTATGAGATTTGCGGGCATAAACCCCAATAATATACCGTAATCTCATAATGATATAAATCTCAATTTAATACAAACCTTGAGCCTTATTTTTATTTTACACTTTTTAAGAGGTTTGTAAATAAAAATTTTCGGCGGGAGCTAAAAAAATAAAACAGGTGCAGTTTATGATCTGGGATTACGTCTACCGGACAGTTCTCATATATTTCGTCGTGCTTGTAGTTATAAGATTGATGGGAAAGCGAGAAATCGGCCAGCTTTCCCCGTTTGATTTTGTGGTAGCAGTAATTATGGCGGAAATTGCGGCTATCCCTATGGAAGTCAGCGATATACCGCTCTGGCATTCCATTGTCCCCCTTTTGGTGCTCGGTCTACTGGAAGTGCTGTTATCTTACGCCACACTCTTCAGCACCACACTGCGTCGCCTTATCTGCGGTGAGCCGCAGGTGATTGTAAAAAACGGCAAGCTCTTGCGCGCAGAAATGAGGAAAGCCCGCTACAATTTAGACGAGTTTTTGGCTCAGGTAAGAGAAAAAGGCATTGTCAACCCGGACGATATCGAGTTTGCCGTGCTCGAAACGTCCGGCAAGTTAAGCGTTGTCTTAAAATCTCAGCGCCGGCCGCTTACTCCCGCTGATCTAGGCATACCCACCAATTACGAAGGACTGCCAGTAATTCTGATTAAGGATGGTACGGTTTTAAAAAATAACTTGCAGCAGGCTGGCTTAGACGAAGCATGGCTGGCCGGCGCCTTAGGCGAGCGGGGGCTTAAGCCGGAGAAGGTGCTTCTCTGCACTTTAAGCAGCGACGGAAATTTATTTTTATGTGAAAAATAAACTAAAAAAGAAGGAAATTTCCGGTTAGCGGATAATAATCCAATAAAGTATAGTTTAAAACTCGCAGGGCAGCTGGCATGATACAGCTCGACTCAAAGCAAAAAGTAATTATTCTTTTATTAGTAAGCGCTTTGCTTTTCGGCGGGGGCTACCGCCTGGCCCAATTTAAAGAGCGTGCAGCGTGCAGCCCGGCGCCGGTTTTGGAGCAGTCAGGCAGCGCTCCGGCAGCGGTCTCAAAGGAAATCCTGGTGCACGTGGCCGGGGCGGTAGAAAAACCCGGTGTCCATAAGCTTTGGCAGGGAGCACGCGTAATTGACGCGGTTAAGGCGGCTGGCCCTCTTCCCCAAGCAAGCCTCGATTCCCTCCGCCTGGCAGCTCCGGTAAGCGACGGCCAGACCATAATTGTGCCCGATAAGAGCGCGCCAAACGCTTTAAATCCACCGCAGGCCGGTACGGGAATACAGGGTGCAAGCGTATCTTTGGCGGGAACACAGGCCGGCACCGGCAGTCTTATCAATATTAACACAGCCAGCCCAGAGGAGCTCGACACCCTACCCGGCATAGGGCCGGCCCTGGCCCAGCGCATCATCCAGTACCGGGAAACCCACGGCCCCTTTCAAACCGTGGAAGACCTGAAAAAGGTATCGGGCATTGGGGAAAAGAACTTTGAGAAGCTAAAAGATAAAATTACTGTTTATTAAGGTTAACCAGTCAATTACTAGCTCAAAGCATCACGGGTGGCCCTTGTAATGAACACCGGCACGTTTTTTTGGACGCCGCTGCTAAAGTCTATTTTATTAGTTTAGCTGTATGAAAAGGCCTCTTGTTCTCATAACGCTTTTTTACCTGGCAGGGGTTTTGGCCGGGGGAACGCCGGGCATAAAAGTCCAGGCCGCCTTCGGTCTTGCCCTCTTTTGTTTTTTGGCCTGTGTGCTGACCGTTTTCCTTGAGCGGGCCGCGCCGGGAAAAAATTTCAGCGGCTGGTCATTCATGCTCCTATTCTTTTCCCTCGGACTGTTTTTAAGCGCCCTATCGCTGGAAAAGAGCAAATCTCCGCTTTCTCTATTTTACGGGCAGGAGCTGACCCTTTGGGGCCGGGTAGTTGCCGACCCCGACCTAAGGCAGGACAAGGTTTACTACCTTTTAAGGGTTGAGCGGGTTGAAGCCGGCCCAAAAATCTTTGCCTCTTCCGGCACAGTGAGAATTTCTGTAAGAGAACCGGAACAGGTCTTTTCGTACGGCGACAGACTTTTGGCCAAGGGTTTTTTCTACTGGCCGAAAAGCGCGGGCAATCCCGGCGCCTTTGACTACTCCGTTTTTTTGCAAAGACAGGGCATAGCCGGGATACTCGCCGCAAAAAAAAGCGCGGACGTAAAAAAAGCGGGCGACGGCCCGTCCAACCCCTTGCTTTCCTGTGCCTACACCTTAAAAAAGAAAATGGCCCGTGCTGCCGGGAAGGCGCTTACGCCCGGGCAGGCGGCCGTATTAAACGGCATGATTTTCGGCGTGCAGGGGCAGTTGGACAAAAACACCCGGCAAGCTTTTAGCGAAACCGGCCTGGTGCACATTTTAAGCGTTTCCGGCTTGCACGTGGGCCTTGTGCTGGCTGGGGTTCTGGCGGTATTAAAGTTGGTCAAAGCGGGAGTGCAAGCGTATGCGCCCGCTGCCACACCCGTCCTCGTCTTCTACGCCCTGATGACCGGCGCCGGGCCGGCCGTGCTGCGCTCCACCGTTATGGCCCTCTTTCTCCTGTGGGCCCACCACTTGGGCCGCCAGCGGGACTGGCCCACCACCATGTCCCTGGCCGCGCTGTTCATCCTCCTCATCAAACCCACAGAGCTTTACAACCCGGGCTTTCAGCTCTCCTTTGCCGCCACCTGGGGCATTCTCGGCTTGGGGCCTTACATCGAGGAAATTCTTACGGCCAAAAATAAAAGCGGCCAAAAAATCCCCGCTTGCCTCAAAACCGCCGTACAGGCGCTAGCCGTTTCCCTGGCCGCCCAACTGGCCGCCGTGCCCCTGGTAGCCTGGCATTACAACCTCTTTTCCCTTGTTTCTGTCCCCGCCAACTTAGTAAGCCTGCCCCTTTTGAGTTTAATAATGCTGTACGGCGTTTTGGCCGCTTTCCTCGGCCTTATTTGGCTGCCGCTGGCCGGCGCCGTAAACGTGGTCACCGGGGCTCTTTTAGAGGCCTTTGTCCAGCTGGTCCAGTTTTTGCACCAAATCCCGGCAGCAGCGGTTTACGTGCCGCCCCCACCTCTTTTAGCCGCGGCTGCCTGGTACATCGCTTTGCTGCTCTTTGCCCAAAAAAGGCCAAAAGGCCAAAAGCCGCCGGCAAAGCTGGCCGGTTTTTTGCTCCTGGGGCTTTCGGTCCTCATCTGGTGGCCCTGGAACCCGCCCAAAGGGCTGACCTTGCACTTTATCGACGTAGGGCAGGGGGACTGCACGTTAATCCAGACTCCCGGCGGTCAAAACGTCCTCATCGACACCGGCGGTTGGCGGGAGGAATTTACTGCCGGCAGCGGGGCCGGCGACCAGGTGGTAGCCCCTTACCTGCGCCGGCTGGGCATTAACCGCCTCGACGCCCTGATACTCACCCACCCGCACGAAGACCACTGCGGCGGGGCCGCCTACCTGACCGGCGTCTTTCCCATTAAGCTGGCCGTGGTACCGCCGCTTGGCTGCACCGCTGAAAAAGGGGGCGGCGGTGATCTTACTGCCGGGGTGCCGGACGCCTACCGCGCCCTTTTAGAGGACTTGAGCAGCCACGGCACAAAAATTGCGGCCGCGGCCGCCGGTGACACCCTTCATTTAAACGGCGGGCTCCAAATAGATTTTCTGGGCCCTCCCGCAGAGCAGTGCGCGCCGGAAATGGCCGGCAACCCCAACAACACCTCCCTGGTGGCAAGACTTTGCTTTGGCGGGCACAGCTTTCTCCTTACGGGCGATATCGAGCTCTGGGCCCAGGAAGAACTGCTGAAAAGCGGAGCGGACCTGCGCTCAAACGTCCTCAAGGTGCCCCACCACGGCAGCCGCTCCCTTTTACCGCAGTTTATAGAAGCAGTCCAGCCGGCCCTGGCCGTCATATCAGTCGGAACACACAACACTTTCGGCCACCCGGCGCAAAGCACCCTGGAGGTTTTGAGCCGGTGCGGGGCAAAAGTTTTACGCACCGACCTCCACGGCGCCGTAATCGTCCACACCGACGGCAGGAGTATGAAAGTAAAAACCGGACGAACCGGGGTTTTAAGACACACCTCTCTAAACAGTTCAGCCGCGACTTTTGGCCGCGGCTTTGTTATTCATCATTTAACTTTTGGCTTTGCTGCCCCTACTTCACCACAATGTTGACAAGCTTGCCGGGCACCGGGATAATCTTGACAATCTCCTTGCCTTCAATGAGCTTTTTGACCTTGGGCTCCTGCAGCACCCTTTTTTCCATCTCCCCGGCATCAATGCCGGCCGGTACCAATAGCCTGTCGCGCACCCTCCCGTTTACCTGCACTACAATGGTTATCTCGTCTTCCACCAGCGCCTCGGGGTCGTACGCCGGCCAGGGCTGGCAGTGAATGCTCCCAGTGTGCCCGGTGATTTCCCACAGCTCTTCGGCGATGTGCGGGGCAAAAGGCGCCAAGAGCAGGAGCACGGTCTCCACCGCCTCTTTGAGGACTGCCGGGTCACGGTCTGCCGGCGGTATCTCGCGGTACTGGTAGAGGGCATTGACCAGCTCCATGATGGCGCTGACGGCCGTATTAAAGTTAAAGCGCACCTCAATATCTTCGGTAACTTTTTTAATGGTAGCGTGGGTCAGCCGGCGCATTTCGCGGTTTGCCCCCACGAGCCCGCCCAAAGGCGCTGCTGGTGCTTCTTTTAGCTCCCCGGCCAGCGGCACCACCAGACGCCAGACGCGGTTTAAAAACCTAAAGCACCCTTCTACCCCCTGATCACTCCACTCCAGGTCGCGTTCCGGAGGCGCGGCAAAGAGGATGAACAGGCGGGCGGTGTCGGCCCCATATCGGGCCACGATTTCTTCCGGGCTCACCACGTTGCCCTTGGACTTGGACATTTTAGCGCCGTCTTTTAAGACCATCCCCTGGGTTAGCAGGTTGGTGAAAGGCTCTGTTATGCCGACGAGCTTTAAATCGTAGAGCACTTTGGTAAAAAAGCGGGAGTACAGCAGGTGCAGGATGGCGTGCTCCACACCGCCGATGTACTGGTCGACCGGAAGCCAGTAATCCACCTTCGCCCTGTCCCAGGGAGCACTTTCCTCCCGCGGGCTGGTGTAGCGGAAATAGTACCACGAAGAGCACATAAAAGTGTCCATGGTGTCCGTTTCCCGCACGGCCGCCTTCCCGCAGACTGGGCAGGCAACATGGACGAATTCCGGACAGTCGGCTAAAGGCGACTGTCCGGTGGGCTTAAACTCCACGTTTTGAGGCAGCAGAACCGGCAGGTCTTCTTCCGGCACGGGCACGGTGCCGCACACCTCGCAGTATATAATGGGAATGGGCGCGCCCCAGTAGCGCTGGCGGGAAATCAGCCAGTCACGCAAGCGGTAGTTGACCTTAAACCTGCCCGTGCCGCGCTTTTCCAGCGCAGCGGTGATGGCCTTCTTGGCTTCTTCGCTGGGCATGCCGTTAAACTCGCCGGAGTTGACCAAAAAGCCCTCTCCCTCGTAGGCCGCCTCCATGTCGTCGGGATTTAGGCCGCCTTCCGGGGGCTGGACGACCACGCGGATAGGGTAGCCGTACTTGCGGGCAAACTCAAAGTCCCTCTGGTCGTGGGCAGGAACGCCCATGACACATCCCGTGCCGTACTCCAAAAGCACGTAGTTGGCCACCAGAATGGGCACTTTTTCGCCCGTCAAGGGGTTTTGGCAGTACGCCCCGGTGAACACCCCCACTTTTTCCGTTTCCGCCGAAGTGCGCTCTATTTCGCTCATCCTCTTCACCCGGGCCACAAAATCCCGGACTTCTTCCTCGCAGCTGCTGCCGGCAATGAGCTTTTCCACTAGCGGGTGTTCCGGGGCCAAAACCATGTAGGTGACGCCAAACACCGTGTCCGGCCGGGTGGTAAAGACTGTAATAACGTCGTCTGAGCCGTCTACCGGAAAGTCTATTTCGGCTCCCTCGCTGCGCCCGATCCAGTTTTCCTGCATGATTTTGACTTTTTCCGGCCAGCCTTTTAAAAGGGAGAGGTCGTTTAAGAGCCGCTCGGCATAAGCAGTAATTCTAAAGAACCACTGTTCGAGCTCGCGCTTTTCTACCGGTGTTTTGCAGCGCTCGCAGCCGCCGTTGACCACCTGCTCGTTGGCCAGCACAGTTGCACAACTAGGGCACCAGTTCACTGCCGCCTTTTTTTTATAAGCCAGCCCGTTTTTGTAGAGCTGGAGAAAGAGCCACTGCGTCCACTTGTAATACCCGGGATGGCAGGTGGCAATTTCCCTTTTCCAGTCGTAGCTGATACCCATTTGCTTGAGCTGGGAGCGCATATTGCTGATATTTTCCATAGTCCAGTCGCCGGGGTGAATTCCGCCGTGTTTGATGGCGGCGTTCTCTGCCGGCAGGCCGAAAGCGTCCCAGCCCATAGGATGAAGGACGTGATAGCCCCGCATGGTCTTAAAGCGCGCCACCACGTCGCCTATAGAATAATTGCGCAAGTGTCCCATGTGCAGCTTGCCCGAAGGGTAAGGAAACATTTCTAGACAATAAAACTTCGGCCGCTCGGAGTAATCGGGCACTTCATAAATACCGTCTTCTGCCCAGCGGGCCTGCCATTTCTTTTCGATTTCTATAAAGTCGTACTTTTCTTTCAAATTTGCTCCACCTCGCAGCCAAAAGCAAATACTGGCGTGATGCGGTGCCACATTCCACCAAAAGCAGGTTCCCACATCCAGATGTAAATTTTATCACATAAACAGCTCAATTCTCAAGGAAAGCCGTCTTAAGCTGTCTCAATTT
>CAZLAK010000019.1:0-44666 GCA_964557545.1 uncultured Pelotomaculum sp.
ATTTTTCAAGTTCAGTAGCTAAAGACACCAGGAAAATAATTGAGGAAACTGCGGGTATAGATAAACATTTGGATGAAGGAATAACGGCCTTCCAATTTCAAGATGCTGTTTCTCAGCAGATCGTGCATATTATTGACATTATTAAGAAATTAGAAGAACTGGTTTTAAAAGAGGAAATTGGGGGGGAATGCAATCTAGTTGATGAACTGAGAAAAATGTACACTATGGAAAGCGAAAGGAAGGTGCACAGGCGGTTAATTTTTGGTGAACAGCAAGAGGCAAATAAAGATGTTGAAGAAAATGTTGAGTTTTTTATGTAAAGAAGTCGTTAAAAACAATTAATTTGAACAAGTATTTTAGGAGGTGCGTTTATCAGTGCAGCAGAAAACTTTAGCTCCTCTTCCCCCCGATAGCTACCAGCATCCCAAGAAGGAAGAGGCAAAGAGTGCGGTGGACTCCAAGGAAATTCAAAAGAAGGTTGAGCAGCAGAGAAAGCAGGCCAGGACTTTTGCTAAACAGCAGCAGATTGCTGAACGTTTAGCGGCGGCCACCAATGAGATGTCCTCCAGTGTACAGGAGGCAACATCGGCGGTAGAAGAATTGAGGTCCGCCATGGAGCAAATTGCCACTGGCGCCCAGGAAGCTAGCAGTGCAACGCAGGAGTCCCTGGCGGCAGTCAATCAAATAGTGGGGAATATTAGGGCCAGTGCTAAAAATGCTGCAGAGTCCCTGGCCAGGGGCAAGTCCATGCAGCAACTCGTCAATCAGGTTATGCGTGATATTGCCCAGCTGGTGGAGGGTGTTAACCTGGCCGGTGAGCGAAATGCGGAATCGGCAGAGTTGGTAGCCCAGTTAGAAAAGCAGGCCCAGGATATAGGCAACATTGTGCGCACGGTAGTAAAAATTGCCGATCAGACGAACCTTCTTGCTTTAAATGCGGCCATCGAAGCGGCCAGAGCCGGCGAGCACGGTAAAGGTTTTGCCGTAGTGGCCGATGAGGTACGGACGCTGGCCGAGATTTCTGAGAAAGCCGCCAATGATATTCGCGAGCTTATTAACAGCATCCAGCAAGAGGTACAGGTAATAGCGGGGGCCATCAGGCAGGCGGCGGAAACTGCCTCCAGTGAAGCCCAAAAAGGTAAAAGCATTAGTGAGGGCCTCGTAAAAATAGTGGACGAAATGGAGGAAGTCGTTGGCGGGGCAGCAGAAATTGAAAAGCTCTCGGTGGAACTGGAGAACGCGGCGGTAGCCTTCCAAAAGGGCGCGGAGGAAATAGCCACGGCGGCTGAGGAACAGGCCAGCGCGGCGGAGGAGTCGCTGAGCGCAGTAGAACAGCAGGCCAAAGTAATGACGGACATCACTTCTACGGCCGAAGAACTTTCCGAAATGGCCGATGCCCTGCGCACCTCTACCGATATAAATAAGTCTTCTGAGGAACTGGCTGCTGCGGCGGAGGAGCTTTCGGCGGCTGTGGAAGAAGCAAACCAGTCCTCCCAGCAGATAATGACAGCATTAAATCAGGTGTCGGTGGGGGCGCAGAGACAGTCTAAGGCCGCCAACGAATCAAGTGAAGCTATTGCTAAAATAGAGGGGATGTCGAAAAATATTGCAGAAAAAGCCAACAAGTCGCGGGAGGTAACCGCCGGGTTATCTGATTTATTGGCTAAAAACAAGGTTTCCACGGACAGCCTGATTGAGGGGATAAGTGCTGCCTTAGAGGCAAACAAGCAGAACGTCAATAAAATAAAAGAACTGGAGTTGAGCACGAGAAGGATTGATAAAATCGTCGACACCATTGTTAACGTGGGTATTCAGACCAATATGCTGGCAGTAAGCGGGGCAATAGAAGCGGCCAGAGCAGGAGAATTTGGTAAGGGATTTGCGGTAGTTGCTTCCGATATTAGAAACCTTGCTCAGGATAGCACCAAAAATGCGGAGCAAATTAAAGACCTCGTAAAAGCCATACAGGATCAGGTTAAAGTGGTAATTGAAGATGTGGTTAAAGTGGGCGAAAGTGCCGCCGAAGAAGTCAAGAAGGCCCAGAAAACAACTGCTGACTTGGTGCAAATTGAAAGTGAAATGAAGCAGGTTTTAAAGGGAGTGGAAGAAATAGCTGGCAATGCAGAGCAGATTGTAGCTGCCATCGTCCAGGCCAAGAAAGCCGTCGAACAAATAGCTGCTGCCGCAGAAGAGGCAAGTTCGGCAGCCAATGAGGCGGCGACGGCTGCCAAACAGCAGGCTGCCGGCATGAATGAGCTGGCCAAGGCTATTGAGGAGATTGCCGCCATGGCCGATGAGCTCCAGCAGGTGAATTAACCGGCTGGAAGCAGGCTGGGTTTGCTACAGGGGGACAAGCTGTATGGAAAATAAAAGCGGCCAATTGGTTACATTTTACTTAAATGAGGAGCTTTTTGGTATAGAGCTTGACTATGTTAAAGAGATCATCCGCCTGCCAGATATGGTGAGGGTGCCCGGTACACCCCCTTACTTTTCCGGGCTTGCTAATTTGAGGGGTGTTCTCCTGCCAGTTATTGACGGCAGGAGGCGCTTTAATCTGCCGGAAGCAGAGCCCACTGAAGCCACCAGAGTAATCGTCCTGGAATTTGGGGGGGAAACCGTCGGGTACGTAGTCGACCGCATGTCCGAGGTTATTAACTTGGAAAGTGCTGCGGAAGAGGAAATACAGTCCGGCGGGACAAGAGAAGGTCTCATTTCCAAGGTGGTTAAAACCGACAAAAAGATGGTAATGGTTGTGAATATTGAAGCACTCTTTTTGTCTTCCCGTGGTGAAGATGAAAGCGTGAGACTGAGAAGAACCACCTCTGTGGGGGGAATTGGCGGGGGAAGCGAGGCAGTTGCCAAGGAGGAGCTCAAGCAGTTTGTTGGTTTTAAACTGGCCGATGAGGAATATGCCGTGGCCATAGAGGCCGTGCAGGAGATCGTGTGGGTGCCGGAAAAAATCTCTCGTTCTCCCGGCTTTCCTCCCTATGTGGACGGGCTGTTTTTTCTCCGCAGCCGGACCATCCCCATGTTGAACATGAGAAGCTACTTTTTGCTTCCCGAACACCCCTACGACGAGAGGTCGCGCGTGCTGGTGCTAAACATTAGCGGTCCTTCTGGCGAGAGAATCTTTGGTATGGGTGTGGATGCGGTAACCGAGGTGCTGCGCTTTACAGAGGGGGAGATTGAACCCCTTCCCAAATTCCTTGGGGGAGAAACCGTCAAGAACCTCACGGGTGTCTGTAAGTTGGAGGGAGGAAACCGTCTCATTTACCTGCTCGACCCCTCGACTTTGTTGGAAGGTGAGGAAGAGATTGTGCTGGCTGCCGCTGAAGGGAGTGACGAAGCGGAGGCCAAGGAGCAGAAGGGCGAAGTGGAAAATCAGTTTGTGTTATTCCACCTGGCAGAGGAAGATTACGCTCTGAACATCCAGAATGTCCAGGAGATCATCAGGGTACCCGATGTCGTGCGTGTTCCGCGCGCGCCCAGCTATGTGGAAGGGGTCATTAACATCCGCGGTAATGTCCTCCCTGTAATAAACTTGCGCAGCAAGCTAGGCCTCCCTGCTTCTAGTTACGACGATAGGACGAGGATAGTGGTGGTAGATATCGATGGTACTGTTACTGGCCTGGTGGTCGATGCCGTAAGAGAGGTTAAAAAAATTAGTGCTTCGCAAATAGCTGAATCTCCGAGGATGCTCAAAGATCACCTGGCCACCAACTATTTGCAAGGGGTGGTAAAACAGGAGGACGGCCGGCGTTCTATTTTGCTCCTCAATCTAAATAACGTATTAAGCGAAGTGGAAAGAAGCAATTTGCACGAGATTACGGAAATTGCCGAAAATGTTGGGGAGGAATGGGAGGCGGATGTCACGTCAGATTAAGGTGCTGGTGGTTGACGATTCTGCCCTCATGCGTAAGTACCTGCGGGAGATAATTGAAAGAGAAGAAGACATGACGGTAATAGGGGCGGCCCGGGACGGCTGGGAGGCGGTAGAATTAAACCTGGAGCTTCAACCGGATGTAATAACTATGGACGTCAATATGCCGCACTTAGACGGCCTCACTGCCCTGCAGTATATAATGTTGCAGCGGCCGTGTCCCGTCCTCGTGGTTTCTTCGATTACCCAAAAGGGGGCGCTGACAACTTTTGAGGCTCTTGAATTGGGGGCCTTCGACTACGTGCCCAAACCGGATGGGACGGTATCCCTGCAGATTAAAGACGTGGCCCGGGAGATTACAGAAAAAATAAGGGCCGCCCACCGTGCAGGTAAGGCAGGCGGCAAAAAGAGGAGTGCAAGAGGTAATAGAGCACGGCCGGGAAGCGATAAGGTTGTTTTGCAAGAGCGCCCAAGTGAGCCGCCCCCTTTGGGGAGCAGCGGCAGGAAGGGCGGCCAACTGGTACTTATAGGAGTGTCAACCGGCGGGCCAAAAACGTTGATGGAAATACTGCCGTTTTTACCTGCCGATTTTCCTGCCCCAGTTTTTGTTATTCAGCACATGCCGGAGAGCTTTACTTCCCCTTTTGCCCAAAGGCTGGATCAGAACTGCCGCCTTACGGTGGTGGAGTCGGTGGAAGGAATGGCTCTGCTGCCGGGAATGGCCGTGGTCGCCCGCGGGGGAGTACACGTTAAACTCGATCGCCGGCCGGGGGAGGATTTCTTGAGAATTAGACACAGCTTAAGGCCGCTGGAGGCCCTTTACAGGCCGTCGGTAGAGGTTGCCTTTCGCTCGGCGATGCAGGTTGTGGGGGCAGAAAACCTCATTGCCGTTATCTTAACGGGCATGGGCAATGATGGGGCGGCGGCACTTAAAGACATTAAGGAAGCGGGCGGGGTTACTGTGGCGGAATCTGAAGAAACGGCGGTAGTTTGGGGTATGCCGGGTGAGGCGGTGAGGTTGGGAGCTGCCGGCACCGTTCTGCCCAGCTATAAAATAGCCGAATTTCTCGTAAGGACAGTAGGGGCTGTTTAGCCAAGTTGGAGTCGGAAGGCTGTTTGCCTTTGGGGCAAACGCCGTACCCGCGTATTTGCGAAATGGTGGTGAATTAGACCTTTGTCCAGAGTGCTTGTTGTCGACGATTCTTCGACAGTGCGGAGGTATTACCGGGAGATCCTCGGTGAAAAGGGTTACGAGGTAGACGAAGCGTTTAACGGTTTCGAGGCACTGGAAAAGCTCATCTCTGGTGATTATGACGTGTTGTTAGTGGACATCAACATGCCCAAAATGGACGGCTATACCTTTTTGAGGAGGATGAGAACGGAGCCGGAAATTAAACAGGCTCCAGTGATATTGGTATCTACTGAGGGCGGAGAGGTGGATATTGAACAGGGCTATAAAGCTGGCTGTAACGCTTACCTCGTAAAGCCGGTAGAACCCAAAACTATTTTAAACTTGGTTTTTTTGCTGGGGTGAAAACCGGTGGACGAATTAAAATCTCATTTTGTTGAGGAAGCAAGAGAGATACTGACAAAATTAGAGCCCCTTGTTCTACAGATTGAGAAGGAGTTTCATAGAGAAGTATTAGAAGAACTTTTTAGGGCAGTGCACACTTTAAAGGGTTCGGCCGGCATTGCCGGTGTGGTGGGTGTTAGCAAGTTGGCCCACTGCGTGGAGAACTTGTTGGAAAAGCTGAGGAGCGGCGAGGCGGTAGTGAGCTCGCAGGCGGCCGATGTGCTCTTCATGAGTATCGATGCCCTGGCTTCCATGGTGGTCGACCTGGAAAACGGGGTAGATTTACCGCCGCCCGATGAGCTGTTGGAGGAAATCGAAGGCTGTTTAAAATTAGAAGTAACCAAAAGCTCGGACATAAGCTGCCAGCCGGCCGAAGGAAGCGGCGCTGAAGAGAACGGCAATGCTGCGAGTACCTACCGGCTGCAGTTGAATTTTGGTCAGGATTTCTTTAAAAAGGGCCATAACCTCGATTACCTCCTCAGTGATTTGGAAAGCATAGGCCAGGTAATCAAAATCGATGTTGATTTTAGCGGTGTGCCCCCCTTAAGGAGCCTGGATCCGGAAGACTATTATCTCTCTTGGGAAGTTTTTCTTAAGACTTCTGCCCCCCGTGAAGAAATTGAAGGGTTATTTGTCTTTATCGTTGACGAAGAGAACAAAGTGGGGATAGAAAAGCTGCAAGGGGACTCGTTTGAGCGTTCAGAAGAAGAAAATGAGGAAATGTCAGAAGAGCAGGTGGGGTGGGCGAGGAGACTGCTCGGCGACCAGCTGCGGGCATTGGAATCTGCTGACGATGAAGTGCTACCCGGTCTCTTGAGTTCTGTGAAGACGGTGATTGAGCGTCTCGGCTCAAAAGTTAAGGGTTTAAACTTAAAAATTAGCGGTTTGCCCGCCCAATTGGATAGCAGCGAAGATTTAAAAAAGAGCAGGAAAGAGCTTGCCGAATTTATCCGTAAAGTCCTGGCGGAAGTTTTGCCCGAGGAAAAGGGCAAAAAAGTGGCGGAAGAAGGGGCAGGTGCTGCGGACAACCAGTTAAAGGTGGGCACGGCAGGCGCGGCAAGGGATAAGCGCAGTAACATTTTTAAAGTGAGGCGGGTTACCGCCGAGGCGCTGATGAACCTAGTGGGCGAATTAATTGTTGCCAAAAACAGCTTGCCGTACTTGGTAAAAAAGCTCGAGCACTTCGGTTTAAGGGAGCAAGTGCGGGAGCTTGCGGACAGCTATCATTACATCGACAGAATAGCCAGGGACATCCAAGAGCAGGTAATGGACATCTGGCTCCTTCCAGTGGAAGAAGTTTTTAGCAGGTTTCCCCGCTTTGTTAGGGATAACGCCAAAAAGTTAAATAAAGCGGTGGAGGTGGTCCTGGAAGGGGGAGATACCAGACTCGATAGGAACATCATTGAAGAGATTTACGAACCCCTCACTCATTTGGTGAGAAACTCCCTCGACCACGGCATAGAGGAAATTGAAGAGAGGATAAGACTGGGTAAAAACCCAACGGGGATAATTGAGCTTCGGGCCTGGAGGCAGGGTGACCACGTGTACATTAAAATTACCGATGACGGCAAAGGGATTGATGTGCGTAAAATTGAAGAAAAAGCTGTGGCTATGGGATTGGTGGAGAGAGAACAGCTGGAAGCCATGAGTGAAGAAGAGAAAATGAGGCTAATCTTTTTGCCTGGTGTATCTAGCAAAGAAGAAATTTCTGATTTGTCGGGAAGAGGAGTGGGTATGGATGTAGTCGAAAATACTATTAGACGTTTGGGGGGCAGCGTGGAAGTTCATTCGGTGGTGGGCTCAGGCACTTCCTTTATCTTGAGCTTGCCTTTCACCATGGCCACTACCGAAGTCCTGGTGGTGCGCATAGGCAAGGGCACTTACGGTATTCCCCTGTCGGCAGTTAGAGAAACTGTGCGGCTAGATAAAGAAATAGATAAAGAAAGAATTAAGACACTGAGGGGCAAATTATTGGCCGTTTTGAGGGGCGAGCTTATCCCCCTTTTGAACAGCTACCAGTACCTGGGAGAAGAAACACTCGTGCAGGAGGAAGTAGTTTTGGTTGTCCTCCACCAGAAAGTAGCAGTTCCGGTGGATGCGGTCGTTGGCAAAGAAGAAATAATTATCAAGCCCTTAAGTGGCGATTTAAAAAATATTCCTTACCTAATGGGCGCGGCAGTGATGGGTGACGGTAAAGTTCTGCTCATCCTGGAACCCAATGAACTGCCCGCCTGGGTTAATTGAAGGGCATTAAAGGGGGTGCCGCTTAAATGATTGTAGAAATTGATTTGCCCCTTTTGCTCCCGTACGTTGCGGAAATAAAGAAGAAGCTTTTAAGTACCCCGGGTGTGTACGAGAAAGTTGTTTTTAAAAATCGGCAGGTGGATGCTGCCGGTATGCAATTGGTAGCCGCCATTAAAAAAGAAGACCCCGAAGTGGAAATTGAATTTGCTCCGGGGGTAAATGAATTAACACCCAATATTTATTTAAAAATTCTGGAGGAGAAAGGGATGGTTTATGCGCCACATTCTGGCCGTCGATGATTCGTCAACTGTGCTGGTGAGCATTGAGCTTGCTCTAAAAAAGCGCGGTTTTGGCCTGACCACTTACCAGCGGGCGGAGGAAGCCCTCAAGTACATTACCTCGGGTGGGAGAGCCGACCTGGTGATCACCGACCTCAATATGCCGGGGATGGACGGCATAGAGTTCATCAGGCAAGTGCGAAAGTCTCCCCCTTGCCGTTTCGTGCCTATCGTTATGCTCACCACCGAGTCCCAGCAGGCCAAAAAGGAGGAGGCCCGCCGCGCCGGAGCCACGGCCTGGATTACCAAGCCTTTTACACCGCCGCAGCTGGAAGGCGTAATCACAAAGCTCTTACGTTAGAGTTAAAGAAGGAATGTTTGTTGCTTTGTCGAAAAAGCATACACTAAAATTTTAATAAGGGGGGGGGTAAGGCGCGGCGCGGGTGAATAGCCGTCGCCCGCTAAAGATGGTAAGATCCAAAGAGGAGATGGAAAAGTTGGCCGGGGAATTGGCCCAAGACACCCCTTTAAGAAGTGCCTGGCTGGAATTCCTCAGTAAGCTTATTGATTGCTACCCTTCTCCTGGCTGGGAGGAGAAGGTCATCCCTCTCCTGCAGCCCATTGTCTCAGAACTGGGGGCGCTGGCGACTTATGAGAAGCTTTCCCGCCTTTGCGAAGAAGAGAGCTACCCGCTGCCGGAGATTAACCGCCTGCTGATTGTGGTGGTTGACCAACTGCAGCGGGAGCAGGCGGCACGCTTACGGGAACTGAACAGTGCTTTAGCAGAACTGGCCACACCCGTCATCAGGATCTGGACGGATGTGCTGCTTGTACCCCTGATTGGCAGTTTAGATGCTGAACGTGCTGAAGCTATGGCCGAGAAGCTGCTGGAAACCGTCAGCAACACCAGGGCGAGGACGGTCATTGTTGATGTAACGGGGCTGCCGCTAATTGACACGGCGGTGGGGAGCTTCTTGATTGAGACATTTACTGCCACCAAGCTCCTGGGAACTGAGGTTATCCTTACCGGTATTAAGCCCCACGTAGCCCATACTCTGGCCAAGCTGGGCATCGATTTTCGGATGGTCACCATAAGCCGGGACTTAGAGGATGCCCTGCGGCGGGCAATTCGCGCCCAGGAGAACGAAGAAGAACAGAAAAGAAACCTTCTCGGCCTCTGGGCGGCGGGGGAGAAAGCCAATGGACCAGGAGCCTAAAGTGGTGCCCATTATTCGCATCGGCCAGTGCCTTTTGATACCCATTCAGGTAGAACTCGACGATCATAAAGTTGAACTGCTCCAGCAGCAGTTGCTGGCGGCTGTAGCCAGAGAAGGGGCGCAAGCTGTCGTGTTAGATGTAAGCATGGTGGAAATTATAGACAGCTACATTTCTTATACCCTCTCAGAAACAGCCGGCATGGCACGCTTAATGGGCTGCAGGACAATTCTTTGTGGCATGCGCCCCCAGGTGGCCCTTACTTTAGCCCAAATGGGTGTAAAGTTGCACGATATCGAGATGGCCAGAGATTTGGAGCACGCACTCTTGCTAGCAGGTGCTGCGGACGGGAAGGAGATGAGCGGTGTTGGCCGGCGGGGAACACTGGGCGAAAGAACTGCTGGCAGAGAGCTATGACATTGTGCTGCGCATCAGCCAGGAAGAGGATATTGCAGTTGCGCGCACTATGGCCAAGCGTTTCGCCCAGGAAGCCGGCTTTTCCCTGGCCGATGTCACCAAAATAGCTACTTCTGTTTCCGAATTGGCCCGCAACATTTACCGCTACGCCGGGGAGGGCAAGGTTTTTATAAGAAAAAAAGATGTTAAGGGCGTGCCCGCTCTGGAAGTGGTAGCTTTTGATGAGGGGCCAGGTATTGAGGACGTGGAAGTTGTTTTGTTGGAAGGTTACAGCACTTTGGAGAGGAGCCTGGGAATAGGCCTTACGGGAGTCAAGAAATTGATGGACAAATTTGAAATTTATTCTCTGGTGGGCAAAGGCACGCTGGTGCGTGTAGAAAAGCGGAGGCGCGGATTTTGAGTTGGTTAATAGAAGGGTTCTCACGGCCCCGCTGCGGTGAAGTAAAAAGTGGGGATCGTTTTTTTTGTTGTCCGCGCGGAGAAGAGCACCTGGTGGCGGTGGTGGACGTTTTGGGTCACGGTTGCCGGGCTCATGAGGTTGCCCTCAATATCGAGGAGCAATTGGTGGCGGCATCCAGTGAGCCGTTACCAAAAGTGTTTGAAGCTGTTGCTAAGGCGGCCGCCCCGCGCGGGTGCGCGCTGTTTTTGGGCTTAATGAAAAATTCGGAGATTCAGTACACAATGATCGGTAATACCCGCGGGTGGCTGATGGAAGAATCTGGGCGCCTGGAGATCTTGAGGCACCAGCCGGGGGTAGTTGGACGGCTACAAGTTGTTCCCACCTGGCGGCGGCTGCTGGTTGGGGATAAGGCCTGGTTGTTGATTTGCACCGACGGCGTTAAACAATCTTTTGTGCCTCGCCCCGGTTGGCTTAAATGCACTACTCCTCGGGAGGCGGCGCGGTTGGTGGTGCAGGAGTGGGGGATGCCGGAGGACGATGTAACCGTAATGGTTTGCGGGAGGTTTCATGACAGTGGGCGATAACAACCGGGAACTCACAAGGGTATACCGCAATTACCTGGAAAAGTACGTTTTTGAAGGCGCTTCCGAAGGTGTGCTGATGGAAGCCTACCTCGAACTCTCCAAGTACTTCGACGCCTCCGAAGTGCAGGTGGCCAACATCCTTGATTTGCACACCCGCACCTTGAGGGAAATTATGGGGGTGCGCAGGGACAGCGATAACATCCAGTGGATATATATCGACAGGGCCACCGAGTTTTTGGCGCAAGTGCTAATTGTTTTTGATGCTCTCCTGCTCAAACTGCGGGAAAATGTGGAGCGCGATGCCTTGACTGGCTTAGGCAACCGGGTGGCGCTGATCCGCTATCTGCCACAAGTACTGTCGGAAGCGGAAGCTTCCCGGAAGCCTTTTACTGTGGCCATGGTCGACTTAGATGACTTTAAAGAAATCAATGATCTTTACGGTCATGAAACGGGCGACCAGGTGTTGCGCCGGGTGGCGGGCATGTTGCGCGGCTGCGTGCGCGACCGGGACATGGTAGTGCGCTACGGCGGGGAGGAATTTATTGTCGTGCTGGCAGACAGCGACCGGGAAAAAGCCACCATCCCCTTAGAGCGCATCAGGGCAAGGCTGGCCGAGACGCACTTTGGAGAGGCAGAAATCCGCCTTACGGCCAGTATAGGGGCGGCCGAGTTTCCCGCCGACCGACCGCAAAATGCCGAGGAGTTAATCCGCTTTGCCGACCGGGCCATGTACGCCGCCAAGCGGATGGGTAAGAACCAGATAATTTTTTACCGGGATATGGTGCCAGGCACTTAACTTATTAACTTATTTAACTTCGACGCCGAATATGGTGCCCGTGCAGGAGATGACGTTGGTCTTGACCTGGATCTGGGCGCCTATTTTTATTTCCTTGTTGCCGATGGTGATGTTGTTTTCGGTGACCACGGCAGGCGAGCGGACGGTGAGCAAGAGGTTATACTTTTCCGGCACTTCGGCCATGACCACCCGTCCGTCTAAAGTGGGGACGGCCTGCCGGTAGGGGGACGTTTCTTTACCCACCAGCGTGCCGATTACGGCGTTGGTCTGCACGTCCTTCACCGTCTGGCCCTCTTTGGCCCCCTCAACGGTGGGGTAGCGGACGTTTTCCACGAGCACCTTGTACTCGATGACGGCGTTCTGCAGGGCTAAACCCCGGTTGACGAAAAAAAACTTGTACACCCCGGCGGCTGCCAAGGCCAGCACCAGAGCTACTATTACTGCGTCGACAAGGTTGAACTTGCCGCCGGCACTCTTACTGTCCAAATTTTACTCCTCCCCTTTAAACGGTATGATTATCTGTGCCTGCCGTCAGGTTTTCCATGACGATCAGGGCGCCGGCGCACATCCAGAGCAGGATGGCCAGCTTGTAGTACCACAGGAAGTAGTCCACCAGGGAGTGGACTAAAAAGCCGGCCAGCGCTCCCATGATGCCGGCATTTAAGCCCCGGACCAGGGGCTGGCGGGATCTGACCAGTTTTAACCCTGTGAGAAATAGGGCGGCGAAAAACCAGCACAGAACGGCCAAGCCAAGTATACCAAATTCGCTCAGCGCCTGCAAATAGAGATTGTGGGCGTGCGGTACGACGTTGGAGTTTACGGCGTGAGTGTGGTAGACGCGGGCAAAGGCGCGCCGGCCCAGCCCCACCCCTGTTTCCCAGTGCTCGCGGATAAGCGAGAAAGTGGAGCGCCAGGTGTCCAGGCGGTAGGCGTTGGAGCTGTCTTTTAAGCTTGCGGCTGTGGACAGCCTCTGGACAACGGCGCGGGGCAAAAAGGGCCAGGCGGCTGCTGCGCACGCCGGCAGCAGGATAAGCCGGCCGTTGGTGTAAGCGGCTGCAACGGCAAGCGCCGCCAAAAAAGCCAGCCAGCCTCCGCGGGAGAAGGTGAAGCCTAGACAGGCAACCAGGATAACCGCCGCCGCGGCAAAGAAAACCTTTCTTGCCCGCCGGGCGGTGCCCAAAAGGGCTCCCAGGGAGACCGACGCCGTCCAGCACGCGTACTGGGCCAGGAGGTTGGGGTTTTCAAACAGGGCGTAGGCCCGGTTTTTAATTTCTGTGTTCTGGGTGATGTCCACCCATTCTCTCTTAAACTCCAGGGCGCTGGCCCCGGTGTAGTACTGGTAGATGGCGTAACCGGCGGCCGCCAGGGCCGAGAGCACAAGGCAGAAGACGAAGTTCTCCAGTTTTTCCTGGCGTTCGAAGAGCAAGACCATTAGACCTGCGTACAGAACACCGGCAATGGGGATCAAAAACTCACCGGCGCTGGCCAGGGGCAAAACAGAAGTTACCGTGGCCACGGCCATCACGGCCAAAAGGGCGGCTGCCGGCAAGGCAAGGGGAGTAAGGCGCAGCCGTACGGGCCGGGAGCCCGCTTTTAAGTGCAAAAAGCAGGAGGCCAGGGTGAGGCCGGCGTTTAAGCACAGGACTTTGAAGGGCACAAAGGGCAGCATGAGGGCGCCGGCCATAAGACCGGCCTCCGGCCAGAAGATGATAGCGGCTGCAACCGACGCCGCAGCCGCGGCGGCCAGGGCATAAAGGGGCGGCAGGAGCAGTGCGGCCGCCGCTGCTATAATGACGGCGGCTGCAACGGACCCGCCCTTGGCGGCCGGGAGCGCCCGCCGGGCAAAAAACGGCGAGGGCGCAAGCCTTTTTTCTGCGCTCCGAGCTGCGCCTGCCAAAAGGCCAAAAGTGCGGCTTTCGCCGGCGCGGTTGGCGGACACCAGACGGGCGGCCCGGCTTTGGCGTAAAATACCATAAAGCGCGGCGCCGGCCGCGCCGGCCAGCTGGGCGGTGCGGGATGAGCGCCAGGAGCCGGCCAGGCTGCCGGCTATTTTAGAAGCGGCGGACGTGAGCACGGCGGCATTCCTCCTCGTCGGCACAAGTCTGTTTGCGGCTTTTAGGGGGTGCAGGCGCGGGACGCTCCGGCCAGGCGCACGAGCTCCTCCCAGCGGGCGCGCCAGGAGTGGGCCTCCATGGCTTCGGCCTGCCGGGCGGCCTTTAGGGGGCTGTGGGAATCTAGCGCCCGCGCCACGGCGGCCGGGAAATCGTGCGGGCCGCTGGCCGTGTAAACGAAATCCCTGAACTCAGCGGCCGCCGGCAGTTCGGTGCTGGCCACCGGCTTACCCGAAGCCAGGTACTCGTAAAGTTTTAGGGGGTCGGAAGCCCGCGAGTGCTCGGCGCCGGTCCTGGGCAGGATGAGGACGTCGGCGCCGGCCAAAAAGCCCGGCAGCTGGGCGTAGGGCTTTACTCCCAGCCAGTGTACGTTAGGCAGCTTAAGCAGCTTTTCCCACAGGCGCCCGTCCACTGTTCCCCGGTAATAGTGGCCTATTATCACCAGTGACGCCCCCGCCAAGCTGTCCGCTAAGTGCATGAGCAGCCCTAAGTCCACCCAGGAGTTGACCGATCCCGTGTACATGAGGACGGGTCGGGGAAGGCCGGCGACCTCCGGGGCCGGCGGAGCCGATGCCGCGCGGCGGAAGTGCTCTGTATCCACGCCGTTTTTTAGGACGTGCACGGCGCGGCGGTACAGCTGCCCGTATTTAGCGGCCAGCTTGCCCGATACGGCGGCCGCGGCCGAGGCTTCGGCCATGGCGTAAGCGTAGAATTTTTTGTTTTCGGCCAGCACCCGGGGGTGGTTGGCTATCAGCGGGAAGGCAAAGGAGTCGTCCAATATGTGAAAAAAGAGGTGGCGGGGGGCCAGGGCCTTTAAAAAACCGGTCTGGGTGTAGCTCCAGGAGGAGGCGTAGACCAGCGTGTGCTCCCGCCAGCCGGGCCCGTAGCGGTCCGCCAGGGTTTTCTTTAAGGCCGCTCCGGCCGCCGCCCCGGCTAAATCCTGCAGGCCCAGGAATACCGGGGCAAAGCCGTAAGGCGGTGTGAGCACTTCTACGCCCCCGGCGTTTTGGGCGTGCCAGGCCCAGCTTTCCAGGAGGCGCCGCGGGCTTTTAAGCGTTCCCCGGGCCCCGGGGGGCGGGTTGATGTAAATCCTGTCCGTGCCGGCGGCGGCTTTGGCCAAAAAGCGCACGGTATCCTGGATTTCTGTGTGGTCCCACGGGTTCATGCCCAAAAAGACGGCAGCTTTAAAGCGGTGCAATGCTTTCCCCGGCCCCTTTCGCTGCTTTCCCTTTTGTCCTTTTATTCTAGTACGCCGCCCTTTTTAAAGGCAATGGTTAACATTTGGTTTTTTGCCCATCGCCATTTCCATGAACTGACGGGGCGATACGATGGCACTTTCGCCCGCTTTTCCCAGTGTCAGGAGATGTTTATCGCCGGAAACGATATATTTGGCCTGGCCGCAAAGAGCGCATTCCAGCACGCGGTTATCCGCCGGGTCTTCTTTCACGGTGCAGACCGTTTCTTGCGGCAGTACCAGCTCTACGTTGTCCAGGCCGAGAAGACCCTCTAAAAGAGCCAGTCTTTCACTTGACGAACCGGCGGCGTCGAATTTAGGACGCTGGAGCACGCCAAAGTATTCTTGGATAAGCGGCGGGCTTGCCACAACGGTAATTTTGCCTTCGGCCCAAAGGTCGATGATGGCGGCAGGCGGACCTTTGGGGCTCAAAAGCCCGGCAATAACGATGTTGGTGTCTAAGACGGCTTTCATTTTTCTATTTTCATTCGCCTTCCCGGTAAGCTTTTATTTCTTGGGCTATGGTTTCATCATCAATGCCGGCGGCACCTCCCCGGCAGCGCATTTCTGCCAGGGCTAGTTTAATAGTCAGCCTCTTGATGTCTTCTCTGGCTTTTACCAGCGCCCGGTATTCACCGTAGTCTACCAGAACGGCCTTAGGTTCACTGTTGACAGTGATGATTACCGGCGATTTTTCAGAAGCCAAAGAATTGATTAACTGGGTCAGTTTTGGCCGGGCCTCGTTAATGCCTGCAATGCGCTCCATGCTATTAGACCTCCTTGCATAAGCGAAATCCTTAATGTATATATTAATGTATTCACAAACGCAGGTCAAGGCTCCTTCCGGGGTGATTTTATTGTGACCGGACCGGCGCAAATGTGGTATGATAATGGGCGTAAGACAATTCAGTACATGTGTTAAGGGAAGTGATCGCCTTGACGGCGGCAGCCGGGGCGGTGGCCCGTGCCGCCGCCGTGCTGGTAGCTTTTAATATCATAGCCAAAGTGACGGCGCTTTTTAGGGAGGTGGTGACCGCCAGGCAGTTCGGGGCTACTGCCGGCATGGACGCTTACCTGGTGGCCTACGCCATCCCTTCTGTGCTCTTTTACCTCTTTACGGGGGCGCTGGCCACAGTAGTGGTCCCGGTTTACTCCGAGTACGCCGCCGCCGGCCGGCAAAGGCAGGCGCAGGGGCTGTTCGGCACCCTTTTTTGGGCGCTCCTTGCGCTTTTGGCCGCCGCCACGGCCGCCGGGCTGGTCCTGGCCCCGCAGCTGGTGGGCCTGCTGGCCCCTGGTCTTCCGGCCGGCACGCGCGCTCTGGCGGTGGAGCTTACCAGGGTCATGTTCCCGCTCCTCGTTTTCAGCGGGCTGGGGGCCCTATTTACTGGCCTTTTAAACGCCCGAGATATTTTCGGCGTAACGGCACTGAACGCCCCTTTGCAGAACGCCGCCGTCATAGCCGCCGTGCTGATAGCTGGCGGCCTTTGGGGCGTGCACGGACTGGCGCTGGGGGTGCTGGCCGGCGGGGCGGCGGCCGCCCTGGTGCAGGTGCCGGCGCTCCTCGGCACCGGGTTTAATTTCCGGCCGGGGGTGCCGCTTAACCACCCGGACTTAAAGAAAATCCTGCGCCTGGTCCTGCCGGTGACGGTGGGCCTTTCCATTAGCCAGACCTACATCCTTATCGACCGCTACCTGGCCTCGGGTCTGGCCGAGGGCAGCATCTCCGCCCTTAACTACGCCAACCGCCTGATCCAGATGCCGGTGGGCCTGTTCGTAACGGCGGTGGGCACGGCGGTGTTTCCCTCGCTCACCCGGCGTGCGGCGGGCAGCGACCTGGAGGGGCTGGCCTCGGGCGTGCGCCGGGCGCTGGAGTTGGTGGTGCTGGTTTGCCTGCCGGCGGCCGCTGTCTTTGCGGTGCTGCCGGGTCCGCTGGTGGTCCTCTTCTACCAGCGCGGCGCCTTTGACGAGCGGGCATCGGTTATGACCGCGGCCGCCCTGTTCTTCTACTCCTTCGGGCTTTTGGGCCAGGCGGCCGAGTTTATTTTGGCCCGCGGCTTTTTCGCCCTGCAGGATACCCGCACGCCGGTGGTGCTGAGCGCCCTGGCGGTGGGTGTTAACCTGGCTTTAAGTCTCGCGCTGGTAGGCCCCATGCGGCACGCCGGCTTAGCGCTGGCCAACTCGATAGCGGCCCTTTTTAACGCCGTTCTCCTGGCGGTTTTTCTGCACCGGCGGCTAGAGGGGCAGTTGGGCCGGGGCCTGGCGCGCTTTATTTTGCGGGCGGCGGCGGCCGGCGCGGTGCTGGCGGCGGTCTTGGCGGCCGGGGCGGCCGCGGCCGGGCTGGATGGGGCGCGCGGCACGGTCTGGCTTTTGACGAGGCTTTCCGCGGTCACAGGAGCGGGCCTGGCGGCGTACGCCGCGGCCTTATACCTCTTGGGCTTTGAAGAAGTGCGCCGCGCCGCGGCCTTTTTGCGGGTCCGGCCGCGGGCGGGCTTAGGCGGGGAAAAGAATTGAGTGCTAAAAACGCTAAAAAGGTGAAGCCGGGTTACCTGGCCCTGGTGGCGGCTGTCCTGGTTTTGTCAGCGTTGTTACTTTTAGCGCTGCTGGCGCTGCGCTTTGCCGGTGCGGCCCTGGCCGGCGCGCCTTGGGGTCAGGGCGTTACGGTTTTGATTTACCACGATTTTTGGGAAGGGCCTTCAGACGACACCAGGCGCTTTACCAGTTCGGAAGAATTCGCCGCTCACCTCGAGTACTTGCGCCAAAACGGCTACTGCGTGGTGCCGCTGAAATCGGTGATCCGCTACATGGAAGGCGGCGAGCCGCTGCCGCCTAAAGCAGTGGCCATCACCTTCGATGACGGTTACCTGGGCAACTACACCGTGGCCTTTCCCCTTTTAAAGAAGTACGGAGCTTTTGCCACCGTCTTTGTGATTGCCGGTCTGAATGAGGTAAAAAAGCCGTACGACGGCCACGGGTGGCTTACCTGGGACCAGCTGCGCGAGATGCAGAAAAGCGGCCTGGTAGACGTGCAGTCGCACACTTACGACCTTCACTACAAGGTGTACACCGGACCTGACAAAAAAAGGCTCCGGCCGGCTGCCGTGGCCAGGGCCTACCGGTTTGATCTGGGACGGCGGGAAACGCCTGAAGAATTTGAAGAAAAGCTCTACCGCGACCTCGTATTGGCGCGCCAGACCATCGAGGCCGAACTGGGGACGCAAGTGGACACCCTGGCCTGGCCCTTTGGGGCTTTCACGCCTGCATCGCTTGAGGTGGCCCGCCGGGCCGGCTACCGCTATTTTGCCACCACTCTGCCGGGTACCAACGCGCCGGGCATAAGCCCGCAGGCCATCCGGCGGGTGAGCGTGCGGGCGGGAACGGGTGCGGCCGAACTGGAAGAGCTCTTGAATCCCGCTAGCTTTTTCCCAGTGAACTTACCTTACCTTTTGGCTTCTTACCTGGATTATTTAAAGGATACTTACCTGGGCTCCTAAAACTCCCGGGTAAAGCCGCTGAGAAAATAGAAAGACACAGACAACGAACTGATTAGGGGGGATTAAACGGTGGTGAGAAAAACCGTCACCGCTTTTGTGCTGTTGTTCTCGCTGCTGGCGGCTCTTAGGGCGGGGCCGCTGGCAGCAGCGGAGGCAGGACCTCTGCCCGCCCAAGGGGAGTTTTACCGGGTGGTGAGCGTTCTTGAGGAGCCGCTGGCCAAAGGAGCGGTGCTGACCCAGTACGAACTGGAGGTAAGCGGCCGGCCGGTGCGCCTTTGCGTGGTCAGCGTAGACTTGAAGAGCCCGAACGCAGAATTAAGGCCCCTTATTGGTGCGGACGGCACGCTGGCCAAAACGCAGACGGTGGGCGAGATGGCCAGCCGGACCGGGGCGGTGGCGGCCGTCAACGGCGGGTTTTTCATCATCGACCAGGCCAAACCGCTGAACACGGTTGTAGATAACGGGAAACTGATCTCCAGCCCCATCATGCGGAGCGACATGCCCACCTTTGCGCTTACGCTGGACGGGCGCCCCATTATGGACTTTTTTACCTTCAGCGGCGAGGTAAAAGCGTCTGACGGGGCGGTGTTCCCCCTCTTTGGCGTCAATAAGCTGTTTTACGTGCTGGAAGACGGTACGCTTTCCGGCCGCGACCGCCTCATTCTCTACAACCGGTACTGGGGGCCGACCAGCCCCGGCGGCACTAAAGAGTACGAAGGGGCCGTGGAGGCAGTAGTGGAAAAGGACACGGTGACAAAGGTGGTTTATGCCAAAGAGCCGCTTCCCATTCCGGCTGAAGGATATGTCCTCTGGGGACACGGGCTGGCCGCCGAGTTTTTAAAAAAACACGCCGTGCCGGGGACACGCCTGTCTGCTGCCTGGCAGACGGTTCCGGATTACAAAAAGCTAAAGCTGTCCGCCGGCAGCAACAGCTTTTTGGTGAAAGACGGCAGAGTGGCACCTTTCCAGGAAAACTTGGCCGGCAAAAACGCCCGGACGGCGGTGGCTTCGGCCGGCGGCGGCCGCTACCTCTACCTGGTGGCGGCGGAGAAGAGCGAGGCCAGCACCGGACTGGAGCAGACTGAACTGGCCCGTCTGCTGGCGGCTATGGGGGCAGAGGAAGCCCTCAACTTGGACGGCGGCGGCTCCACCGTCCTGGTGGCCAGGAGGCTGGGTGATACCGCTCTGTCCGAGGTGGTGGCTCCCCGCGACGGCAAACAGCGGCGCGTGCCGGACGGCATAGGCGTGTACAACACAGCGCCGCCGGGCAGGCCCGCCGGGCTGGTGATCGAAGGACCCAAAGAGATCCTGGCCGGGGCAGAGGCGGCGTACACCGTTAAGGGTTACGACTCCAATTACCACCCCTGGCAGCCGGCGGGCGTTTCGGTTAAGGTCACGGGGCCCGGCCGCTACGAAAAAGGACGCCTTAAAGCGCTGTCCCCGGGCGATGCTGTCTTAGAGTTTTCTTCTTCCGGAGTGAAGGCTAGCTTTACCGTGCACATAATAGGGGGGGAAGAAATTGCGGCGCTCAGCTCCCGGCCGGCGTCGTTGCGGGCCAAGGCCGGAGAAAAGGTGCCGGTCGCTTTGAGTGTGCAGCTCAAAGACGGGCGCACCCTGCCGCTGGACCCGGCACTGGCCGCTTATGTTATAGACCCCCCGGAGCTAGGCCGGTTTGAGGGCGGTATGTTTTGCGCCGGGCAGGAGACGGGCCGCGGGGTGCTGAAAGTGAGCTACGAGGGCAAGGCCTTGGAAATACCCGTCCGGGTGGGCAACATTTTCAGCGACACCGCGGGCAACTGGGCAGAAAACCATATTGAAGAACTGGCGGCAGCCGGCGTGATACGGGGCTACGAGGACGGCACCTACCGGCCGGCTGAGCCGGTCACCCGTGCCCAAGCCGTGACCCTGCTCTCCCGGGTTTTGGGCTGGGAAGACGGCGGAGATGTGGTATTTGCCGGTGAAGTGCCCGCCTGGGCCCAAAGCGCCGTGGCCGCAGCCGTGCGCCGCGGCGTGGTGCAGGGCTACCCGGACGGCCGCTTTTTGCCGGATAGACCGGTGACGCGGGCCGAGATGGCCGTTATCCTGGACAGGGCGGTAAAATTGCCGGCGGCGTCCAAGGGCCTTGATTTTGCCGATGCTGCGTCAGTTCCTGCCTGGGCCAGGCCCTCCCTGGAGAGGGCGGCGGCCGCCGGCATTATTCGCGGCTACGAAAACGGTGAGTTGAGGCCCGGGGCTACGGTGACCAGGGCCGAGATGGCTGTTTTAATAAAGAGGATGACCGGGTTAAACTACGTAAAGGTGGAAAAGTGATTTGGCGCCGGTTACGGTTCTTCTGACAATTGCCGGTCTTGGGGTGGGCGGAGCCGAGACGCACGTGGTGTCTTTGGCCCGCGGTCTGGCGGAAAACGGTTACAGGCCGGTGCTGGCTTCGGGCGGCGGGATTTACGAGGGTGAGCTGGCCGGGTGCGGCATACCCCACTACCGGGTGGACATGGACAGTTACAGCCCGCTGGCGCTGGCACGGGCCGCGGCAGCTCTAAGGCGGGTAATCGCGCGGGAAAGGGCCGCGCTAGTCCACGCCCACGGCCGCATCCCCGCCCTCGTTTCCGAAGCCGCGGCAGCAGCCGAAAAGGTGCGCTTTCTCACCACCGCCCACGCCGTATTTGCCGCCCCCTGGCACTTAAAGCTCCTCTCCCGCTGGGGAGAGAGGACTATTGCTGTGAGTTCCGACATAAAAGACCACCTGGTTAAAAACTTCGGCGTGCCGGAAGAAAGGATCACCGTTATACCCAACGGGGTGGACGTGGAGCGTTTTTGTCCCGTGCCGCCTTCGCCCGGGCTTTTAGAGGAACTGGGGGTTAGCGGCGGAGAGCCGGTGGTGGCTTCGGTGAGCCGGTTGGAGGGAGTCCTGGCCGGTGTGGCGCTTTCGGCCGTTGAGGCGTGCGCTTCGCTGCTGCCTTCTTTCCCCCGCCTTGTCTTGCTCATTGCCGGCGGGGGGCGGAGGGCGGCCGAGGTGGCCCAAGCGGCGGCCGCGGCCAACAGGTCTGCCGGGCGGGAGTTTGTCAAATTTTTGGGGCCGCGTACCGACGTTCACCGGGTGATGGCTGCGGCTGACCTGGTCGTGGGGGTGAGCAGGACGGCGCTGGAGGCCATGGCCTGCGCCAAAAACGTGGTCCTGGCCGGCGGGGAGGGTTTTTGGGGCCTGGTCAGACCGGAGCACTTGGGGTTTTTGGCCGAAGACAACTTTACCGGGCGCAGCACCCGCCGGACGGTCACGGCCGCTGCTCTCAAAGATGCCGTAAGGGAGTTTTTGGACCTGACTTGGGGCGAAAGAAGGGAGCGGGGCGCGGTAATGCGCCGCTTTGTGGAGGAAAATTTCAGCAGCGCAGCCATGGCCCAGAGAACGGCGCGCCTCTACGGTGAACTCTTGGCGCACGGGGGCGGGCGGCGTGCTTAAAGTGCTGCACATAATAAGCGACACCAACATAGGCGGTGCCGGCCGGCACCTGCTCACCTTTTTGGAGCACTGCGACCGCTCCCTTTTGGAAGTGGCCGTGCTATGCCCGGCCGGTTCGCTTTTAGCCCCCCGCTGCGCCGAACTGGGCGCGCAAGTGAGGGAGGTGAAGGGGCTGGCCCCGGACCGTTCTTTTGACCCGGCCAGCGCTTTGCGCCTGGTGCCGGTTGTGGCCCATTACGTGCACCGGCGCGGCTTTCGCGTCGTCCACACCCACGCCTCACTGTCCGGGCGCCTGGCCGCCTTAGCCGTGCGCGCCCCCCGCACCGTCTACACCAGACACCGCTTGGACTGGTCGCCGCCCCGAGGCGCGGCCGGCAGGCTGGCCGCCGCGGTGAACCGCCTGGCCGCCAGCCGGGTCATTGCCGTAAGCAGTGAGGTGGCAAGGGCGCTGGCCGCTGAAGGTGTGCCGCCCGAGCACATTGCCGTCATCCGCCACGGCATCGACGCGGCGCGCTTTAGGGAGCGGGCTTTGCAGCCGCCGCTTTCCTCACTGCCGCCCAAAGACGGGCCGGTGGTGGGGGTGGTAGCCCGCTTAGAGCCGGAGAAAGGCATTTTTACCTTTTTAGAGGCGGCTTCCTTGATAGCCGGGCGCTGCGCCGGCGTTTCCTTTTGGGTGGTCGGGGAGGGCTCGCAGGAAAAAGAGCTGAAAGCGGCCGCCGGAAGGCTGGGCTTAAAAGACAGGGTTTTCTTTTTGGGCTTTAGGGAAGACGTGCCCCAGGTGATGGCCCGCCTGGACGTGCTGGCTGTGCCCTCCCTTTCGGAGGCGTTTGGCTTAAGCCTGCTCGAGGGCATGTGCCTGGGCCTTCCCTGCGTGGCCAGCGACACCGGGGGGCTGGCGGAGGTGGCCGGCGGCGGGGAGCACGCGCTGCTCGTGCCCCCGGGTGACGCGGCTGCCTTGGCCTCTTGTGTCCTGCACCTTTTGGAAAACCCCGTTGAGGCCGCTTCTTTGGGGCGCCGGGCAGCAGCGGCGGCGGAAAGGAATTACAGCGCCGGGGCCATGGCCCAAAAGATGACAGAGCTTTACTACAGCCTGTTTTGATTCCTGCCATACTGTCGATGGAAAGGGGGTTGGATGAGCGTGCTGGACTGCGCCCAGATCATGGAAATCCTGCCGCACCGGCCGCCGTTTTTGCTCGTCGACCGCATCCTCGAGCTGGAAGAAGGGCGCCGGGCGGTGGGGATTAAGAACGTGAGCATGGCCGACCCCTGGCTTACCGGACACTTTCCAGGCCGGCCGGTAATGCCGGGGGTGCTGATCGTCGAGGCCCTGGCCCAGGTGGGGGCCGTGGCCGTTTTGAAGATGCCGCAGTTTGCCGGCAAAATCGCCTACTTTGCCGGCATAGACGGGGTGCGTTTCCGCCGGCCGGTGGTGCCCGGCGACTGCCTGCGCCTGGAAGTGGAGATTGTAAAACTGCGCGGCCGTGCCGGCAAAGGTTACGGCGTGGCTTACGTGGGTGGAGAGGCGGCCTGCGAGGCGGAGATTTTGTTTGCCATCGGCTAGTTTTTTGTAGATTTTTGGAGTTTGCGGGAGAAAAAAAGAGTTTAACTGGTTATATAAGCAGAGAATTTAACTTTGCAGCGTTTACAGTCCGCTTTGGGCTGCAGTAAAATAACTTAAACGTGTGTCTGGACTGGCCCTTTGGGGGAGGGGTACTTTTGCACTGGTACATGGCGGCTCTGGCGGCCGCATTCATTACGGCCCTGCTGGCCACCCCTTTGGTCAGGAAGCTGGCCTTTACTGTCGGGGCGGTTGACCGGCCGGACAACCACAGGAAGATCCACGGCAAAGTAATGCCCAGGATGGGCGGGCTGGCCGTGTACGCTGGTTTTGCGGCGGCCGTGCTGGTCTTTGGCCGCCTTTCCCCGGCCGCGATTGGGATTATAGCGGGCGGCAGTTTGATCGTGCTGCTCGGTTTTATCGACGACTGGCGGGGCATATCTCCGCGGGTTAAGCTGGCCGGCCAGGTGGCCGCGGCCCTGGTGGCAGTTTACTTTGGACTTAAGGTGGAGTTTTTGACCAACCCCTTTGACGGCGGCGTGATCGACCTGGGCTTGTGGAGCGTGCCCGTTACGGTTTTTTGGATAGTGGCGGTGACCAACGCTCTAAACCTGATCGACGGGTTAGACGGGCTGGCCGGAGGCACTGCCGGCATTGCCGCCCTGACGCTGGCCTGTGTGGTGTGGGTCGACATGCTGCAAAACGGCGCCTCGGACGTGCAGGCGGAGGCCATTGGCCTGGCCCTGGCCCTGGCGGCTAGCGTGGCGGGCTTTCTCCCCTACAACTTTTACCCGGCGCGCGTATTCTTAGGCGACTGCGGCTCTCTCTTTTTGGGTTATACCCTCTCTGCGCTGGCCGTCATGGGGCTGGCTAAAGGCGCTACTTTTATTTCGGTGGTCATACCCGTAGTCATACTGGGCATCCCCCTTTTGGACACGGCTATGGCTGTGGTGCGGCGGTTATTTAAGCGGCGGCCCGTATTCCAGCCGGACCGCGAGCACCTCCACCACCGCCTTTTGCAGGCGGGAATGTCTCACGTGCAGGCGGTTCTCTGCCTGTACGGGGTAAACGCCGTGCTGGGGGCTAGCGCCGTGGTCATGACGCTCGTCACACCGAGTCAGGCAGTGGTATTGCTGATATTCCTGTCTACCGTCTCGCTGGCGGCGGCTAACAAACTCAGCGCCGCGGGGACGGGGAGCCGCACCGTGTACGGGTCAACAGCCGAGAAACAGCAGCGGTCCTCCTAAAAGGGCGGGACCGCTTATTTTGTTATATTATAATATAATTATGTGAAATCACGCGGGAGGTGGGGTTTAGTTGGCGCCCAAAAAAGTGAGAAAAGCCGTTATCCCCGCAGCGGGGCTGGGCGTGCGCTTTTTGCCGGCAACGAAAGCGCTGCCCAAGGAAATGCTGCCCATTGTGGACAAGCCGGGTATCCAGTACATAATTGAAGAGGCCGTGGCCTCAGATGTGAAGGATATATTAATTATTACCGGGCGCAACAAGCGGGCCATTGAGGACCACTTCGACCGTTCCTTAGAGCTGGAGCAGCACTTGACGGAAAAGGGCAAGGGCGAGCTTTTGGAGATGGTTCGCCAGATAGCCGGCATTGCCGAGATCTGCTACGTCCGCCAAAAACAGCCGCTGGGCTTAGGGCACGCCGTCTATTGCGCCCGGCAGTTTATAGGCGATGAACCCTTTGCCGTCCTCTTGGGCGACGATATTGTGAAGAGCCGTGTGCCCTGCCTGCGCCAACTGTCCGACCTGCACGCCGAGGTGGGCTGCACGGTAATTGCCGTAATGGAGGTGCCGGCCGAGGATGTCAGCAAGTACGGCATTATAGACGCTGAACAGGTGCGGCCGGGCGTTTACAAAATCAAAGACCTCGTAGAAAAGCCTCAGCCGGAAGATGCTCCGTCCAACCTGGCCATCATCGGCCGCTACATCATCGAGCCGCAGGTGATGGGCATTCTGGACGGGATCGGGCCCGGGGCCGGCGGCGAAATCCAACTCACCGATGCTTTGAGAATCCTGTGCCGGGAGCGCCCCATGTACGCCCTGGCCTTTGAGGGCCGGCGCTACGACGTGGGCGACAAACTGGGGTATTTAAAGGCCGTGGTGGAGTTTGCCCTGGAGAGAGAGGACCTGGGCGGGGAGTTCGGCGAGTACCTGCACACCCTCTGCGCCCAGATGGGCTGCCCAAATAAGTTAATAATAAGTTAAAGTGCCTGGCACCAATATGAAGGTTATGGTTACAGGGGGAGCCGGTTTTATTGGCTCCCACATAGTCGATCTGCTCGTGGAAGAGGGGCACCGCGTCTGCGTGGTGGACGACCTCTCCACCGGGCGCCTGGAAAACTTGAACCCCGGCGTTAACTTTTACCGTATAGGGGTGGAATCGCCGGAGTTGGCCGGGGTTGTAGCCCGGGAAAAGCCGGACGCCGTTATACACCAGGCGGCGTGCGCCGCTGTGCCGCGCTCTTTGGAGGACCCCTTGTACGACGCCCGGGTGAATGTTTCCGGCACCATTAACTTGTTGGAGGCCTGCCGCCGGGCCGGGGTCGGCAAGGTGGTTTACGCTTCTACGGCCGCCGTCTACGGCCGCCCCGGCAGGCTGCCGCTGTCGGAAGAAGATAGCACACTGCCCATTTCTCCTTACGGCGTATCCAAGCTGGCCGCCGAGCACTACATGCGCCTTTACGGCGAGCTTTACGGCCTGCGCTACACCGTGTTGCGCTACGCCAACGTCTACGGGCCGCGCCAGGACGCCAGCGGCGAAGGGGGGGTGGTGGCTGTTTTTGCCTCCCGCCTGGCCAGGGGGGAGCAAGCATATATATTTGGCGACGGCGAGCAGAGCCGGGACTTTGTCTACGTGAAGGACGTGGCGCGGGCCAACCTGCTGGCTTTAGAAAGAGGAGACGGCTGCACGCTCAACGTGGGGACCGGTGTGCCGGTCACCGTCAATGCGCTCTTCTGGGCGCTCGTGCGCGCCTTTGGCTGCCGGGGTATGGCGCCCGCCTACGGCCCGCCCCGGCCGGGCGACATTCCCCACAGCTGTCTTGCGCCCCAAAAAGCGCGTGCTGTGCTGGGTTGGTCGCCGTCAGTGGGCTTGGAAGAGGGGCTGGCGGAGACGTGCCGGTATTACGCCGCCCAAAACCCAGCTTTTTCACAAGATTAAAGCGGTTTCGAAACTCTTGACAAGCTATAATGTAAAGGATATTATTACTAATGTAGGGGGAAATACCGGCTTGATCTATTTTACGGCGCTGGCGCAAATGCTGGAAGTCGGGTAGATAAACGGTATTTTGCTTTATGCAGGCATATAAGGCAGTTAGGAAAGCCCGGCTTGGCCGGGCTTAAATTTTATACTTTTTAATTACACTTTTTGTGTCGGGAGGTGCAAAAAGATGAGGGTTGCCATGCTGCACTGGGCTTTTCCCCCTATTATAGGCGGGGTGGAGAGCCATTTGGCCATGCTGGGTCCCGAGCTGGTTTTGCGGGGGCACGAGGTCTTTTTGCTAACCGGCTCAATTGGCGGCCAAGAAGAGGAGTACGGCTACCGGGGCATGAGGGTAAGGCGCACGCCGCTCATGGACCTCAACACTCTCGACCCGCAGCTGATAGATGAGAAGGCGGACGATATTCAAAGAGAACTCTCTTCTTTCATCGCATCTGCGCGCCCCGATGTAATTCACGCCCACAACATGCACTACTTCAGCCCCGTGCACGCAAAAGCGCTTTTGGAGGCCGCGGACCGGCGGGGAGTGCCCGCAGTGCTCACAGCCCACAACGTATGGGACGACGATCTCTGGGAGGATATGCTCGCTTACGCCGGCAGGTGGGACGGGGTTATTGCCGTGAGCAATTACATAAAAAAGGAACTGGTTGCAGCGGGATACCCCGAGGGCAAGGTTACAGTGGTTTACCACGGGATAGATATCGAGAGGTTTAAAAAACCGGAAGCGGGCGAACAGGACAGCGCCCGCGTCAGCTACCCGGGGCTGGCCGGGAGGAGGGTAATTTTCCACCCCGCCCGCATGAGCCTGGACAAGGGCTGCCACATCAGCGTGCTGGCCCTAAACCTGATAAGAAAGAAGCACCCCGACGTGCTGCTCGTTTTGGCCGGTCCGGAAAAAACTGTGGACTGGGGACGGCACCAGGAGGGGCACGTGAACTTTATCGACAGGCTGATACGAGATTTAAAGCTCCAGGACCACGTTATGGTGCGGTTTTTTAACTGGGAAGAAATGCCGCAGATCTACCGGGCAGCTGAGTTCTGCGTGTACCCTTCCTGCTTCCAGGAACCGTTTGGCCTGGTTATGCTGGAGTCGCTGGCCTGCGGCAAGCCCATCGTAGTGAGCCGGGCCGGCGGTATGCCGGAGATAATTGCTGACGGCATAAACGGTTATGTGGTGGAGATGGGCGACTACGAAATGCTGGCCCAAAGGTGTATAGACCTCCTGGAAAACCGCCGGGCGGCAAGACAGATGGGTGAGAGGGGCAGGCAGATGGTGCGGCAGAAATTCACCAAAGAAATTATGTGCCGGAACACGCTGGAGGTTTACAGGAGCGTGCTGCAGGGCAGAAAGCTGGAAATAGCGTAGCTGCTTTTGCTTAAAAGAAAAGAGACAGGCAGAGTTTTTCTTGGGGTGAGAAGGGGGGGCAGGCACTCTTTGGCCGAGGCGCGCCAAGAAAACGAACTTTTGCTGTGGATGCCGGAGGAAGTAAAGCCGGCCACGGAAGTAATAAAAGAGGGGGAAATTTTTCTCATTACCCTGCCCAACGGTTCAATACCCCGCGAAGACAAGTCCGGGCTCGGTCTTTACTGCCGTGACACGAGGTTTCTCTCCTGTTTGGAAGTCAGCATAGCCGGCAGCCCGCCGGTTTTTCTTTCCTCGCTCAATAAAGAGGGGCACTTTGCCCAAATCGAACTGGCCAACAGTTTGTTTTGGTCTGGTGAAACACCGGTGCCCGCCCAGTCCATCCATTTGCGGCTCATCCGGGCAGTGCACGGCGGTTTTTTGCAGAGGTTAAGAGTGACCAATTTCATAGACCGGCAGCTGGAAGTTGCGCTTAAGATAAGGCTGGGCGCCGATTTTATAGATATATTTGAGGTGAGGGGCTTTAAGAGGAAAAGGCGGGGAAAACTCTTGCCGGCAAAAAAACAAAAAGACGGCATTGTTTTCGCGTACCTGGGCTTGGACGGCATTTACCGGTCTACAGTGGCCAGTTTTTACCCCCCGCCGCACGAGATTGTGCTGTTGTCCGGGGATCTGGCGGAAGTAAACTACCGGCTCACCCTCCTGCCCCAAAAGAAAAATTATATTTACATGCGGATAACGCCTTTTACGGGCGGGCATCCCGGAACCCTGCCTTCTTCCGACCCCCGGCGGGCGGTAAGGGTCTTTACCCGAAACCTTCCCCGCAAGTTCAACCAATTCGAGGAATGGAAAAAGTCTTGCGCCAGTTTTCGCTCATCTAACCAAATTTTAAACCGCATGCTGGAGAGGGCCCTGTCCGACCTTTATTCGCTGACTGCCGTTTACCAGGGGCTGGGCCAGATTATTGAGGCAGGGGTGCCTTGGTACGCAACTGCTTTTGGCCGCGACTCCCTCATCACTGCCTGGCAGTCGCTCCTCGTCAATCCGGACTTGGCCCGCCAGACCATCCGTTTTTTGGCCCGTTTCCAGGGCAAAAAAGTCGACCCGTGGCGGGAAGAAGAACCCGGCAAGATTCTCCACGAGCTGCGCCGGGGCGAAATGGCGGGCTGCGGGGAAATACCCCACACCCCTTATTACGGGTCTGTTGATTCTACCCTGTGGTTTATTATTTTGCTTTCCGAAGTGTACTTTTGGACCGGTGACGAGGCCTTTCTTTTGGAAATGGCAGCCCCTCTGGAAAAAGCGCTGGGCTGGTGCTGGAAATACGGAGATTTGGACGGCGACGGGTTTATAGAGTACGCGCGCCGGTCCAAGAGCGGCCTTATCAATCAGGGGTGGAAGGACTCTTGGAACGGCGTAATTGATGAAAACGGCCAACTACCCAAAGGGCCTATTGCTCTGGTGGAAGTGCAGGGGTATTACTACTACGCCCTAATGCGGGCGGCAGAACTTTACTGCCGGCTGGGAAAGCGGAAAGAAGCCTTTGAGTTAAGGTACAGGGCGTCAGAGCTGCGCAAAAAATTTTTGCGGCATTTCTGGTGCCCCGTGAAAGGCTATCCCTGTTTTGCCTTAGACGGGAAAAAAAGGCAGATCAGCACCGTAGTCTCCAATGCCGGCCATCTGCTCTTTACGGGCATACTCGGCGGGGAGCAGGCCAAAAAGGTTGCCGAGAGGCTTTTTATGCCCGATATGTTTTCTGGCTGGGGCATTAGGACGATGAGCAGCTCGGAAGTCGCCTACAATCCCATGAGCTACCATAATGGCTCTGTCTGGCCGCACGATAACGCCATTATTGCAGTAGGGTTAAAAGCCTGCGGCTACGACCACCTCGCCGCTCAGATATGGAGCAGTCTGTACCGGGCTGCCCTGGCGTTCCCCCACTACCGGCTGCCCGAACTCTTCTGCGGGTTTAGCAGGAGGGCCGAGGGCGGGCCGGTGCACTACCCGGTAGCCTGCAGCCCCCAAGCGTGGGCAAGCGGCGCCTTGTTTCAATTGCTGACAGCAGTTCTCGGCATCTGCTGCCGGGGAGCGGACGTGTATATAAAGCGGCCATTTTTGCCGTCTTTTGCGGACGAAATTATTGTGGAGAATGTAGCTGCCGGCGGGGGAAAAGTAGCCCTGGAGTTTACCAGAAAAGGCGAAAAGACTTACTGCAGCGTTTTGGATGTATCGGGGGATGTGAGAGTAATTGTTTCATCATAAAAATTTAAAAATTTCCTGGGGGTGATAGCTTGGGTCACAGCGCGAGCAGTGAAGAAAGGGTTGTGGTGGTTTCCAACAGGGCTCCTTATGTCCTTTCGTCAGAAGGCGGAAAACTTGAGCTTACCCGTGCAGTAAGCGGCTTAGTATCCGCGGTGGAGCCCCTTTTAAATGAGCGCGGGGGCACCTGGATAGCATGGGGAGGGCGCAGCGCATTGTGCGGCAGCCAGTTTGTGCTGCGCGTGCCGCCGGAAAAACCCGTTTACCGCTTGGTGGAACTGCCGCTGTCCGAGGACGAGCGCCGGGACTATTACTACGGTTTTTCCAACAGCTGCCTTTGGCCGCTCTGCCACAGCTTTACCGGCAATGCGGTTTTTGATGCCGCCCAGTGGGACGCCTACCGGGAAGTTAACGAGAAATTTGCCCGTGCCGCCTTAGAGTTTTCCAGGGCGCAAGACCTTATCTGGGTTCACGATTATCACTTTGCCCTCCTGCCGTCCGTGATCAGGGAGGCGCGGCCGCAGGGCAGGATAGCGCTCTTTTGGCACATCCCTTTTCCGCCATACGATATTTTCAGTCTAAACCCCTGGTATAAAGAAATAATCGCCGGTATGCTGGGGGCTAACATCGTGGCTTTCCATACCCGCTCTTACGCCGAAAACTTTATAGACTGCGCAAGACGCGCTCTAGGTGCGGGTGCCAGCAGTGAGTATTCGGTCATTTACTGGAAGGGCAGGACGGTTTCGGTAAGGGCGGTTCCCGTGGGCATCGACTGGCCTGCCTGGCAGGAACTGGCCGGCAGCCCGCAGATCAGAGCCAAGGCTTCTTCTATCCGCCGGGCTTTGGGTGCCGAGTTTGTCCTCTTGGGAATTGACCGCCTCGATTATACTAAAGGCGTACTGGAAAGACTGCAGGCCTTTGAGCTGTTTTTAAAGAGGCACCCGCAGTACAGAGGGCGGGTAACACTGGTGCAGGTCGGTGTAGAAACGAGGCCGGATTCGCCTTTTTACCAGAAGCTGAAATTACGTGTTGAGGAGGCAGTAGGGCGGATTAACGGCGGTCACGACAGGATCGGTTTCCCCGTTCCTGTCCGCTACCTGCGCAAGTCGCTCTCCAAAGAGGATGTGGCCGCTCTTTACCTGGCGGCAGACGTTTTGCTCGTCACTCCGCTGCGGGACGGCCTCAACCTGGTGGCTAAAGAATACGTAGCCTCAAGGCAGGACAATACGGGGGTTTTGATCTTAAGCCGCTTTGCGGGGGCGGCAGAAGAGCTCAAAAAAGCAATTCAGATAAATCCTTACGACGTGCCTGCGCTGGCAGAAGCCATCAAAAAGGCTCTGGAAATGCCCCGCGAGGAAGCTGTTTTGCGCATGTCTTCCTTAAGGCGAGTTGTCCGGCAGCGGGACCTGCGCTGGTGGTGGCACAACGCGCTGGCCCACGTGTTCCTGCCGCAAGTAGCTGAAGGCCAGCCTGAGGAGCACGCCGTAAATGAATAATCGCAGGTGCAGCTCTTTAGAAAAAACTAATAAGCCAGCGTCCGTGCCCCCTGTGGTGTCAGCTGAGGAGCTTTACGCCGTGCTGCCGGCGGGAAGAGATTTTTTGCTCATGCTGGATTACGACGGGACCCTGGTTCCTTACGCCGGTAGACCGGATGAGGCCCTTCCGGGTGAAGAGCTGGTTTTTCTTTTGAAAAGCCTGGCCGGCCGGCCAGGCTTGTGTCTTGCGCTGTTAAGCGGCCGCAGCCGGCAGGATTTAGAAAGCCTTCTGCCGCTGGAGGGGGTTATTATGGCTTTTTGTCACGGGGCGGTTATCAAGTGGTCCAGCGGAAAGACAGACTCTTTCCCCCTGCCCGCAGGGCTGGGGCGCCTTGCTGCTCTGGCAGGTGAATTATTCCCCAAAAACGAAGGTTTTCTGGTCGAGAATAAGGGGCACAGCCTGGCCGTTCACTACCGTTTGGCCGAACCAGAGCGGGCCGGTATATTGCTCGAAGAATTCAAAAAGCGGGCTTTTAATAATTTTAATTTTAATAATATAATAAAAAACGGTGAGCTTGAGCTTTTGGAAGGCGAAAAAGTGCTGGAGGTCCGCCCGGCCGGCATAAACAAGGGGGAGGCAGCCCAAAAAATTATGGCTGCCTGCCGTTCGCATTATCCCATCTACTTGGGCGACGATACAACTGACGAAGATGCCTTTATGGCCGTAAGCGGCAGGGGGCTGGGTGTGCTTGTCCGGGAAGAGAACCGCCCGTCGCATGCCTCATACCGCCTTGCCGGCTGGAAAGAGGCAAGAAAATTTTTAAAGTGTTTTTTGGAGGAGGAGGCTTTTTGAGAAATATAAGCTTGGTCGATTACGCGCCCTTTGCCGGGGAGGATGTCCTTTCAGAAATAAGAAGGCTGGGAGACAAATTAAAAGGGCTTAAAGTGCTGCACATTAATTCCACAGCCGCGGGCGGCGGTGTGGCGGAGATTTTGCATTCCCTGGTCCCCCTTATGTGTTCGGCAGGGCTTGAGGCCAGATGGTCGGTTATTAGGGGGCCAGAAGAATTTTTTAAGTTTACCAAATCGATCCATAACGGGCTCCACGGAAGGCCGGCAGAAATCAGCGAGGAAAATAAGGAGATCTACCTCCGCACGGCCGCAGAAAATGCCCAGATGGTGAAAGAAGGAGCGGACTTTACTGTCATCCACGACCAGCAGCCGCTCGGGCTCACTTTTTACCGCGCCGGTACCGGGCGCTGGATCTGGTACTGTCACGTCGACCCGAGGTTTTCTGTGCCGGAGGTATGGGATTTTTTAGCGCCCATGATCGGCCGCTGCGACCTGGCAGTTTTTCACCTGCCCGGGTACGCCGCTGACCTGCCCGTGCTGCAGTACTTCATGCCTCCTGCTATTGATCCCCTGGCAGATAAGAACAGAGAGGTAACGCCCGAAGAATACCGGCGTGTGCTCGACGAACTCGGGCTGGACCCCGGCGGCCCTCCGGTCATCCTCCAGGTTTCCCGCTTTGACCGGTTAAAGGACCCTTTGGGTGTAATACGCGCTTTCCGCCTGGTGCGCCAAAAATTTGATTGCCGGCTCGTTCTCGCCGGCGGCGGGGCAGACGATGACCCCGAAGGCTCAGCTGTGCTGGAGGAGGTGAGGAGAGAGGCAGGCGGCGATAAAGACATCACTGTCCTGCCGCTTTACCCGGATGCCGACCTGGAAATAAATGTGCTGCAAAGGCGGGCCGACGTCATTGTGCAAAAGTCGCTGCGGGAAGGATTTGGCCTTACCGTCACCGAGGCCCTTTGGAAAGGCAAGCCGGTTGTCGCAACGCCAACTGGGGGTTTGGCCGTCCAGGTAGTGCACGGGGTAACGGGCCTTGCCGGGCGCACAGACGCTGAAGTCGCATCGCACATAGAAAAACTGCTCTCTGACCCGGAACTGGCCCAAAAGCTGGGAGAGGCCGGGAGAAAGCTGGTGGAGAAACGATTTATCCTGCCGGTATACTTGTTGAACTGGCTTAAGATGCTCTCCCTGCTGGCCGGGCTTTAAAGCCGGCCAGCCTTATTATGCTTTTTAAAGCGCAATTTTCTTTGATTTTATTCGATAACCGCTGCATTTATAGATTTATTATTTTATTCAGTAATTTTTTTTGCTCTTTTAGAAAGTACTCTTTTACTGCCGGCCAATCTATTTTCTCAAACATTACGGGCAATGCTTCTCTCTCCGCATCGTCAAAGTAAGATAAGCTTTTAACCATGTGATAGAAGTTGATATCTGTTGCCGGGTATTTCTTAGGTATTAAAGCAAGTAAGTCTTCAAGATTAAGACCGTTCCGGCAGATGCAGTACAGATCAATGAAGTCTTTGCGCGCTCCCCGCTGACTTACAGCCACCCATTTCATAACCGCGATGTCCGTTAATGAGGCCAGTTGTAGTCCGGCAATGTCTTCCACCGTAATCAGCGGCTGGAGGAGGGGGTTGGGATACCAGAGCCAGGTCACCCGTATGCCGTCGATAAAACCGTGGAAGGTTCCCTTTGCGGTTTCAGCAACTGAGATTTTACCCAGTGCAGAAAGGTCCCGCAGAAGAACGCCGGGTTCAAACTCATGGGGGGAAAACCAGTCAAAGTCCAAGGACTTCCTGTGACCCAAAATCAAGGCGAGGGCGGTTCCCCCTGCCAGGTAGCTAGCAGGTACCGGCAGGTTTGCTGCCAGTTTTACTAAAAGACTTTTTTGAGACGGTTCGAGGGTGTTCCAAAACAACGCATTTCTTCCTCCTCAAGGTGGTAGTAATTCTGCCAACACCTGGCAGTTTTCAGCGAAAGCCTTTTGCTTTTGAGAACTACTTCTTTAATCTCTTGGTTTGAATAGGTCCTGAACAGCCACTGCACGGCGGCCTGGTTGCCGTCGTTCAACAGCCTTTCAATAATGAAGATGCGGTTGTTTTTTAAATCCAAATCCTGAATATTTACATCCCAAAAATATGGTTCCAGCCAACCGGGAATCCTGTTATCAGCCCCCATAAGACACCCCCCTAATGGCATTATACAACAAAAAGCGCTAAAAGCGCTTCTATTCCAGTAACTGGTTTTTCTCCCGGCTTACAAATTGCCACTACACCAAAGCCGAATTTCAAACCGGCTTTCCTGGTTCAGCCGATCTTTTTGGGTTTTTTGGACCCTTGTTTTTTGACCGCTCCAGGTAGTCCAAAAACATTTTTTTCCGCTGTTTTAATTTATATAAAATCTCTTCACTTTTTCCGCTCACGCCAAACCCCTCCTCTTTGTTATTTATTTCCAGTGATGTGAAAAAATAAACGCCTTTTTTGCATTGAATGCCTGCCGGTGTAGAAAAATAAGGTGCGCAGTATATTTTTATGTTCGGGAGGCGGTTTTAAAGAAGTGAATCCTTATTTAGAGATTTTTATCAGAGGGGTAGGCGCTTTTGCGGCCGTCGTGTTTATCGTGAAAATGGTGGGCAAGTCGGAAGTGGGGAGCCTGACCATTTCCGACTGGGTGAACGGCATCGTCATCGGCTCGATTGCCGCCGACCTGGTCACGTCCCTCGACGAGCCGGCCTCTTACTACGTTTTGGGGCTCGCCGTGTTTTTGGTTTTAACTGTGGGAACGCAGTGGGCAGGCATGAAGTACAGGCCCCTGCACAAGTTTTTGAGCGATGAGCCGACGGTGGTGGTGCACAACGGGAAGATCCTGGAGAAAAACATGCGCCGCATGAGGTATACGGTGGACGACCTCACTTCCCAGCTGCGCCAAAAAGGAGCCTTCAACATTGCCGACGTGGAATTTGCTGTGGCCGAGCCCAACGGTGAGCTGAGCGTCCTTTTAAAGAGCGCAGCGTCGCCGGTCACCCTGCAGGACTTAAACTTGCCGGGGAAGTACCGCGGCATACCCTGCGAGCTGGTGGTGGACGGGGTGATTATCGAGCAGAACCTGGCGCAAAACAACTTAGACCGTGAGTGGCTTTTAGAGGAGCTCAAAAAACAGGGCGTGCAGTCGCTCGACGAGGTTTTTTACGCCAGCCTGGACACCGACGGCAGGCTGTACGTGGATAAAAAGCGTGACAGCCTGGACTACGTGCAGGATATTACCGACCAGCTGCCCGGCAAGACGCCCCAGTAAATTATGGCAGCAGGATAAAGGATTGGCGCTGCCGGCCGGCGAATAGAGTTTAAGGCAGGTAAAGGTAATTTTACGGGAGGTGCAGCGGTGGAAAAAAAAGTGATAAAATTTGGAACTGACGGCTGGCGGGGCATACTGGCCGAGGATTTCACCTTTGACAACGTGCGGCTGGTGGCGCGGGCCGCAGGCCGCTACGTTTTGGCCCACGGCATGGCAGAAAAGGGCCTGGTGGTCGCCTACGACACGCGCTTTTTGTCCGAGCGCTTTGCCGGCGAGACGGCAGAACTGCTGGCGTCGATGGGCATACCGGTTTACTTGACCCGCCGTCCCACACCTACGCCGGTGGCGGCCTACGCCATCCTGCTCTACAGGGCGGCCGGGGCGGTGGTGTTCACCGCCAGCCACAACCCGCCGGAGTACAACGGCTTTAAGTTTATACCCCACTACGCGGGGCCGGCGCTGCCGCACATCACGGCAGAGATTGAGGATAACATCCGCGCAATTTTAGCGGGTGGGGACAAAACGCCGGCCGGCGGGACTGGCGCAGCGGAAATCACGGGCATTGACCCTTACCCCGATTACGCCAGGCACCTCTCCACCCTGGTGGACCTGGCGGCCATCGGCCGGGCGGGCCTCAAAGTAGTGGTGGACCCCATGTACGGCGCAGGGGCCGGTTATTTGGAGGATATTTTGGCCGGTGCGGGGGCGGAGGTGGAATCCATTCACAGCTACCGGGATCCCCTTTTCGGCGGCACGCTGCCGGAGCCGGCGGCCAAATCGCTGGCCGAGCTTTCCAGCCGGGTGGCGCAGAGCGGGGCCGACCTGGGGCTGGCCTTGGACGGTGACGCCGACCGCTTTGGGATTGTGGACCGGGGGGGTTCTTACGTTTCACCCAACCGGTTTCTGCCGGTCCTCCTGCACCACCTGCTGGCGGCCAGGGGGATGCGCGGGCCGGTAGCCCGCACGGTAGCTACCACTCACCTCTTGGACACCCTGGCCGCGGCCTGCGGCCTGGAAGTGTTTGAAACGCCGGTAGGGTTTAAGTACATAGGCCAGTGCCTCTTAGAGAGGGGCGCCGTGCTGGGCGGCGAAGAGAGCGGTGGACTTTCGGTCCGCGGGCACGTGCCGGAAAAAGACGGCATTCTGGCAGGTCTTTTGGCGGCCGAGATGGTGGCCGTTCACCGAAAGAGCATATTAGGGCTGCTAGGGGAAATCCACGAGCGGTTTGGCCGCGCGGTAAGCGAGCGAGTAGACGTGCACACATCACTGGAAGAAAAGGAGCGGGTGCTGGCGCTCCTTAAAACCTTGCGCCCGGATGAGCTGGCGGGCAAAAAGGTCGCCCGTGCCGTAACCGTTGACGGCTTAAAACTCGTACTGGAGGGAGGCGCCTGGGTGCTGGTGCGTCCCTCCGGCACCGAACCGCTGTTCCGCGTGTACACGGAAGCACCTTCGGAGGAAGAGATGGCGGCCGTGCAGAAAGACTTCCTGGAGAAAACGGGTCTGTCCGTTTAATAGGGCAAGGTGGAAGAGCGGTGTGACTTCCGGCAAGGCAATCTTAAAGGCGACGGCGGTTGTTTCCTTTTTCATCCTTCTCTCCCGCGTCCTGGGCCTGGTGAGGGACGTGGTGATCGCTCGCCAGTTCGGGGCTACTTTTTACAACGACGCTTATGTTTCTGCCCTTAAAGTGCCCACCATGATCTTTACGGTGATCAGCGGGGCGCTGGTGACGGCCACGGTGCCGGTTTTTACCGAGTACGCCGCCGCCGGCCGCCGGCAAGAGGCGTGGCGGGTTTTTGAAACGGTGGCGTGGGCCGTCTTTTTCCTCTACGCCGCCAGCGCGCTTTTGGGAATAGCGGCGGCGCCGCTTTTGGTCAAGCTGGTGGTGCCGGGTTTTGCAGGAGAAGTGGCTTCACTCACAGCCGGGCTGGTCCGCATCCTGCTGCCGGTGATGATCTTTACCGGCTTGGCCTCCCTCTTCAGCGGGCTCTTAAACGCCAACCAGATTTTCGGCCTGCCGGCTTTCAGCAACTCGGTGAACAACATCTTCATTATTGCTGCCGCCGTTTTGCTAGGGAGCGCTTTTGGCATTTACGGCCTGGCCGCCGGTACGGTAGCGGCCGCAGCGGCCATGGCCGCCGTGCAGCTGCCCGCCCTTGTAAAGGCAGGGTTTTCTCTCCGCCCTTATCTCGATATCCGCCACCCGGGGGTGAGAAAAGTCTTTGCCCTAGCCCTGCCTTCGGCGGCGGGCATCACCGTCAACCAGCTCAACGTCTACGTTACCGGCGTGCTGGCATCCTGGCTGCCGGAAGGGAGCATCTCTGCCCTCAGCTACGCCGACCGGCTCGTCCAGTTTCCGGTAAGTCTTTTCGTGCTGGCCCTGGGCACGGCGGTTTTCCCCGCCCTCTCCGAACGGGCGGCGGCAAATGACCGGGCAGCATTTGCGGCAACTTTGGCCGGATCGCTTAAAGCCGTTGTTTTTGCCATTGTGCCGGTGGCCGCGGGAGCGGCGGTCCTGCACTACCCGGTGGTGGCGCTTATTTACCGGCGCGGTGCTTTTGACGAGCGGGCGGTAGAGCTGACCTCATCCGCCTTGCTCTTTTACTCGCTGGGCCTGGTGGGTCAGGCGGCCGGCATCCTTTTGACGCGGGGCTTTTACTCCCTCCAGGATACCCGCACGCCCGTCGCCGTGAGCCTGGCCGTTTTCTTTTTGAACACGGCTTTGAGCCTGGCCCTCATAGGTCCGTTGAAACACACCGGCCTGGCCCTGGCCAGCGCCCTTTCTTCGCTGGCCTACATGGCGCTCTTGTACCGGTTCTTGCGCCGCAAAGTCCCCGACCTGGCCGGGCGGGGCATGGCTTTTTTCGCGGCGCGGGTGCTGGCCGCCTCTTTGCTCATGGCGCTGGCCGTCTGGGCCTTGGATGCGAGGATGGCCGCCGCTTTGGGGAGTGAAACGGCAGCCGCGCTGGCGGTGCGCCTAGGGGCATCTGTGCTGCTGGGATTTTTGGTGTACGCGGCGGCCGTGGCGCTTTTGGCGGATGAGGCCAGGGTGCTGGCGCGGCGTGCCGCCGGGGAAGTAAGGCGGCGGGCCGGACGGGTGCCGGGCGGGCGCTTTTAATTAAGCGCTGGCGGCACCGCTTTACCTCTCCCCGCATATTTTATGGGGGGAGGGGAGAAGAAATGCTCTTTAAGATATCTGAACTGGGTTTAAAAGACATTATCAACCTGGCGGACGGGGCCAGGCTGGGTCCGGTCAGGGACGTGGAGATCGACCTGGACACGGGCCGTGTGGAGTCCTTGATCCTCGCCGGGGGCAGGAAGTTTTTTGGGCTTTGGCGGGCGGGGAATGATGTGGCAGTGCCTTGGGAAAAAGTCAAAAAAGTAGGGGTGGACGCCGTTTTAGTAGACATAGAAGTTTATTGAACGTCAAAAAATAAAGAAAGGGCTTGTAAAGCGGCACGTTTTGGCTTCTTTTGTTGACAGCTGCCGGTTGCCAAAGTAAAATATACTCTGGTTACCGGCAAGCGGCATTTTTGGCGGCCGGTGAGAATAAAGGGGGGTTAGAAAAATGAGCAGGCGGCTCTTTACTTCTGAGTCGGTGACAGAGGGGCATCCGGACAAGATCGCCGACCAGATATCCGATGCCATACTCGACGCTATTATCGAAGAGGACCCGCTGGCCCGGGTGGCCTGCGAAACTCTGGTCACCACCGGGCTGGTTTTTGTAAGCGGTGAGATAACCACCAGCTGTTACGTGGACATCCCCCGGGTGGCCAGGGAAACAGTGCGGGAGATCGGCTACACCCGCGCCAAGTACGGATTTGACTGCGACACCTGCGCCGTAATTACTTCTATAGACGAACAGTCCAGCGACATTGCCCAGGGCGTGGACATGGCCTTAGAGGCGCGCGAGAAAGGGGGGCCGGCAGACGAGTACGAGCTTACCGGGGCGGGGGACCAGGGCATGATGATCGGTTACGCCGTCAACGAGACGCCGGAATTGATGCCGCTGCCCATATCCTTGGCACACCGCCTGGCCCGGCGCCTGGCCGAAGTGCGCAAAGCGGGCATTGTCCCCTACTTAAGACCGGATGGTAAAACCCAGGTCACGGTGGAGTACGAGGGCGACCGCCCGGTTCGGGTGCATACGGTAGTGGTATCCACCCAGCACGACCCCAAAGCCACGCTGGACGAGATACGCGCTGACGTAGAGGAGCACGTCGTCAAGGCCGTCATCCCGCCTGAGCTGCTGGACCGCCAGACCAGGCTTTTGGTCAACCCCACCGGCCGCTTTGTCATTGGCGGGCCGCAGGGCGACACCGGTCTTACCGGCCGCAAGATTATCGTCGACACTTACGGCGGGATGGCCCGTCACGGCGGCGGCTGTTTTTCCGGCAAGGACCCCACCAAGGTGGACCGCTCGGCTTCTTACGCCGCCCGCTACGTGGCCAAAAACATCGTGGCCGCCGGGCTGGCCGACAAGTGTGAGTTCCAGGTGGCCTACGCTATTGGCGTGGCCCGGCCCGTATCGCTGATGGTGGAAACTTTCGGCACCGGCCGGGTGGACGAGCAGCTGCTGGTCAAGCTGGTGTCCGAATACTTTGATCTGCGGCCGGCAGCTATCATCAAGCACATGGACCTGCGCCGCCCCATTTACCGGCAGGTGGCGGCCTACGGCCACTTCGGACGAACTGACCTCGACCTCCCCTGGGAGCGCACCGATGTAGCGGACGCTTTGCGCCGGGCGGCAGGGCTGTAGGCGCCGGGAGGAGGCGGGAGCAGTGCTGGTTTTAGACGCTCACGTGCACTGCGGTCTTACCCTGCCCTACGAGCAGGTGGCTGCCCGCTGGGAGAGAGCCGGTATCGCCGGCGGCGTCCTCATACCGCCCGTAGAGGAAATTTACGACCGCGGCGACCCCTTTTTTGTGGACAGCGAGGAGTACCGCAGGTCCCGGCAGCGGGTGCACGCTTACCTGGCCTCCCTGCCCGGCAAACACCTGTACCCTTACTGGTTTGTCTGGAACGATTTTGTTCTGCCGCCGGAAGGCTTTCGGGGAGTGAAGTGGCACCGCCACCCCTACGAGCCGCAGTACAGGTACCAAGCCCCGGAGTGTAAGAGCTTTATAGATTACGTGTCAGAAAAAAAGCTGCCCGTTCTCTTAGAGGACGAATTTCACCGCACGCTTGAGCTGGTGGAGAAGATCGGCGGACGCACGGCGGTGGTCATCCCCCACATGGGCGGCTTAAACGGCGGGTACTGGGCGCTCAAAGAGGCGGGGCTTTTTGAGCGGTCCAACGTTTATGCCGATACGGCTTTGGCTTACGCCGGCGAAATTGCCGATTTTGCCCGCAATTACGGGGTCGAGCGCCTTATTTTTGGCAGTGACTTTCCCTTTGGCGAGCCGGCGCAGGAACTGGCCAAGGTGATGCGCCTTTTTGAAGGCCGGGACAGGGCCAAAGTGCTGGCCGAAAACGTATTAAAGCTGATTTCTCCTTAGGGGGGAAGGTTTCCCCCCATTTTTTGTCGAAACAAAAATCGAGGTGGGGAGCAATGCGGCCAAAGGAGGGCTGGCGGCACTTAACTTACACCTGGCTGGTCATCGGTCTGGCGGCCTGGCGTCTGGCGGCCCTCTTTCCCCAATTGGACTTAGACCGTACGGAGGAGCTTTTGGCTGCGGCTGTCCTGGGTATGGCGGCCGAGTGCCTGGCGGTGCCGGCGCCCTGCGGGCAATTCTCCGGCATTTTTGCGCTTTTCCTGGCCCTTTTTCTGACCGGCGGGCAGGCGGCCGCCGCCTGGGCCGGCAGCGCGGCCCTGCTCTTAGGGCAGGGCATTGCCAACCGCGGCAGTCCGGCGCGCACGGCTCTGTTCAACGCTTCCCAGCACGTGCTGGCGGTCTCAATGGCCGGCTTGGCCTTTGAGCAGAGCGCCATACGCCTGGCAGGAAAAACGGGGATATCCCTGTTAGCCTCGCTTTTGGCCTTTACCGCTGCCTACATGGCTGCCAACCACTTTCTGGTCTACCTCTACACGCTCCCGGTGCGGCGCAGGGCGGTGGGTCCTCCCTGGCAGGCTACCTTGCGGTGGGATGCGGCCAGCTACCTATGCACGGTCCCGCTGGGCGTGCTGGTATCTTTCGTGTACAGCACAGCCGGAGGCCTGGCGGCCGCATTTCTCTTTTTGGTTATTCTCGCCGCCCAGGTAGCTGTGCGCTTTTACACAGCCCAAAGGGCTTCTAAGAGAGAGCTTTTGGTGCTTTACGAGGCGGCCCGCTTTTTGGAGAGCGGGCTATCTCCCCGTGAACTGGCAGAATACGTCCTGCGGGCGGCGGCCAGGGTTGTGCCCTACCACTCGGGGGCTGTTTACTGGCGGGCTTTGCCGGGCTTTTCCTTTCGTCCGCTGGCCCTGCGCGGTCCGCTGGCCGAAAGTTTTGGCGCTTTAGAGATCGAGGAAGGCGAGGGGCTGGCAGGCAGGGCGGCTGCCGAAAGAACTCCCCGGCTGGTGGCAGAAACCAAAGAACTGGCGGCATTGAGCGAAGGGGAAGAGATGCTTTTGGTCTTTAAGTCGCTGGCGGTAATACCGCTGGCGGCCGGCGGGGAAACAGTGGGGCTTATGGTTTTGGGCGACCGGAAGGCAGGGGCTTTTGAGGGCGGACAGCTTTCCATCTTGTGCGCTCTGGCAACCCAGCTCGCTTTAGCCCTAAAAAATGCCCTCCTGTCCGAACGGCTGAGAAAGGCGGAAGAACGCGACCCCCAAAGCGGGCTTTGGCACTTCGCCGCCTTTTGCCGGGCCGGCGAGGAAGCCCTGGCGGCAGCCGGCCGGCAGGGCCAAGTACTGGGTCTTATTTTGCTGGACGTGGACCGCTTTAAGATCTTCAACGCGCGCTACGGGCGGCTGGGCGGGGACAGGGCTCTGGTAGAACTGGCCGGCGTTGTCCGGCAGTGCATGCGTCCGGGTGATTTTGTGGCCCGCTACGGCGGGGACGAATTTGTCATTCTCCTGCCCGGCGCGGGCGGCCGCTACCTTTTAGATTTGGCCAAAAACCTCTGTGCTGCCGTGCGCAAAACTGCCTTTTTGACCGGGGAGGGGCGTTCTGCTCATCTGACCGTCAGCGCCGGGGCAGCGGAGTACCCGCGCGACGCCGCTGACTTAAAAGGTTTGCTGGCAGCCGCCCAGCGGGCTTTAGAAAAAGCGGCTGCCGGCGGCGGGGACAGGGCGGAGGCGGCCGCCGTGTTCTTAGACGGGCTGGACTGACGGGGGTGAAGCGTCTTTGCTGCGGGAGTGGTGGGGTGCCGCTATTGACCTCTTCTTCCCCCCAAAACCCGAGTGTCCTTTTTGCGGCGCACAAGGCGCTCCGGGAAGCATATGCGCGGGCTGCGATGCTGCCCTGGCCAAAGCCCTAAGCCAGCCTTCCTGCCCTGCGTGCGGTCGTTTTTTAGTTGAGGCGTACGTTTTTCCCGGCAGCACCTGCAGCGACTGCCGTGCCGGCGCCCGTCCTTTTGAAGCGGTGAGGTGTGCGGGTCCCTACGAGGGAGTGCTGAAAGAGGCTATTCTTAAATTTAAGTACGGCGGCCAGCGGGGCATTGCGGCCGGGCTGGCCGCGGTGATGGCTCGGGCGGCGTGCGGGCTGCCGCCGGGAAGGATAGATTTGGCGGTGCCGGTCCCTATGTCCGCCGGCAAGCTCCGCCAAAGGGGGTACAACCAGGCGGAGTTGCTGGCCAGGGAGGTGGCCAGACAGATGGGCCTGCCGGTAGACAGCCGAGCGCTCATTAAAGTGCGGGAGACGCCCGCTCAGGCCGGGCTTAGCCGGGCTGACAGAGCGGCCAATTTGGCGGGCGCGTTTTGGGCCAAGGAGGACAGGGTGCGGGGTAAAAGCATTTTGCTGGTGGACGACGTGGTCACCACCGGTTCAACCATGGCCGCTGCCGCCAGTGCCCTTTTAAGCGCGGGCGCAGCGCGCGTGCGGGGTCTGGCGGCAGCGTCCGCCCGCTGCTTTTAAGTTCAAACATTGTGAAAAAATCTGCAAAAATCGCGCCAGTGCTATACATTATTTTACATTATATTGTATAGTTTTGCGACAGGAATAAATTTATTCACAGTTTTACCCCTGATTTTACAGGTTATTAACAGACTTATGCACATTATCCACAGTTTTTAATGCACAAACGGACTTCTGCATAAAAAACTTTCGACAAATTTATAACCGCTGTTAGCAGCGCTAGAAGAAGGATTTTTTTCTAGTTTGGGGAATAATAGGTTTACTAAGATCCACAAAGGGGGCTTTTGACGTATGAACGTGCAGGTGCGGGGTAGAAATGTGGAAGTAAGCGACACTTTAAAAGATTATATCGGAAAGAGGCTTAAGAAACTGGACAAGTACATCGACATCTTGGGCGATGCCCAGGTGACCTTAACAGTAGAAAGGGGCCTCCACCGGATCGAAGTTACCATACCCGTCAACGGCATGATTCTAAGGGGCGAAGAAAGCACAGGGGATATGTACACTTCTACGGATCTGGTCGTAGAAAAGCTGGAAAAGCAGATCGAGAAGTACAAGACGCGCCTTTTGAGAAGGGGCGGCAGGGGAGCGGAGAGCTACCGGCAGGCGGCTGCCCAGCCCGGCGGTGAAGCGTCTGACGAGGAGGCGCCCGCAGTGGTGCGCACCAAGAGGTTTGCCATTAAACCCATGGCGGTTGAGGAAGCCATCCTGCAGATGAACCTTTTAGGGCACAGCTTTTTCGTATTTTCCAATGCCGAAACAGAGCAGGTAAACGTCGTTTACAAGCGAAAGGACGGCAATTACGGGTTAATTGAGCCGGAATTTTAAATTTAAAGGTCCCAAAAGGGGTGTCTCTCCTGCGGACAACAGGAGAGCCCCTTTTTTAATTAAATTTTAATTAAAGGTAAGTTGTAAAATTAATTGCCGCAACCAGGAAAAATAAAGACTCATGG
>CAZLAK010000020.1:0-44506 GCA_964557545.1 uncultured Pelotomaculum sp.
CTTAAGCTGTCTCAATTTTAGCTGCTTCGTGCAGCCCGAGCATATCTATAGCCATCTCGCGCAGTTTGTACTTTTGTATCTTGCCGCTGGCCGTGGTGGGATAGCTGTCAACAAAAGCAACGTACTGGGGTATTTTGTAACGGGCAATTTTACCTTCACAGAACTTCTTAACCTCTTCTTCGGTAAGGCTGGCACCGTTTTTCAGCTGAATAAAGGCCATTACTTCTTCGCCGTACTTGACGCTGGGCACGCCGACCACCTGTACGTCCTTAATGGCCGGGTGGGTGTAGAGAAATTCCTCAATTTCCCGCGGGTAGATGTTTTCGCCGCCGCGGATAATCATGTCTTTTAAGCGCCCGGTAATCTTGCAGTAACCGTTTTCATCCATAATCCCCAGGTCACCTGTGTGCAGCCAGCCCTCGCTGTCTATAGCAGCAGCCGTGGCTTCCGGCATCTTGTAGTAGCCTTTCATGATGTTGCAGCCTCGCGCGCAGATCTCTCCCTGCACACCCGGAGGCACTTCCTTACCTGTCTGCGGGTCGACGATTTTCACCTCAACACCCGGTATGGGCCGCCCCACTGTAGAAACTCTCAATTCCAAGGGGTCGGTGGTGCGTGTGTTGGTGATGGCCGGCGACGACTCGGTCTGGCCGTAAGTAATAACGATTTCCCTCATCCCCATTACGTCGACCACTTTCTTCATCACTTCGATGGGGCAGGGAGAACCGGCCATGATACCGGTCCGCAGGGTAGAAGTGTCAAACTTTTCTTTTTCCAGGAGTTCCAGCTCCATGATAAACATGGTGGGCACGCCGTGCAGCGCCGTGCAGCGCTCGGCCTGAACCGTTTCCAGCACCTTGCGGGGGTCAAAAACTTCCACCGGCACCATAGTGGCGCCGGAAACCACGCAGGTCATGGTGCCCAGTGAACAGCCGAAGCAGTGGAAAAAGGGCACGGGGATGCACAGGCGGTCTCTATTGGTAAAGTTTAAACAGTCGGCCACACTGCAGGCGTTGGCCACCAAGTTGTGGTGGGTGAGCATTACTCCCTTGGGAAAGCCGGTAGTCCCGGAGGTATACTGCATCATGATCACATCGTCGGGATCGAGCGCTGCTCCTGCCCTGGCCAGCTCCTCATCGGAAACTTCGCTGCCCATCTGCATGATGTCATCCCAGGTAAACATGCCGGGGTAACGGTCCTTGCCGATGAAAATTACGTTTCGCAATAAGGGAAGCCTTTCAGATTTAAGTTCTCCGGGATGGCTTTCTTTGAGCTCGGGGCACAGTTCGTAGATCATGTCTATGTAATTACTCGTCTTGGTGCCCTGAACCAAAAAGAGGGTCGTAGAATCGGACTGCCGCAAAAGGTATTCCAGCTCAAATACTTTATAGCTGGTGTTTACTGTAACCACAACGGCACCCATTCTGGGGGCGCCGAACTGGATAATTACCCACTCGGGCACGTTGGTAGCCCAGACGGCGATGTGCTCACCTTTCTTTATGCCCAGCTTTAAAAGTCCTTTGGCAAACTGGTTGCAGACCTCCTTAAACTGGGCGTAAGTGTACCTTAAACCGCGGTCATGGTACACCAGAGCCTCCGTATCCGGGTACTCGCTGGCAATTCTGTCTAATAAACCCCCAATAGTTATCTTACCGTAATCTCTCACGCTCTCCCCTCCTAAACAAAATACACCAAATAAAAAACAATGTTAAAATATGGTAAATTAATAAAAAATAATAAAAAAGCCTCTCCTCCCTGTAAGGGACGAGAAGCTTTCCCGCGGTACCACCCTTGTTGGCAAAGAAAATATTTGGTGGAGCTGGCGGGGATTGAACCCGCGACCTCTTCCATGCCAAGGAAGCGCGCTCCCACTGCGCCACAGCCCCGTCTCTTTACCCTCTCTCCGCTTTTAACGGCGCGACCGTCTCGAAGTAGCGGCACCTTACTACCGTTCCCCCGAGAAGCTCCGAGGCGAGTTCAACAGTTGCGCCCGCCGCCTCGCACCAGCCGGCAGCTCTCTTTAGGGCCACACCGCTTACTGCTCCTCTTCATCGCCTAAAACACGATATTTTGTCTTCCCTAATTAAAACGCCAAGTAAAATTATAAGCTAAGCGCTTGCCCCTGTCAACTGATAAAACCTTAAAAAAATTTCTATATATACACGGTCCTACAGATTGGCCGTATGGACCAGCATATTGACTTTTTTAGCATCCCCCCACAGGCGTTCGAGGTTGTAAAAACGCCGCTCGGCATCTAAAAAGACATGGACCACCACGTCACCGTAGTCGAGAAGAACCCACCTGCCCTCCTTTAACCCTTCACAGCGCAAGGCCGTGATTCCCCTCTCCTCTAATTTTTCCTGCACGTAACCGGCAATAGCCTGGACGTGAGTCTTGGACAGCCCGCTGACAATAACAAAGTAATCGGCAATTACCGAAAGACCGCGGATGTCGAGCACAGCTATGTCTTGTGCCTTTTTATCTCCGGCAGCCCTCACAACGGCACTCAAAACTGCCTGTGGATTTAAAGACAATTTCACTCCTCCTCTAATTTAATACTGTAATAAATTATTCTATATAACTCACCCATTTCCTCTAAACCAGAGTAACGTAAAAAACCGCACGGCAATGTACGTACCGTGCGGCTCCCTTTTTACTTTTGCTAGTGCATATCCCGCGGCCTTGCCTCATTTACGGTGATAACTCTGCCGTTAAACTCGGCACCGTTCAAGGCAGCAATCATAGCATCTGCATCTTCGTCCCGAACCTCTACGAAGCCAAATCCGCGGGAACGGCCGGTTTCGCGGTCGGTAATAACGCGGCTGCTCAGAACTTCGCCGTAGGCCGAAAAGGCATCCGCCAGATCCTCTGCCTTGGTAGCCCACGGCAGGTTTCCGACATACAGAGTGCGCGCCATTAACCAATCACCTCTTTCCCCTAAAGAAACTTTTTGTTTAATGCTATTATTTGCAAAAGGTTTTACCCTAATGCAAATCCTTTTTACCAAAGTTTTTTCCAAAGAAGCTACCTGTAAAGCCCGTTCTTTTTAATGTAGTCTTCTACGCTTTCGGGGAGGAGGTACTTTACTGGCCTTCCTTCACGGATCCGCTGCCTTATGTCGGTAGAAGAAATATCCAAGCCGGGGACCTCAAGGCACAAAATGCGTTCTTGCCACTTCAAAGGCAAAAAGCTGAGCTTCTCCCTTAAAACATCGAGACCGTACTTTGGACGCACTGCAGCTACAAAACGGCACAGTGACAAAAGCTGCTCTACATCTTTCCAGGTAGCTATTTCCAATATGGCATCGCTGCCGGTTATAAAAAAAATCTCTGCTTTGGGGTAAAGATTGGCAAACGCTTTGAGCGTATCCACTGTGTAAGACGGACCGGAACGCTCAATCTCCACGGAAGAAACCTGAAAGTACGGGTTTGAGTTCACCGCCAGAACGGTCATCAGGTACCTGTGCCAGGGACTGGCTGCCGGCTCCTTGTCTTTGTGCGGCGGCGACCCCGTGGGCACAAAAATTACCTTTTCCAGACCTACCTGCCAGCGCGCCTCTTCCGCGGCTACTAAGTGGCCGTTGTGAATGGGGTCAAACGTACCGCCCATCAATCCCAAACGGCCGACTTTACCAACCTTTCCGCTAGCACCCATAGGTTGATTTTATACGCTCTGAGAAATAAATGCAAGGCAGTATGCAAAAATTTTTTGCCCGATTATTTCTTTTAAATATCCAGGACTAAATTATCCCGGTGGATTATCTCGTCATAATCTTTATATCCCAAAAGACGGACAATATCTGCCGTCCTGGCGCCTTTAATTCTTTCAATCTCTTCGGAAGAGTAGTATACAATTCCCCTGCCTATCTCTTTCCCGTCCGGTCCAATTATGCTCACCGTGTTGCCCATCTCAAAACTGCCTTCTACGCCGGTCACTCCTGAAGGCAGTAGGCTCTTGCCGCCCTCTACTAAAGCCTTTACCGCTCCCCCGTCGATAAACACCCGCCCGCAGGGCACAGCCCCGTAAGCTATCCAGCGCTTCTTCTTCTCCAGCTTGTTGGCCAGAGGCCAAAATACCGTTCCCAGTTCTTCACCGTAAACTACCCGGCGCACAACGTCTTTTTCCTGTGAACTGCAGATAACGGTCACCACACCTGAATGCATGGCCACTCTGGCAGCCTGGATTTTGGTGACCATTCCTCCCGTTCCTAGCCTGCTGCCGGCACCGCCGGCCAGGGCTTCGATTTCGGGAGTTATCTCGTGCACTTCCCGGATTAGCGCTGCCGAAGGATGGCTGCGGGGATCAGCGGTATACAGGCCGTCTATGTCGGAGAGAAGTACGAGGAGCTCGGCATCTACCAGCCCTGCCACCAGGGCGGACAGCGTATCGTTATCGCCAAATTTTATTTCGTCCACGGCTACTGTATCGTTTTCATTGATAACCGGTATAACGCCAAAATGGAGCAGAGTTTGCAGGGCGTTCCTGGCGTTTAAAAAACGGCGGCGGTCGGAGAAGTCTTCTCTCGTCAGCAGCACCTGCCCTACTGTTACTCCGTATTCGGCAAAAAATTTTTCGTAGATGTGCATTAATATACCCTGGCCCACTGCTGCTGCCGCCTGTTTTTGGGGGATGGTCTTGGGCCGGCCGGACAATCCCAGCTTGCCGGCTCCCGTACCTATAGCACCGGAGGTTACCAGGAGCACCTCCCTGCCCTGGTTGCTCAAGTCGGCCAACTGCCGCACCAGGGCTTCTATTTGGCTTAAATTGGGCTTGCCGGTGGGGTGCGCCACCGAGCTGGAACCAACTTTTACCACCAGCCTTTTAAAATCTTTAAACGCGCTCCTCTTTCCAGCGATAACTCCCACTGCCACCCACCGCACTCAAAGTAAATTCGGGGTAATTGTAACACAAAAGCATAAAAGGCGTAAAGCACGCCTTTTAACTGCCGCTCACGTATATAAATTCAAATTTGCCTATTCTCACCGTATCCCCGTCTGAAACCCCGGCTTCCTTTAAAGCATCTTCTATTCCCAAGCGCTCAAACTGGCGCATCAGCCTTACCACGGCTTCATCATTTTCCAGGTCCGTCATGGCCACCAAGCGTTCAGCCTCCCGGCTGCTGACGATAAAAACGCCGTCGCGCCGGTCAACCGAAAGCTTTCCCGCTTCCTTTTTTCTTCTCTCTTCATCACGCACTGCCAGGTCCGGCAATTCGGGCTCCGGCAGGCCTTCTAAAAGCCCTGCCACCCTGTAGATCAGGCGGTCTATGCCGGAACCTGTAAGCGCAGATACCGGAAAAACCTCGTACTGCTCCCCGTACGCCTTTAAAAATCTTTCTAGATTTGGGGCAGCGCCGTCCAAGTCCATCTTATTGGCCGCCACCACCTGGGGCCGTTTGCCCAAAAGGGGGTTGTAGAGGGAAAGCTCGCGGTTGGTAATACAAAAGTCCTCCAGCGGATCCCTTCCCTCACTGCCGGCCATGTCGAGGACGTGGATGAGAAGGCGGGTTCTCTCCACGTGGCGCAAAAACTCGTGCCCCAAGCCGCTCCCGCTGTGGGCGCCTTCTATGAGTCCAGGTATATCGGCCATAATAAAGCTGCGACCCTCGCCTACCCGCACTACACCTAGATTGGGAGTCAAGGTGGTAAACGGGTAGTCTGCCACCTTTGGCTTGGCCGCAGTGGTGCGGGCAAGCAGCGAGGATTTGCCGGCATTGGGAAACCCGACCAGACCGACGTCGGCCAGCAGTTTCAACTCCAGCTCCAGCCAGCGCTCCTCGCCCGGTTCCCCTTTTTCAGCAAAGCGGGGCGCCCTGTTGACCGGTGTGGCAAAATGGGCATTTCCCCTTCCACCTCGGCCGCCCCTGGCCACTATTGCCTCCTGTCCGTCTTGGGTAAAGTCGGCTATAAGCTGGCCGGTTTCTGCATCCCGGACTACCGTACCTACGGGCACCCGCACGACCAGGTCTTCCCCGGAGGCCCCGTGTCTGTTGGCACCTTCTCCGTGGTGACCCCGGCCTGCCTTGTAATGGCGCTTGTAGCGGAAATCGACCAGTGTGCGCAGGCCCCCGTCAGCCCGGAATATCACGTTGCCGCCCCGGCCGCCGTCACCGCCACAGGGACCGCCGTCGGGAACGTATTTTTCCCTGCGCATGGCCACACAGCCGTTTCCGCCGTCCCCGCCCTTTACGTAAATTTTTGCTTTATCGTAAAACAACCGGCAACCACCCCGCGGTTTTGCTGTACAGTCCGCTGGCTTAAACGTTTTTTTCTGCCTGTTTCTTGGGCAGGGTTATAAAAATTTCTACCCCGCCGTTGGCCGTAGCCAGGTTTACCCGCCCCCCGTAAGGGGCCAGTGCATCGGCTGCTGCCGCCAGTTCTTTTTCCATATAAGCTGGGTCACTGGGGTATTCCTCTACAAAGTGGATACGAAAAGAATAGCCCGCCCGCCCTTCTACCGCCGCTACTTTTAAGCGCCTTGCGGGTGCTTGAGTGCGCTTTAAGATAGAGAGGGCACAGTTCAAGCACCGTTCCAGGGCAAACCCGGCTTGTGGACCGGGCACCGAACATCCAGCCAGGTCAGTTTCTACAGACAGCTCTGTATCCAAAAGTAAACCGCCGGCCTCGTTTAAAGCTATAATGAGGGCGGCAGACACCTCTGGCAGCCTTATTTTTGCCGCACCGGCCAGCAAAGCCAGTTCAGCGCTGACATGATTTATGTATTCCCTGGCCTTTTCTATTTTATCAAGCTGTAAAAAACCTGATATAACCTGCAGGTGATTTAAATAGCAATGACGCTGGTCCTGGATAACCCGCAACAGTTTTTCAACACTCATCACTGCCTCCCCCGGTCACCTGCCGTCACCGGTCTTGTTTTTACGTCTTATAAAAAGGCGGCAAAGGCGGCCCTCTTCCAGGACCGCCCTTTACCTACATAGTTAACTGCTGCACCGGGTACACGGAAACCACTTTTTTATCCCGGCCCTTTCTTTCAAAACTCACCACGCCGTCAACCAGCGCAAACAGGGTGTCGTCTCCTCCCCGGCCCACGTTGCGCCCGGGATGGATCCTCGTCCCGCGCTGGCGCACTAAAATATTCCCAGCTGTAACGTACTGGCCGTCAGCCCTCTTCACACCGAGCATTTTCGGCTGGGAATCACGGCCGTTACGTGAGCTGCCTACACCTTTTTTATGTGCCATTTGTAATCACCCCTTTTACGTGCATTTTAAATCTAACGGCTAACACTCAGCTAACACTCAATTTTTTCTACCACAGCGCAGGTAAACGGCTGCCGGTGGCCCTTTTTCCGCCGGTAATTCTTTTTGGGCTTATACTTAAAAACGATGATCTTCCTGCCGCGGCCGTGGCGCTCCACTTTTAAGAGAACTTTGGCCCCTTCTACGTACGGCGTGCCGGCCAATACCTCGCCGTCTTTTACTACTGCCAGCACTTTCTCCACAGCTACCGCTTCACCGGGCCCGGCGGGGAGCTTTTCCACGTAAATTTTATCCCCTTCACGCACACGGTACTGTTTACCGCCGGTTTCAATTACTGCGTACACGAAAAACACAACCCCCTTTAATTGGGACTCGCCGGGAAAAGGCAGGCAAAAAAGTTATTTTGCCTTTTAGTAAAGCCCGCCCCGAGCGGTTTCTTTTTAATTATGCTTATTTATTGTACCATTTCATTAATTTTTGTCAAGGGCGGGCCCCAAAACGGCGCAAAACAGTTTTTGGCCGTATGCAGGCGTTTATTACAACACGGGCAGGGCCGCCAGTGACTTGGCCAGTTCATCTTCGGGAAGGGGGTAGTCAACCAGTTTGCCCTCCAAAAAAGCATCGTAAGAAGGCAGGTCTAAGAGGCCGTGACCGCTCAAGTTGAACAGTATGACGCGCCTTTCCCCCGCCTCTTTGGCGGCCAGGGCTTCTTCTACGGCGGCGTGAACAGCGTGTGCTGATTCGGGCGCCGGCAGGACCCCCTCACACCTGGCAAAGAGCACACCGGACTTAAAGACTGCCGTCTGGCTGTACGCCCGCGCCTCGGCCAACCCGCTGCTCACCAGCTGGCTCACTAAAGGTGAATCCCCGTGGTAGCGCAGACCACCGGCGTGGATGCCGGGGGGTATAAAATCTTTGCCCAGGGTGTACATCCAAAGGAGGGGGGTAAAGCCGGCCACGTCGCCGTAATCGTACGCCAGGCGCCCGCGGGTTAGCGTGGGGCAGGCCGTCGGCTCCACAGCTACCAGCCGCACATTTTTCCCTTGGGCAATTTTATCATGGGCAAAGGGAAAGGCTATACCGCCAAAGTTGCTGCCCCCGCCGCAGCAGGCAATAACTACGTCGGGGTAATGATCTGCTTTTTCCAACTGCTTTTTGGCCTCCTGTCCAATGACGGTCTGGTGGAGGAGAACGTGGTTTAACACACTTCCCAGAGCGTAATTGGTGTCTTCGCGCCCAGCTGCGTCCTCTACCGCCTCACTGATGGCAATGCCCAAGCTGCCCGGGGAGGAAGGATCTTTTTCCAGTACCGCGCGCCCGGATGCGGTCTTATCACTCGGGCTGGCAATAACCTCCGCGCCAAAAACCTGCATGAGCATGCGGCGGTAAGGCTTTTGGTGATAGCTGACCTTTACCATGTAAACCGTACACTCCAGACCGAAAAACCGGCAGGCCTGAGCAAGCGCCAGCCCCCACTGTCCGGCGCCGGTCTCAGTGGCCAGCCTCTTAATGCCTTCTTTTTTGTTGTAGTAAGCCTGGGGAACAGAAGTGTTCAGCTTGTGGCTTCCGCTCGGGCTGGCCCCTTCGTATTTATAGTAGATGTGCGCCGGTGTGTCCAGTTCTTTCTCCAGACGCCGGGCCCGGCATAGGGGGGTGGGCCTCCACAACCGGTAGATTTCTCTCACTTCGTGAGGTATTTCAATCCAGCGCTCTGTGCTGGCTTCCTGCTCGATCAGCCCCAGCGGGAATATAGCCTTTAAATCTTGAGGGCCAACGGGTGATTTGGTTGCCGGGTTAAGAGGCGGCTTGGGCAGTTCCGGCAAATCCGCCTGAATATTGTACCAGGCCCCGGGCATCTCACTTTCAGCCAGGATAATTTTCAGATCTTCCATAAACTCATTACCCCTTTCCACTTAAGTTTTTATTTACGTTAGTACCTTTGCTTTTTAAAAAATAAAACCGGCACTCAAATGAGCACCGGCAGTTCTCCAAACCCTCCGGCTCATCTCAGCTCCCCCAAAGCCTGCTAACACTCTCCTCTGCTCTTTCTCAACAGTTCCAGTTATTAATTTTTTAGCTTAAGAAAAATTCTATATTCCCAATTGGGGCGTGTCAACAGCTTTTTAAGCTCCTACACCCTGTGCTCTCAGTCTCAGCTACGTTCTCACCGGCCGTGCTTTGGCGTAGGTCCGGTACACTTTGCTCACTTCTACCGGAATCGTTTCCCCCACCAGCGACCCGGCCCCTTCGATGTCCAGGATGAACCCGTTAACCCTGGCAATACCGTCGTGCACATTGGCCACGTGCGGCTCTTCAACTTTTACTTCCAGAACTTCTCCCGGCTTAACCGGCAGGACACGGGCATTGATGTCGTCACCGTCGGGCAGCGGGCGGATGGTGATGGACTCGATGTGCTGGCCGGCAGAACCGCGAATAAAAAGGTTTTTACCGGTCTTGTTCTCCAGTTCCCTTAAATTGGCACCCCCGCTCCCTATCAAACGCGCGGCCACTACCGGGTTAACCTCTACCAGAAGGGTTTTGGCTGAGGTATGCCGGGCCATGTGATAAATCTGGTTTTTAAAATTTATACCCAGTGTCTCCTCAGAAAGCACCTTTCCCCTGCCGTCACAGTACGGGCAGGGCCGCTGGATAACTTCGGCCAGGCTGGGGCGCACTTTTTTGCGCGTCATTTCAACTAAACCCAGCTGGGTAATACCCAAAATGTTGGTCTTCGTCTTATCCTTCTTGATCTCCTCTTCCAAAACCTGAAGAACCTGCTGGCGGTGGGCCTCCTCTGCCATGTCGATAAAATCAACAATGATAATGCCGCCAATGTTGCGCAGCCGCAGCTGCCGGGCAATTTCGCGGGCTGCCTCCAGGTTGGTTTTCAGTACTGTATCCTCTAAATTGGTGCTGCCTACGTACTTTCCAGTATTTACGTCAATGGCCGTCAGAGCCTCAGCCTGGTCGATGATAATATAACCCCCGCATTTTAGCCAGACTTTGCGCCGCAAGGCCTTTTCTATTTCCTGCTCGATTCCGTATTCTTCAAAGATGTTCTCGCGCTCATCCAAAAATACCTTCATCTTTAAGGCAGGCCCGGTAATATCCAAAAGGTCGAGAACCTTTTCATACTCAAAGCGCGAGTCAATAATGAGGCGGTCCACATCTTCGGTAAAAACGTCCCTTAAGATCCTCTGCACGAGTTCAAGGTCACGGTGTACAACGCTGGGTGCTGATCTGTGGGCAGCCCGGTTTAAAATTTTGCGCCAGAGCTTAACCAGCAGGTTAACGTCATAGCGCAAGCCTTCCTCTCCCGCGCCTTCCGCTACCGTGCGGACAATAAGGCCCATGCCCTCGGGCTTCACGCGGGAAGCCAGTTCTTTTAGGCGTTCCCTCTCCTTTTCCGATTCAATGCGGCGGGAAATGCCGATATAATCTACGGTGGGCATTAAAACCAAGTAGCGGCCGGGAATGGTAATATGCGTCGTTACCCGCGGGCCCTTCGTGCCTATCGGCTCTTTGATAATCTGCACCAAGATTTCCTGGCCCTGTTTTAAAACGTCGGTTATGTTGACACCAATAGTTGATTCCCTGTGGCCGTCCCCGTCCGGTGCCGGCGGCCGGGCGGGCAGGGCGTCCTCCACGTATAAAAAGGCGTTCTTTTCCAGGCCGATATTTACAAAGGCCGCCTGCATGCCGGGCAGCACATTTTCCACCCTGCCCTTAAAAATATTGCCCACCAGCCTCTGGTTTACAGACCTCTCAATATAAATTTCCACGGGCACCCTGTCTTCTAAGACAGCCACTCTCGTTTCTTCTTCACCGATGTTAACAATTATCTCTTTCAGCATTATTAATTTTCCCTTCTCCGCGTTCTGGCCAAAGTAACTCATTTTCTGTCCCGCCGGCCCTGTAGAGGCCGGTGCGCCGGCAGGCAAAGGGAGGAGCGAGGGGAAGGCCGCTATATTTTACCAGAGCGGACAGCAAATCATCCACCCTCACGTTGCCCGCGCTGCCGGTGCGCAGAACTGCTTCTATAACAATTTCACCGGTTTTTACCCGGCCGCACAGGGCGTAGATGCCGGGCCGGATATCAATTGATTTGTTTTTGGTCTTTTTACCTTCCCGTTCAATAAAGATATTAGCCTTAGAGAGAAAAGCATTAATAGACTCATCCACTTCTGCTTGCTCAATAGGGCGCTTCACACCGGCACTTATCGAGTAAGACGCCTTTTGCACAACTGACATAAGGGAAGGGTATACTGGCGGCAAAGGGCGCACTTCTCTTACTTTCAGGCCTTCGGACAGGCTTTTGTTTAACTTTTCTGCCAATTCCAGCGGGCCAACGGGGTGGGTTAGCTCTATATCGGCAAACTCGGCCTCACCGGCTACCCCGACCGGCAGGGGGGCAGCAAAGCTCATTTTGGGGTGCGGGTTAAACCCTTGGGTATGGGCCAGCGGCAACCCGGCACGGCGTGCTGCCTGCTCAAACGCCCGCACCAGGTCTAAGTGGGAGAGATAGCGTGCCGGGCCGTCCTTGACGTACATAAACCTATAAAACGGCAGGGAAACCCCCCCTCTTAATAACCATTTCTACCCCAAGAGAGGGACAGACACCGCATCCAGGGCATCCGTCTGCCCGGCAATCGCCAGTAGTAACGCCTGCCAGGGCGCGCCTTAACTCAGCTTCTAAGAACTTTTTCGAAACCCCGCTGTCAATATGGTCCCACGGCAAAGGGTCGCCTAAGTCATAACGCCTGCAAGCGAATTCCTCCGGTGTCAAACCCTCTTCCCTAAAAGCCGCATACCAGCGGCCGGGCGCAAAATGTTCCGACCAGCCGTCAAAGCGGCATCCCAATTCCCAGGCCCTCTCCAGGACACGGCCCAAGCGGCGGTCGCCGCGAGAAAAGGCGGCTTCCATCAAACTCAAGCGGGCATCGTGAAAGCTGGCTGCAATCCTTCTCTCTCTAAGCCGGGCGGCGAGGTAAGACTGCTTTTCCTCCACCACTGCCGGCATATCTTGAGGCAGCCACTGAAACGGGGTGTGCGGCTTGGGCACAAAGGTAGAAATACTGACCGTCACTTTAAGCCGGCCAGCCGCTACCCCTGCTCTCCTGCCCACCTCCAGCACTTCCCTGGCCAGCCGGGCAATGCCGTCAAGGTCTTCCCCTGTTTCTGTAGGCAATCCGATCATAAAATAAAGCTTGACGGCCTGCCAGCCGCTTTTAAAGGCCGTTTCCGCCGTTTTTAAAAGATCTTCTCCGGTAACATTTTTATTGATTACATCCCTTAACCGCTGAGTACCGGCCTCCGGAGCAAAAGTAAGCCCGGTGCGCCTCACGCGCTGCACCTCCCTGGCCAGTTCAAGAGAAAACTTATCGGCCCTGAGCGAAGGCAGGGAAACACCCACCCCCTTGGGAGCGTGCTCGCTTAAAAGGGCCTTTACTACACCGCCTACCGGCGTGTAATCAGTTGTGCTCAGCGACAAAAGGGATATTTCGTCGTAGCCGGTGGACTTCAGCATTTCCGCGGCCTGGGAAACAACTATTTTAGGCGATTTCTCCCGTACCGGCCGGTAGATAAAACCGGCCTGGCAAAAGCGGCAGCCCCGCGAGCAGCCGCGCATCACTTCTACCATCAGCCGGTCGTGTACGGCCTCCGTAGAAGGAACAACCGGCTTTAGGGGGCAGGGAGAGCAATCCAGGTCCCGCACCAGCCTTTTTTTAATCTTGGCCGGCACACCGCTTTCGACCGGCTCTACCCTGTATACCCCCCCATCATCCACGGCCCGGTAAAGGTAGGGGACGTAAACACCGGTTATGCACGCCATGCGCCGCAAGATTTCCGAGCGGGGCAAGCGCTCTTCTTTCATTTCTATAAAAGAGTCTAGCAGTTCGTTTAGCACTTCTTCGCCTTCGCCGACCACAAACAAATCGATAAAGCCGGCCAGCGGCTCGGGATTAAAGGCACAGGGGCCGCCGGCAATAACAAGGGGGCAATCTTCACCCCGCCTTTCAGACTTTAAGGGAATGCCTGCTAAGTTAAGTGTGTTGAGCACATTAGAATAACTCATCTCGTACTGGAGGGTATAGGCAATTATATCAAAATCAGCCACAGGACGCCTCGACTCCAGAGTAAACAGCGGCAAACCGCGCTCCCTCATTTTGGCCTCCATATCCGGCCAAGGGGCAAACGCCCTCTCCATAAGGGCATCAGGCCTTTGATTTACCAGCCAGTACAAGATGTGAAGGCCCAGGTGCGACATGCCTACTTCGTAAACATCGGGGAAGATAAAAGCAACCCTTACCTTGGCTTTTGCCCACTCCTTGCGGATGGCGTTCCACTCGCCGCCCGCATAGCGGGCCGGTTTTTGGACCAGGGGAAGAATCTGCTCTAACACTCGCAAATTATATGCCACCTTATAAAATATAATTTTTTTCCAGTGAGTTATCGAAAGAAGAATTATTCTTGGAAAGACTGTCTATTAAAAAATAAAGACTGTCTATTAAAAAATTATTATGACAATAATATTATAACCCCGCGGTGCCGTCCTGCAACGTCCGGTGCACCTTATACCTTCAGTTTTTATTAAACGTCCAAAAGCTTTCCTACTGGCATATCCAAACACCCTGCCAAAAGAGCATCTATTACCCTGTCCTCGCTCAGCGTACCGCGCTGGTTAAAGTTTTCACCCAGGACGAGCAGTAAATGAAAGTGTTTGGGCAAGAAATGCAAATACAATTTTTTTAAGCTGACATCATCCGAACAAGCAATAATTTTAACAGGCAAAACCCCGCCCGAAACTAGTTCTTCTTTTTTGCGCACCAGGTGCTGGACAAAGTGGTAAGGGGCCAGTTTCTTTTCCCTGCTGGCTGCGTACAAGAGAAAAATCCCAGTAGCGGCTACATCCAGACCGCACAGCCCGCCGGCTAACCCCAACACGCCGCCAGCTGAAATAAAAGCGCCCATAAACTGTCCTAAGAGGGCGGCACGGTAAGTGCCCTCTTTTAAACCTACCCTGCCGGCCAGCCAGGCCCGAAAAACGCGGCCGCCGTCCAGCGGCAGGGCGGGAAGGAGGTTAAAAGCACCCACCATCAGGTTGCACTGGAGAAAAAAGTTATTTAGATCTTCATAACCCAAGCCGTAATTAATTGCCCCCAGGCCGAGGCCGAACATAACGAGATTAGCAGCAGGACCGGCTAAAGCCACCAACACCTCCCGCCGCGGGTCAAGCACTACTTCTTCACCTAAACTGCTGACACCGCCAAACGGCATTAATTCTACACTTACCACCCGTACTCCCAACTTGCGGGCGGCGGCCACGTGGGCCAGTTCGTGTATAAGCACTATAAAAAAAGCAGCCAGTCCTTTTTCCAGTACTCCAGCCGCAAAAAACAAGCCCAAGAGGGCCAAAAATCCATTGTGGAGGTGTATTTCCACACCCAATAAGCGAACCAATTTCACACCGGGCACCTCTTTCTTTCTACCTTAAGCTGTTCGTCTTAAGCTTGGTCAGAGGATCCACTAGCACACCATCTTCTCTTACTTCGAAGTGCAGGCCGCTGCCGGCAAAGTCACCTGTATTTCCGGCTTCACCTATGGCCTGACCGGCCTTTACCTCCTGGCCTTCCAGAACAACAGCCCTGGAAAGGCCCCCGTACAGGGTATAACAACCCGGCCCGTGTTCGAGAAGAACGTACTTCCCCAAAGCCGGCCCGTCGCCAACCTTCTTTACCACACCGTCACTTACCGCCCGCACCGGGCTTCCCGGCGGGGCCTCAATATCAATGCCGCTGTGAAAGCGCTCCATACCGTCTACCGGATCAATAACCATACCAAAACCGCGGCTTATTTTACCCGATACCGGCGTTGAAAGGTTGGGTGGCAAAAATACTTTAGCCGGCCTGGACACAACCGGCTGGGGAGAAGACAGGAAACGCCAGTCGTAATTGGCCATTTGCAAACCGAACTGAACCGCCTTTTCCAGCACCGGCCTGTAATCCCACTCCGTTGTCAGTACCTCCTTTAGCTTTTCCCTCGCCGCCACTCCCCGCGGGTGGCTTGTCTCTTTTAAAACAAGTAAGGCAAGAAAAATCAAAAAAGCAGCCGCAACCCTTAATATTCCGGCTCTGTAAGGCCGCACCTTACCGGGCTGCCAGCGTGAAACCCTGCCAGAAGGCATCCAATCTTCCCCGCTGCCCTTACCAACAGGATGAAAACCTGTCCCCTTCAACGTTACCCCTCCCACCGGATTCACCTCTAAAAACTCTGTAAAATATATATTTCCTTTAAAAGGAAATATGACAAGGGCGCTAAAAATAAACCGCCCTTCTCACGGGCGGTTGCCGGTTTGCTGGCAAAATGCACAAAATTAAAATATAATTTTTTGCCTTCTCATGTTAATATTTAAAACCAGACCGATGGCCGCTAAGTTAGTAATCATACTGCTGCCTCCGTAGCTGAACATGGGCAGGGGGATACCAGTAACCGGCATAATACCGGTAGTCATGCCTATGTTAACTACTACGTGAAAGATCACCATCGAAGCTATGCCTGCACAAATCAAGTAGCCGAAGTTGTCCTTGGCGTTGATAGCAATGTTAATAAAACGGTAGATGAGGAGGAAGAAAAGACCCAAGAGAGCTAGCGCTCCTATAAATCCCAGTTCTTCACCCACCACGGAAAAAATGAAGTCTGTTTCCTGGATGGGCAGAAATTCCCCGTGCGTCTGGCTGCCCTGAAAAAGTCCGCGCCCCCAAAAGCCCCCTTGGCCAATGGCAATCTGCGACTGTATGATGTGGTACCCGTCGCCGTGCCAGTCCTGCCAGGGGTTTAAAAAGATAATCAGCCTTTTTAGCTGGTAGTCCTTCAAAGGCACCCACAAGTTAAAAGATGTGTTGGCTGCAAACCAGAAATGGGCCCAGATCCACAGGGAAACAAAGGCAAGGCCGCCTACAATTAACCCCGCTAACAGTAAAGGGCGTGCGCCGGCGGCAAATAGCATCCCGAACATGATGGCCGCAAAGACCATAGACGTGCCCAGGTCGGGCTGCTTTAGGACCAAGAGCATGGGCAAACCAAAAAAAATAAATGAGGGAATCAAATCACGAAAACGCTGGAGCTTGCCGCCGCGCTGGACGAGAAAGGCAGCGTAGCAGATGATCATAATTAGCTTGGAGAACTCCGAAGGCTGAAAATTAAATGGGCCGATACTTATCCAGCGCGTGGCTCCCAGTTCTGTCCGGCCAATTAAGACAACGGCCAGTAACATGGCCAGATTAAGCGCGTAAAGCAATTTTATGCGCTTTGCCAGTTCTTCGTACTCTATGCAAAGCATAAAGGCCATAGCCGCCAAACCCAAAAGGACATTTAACAGCTGCTTTTTAACATAAATAAAAGAATCCACCGCACTGCTCCCGGCCGAACCCAGGACTTCCACCGGCTTGGTGGCACTGTAAATAATTACCAAGCCGTAAAGGATGATGGCTGCCGTGGTCAAAACCAGCGTGTGGTCTAATTTTTTCAATGTCCTGCTGTGCACAAACAAGAAAAACCACACCCTCTGCAAGCCTTCTTTACTGCACCATTGTAATTTTACAGCCGCCGGCTGTCAATTAAGCTTTTCCTCCCAAAAATAAAAAAGCCCGCCTTTTAAAAACGGACTTAACACTTTAGGAAAAACTTAAGCAGTGGTCCGCGCCGCCCTCTTTATCCCCTTTACCGGTATGTTAGCCACCAAGGCGACAGTGGTGCCGCTGGAATCTAAACTTACTTCCAATGATTCCTCATCTATTTCCATGTAATTGGAAATTACTTTGATTAACTCAACTTTTAAGGTGTCCATTAACTGGGGAGAAATGCTCGTACGGTCGTGTAACAGGACAAGCCGCAACCTTTCTTTGGCAACGTTTTTGCTGCCGCCATCCCTGCTAAATAGCTTGTAAAGGAAATCAAGCACCGGTATGCCCTCCCCCGCCTATTTAAGGCCAATTATTTTACGTAGCCTGCCCCACAGGCCCGCCTCTTCCTCCAGGTTCATAAAAGGCACTTCCTCTCCCAGCAGGCGGGCAGTTATATTCCTGTATGCCTGCCCCGAACGGGAGTTTTGATTTAGAACTACAGGCTCACCGCGGTTGGTGGTGATGACAATCATCTCATCCTCGGGTATAACTCCCAGCAAGTCGATGGCCAGTATGTCTATTATGTCATCAATACTCATCATATCGCCTTGCCTGACCATCTTCGGCCTAATACGGTTGATGATTAATTTTGGCTCGCGCAGCTCAGCGGCCTCCAGAAGTCCGATTATCCTGTCAGCATCCCTTACTGCCGCCACCTCAGGAGTAGTGACCACAATAGCCTTGTCGGCCCCCGCAATAGCGTTCTTAAAACCCTGCTCTATACCGGCTGGACAGTCGATAATTACATAATCAAATTCTCTTTTTAATTCTTCGCACAGGCTCTTCATCTGCTCCGGACTGACGGCAGTTTTGTCCTTTGTCTGGGCAGCCGGCAAAAGGTGCAGCCCCTCCAAACGCTTGTCCTTAATTAAAGCTTGACGCAGGCGGCAGTTGCCGCTGGTAACATCTACTAAATCGAATACAATTCTATTTTCCAGGCCCAAAACTACGTCTAAGTTGCGTAGCCCGATATCGGCATCTACCATAACTACTTTATAACCCCTAGCTGCCAGTCCAGCTCCAATATTGGCAGTGGTGGTAGTCTTACCTACCCCCCCTTTGCCGGAGGTAATAACGATTACTTCCCCCATGCCCAAGCTCCTCCTCCTGTAAAGTCAACGCGCGCTTTGTGCCGTAAATACTTTGCCTTTTAGTTAACCTTACCCTGCCGTTCCCCCCAACTCTGAATGGCTTCAATGGTTACGACCCCATCTTTTATTCGTGCCACTTCCGGCTGGCCAGCACAGTCCTTTTCGTCGTCGGGCGGGCGTGTAATGTGGTTGGCAATTCTCAACTGCGTGGGCTGCAGCTTAAAAGCGATTACCACCGCGTTTTCGTCCCCTGCTGCCCCGGCGTGCACTACTCCCCTTAAAGCACCCATGACTATAACATTACCGGTCGCCACCACTTCCGAGCCAGGGTTTACATCACCGAGAATGACTACATTTCCGTTGTAATGAATGCTCTGACCGGAACGCAGGGTCCGCTGTACTAAGATGGTATTTTCGTCAACCAAGCCCTCTTGATCCGGCGGAAAACCCTTTAAAAGCCCCCATATACCGTTATTTTTAACCCCAGCTTTGAAAAACGTCAAACCCCTGTCCCCCTTACCAGTGCTGCTACCACACAGTTAATTCTACGGCAGGCAACTAAATCCTGCTATTAAAAAACAAAAAAATCGGGGCAAAAAACCCCGTTTTTCAACCTTATTAGACAAAACTATTGAGCAAAGAACAATATTTCATTCATATGTTATTCCGGGCTGACGGGATTCACTTTGCCAGGAATTGGCAGGCCAAAATAGGCAGCCAGCATATCCTCAGCTACCGGCCCGGCAGCAGTGCCGCCATGTCCTGCATGCTCCATAACTACTGCTACGGCAATTTCCGGGTTTTCGTAGGGGGCAAAGGCCACAAAAAGGGCGTGCGTATCCCGGCCCTCTACTTCGGCCGTACCTGTTTTAGCAGCTACCTTGGGAAAATTGACAAAAAAACCGTATGCTGTACCGTCGGGTGGCTGGGTCACCTCGTACATGGCTTTCCTGATCACCTCTAAATTAGCAGGAGAAACGTTTACCCGGCCCAATTCGACCGGAGTGTTTTCTTTTATTACGCGCCCTGCCGGATCGACAACTCTTTGCACAATATAAGGCCGGTAGCGAATGCCGCCGTTAGCAACAGCCGCTACATAGGAGGCCAGTTCCAAGGGCGTGTAGCGGTTGTCCCCTTGTCCGATGGAAGAAATAATGGTATCGTAATCGTGCCAGTCCAAATCCCACTCAATAGCGCGCAGCTCGTCTGCTCTCTTGCGCATTAACGTGCGGCGCTGCTCTTCACTGGCCGCCCTGGACAAAAGCTCTTCGTACCTTTGTTCTATTTCCGCCACCTTTTTCCTGTCACCGTCACTCAAGTAGGGCAGGCGCAAGGCAAGCTTTGTTTCCGGTCCAGGAATTACGCCGCTGTCTTCCCCCGGCAGGTCAATGCCAGTCTTCTCGCCCAAACCGAACTGGCGCGCCATGCGGGCAATTTCATCTATGCCCAAACGCAGGCCAAGCTGGTAAAAGTAAACGTCGCAAGAAACCTTTATCGCCCTGACCAGGTCAACTTTGCCGTGCCCCCCCGGTTTCCAGTCGTAAAAAATTCTTCCCAAGAAAAAGTAACCCGGATCGTCAATAACATCCCGGGGTGTTATTTTGCCCGACTCCAGCCCCGCTAGGGCAACAATCATTTTAAAAGTCGAACCCGGAGCATAAGCCATGAGAGCGCGGTTGAGCATAGGTTTCCAGGGAGAATTGAAAATTTCCTCAAAGTCTTTCTGGGACAGCACCCCAGAAAGTTTTGCCGGGTCGAATGCGGGGTAACTGGCCATAGCCAAAACGGCACCCGTACGCACGTCCAAAGCTACGGCCGCCCCCGCCCTGGCCTCCCTGTAGCCCTGCTTTAGTGCTTCACGTGACGATCTGGCCAGTGCTTCCTCGGCCGCTTTTTGCACGCGGTGGTCAATAGTCAGAACGAGGTTGTTGCCGGGAACAGGGGGTTTTATCCCCAAATCGCGCACCGGTCTGGCCAGGGAGTCCACCTCCACCTGCCGGCCACCGTCCTGGCCCCGCAAATACTGCTCGTACTGGTACTCCAAACCCGTCTGGCCAAAATTGTCGCCGGGCTTATAACCTTTGTCCCTGTTGGCCGCCAGCTGCTCCTCGTTGATCTGCCGCACGTAACCGAGCACGTGAGCCAGCAGCTGCCCCAAAGGGTAATCGCGCACGGGCTCAATATCAATTTCTACGCCGGGCAATTCCAGGCGCTGTTCCTCAATTTTGGCCACTACCTCCGGCGAGATGCGGGTAGCAATTTTTACCGGCTCGTAGAGGCGCTTTCTCTGTCCAATCTTTTGACGGATTTCCTCCTGGCTGATACCTAAAATATTAGCCAGCTTATCAATAACACCTTCATTGTCTTGACGGCCAAGGTTTACCAGAGAAACTGTGTACACCGGCTGGTTTCCAACCAGTTTCACCCCCCAGCGGTCAAAAATTTCACCGCGCGGGGCCGGTATGGAAATGAGCCTCATCCTGTTTTCTCTGGCCAGGGTAGTAAATTTATCGTTCTGTATAAGCTGCATGTATACAAGCCTGCCTGCCAAAACTGTGAAAAAAGCCAGCACCAAAAAGAGAAACACGTGCATCTTCTTTTCTTGTGCCCTTCTCTCCAAAACCAAACTCATATTACCAAAACCCCCGGTATTCCTTTTCCCGCACTTGAAAGACCCGTAAAAAACGCTTAAAGAACGGCGGGACAAGGACGGCTGTATAAAGGGAAACGGGCAGTGCAACCCCCACAAGAGCACTTAAAGGCAAAATATGCACACCCAGGTAGAAAAACAAGAGGTAATTAAGGATAAGGCCGCCTAAAGAAGATAAAAACACAACGCCCCCCGCAATTAAAGGGCTCTCCCTGTAGAAGCGCTCCCCGCAAATGCCGGCCAGCCAGCCGGCAGCCATTTTTACCAGGGCATTTAAACCTATATAAGAACCACAAAAAAGGTCTTCTACGACGCCGGCAGCAAATCCCCAAAAAGCGCCTTCGCGCGCTCCTAAAAGAAAACCGCTCACCGTTACCGTGAGCATTACCAGGTCGGGTTTTATGCCCATTACACTCACATGATCAAGAACGGTGGTTTGCAATAACAAAACCACCACTTGCAGCAACAGAAAAATATAAAAGTCCACAGCTTATCACCTGCCAGCCGTCAAACCCGTTACTATAAAAACTTCTTCTAACCGGTTCAAAGGGGCAAAAGGCCTGACAACGGCAGTTTTAAACATGCCGGAAGGTTCGTTTTGGACACTTTCCACAGCGCCTACCGGCAAGCCTTTGGGAAAAACACTGCCCAGCCCGGAAGTAACGACTGCTTGACCGGTTTCTACCGGCGCGTCGTTGGCAATATGGATCATCCTGGTTTTTCCGCCGCCGCCCGTAATTCCCTCTAAAATGCCGGGGGTCCTGGTTTCCTGTACAGTGGCACTCACCCCGCTGCGCGGGTCGCTGATCAAGAGCACCTCACAGGTAGAAGAGGACACGGATACCACCCTTCCTACCAAGCCCTCCGGCACTAAAACAGTCATATTCTCCCGCACACCGTCCCCCGCACCCCGGTTGAGAGTTACCGTGCCAAACCAGTTATTAGGGTCCCTGGCTACTACCGAAGCCGCCATGAGGCTGTACTGGCCGGCTGCCGCCTGCTTATAGTTTAAAAGCGCCGCCAGCCGCTCACATTCCTTTTTGTACTCATTTAACTGGATAATCTCACCTTTTAGTCTGGATAACTCCTCTTCCAGCTGCCGGTTGCGCTCAGCAGCCCCTACAGCATGAACGGGCAGGGAGATTAAATAGGAAGCCTGCCGGCCCAACCAATTCAGCCCTAATTGAACGGGAGCCAGCACGTCTTTAAATTTATACAATAAAAACTCTGACCGCATTTGGTTGGGAGCAGTAACCCGCATGGCGGACAGAGAAGCAACCAATATTAAAGCCAGTAAAAACAGCTTCTTAGCTTTGTTCCAATGCATCCCCTAACTACTCCCCGCCGGCAAATATCTTCCACGGCTACATCGGGATACTGCCCAAAACAGCTTTCTCGGTTATCAGGCGAGTCTTTTGGGCTGGATTAACACTTTGCGCAGGACATCGATGTTTTCCAGCACCCGCCCCGCACCGTAAGCCACGGCCAGCAAAGGCTCGTCTGCCAAGTGAACGGGCATCCCCGTTTGCTCGCTCACCAGCCGGTCAAGGCCGCGCAACAGTGAGCCGCCGCCGGCCATAACTATACCGCGGTCCATAATATCGGCGGCCAGTTCCGGCGGCGTCTGTTCCAGGGTGGCTTTAATAGCATCTATGATACTGGATACCGGCTCAGATAGAGCCTTGTAGATCTCTTCGTTGGTTATCATTATGGTTTTAGGCAGCCCGGTTACTAAATCGCGGCCGCGCACCTCATCCGTCTCCAGCTTGTCCGGCGGGTAAGCCGTGCCGATTTGTATTTTAATCTGCTCGGCGGTCCTCTCTCCGATCATCAGGTTGTAAGTGCGCTTGACGTGGTTGATAATGGCCTCGTCCATCTCGTCACTGGCAATGCGGATCGAGCGGCTGGTAACAATGCCGCCCAGGGAGATAACCGCTACTTCCGTAGTTCCGCCGCCAATGTCCACAATCATGTTGCCGGTGGGTTCGTGCACAGGCAGGCCCGCCCCGATAGCGGCGGCCATCGGCTCCTCAATGAGGTAGGCCTCCCTAGCCCCTGCCTGCAAGGCAGCCTCGCGCACCGCCCTTTCTTCTACAGCCGTAACGCCGGAGGGCACACCGACCACTACCCGCGGCCTCACTATAAAGCTGCGGCCGCGCAGGGCCTTGTTTATAAAGTACTTTATCATGCTCTGGGTCATGTCAAAGTCGGCAATAACCCCGTCCTTAAGCGGCCGGATAGCCACAATATTGCCCGGTGTACGGCCTATCATCCGCTTGGCTTCCTCGCCGACAGCCAAAACCTGACCCGTGTCTTTTTGAATAGCTACTACAGAAGGCTCGCGTATAACGATGCCCTTGCCCTTTACATAAACCAGGGAATTGGCCGTCCCCAGATCCATGCCCATATCCTTGGAAAAAAGACCGATGCGCATTTTTTGGCCCCTCTCTTTCTTTGAATACACCAGAAATTTAAATAAGGCCTTCGGCCTTTAAGCTTACAAACCTTTTTTCTCCAACAATAATGTGGTCCAGAACTTGAATACCGATAATTTTTCCCGCCTCTACCAGTCTTTCTGTTATTTCAATATCTTCTCTGCTGGGGGCAGGATCTCCGCTGGGATGGTTGTGAACCAGGATCACCGAAGCCGCGCTCCTCTTTATAGCTCTGCGGAAGATTTCCCGCGGGTGCACAGCCGAATAATTCAAAGTCCCCACAGAAACCTCGTCCACACCCAAAACTCTGTTCTTGGTATTTAAAAGGAGGACGCGGAAGTGCTCCCTGTCCAGGCGCCGCATTTCTTCCATGACTAGGGCTGCGGCATCGCCCGGCGACTTAATAAGGGGACGCGGTGATTCAGTAAAGCGGGCCAGCCGGCGGGCCAGCTCGAGCGCCGCCTTTACCTGGCAGGCCTTGGCCAGGCCTACCCCCTTTATTTCAGCCAGTTCTTCCACGCTGGCATCAACCAGGTGCCTTAAATTTTTAAATTTAGTTATCACTACCGCGGCCAGGTCGAGCGCCGTAAACTCCTTTGAGCCGGTCCTGAGTAAAATGGCCAGTAATTCCGCGTCGGACAAAGAACCGGCACCTTCTTTAACCAGCCTCTCACGCGGCCTTAAATCTTCGGGCAGTTCTTTTATAGTCGGCTTTTCACTTGTGCGGTACACGGACACCAATAACAACACCTACTGGCCGGACAAAGCCCGTGCTAGCTGCTCCCGCCCGGCAAAATACTCACGCCAAAATGCTTGAGCATAGTGGCAAGCCTGGCCAGCGGCAGGCCCACAACATTAGTATAGCAGCCCTCTATTCTCTCAATAAAAATCGCCGCCTTACCCTGTACAGCGTAGGCACCGGCTTTATCCAGCGGCTCTTCAGTCGCCACATAGGACTCTATCTCGGCGTCAGTAATATCTTTAAAGTACACCCTGGTCATCTCACGTCCCGTAATTGATTCCCCGCTGGCCGCATCGATAAGAGCAAGGCCGGTATAAACCTCGTGAACATCTGCGCGCAGCCGCTTTAACATCCCCACAGCTTCTTGGGGGCTGGCAGGCTTTCCCATTATCTCGCCGCGCCAGACAACCACCGTATCGGCTCCAATAACAATGCCTGAAGTTAACTGCAAAGCTACCTGGTGCGCCTTTTCTTTGGCCAGCACCTCCACCAGTTCAGCCGGGGTCAATCCCGGCAGGACCGATTCATAAGCCGTGGAAGGTATTACCTTAAATTTTAAACCCAGCTGCTCTAAAAGGCTTTTACGGCGCGGCGAAGACGAGGCAAGGATAATTTCTTTCACAAAAGCACATTCACCTTTTCTTTAAACTTTGCGGTATAAAATGTAGCCCAGGATAAGACCTAAAGCGGTGAACGGGTTTAAAGCAACGGTAAAACCAAAAGTAAGACTAAAAAAATGAAGGTCCAAAGTGGACGGATGCAAACCTATAAGCGTTGATGATTTAAGCCAGGGCAGCCAAGGCGCCAGGGCATTGCCCAAAGCGCTCCCGGCAAGGCCCCCGGCCAGCATGAGCAAAACAAGCACCCAGGTGTTGCCGGTACTTCTATAACTTTTGGCCATGACCAATCTCCCGTCAAAAAGAGATACCCAAAAACAGTTTACCACCTCGCCAATTTTGTGACAAGCTTATGCGAAAATTAAAAAATATCGGGTTATTATATATTAGTAACTGCCATTATTTGTTCAAGGAGCAAGAATATCTTCTAAGAATTTACTAAGAATTTACTAAACGGCTTGAATACCGATTCAAGCCAAGACGTTGGGTTGGGCAAAGGCCAGTTAAAAACCAGCCCAAAAGATAAAAAAATGCCCGAAATAACCAGCACAAAAAAGGCTACCAGTTCCCGCCACATCCTCTCTTGCCATAGTTTCGGAACTTCCCGGGCTATAATAGCAGCAAAAGCCAGAACAAGCAAAAAAACAGCCACCCGCTTTCCCCTCTCCTAGCGCTGCACTTTAAACAGCCGGGTTATCAGGCCGGTGCGGGCACAACTTTTGCCCTAACCTCAATACTTACCGGCAAATTTGCAAAAATCCCGGGCCAGTTTTCCTTTATTTCACTCCACACTCTAGGCTGGCTGCGGTAAACCGACGTACCGAAACCAAAGACGTCGGCACGGTACTGGCGCGCTTTCTCCAGGGCTTTTTGAATTTCGCGCTGTACCTCAAAAGCTAAAGCGTCCTCAATAGCATTTATTACGCGTAAGTTATCGATTTCTTCGTAAAGCTCCGCCTCTTGAATGGCAGCCTCTACATCAACTGTCACCGAAAGTGTAAGGCCGCCGGGGCCAAAAACAGGTTTGACTTTTGCTTTTGACTTTAAAATTTCTAAAGATAGGTGTTCTTTACCGCTCCCCGAAGGGCAGCTCACGGGGATCACGCCGCCCCGCACCCGGCCCTTAACCCACAAAAGGCCGCGCGCTTCCCGCTCGTCAAACCAGCAGGCTAACTTTTCACCGCCGAATACAGCAGCGCCTCCGATTTTAATTACTTCACCCACTGGCTTGTTTCCGGGCGGATTTTTGGGCGCACCGCTTAAATATTTCTCTTCAACCATTTTTTTCTCTATCTGGATGGCCGGTGCGTACGCTTCACTTCCCTCCAGCTCCAAAAGCTCCATAAAATCCCCCAAGAGCACCTCTGGAAAATAGGAATTAAGATTCTGGTCCTTCATAATACCTATAATGCGCTGGGCAGGCGATGCTATAACCGCTCCCGGCAGTTCTAAAAGGTTGCATAATTCGTCTTTAGCCACCAAAACCCAGTTGTTACGCCTTATTTGGGGGTTGCGCTCAAAAAAATCAAATAATTCCCCCACACCCCTTTCAGCCGCCATTTTACCGGAAATAATGATAGCCTGGTTGTGGGCAAAGTAAAGCTGCTCGGGAACAACGAGGGACAGGAGCCGGATACAATCAAAAATAGATTCGCCTTCTATGCTCAAGTTGCGAAAGCTCCGCAATGACACTTCGCCGCCGCCGGCACCGGCGGCCATGCCCCCTGCGCCGGCTACCGCTTTGGGATTGATTACTTGCACAGCTAAGCAAACCTTGCCATCCGGCGCTTCATCAAAGGCCGTAACCAGCACAAAGGAATAAGGTAAGGCACACCAAAAGAGCGGAGCCCGGCTAAGTGAATGAGTACTGCCATTATTCCGGCCATTAAACCAAAAAGTCCCATTACAGCTGCCAGTATCAGTGCTTCCACCACAGTAGGAAAAGGAACCCCTTCTCGGGAAGCAGCGATGCTAATCAAGAGCTGCGTGGGAACCATTTCCTGGTGAAAGGTAATCACCGCAATGTAAAAGGAAGGCAAAACAAGGGAAATTATTATGGCCAAATAGCGCAAAAAGCGGACAGCAGTAGCAAAATGGTAGCGCTCATAATAATCTTCATAATCTTCCGGGCTTTGCATTATATCCTGAAATACTGCCGGCATAAAAATGGTCATGGGGGTGCCCTCGGTAAAAATACAGACACGCCCCTGCAAAAGAGCGGCCACCACCCGGTCAGGCCTTTCAGTGTAACTGATTTGGGGAAAGGGAGTATAGGGGTCGTCCTGAATTAGTTCCTCAATATAACCGCCTTCCAGAATACCGTCAACATCAATTCGGGAAAGGCGCTTTTTACTTCCGCCACCAGATCAGGTGAAGCTATACCAGCAAGATAGGCCAGGGCTATAGGGGTCGACGTTACGCGGCCCAGCTTTAAGCCTTCAAAAACGAGGTTTGGCGTGCGCAGCCTGCGCCTCACCAAAGTCACCAAAGAAATATTATCCGCTAATGATTCGTTAAAACTTTCTTTTGAGCCGCGCACCACCCCTTCCAGATCTGTCTTCTCCACGTTGCGCTTTGGCCAATCCTCGACCCTGGCAGCCAGGGCTTCTGTGCTGCCTTCAATAAATAAAACGGCAGCACCGCTTAAAATCTCTTCTACAAGCTCTTTCATTTCTACCAGGCCGTCACGCACATTGGCCGCCGTTAGAACCGAAAAAGCCTCCCGGCTGCCAGCCCTCCCGCCGCACAGGGCCTTGCTCCATTTAAGCAGCGGCTTTAAAATACTCTCTCCAACTCTCTCTTCACCGGCCAGGCTGGACAGGTAAACAAGGGCGGCTTTTTTTCTGGCTTAACGCCAATTTCAAATTTCCTGATCACAAAATCTACGTTCTGGCCAAAGATACCGGCAAAATAAGTTAAGTTTTCCTCTAGCCCCGGGGATACCCGCACACTGCCGCTCGCCTTTTTTTCTTGGGCTCCACCACCCAACGGCGGGCAGCTGATCCCGGCATCAAAAAGCCCCTTTGGCCTTTTGGCCAGCCTCTTTTTTACCGGGACTGAGCGGACTCTTGCTCCCACCAAAACTTACCCCGCTTCACAAGGACATTGTAACAACCAGCCTTTTCTTAATTTTATTATTGCTTGCCTAAGACCTTTTTATTAAAGTCAGGCCCAATCTCTGTTAACACCTGTTGTTTTCTTTTTGTGTACTACTCAAGATAACCTCTCTTGCCCCGGCGGCCATGTAGAGCGAACCGGTAATACACACCAGGTCACGAGAGCCGGCCAAGGAAACGGCCAGTTCAACTGCCTTGCCGACATCTTCTTCTAAGAAGACCTCGGTCCCGCAGCGCATGACTTCCAGCGCTACCTCCTCCCAATTGCCGGCCCGCGGGTTGTCCGGCCGCGTGACTACCACCGCGCGGGCCAGCGGGGCAAGCTCTTCTACAACTTTGCTCCGCTCCTTATCACTTAAAATGCCGAGGACAAAAATAATACCGCGCCCTGAAAAATACTCTTGCAGTGCCAGCCTTAAGGACCTGGCCCCGGCGTGATTGTGGGCACCGTCAATGATTACCACAGGATCCCGGCGCACAACCTCCAATCTTGCCGGCCAGTGCACTGCTGCCAGGCCGTGGCGTACTGCCGTGCTGTCCAAAACGTACCCCAAGCCGGCCAGCACCTCCAAGCAGGCTACTGCTGTAGCAGCGTTAGTAATCTGGTGCCGCCCCAAAAGGGGAAGGAAAAGATTCCTGTAGCTGCTCAGCCGGCCGTAAACGTTAAAGAACTGCCCACGGCTTGAATAGGAAACCAATTCAGCCCGCACATCGCGCCCCACTAAAATTAAGGGGGAGCCCAACCGGCCAGCTACATCCTGTATTACCTTAAGCGCTTCCCCTTCGGCTGCTGTCACCACGGGCACGCCCGGTTTAATAATGCCAGCTTTTACCCGGGCTATTTCAGCCACGGTGCTGCCTAAATAATCCATATGATCCATAGAAACGTTGGTAATTACCGAAACAAGCGGCTGTACTACATTGGTAGAGTCAACAGAACCGCCCAGCCCTACTTCCACCACAGCAAAATCTACACCCTGCCGGAAAAAATAAAGAAAGGCCAGGGCTGTGCCTACCTCGAATTCAGTAGGGTGCTCAAAGCCTTCCCTGACCATCTCCTCCATGTGGGGCTTGAGTTCCCCTAAAAACTCCGCTACTAACTCAGGAGAAATTTCCCGGCCGTTAATCCTGTACCTCTCCGTATACGAGTGCAGGTGGGGAGATGTAAAAGCACCTACCCGCCATCCGGCTTTTTGCAAAATGCTGGACAACATGGCCGTAGTCGAACCTTTACCGTTAGTACCCCCGACGTGAATAACTTTCAAGCGGCGGTGAGGGTTTCCCAGGCGCCAAAGGAGTTCTTCAATGCGGCCAAGACCCATGTTAACTCCGAACTTGGCCAGTTCTGAGAGATATTTTAAGGCTTCTTCGTACTTCATGTTTGGTTAAAAATATTCCTCCCGATCCCGGCTAGCACAGAAAGCCTAGCTTTATACGCTTCCTCACGAGCAGCCAGTTCGCGTTCCTTGCTCCTTTCCTTGGCTACTACTTCCGGGCGCGCTTTGTTTAAAAACCCGGGATTGGCCAGCTTGCTGCGCACCCTGTCCAGCTCTTTCAAAACGGCGGCCAGCTCTTTCTCCAGTCTGGCGGTTTCCCGGTCAATATCAATAAGCCCGGCCAGAGGCACGTAAATTTCCACTCCCCTGGTGGCGGCATGGGCTGCTTGCTCCGGCACTGATTTCAGAGCAGAGTGTACAGTCACTGCAGCTGCGGACAGTTCCTCAACATAGTTTTTGTAAGAGGTGATCACCTCACGCGCTTTTTCTTCGGGAGCTACCAAAATGACTTCCGCTCTTTTGCCCGGCGGTACATTCATCTCACTGCGGATATGACGGATAGACCTCGTAACTTCCATGATCAGGTCCATATCCTTTTCTGCTTCTTCATCTACCAACTCCTGCACGGCTTCGGGCCACCTGGCCTTCATAATAGTAAGCCCGTGCCCCGGCAGGGACTGCCAGATTTCCTCAGTAATAAAGGGCATAAAGGGGTGGAGCAGTTCCAGCGTCCCTTTGAGGACCTGCCAGAGCACCTTCTGGGCCGTGCGCCGGTCTGGCGGTGACGTTTTGCCGTAAAGGCGCGGTTTGGTCAATTCAATATACCAGTCGCAGAACTCACTCCAGATAAAGTCGTAAAGCACCCTGGCCGCTTCTCCCAGCTCGTATTCTTCCAAAAAACGGGTAACGCCGGCCACCGCCGCCTGGTAACGGCTTAAAATCCAGCGGTCGGCCAGGGTAAGAGGACCGGTTTCCTGCCGCGGATCAAAGTCACCCAGGTTCATCAGCACAAACCGGGAGGCGTTCCACAGCTTGTTGGCAAAGTTGCGCGCCCCCTCTAACCGCTCGAAGTGAAAGCGCAAATCATTTCCGGGAGTGTTGCCGGTAACCAGCATAAAGCGCAGGCTGTCAGCACCGTGCGATTCGATTACGTCGATGGGGTCAACGCCGTTACCCAAAGACTTGCTCATTTTCCGCCCCAGCGCGTCCAGCACCAGGCCGTGAATAAACACCTCCCGGAAGGGAACTTCGTTCATAAAAGCAAGTCCGGAAAAGATCATCCTGGCTACCCAGAAAAAGATAATGTCCCTCCCGGTAACGAGCACCGACGTCGGGTAATAGTAAGCGAGTTCGATGGTTTTCTTGGGCCAGCCCAGGGTAGAGAACGGCCAAAGAGCCGAAGAAAACCAGGTATCCAGGACATCCGAGTCCTGCTCTGTGCGGCTGCTGCCGCACTTTGGACAAGAAGCAACCGGACTTTTGGAGGCGGTCATTTCCCCGCAGTCGGCACAGTACCAGACCGGAATACGGTGCCCCCACCAGAGTTGGCGGGAAATGCACCAGTCCCGAATATTTTCCATCCAGTTTAAATAGATCTTAGTAAAACGCTCGGGGATAAAACGTATCCGCCCTTCCATCACAGCTTTTATGGCCGGCTCAGCCAGCGGCTTCATGCGCACAAACCACTGGCGAGAGAGCATGGGCTCAATGACGGTGCCGCAGCGGTAGCAATGACCGACGGCATGGGTGTAGTCCTCTATTTTTAAAAGGTATCCGCCTGCCTCTAAGTCCTTGACAATTTTTTTGCGGCACTCGTAGCGGTCCAAACCGCAGTAAGCAGGGCCGGCATTTTCATTCATGCGGCCATCCTTGTCAATTACTATTACCTGCGGCAGGCCGTGCCTGGCACCGATCTCAAAGTCGTTGGGATCGTGGGCCGGTGTTATCTTCAAGGCCCCGGTACCAAAAGACGGGTCGACGTATTCGTCGGCTATGAGCGGCATTTCCCTTCTCACCAGGGGCAGAACCAGTTTGCGGCCAATAAAGCGGCGGTAACGCTCGTCACGCGGGTTTACGGCCACCGCTACGTCGCCCAGCATAGTTTCCGGACGGGTAGTGGCAATCACCACATGACCTTCGCCGTCTTCAAAGGGGTACTTGAGGTAATAAAGGTGGCCCGGCCGCTCCAAGTGTTCGACCTCGATATCGGAAATAGTTGTAAGACACCTGGGGCACCAGTTGATAATGTAATAATCGCGGTAAATGAGGCCGCGCTCGTAAAGCCGGATAAAAACCTCCAGTACAGCCTCCGAGCAGCCCTCGTCCATAGTAAAGCGCTCACGCTGCCAGTCACAGGAGGCGCCCAGCCTTCTCAACTGGGTAGTAATCACATTGCCGTACTTTTCTTTCCAGACCCAAACCCTCTTTAAGAACTCTTCTCTCCCCAGCTCATGCCTTGACTTGCCTTCTTTTGCCAGTTCCTCCTCGACCCTGGCCTGAGTGGCAATGCCGGCGTGATCGGTGCCGGGCAGCCATAAGGTGTTGTAACCCTGCATCCGCCGCCAGCGGGTGAGAATATCCTGCAGGGTATTATCCAGGGCGTGTCCCATGTGTAACTGGCCGGTTACGTTGGGGGGCGGCATAACAATACAGAAAGGCTCTTGCTCGGCGTTTACCTCGCTGTGAAAGAAGTTATTTTCTTCCCAGTACCTGTACCACTTACCTTCCACGGCGCTGGGGTCGTAAGTGGCCGGTAAGTCTTTTTTAAGCAATATTACCCACTCCCCACCATTTTTCTTCACTATATTAACGAATGCACTGTTCACGTGTCAACTTCTAACTGTGCTGCTGCAGGCAGTTAGTATTAAAACATGCCCTGCTCAATATTAATACTTTAATGAGAAAAAATAGAAAGGGGTTTACCGGGTTGTATTTTATGAATAAGAAAGGCATACTCATTGCAGCCGCAGTGGCGTTCCTGGCCGTTTTCTTGCTTTCTGCCGCCTTTCTCAACAATAAAATTATCAGTAAAAAGCCTGCACACCCCAAACACCTCTGCCCTGTGCGCGTGTTTGAATCCGCCCGTTCACCTTATTTCCTGCCGCAGTACCTGGCCAACAACCTCGGATTTTTTGAAGAAGAAGGACTGTCCGTCAGTATATACACTACCAGCCGCGAAGCTATCCGCACCGCCTTAAATGGCGGCCGCGCTGATATCGTCTTGTGCGGGCTGCAAAATATTTTGCCTCGCTCCAAAGCCAGTGAACCTAAGGCCAAAATATTTGCCGCCCTCGGAACACAAGACGGGTCATTTCTCTTAAAAAGGGCCGGCGAGGAGTGGAACGGCTGGCAGGAGCTGTGGCACGGATCGGTGATCGGCAATTCCCACGACGAGAGTTCACAAATTGCCCTGGAATCCGCGCTGCGCCGGCACGGGCTCCGCCCCTACAGAGATGTGGCTGTCTACTACAACATACCGGAATCATTGCGCCTGGGAGCGTTTGAGGCAGGAACCGGGAATGCCATTCAGCTCTTAGAACCGCAAGCTTCTCTGACTGAAAAAAACGGCACCGGCCGTGTGGCAGCCTCTGTAGGAGAAGCCGCCGGCGAACTTTTGGTAACTGCTTACGCTGCCGCGCCCGGTTATATAGAAAGTAATCCTCAAATAATCCAGTCTTTTACTAACGCTATTATGAAGGCCCAATTATGGCTGGCCAGCCACAGCGATGAGGAAGCGGCAGATGCGTCAGCCCCTTCTTTTCCCGCTTTAGATAAAGAAACACTTCTTAAATGCATAAAGCGCTACAGGTCACTGAACATCTGGAAGAAAGACCCTTCTGTGCCGCAGGAGCCCTTTGACAACTTCGTGCGCGCCGCCAAAGAAGCCGGGGAAATTGCCGCAGAAGTCCATTATGAAAAAGTTGTTGTCAACGATTTTGCCCAAAGGGCTGCCCAGATAAAAACGCTTCCAGCTAAAGAAAACCGCTAAAACAAAAGCCCGCCCCGTTACAAGGCGGGCTTAATTTTTATCTAAGACAATCTTTTTTATCCCATAACCCAGCGGCCGATGATTTTTAAAATTTCATCCCGCCCCTGGCCGCTTTTAGCCGAAAAGGGCACAACAGGCACATCTTCACCCAGCTCAAGGTTTTCTTTTATTAACTTAAGCGACTGGTTTAATTGGGAGCGGGAGAGTTTATCGGCCTTGGTAGCCACCACAGCAGGCGGAATGCCGGCGTAACTGATCCATTTACCCATCTGGATGTCCAAGTTACTTAAAGGGTGCCGGCAGTCGACCAAAAGAAGGATCCCGCGTAAGCTTTCCCGCCCATTAAGGTAACTTTCGACCATTTCACGCCAGCTTTCCATTTCACAAAGCGGCACACTAGCGTACCCGTAGCCCGGCAAGTCCACCAGGTAAAAGGCCCCGTTGACGAGGAAAAAATTTATCGTGCGCGTGCAGCCCGGGGTTTTGCTGGTGCGGGCCAGTGACTTCCTGTTTACCAGTGTATTAATGAGAGAAGATTTTCCCACATTGGACCTGCCAGCCAGGGCGACCTCAGGCAACTTGGGCGCCGGAAAACCCGAAGGGTTCACCGCACTCTTTAAAAACTCCGCGCTTTTAATTTTCATGAAGGAATAGCGGCGCCCCCCTCACTGATTACCGGCTGCTGAAAAGTGTGGGGCTGAGGAACTACCGGTGTGCCTGCTGGCAGGTCTACTTCACAGTATTCTTTTTCTAAGAGGGCGGCCTCCAGAACCTGATCCATGTGGTCAACTAAAACAAAGTTTATCTTGTCTTTAACTTTTTTGGGTATTTCCTCCATGTCTTTTTTGTTTTCTCTGGGCAGGATGAGTGTTTTAATACCGGCCCGGTGAGCGGCCAGTACTTTCTCCTTAATGCCGCCTACCGGCAGCACCCGGCCGCGCAAAGTAATTTCACCGGTCATAGCTATATCGTGGCGCACCTTGCGCCCTGTAATAGCCGAGGCCAGGGCACAGGCCATAGTTATTCCGGCGGAAGGGCCGTCTTTAGGAATGGCCCCCTCGGGCACGTGGATGTGAATATCATGTTTATCGAAAAATGCTTCGTCAATTCCTAGTTCGGACGCCTTAGACCGAATGTAACTGTAGCCAGCCTGGGCAGATTCTTTCATTACCTCCCCCAGCTTGCCGGTAAGGGTCAGCTTACCGCTCCCCTTGTAAATGGTCACCTCAATGGCCAGAGTGTCGCCGCCTACCTCCGTCCAGGCAAGCCCGGTAGCCACACCGATCTGGTCGTCCTGCTCGGCAACTCCGTAGCGGTACTGGGGCGGCCCCAAAAACTGGTTTAAATTTTGAGCGGTCACGTGGACTTTCTTTACATTTTCACTGACTACCTGCTTTGCCGTCTTGCGGCATATCTTGGCCAGCATTCTCTCTAAGTTGCGCACACCGGATTCCCTGGTATACTCGCGTATAATTTTGCGGATTGTGTTCTCAGAAACCTTCAGCATCTCTTTAGAAAGACCGTGTTCCTTGATCTGTTTGGGCAGCAGGTGGCGTAAGGCAATCTGCACTTTTTCCTCCTCGGTGTAGCCGGAAATGTGGATTACCTCCATCCGGTCCAAGAGAGGACGGGGAATATTGTGCTGAACATTGGCGGTAGTTATAAACATGACATTGGACAGGTCAAAAGGCACTTCGATGTAGTGGTCGCTGAAGCTGTTGTTCTGCTCGGGGTCTAAAACCTCTAAAAGAGCCGCCGAAGGGTCGCCGCGGAAGTCCATACTCATCTTGTCGATCTCATCTAAAAGGAATACGGGGTTTTTGGAGCCGGCCTGGCGCATACCCTGGATAATCCTCCCAGGCATAGCTCCTACGTAAGTGCGCCTGTGACCCCGGATCTCTGCCTCATCCCGCACCCCGCCTAAAGACATGCGGACGAATTTGCGCTCTAAGGCGCGGGCAATCGACCGCCCTAAAGACGTCTTGCCGACGCCGGGCGGGCCCACAAAGCAAATGATCGGCCCTTTCATCTTCTTGGCCAGCTTGCGTATGGCCAGGTACTCCAAAATACGCTCTTTGACAGTCTTAAGGCCGTAGTGGTCTTCTTCCAAAATAGCCTCTGCCGTCTTGATGTCCAAACGGTCACGCGTGCTTTTGCTCCAGGGCAAAGACAAGAGCCAGTCGAGGTAGCTCCTGACTACCGTGGCCTCGGCGGCCATAGGCGGCATCTTTTCCAGGCGCTCAACTTCTTTTAAGGCCTTTTCTTCGACTTCCTTGGGCAGTTTGGCGGCAGCAATCTTTTCCCGCAGCTCCTCAGCTTCGGCTACCCTCTCGTCCTTTTCACCCAACTCGCGCTGTATAGCCTTGATCTGCTCGCGCAAGTAATACTCTTTCTGCGTTTTTTCCATCTGCTTGCGCACGCGAATGTTGATCTTGCGCTCGAGTTCAACGATTTCGAGTTCTCTGGCCACAATGGAGCAGAGCTTTTCTAATCGTTCCACAATGTCTACTGCTTCCAGTATGCTCTGTTTATCCTCGATGCGCAGGGCCAGATGAGAAGCAATAATATCGGTAAGCCGGCCCGGCTCTTCCAAGTTTACAACAGTAACAACGGCTTCCGGCGGAATGCGCTTGGATAATTTCACGTACTGTTCGAACTGGTATACCAGACTCCGCATCAAAGCTTCTATCTCACTGTTTTTTTGGAAAGTTTCGGAGTACTGTTCAACCTCCACTTTAAAGTAAGGCTCCAGGGAAAGAAAACGGCGCACCCTCGCCCTGGCAATGCCTTCTACCAGCACACGTATGGTACCGCCCGGAAGCTTTAAGAGCTGTTTTACTTCCGCCACCGTGCCGATCTGGAAAATATCATCTTCGTCTGGGTCATCCGTCTGCGCTTCCTTCTGGGTAGCTAAAAAAATAGTTCTATCCTGAATCATGGCTTCCTCAATGGCCAGCACGGATTTTTCCCGGCCTACGTCTAAATGGACGACCATGTAGGGGAAAACCAATATTCCTCTTAAAGGCAAAAGCGGCAGGACCTTAATTTCCGGCTTCACAACTGCACCCCCTTTTCGCCAAGACACTTGACATTTCTGCTGTCATATCCTGGAGGCCAACTTTATTTTAATTTTATCATAAAAAACAAAAATACTGCCATAGCAATAATTGTTATGATACCATTAAACCCGGCTTGTCGCCGGGTTTTCCCCAAAACTCCTTTATTTTATCCCATTTTTATATATCACAAACAGCCGCACTTGAAGATATGGCGGGCTGGCTGGAAAAGTGGGGAGCCATAACGGCTAGCTCCAGCACCTCTTTTAAGTTTTTGACCGGAACAATCTCTATGTCGCTGTAATTTACAAAGATCTGCTGGTAGTTTTCTGCCGGGATAATTACCTTTTTGGCCCCCGCCTGGCGGGCTGCTTCTACCTTGGCAACAATACCCCCAACGGGTGCGATAAGGCCGCGAATAGATACTTCACCGGTCATAGCCACGCGGTTATCGACGGGAAATCCAGCAATTGCCGAGTACACGGATACAGCAATGGTTACTCCGGCTGACGGGCCGTCGGCCGGGAAACCGCCCGGAAAATTTATGTGGATATCGTAGCGGCGCGGGTCGTATTCAGTTGTCCGAGCAAGAGCAGTGAAGACGTTGTCAACCGAACTCCTGGCCATGCTCTTGCGGCGGACTGTTCTGGTCCCGCCGCCAATTTCTTCTTCTTCCACTAATCCGGTTACGGTCAGCGTACCCTTACCGCCAGCCGCCGGCACGGCACTGGCCTCTACTTCTATGAGCATACCCGTGCCAGAACCGTAGACAGCCAGGCCGTTGGCCAGACCGATTTGCGGCACGCCAGAAACCTTTTTTTCCGGCCGCGGGGCATAGCGCCCGCAGTTCACGACCCACTCGGCATCGGCAGTGCGGATTTCTTTTCTGCCCTCGGTAATGGCCAAGCTTCCGGCTAACTGGACAATGTTTACCGCTTCCCGCCCGTTAGTAGCAAACTTTTTAACCACCTCCACCGCTCCCTTTTCCAGCGGCAGGCCGACTTTTTTAGCCGCATTGGCAGCAATAACCTCAATTTCCCCCGGTGTAAGCTGTCGGAAGAAAATCTCCACGCAGCGCGACCGCAGGGCTGGCGCAATGTGCTCAGGCTCGCGGGTAGTAGCGCCTACCAAACGGAAATCGGCAGGTAGGCCGTTTTCAAATATATCGCGGATGTGGGAAGGTATATTATTATCTTCCGGGTTGTAGTAAGCACTGTCTAAAAATACCCGCCTGTCCTCCATGACTTTAAGGAGCTTGTTCATCTGGATGGGGTGCAGCTCGCCGATCTCATCAATAAAGAGAATCCCCCCGTGCGCCCGGGTAACCGCTCCCGGCTTAGGCTGTGGAACACCGGCTATACCCAGCGGACCTGCACCCTGGTAGATAGGGTCGTGCACAGAACCTATCAAGGGATCGGCAATCCCCCTCTCGTCAAAACGGGCAGTTGTGGCATCGATTTCCACAAATTTAGCATCATCCTTAAAAGGGGATAACCGGTTTCTTTTAGCTTCTTCTAAAACCAGCCTGGCCGCCGCCGTTTTACCAACTCCGGGCGGACCGTAGATGATAACGTGCTGCGGGTTTGGCCCGCACAGAGCTGCTTTAAGCGACTTCAAACCTTCTTCCTGGCCCACAATTTCTTCAAAACTGGCCGGTCTTGTCTTTTCGGCCAGCGGTTCGCTCAGCGAAATTGAACGCAGGCGCTGCAATTTCTCCATTTCTCTTCTGGAATCCTTTTCTACTACCGTCCGGGGAGCCTGCTGGCCTTTTAACAGATTCCACAAATAAAGACCAACAATTACGGCCAGCAATACCTGTAAAAATGATATGAAGCTAGAAAATCCAAAAGGAAACTCATCCACCGTGTTATTGCACCTCTTTATCAAGCTTTCTGACCATATTATTTCTAACTTTTGCAAATTTTAACCATTTATTAAAACCTTAGAGCACAAATCAATAAACCAATAAAATTAAAGGCCGGCCCCTTTACGGGTGCCGGCTCATCTTAAGCTGTTTCCTCTTTTTTCTTTTTGCGGTCCACGGCAATGATTCTGGGTGGTTCCCTGTTGACAATTGTCTCTCTTGTAATAATACACTTGGCCACATCGCTGCGAGAAGGCACGTCGTACATTACTTCCAGCATTACCTCTTCCAAGATGGCCCTTAAGCCACGCGCCCCCGTTTTGCGTTTTAATGCCTCCTCGGCTATGGCCTTTAAGGCATCGGGGGTAAACTCCAGCGTAACACCGTCTAACTCAAAGAGCTTCTGGTACTGTTTTACCAGAGCGTTGCGCGGCTCGGTGAGAATGCGGATGAGAGCATCCTCATCCAGGGCGTCTAAGGTGATAATAATGGGCAAGCGCCCTACAAATTCGGGGATAAGGCCGTACTTTAAGAGGTCTTCCGGAAGAATTTTCCTCAAAATATCCCCTATTTTCTGTTCTTCCTTGGGCTTGATCTCGGCCCCAAACCCCATCATCTTCTTGCCGATGCGGTTTTGAATAATTTTTTCGATGCCGTCAAAAGCACCGCCGCAGATAAACAAGATGTTTGTTGTATCTATTTGAATGAATTCCTGGTGAGGGTGTTTGCGCCCTCCCTGAGGCGGCACGCTGGCCACTGTGCCCTCCAAGATCTTCAAAAGTGCCTGCTGCACACCTTCGCCAGAAACGTCCCTGGTGATGGAGGGGTTTTCTGACTTACGGGCAATCTTGTCAATTTCATCTATATATACAATGCCCTTTTCCGCTTTTTCCACATCGTAATCCGCCGCCTGGATGAGCTTTAGCAGAATGTTCTCTACGTCTTCGCCCACGTAACCGGCCTCAGTGAGAGAGGTGGCATCGGCAATGGCAAAAGGAACGTTGAGCAGGCGGGCCAATGTCTGAGCCAGCAGTGTTTTCCCGCTTCCCGTCGGGCCGAGCATGACGATGTTGCTCTTTTGCAGTTCAACATCGTCAATTTTTCCGCCTAAATTAATCCTCTTGTAGTGGTTGTAAACGGCAACTGAAAGCGACTTTTTGGCGTGTTCCTGGCCAATAACGTACTGGTCGAGTATTTCCTTGATCTCCTTCGGCTTTGGAATATCGCCCAAATCCAAGGAGATATCTTCACTCAGTTCTTCCTCAATTATTTCATTGCACAATTCTATGCACTCATCACAAATGTAAACTCCTGGCCCGGCTACCAGCTTCTTTACCTGGTCCTGCATCTTGCCGCAAAAGGAACACTTCAGCTGCCCCTTTTCGCCGAACATATTACCACCTCTCTTACTTTTGCTTCCTGACATTGAACACCTCGTCTATAATACCGTACTCTTTTGCCTGCTGAGCAGACATAAAAAAGTCTCTCTCTGTGTCTTTCGCAATTCTCTCCACCGGCTGGCCGGTATGCTTGGCCAGGATCTCGTTTAAGATTTCTTTCATTCTTAAAATTTCCCTGGCATGGATATCTATGTCGGTAGCCTGCCCCTGCACACCGCCCAGCGGCTGGTGAAGCATAATCCTGGCATAAGGCAACGAGTACCTCTTGCCCTTTGTCCCCGCGGCCAAGAGCAGGGAAGCCATACTAGCCGCTTGGCCAAGGCAAATAGTAGAAACCGGAGGCCTCACGTACTGCATAGTATCATAAATGGCCATGCCCGCCGTTACAATCCCGCCCGGAGAATTTATATAGAGGTGAATGTCTTTCTCCGGGTCTTCGGCCTCCAAAAAGAGAAGCTGGGCAATAACCAGATTGGCTACGTGATCGTCAATGGGACCGCCGATGAAAATTATGCGGTCTTTCAAAAGCCGGGAATAAATATCGTAAGCACGCTCACCGCGGTTTGTTTGCTCAACGACAATAGGCACCAGGTTCATAAAAGCACCTCCCAAAACAAATAAGGGGACTTTCCTTCGCAAAAAGGGTCGTCCCCTTTTTTGCAAAAGCCATCTTTAATATTTCTATTCCGCCGATTGCCCGTTGTCACCCTTGTCATCTAAAATTACGGCGTTATCGACCAGAAACTGCTTGACCTTCTCTCTTATTATACCATTTACCACTAAGTTAAATCTCCCGTCGTTTTCCAGGATAGCCCGCATTTCCTGCGGTTCTTCCTGATATTGCAGGGCAATTTTTCTGATTTCTTCGTTTATTTCCTCTTCTGTGGCTTCTATACCTTCTGTCCTGCCTATAGCATCTAAAACAAGGCCGGTTTTCACCATTTTCTCGGCTTCTGGTTTAAGGCTTTCTTTAAACTCCTGGGGATCATTGCCGGTAAATCTTAAGTAATCCTCCACAGTCAGACCCTGAGTAGCCAGTCTGAACTCCAGAGAATTAATCATTTCCGCAACCTGGTTGGATATCATAACCGGGGGAATATCCACCGCAGCATTTTCCACCGCCCGGTCAACTACTTCCTTGCGGATGATATTTTTAGCCCTGTTCTCCGCATTCTGCACAAGTCTATTAAAAATATCTTTTTTCAATTCCTCTAAGGTGTCAAACTCGCTGACATCTTTAGCAAACTCATCGTCCAAAGGAGCAATTTCTTTGCGCCTGATTTCCTTTACTGTAACAGTAAATACCACTTGCTTGCCAGCTAAGTTTTCTGCCCTGTAATCTTCGGGAAAAACTACTTCAATCTCTTTGGTCTCGCCGGGCGCCATGCCTATAACCTGATCTTCAAAACCGGGAACAAACGCTCCCGAGCCGATCTCCAGCGGGAACGAATTTCCTTCTCCGCCTTCGATAGGCTCACCGTCCAAACGGCCTACAAAGTCGATAACCGCAATATCTCCCTTTTCTGCCTTTCCTTCTTCTAAGGTTATGAGCTTGGCATGCCTGTTTCTCAAAAGTTCGAGCTCTTTTTCTACATCTTCTTCGGTAACGGTAGTAGAAGGTCTGACTACTTCAATACCCTTATACTGCCCTAGCTCCACCTCCGGCTTCACTAAAACAGTAGCCTTCAAAACAACCGGCTTGCCTTCTTCTGCTTGAACAATTTCTACTTCCGGACGGTCTACCGGTTCTATGCCCGTTTCTCTTACGGCTTGAAGGTAGGCCTCGGGAATTAAATTTTCCATGGCCTCCTCGTAAAGAGCACGCTTGCCGTAATAACGTTCAAAAATTACTCTAGGAGTCTTGCCTCGGCGAAAACCGGGAACATTGACCTGCTTAACCAGCTTGCGGAAAGCCCTGTCCACAGCCCGGTCGAAATGTTCAGCTTCTACCTCTATTTCCAGCTGAACGGTGTTCTTTTCTATTCTTTCAGCACTGGCTTTCATATATGCTCCCCCTCAAAAATAGAAATTAGTAAGGTAAATCTTTCACCTTATTAAAAAAAGAGCTCTTTAAAAAAATAGCTTTTATAAGTATAACCAGGGGAAAATAAAACGTGAAAAAACCTTTCCCCAATATTGTTAACCATTTTTGATAATATATTCCACTCCTCTCCTGCACGCTGACGCTTTTCTTTTAATACAGGAGGGGGCTAAAATAATACCAAGGCTTAAAAGCCCTGGCAAATAACCAGCCTTTCTTTACTTAAACAATTATAACACAAGGCTGGTATTTAGCAATAATAAAGTTTAATGTTCAGGGGTGCGGCCTTGACAAAGGCAATCTTATTTGCTAACATATCTTTTGCAAGTCGCCAGATAGCTAAATTAAAATGGCATTAAAACGTGGTGGATGTAGCTCAGCTGGTTAGAGTACCAGATTGTGGCTCTGGGGGTCATGGGTTCGAATCCCATCATCCACCCCAATTAATGCTGGGGCGTCGCCAAGCGGTAAGGCACCGGCCTTTGGAGCCGGCATTCGTTGGTTCGAATCCAGCCGCCCCAGCCAAGCTAAAAAATCCGTTTTGCAAAAATGCTTTTATAAGAGCCATTAGCTCAGCAGGTAGAGCACCTGACTTTTAATCAGGGTGTCCCAGGTTCGAATCCTGGATGGCTCACCAAAAGGGCCCCAGTGTAAAAAGGGCCCTTTTTCTATATTCATATTCCTTCACAGCCCCCCGTTAATCTTGACTCTCAAAAGGCGAGCGTGCTAACATATTGAGCAGTAAATAATCTTATATTAACTTTACTGCCAAAAGCCTAGCGGGCGTGGCGGAATGGAAGACGCGCTGGACTTAGGATCCAGTGGGAATTTTCCCGTGTGGGTTCAACTCCCACCGCCCGCACCAGTAAAAGTAAAGTGAAAGGAAAAGCATCATAAAAGAGTTAAAATCTGCCATTACAGTACAAAAAATGTAAGGAGGTAAGTCTCTTCTAAAGTTAACTTAAGGTTTTACATCTCTGCCCTGCGCCTTCGCAGGACTTTTTTATTTTTTAGTGTGTACAATGGTACAAGCAACAAGGTTATAGTATAATTTAAAAACGGTCTAGAATATTTTAGAAGTAATGTTTTGCATTGCCACAAACTTCGATTAACTACCCTAATTTCTTTGCCCGGCTACAAGAACCGTAAAGAATAACTGAGAAGGCTACTACAGTGCGTAAAAGAGATGAGCGCCTGGGGGGTAAACTGATGAAAGAAAAAAATAAAAGAAAGGCTAGGGAAGCCGGGCGAAAGCGCTAAACGACGTTTCACGAGAAGAGCTTTATGTTTAGCAAGACCGCTTTTACTTATTTTTTCAACGTGGTGGAAAAAGCAGGAGAAGCGATCATCCTTACTGATAAAAAGCCAAAGAGATTCTCTACGCCAACCCTTCTTTTTTCGAGTTGCTCAGTTACTCATGCACCGATGAAATAAACTCTTTGGGGGGTGCACCCGCCCTTTTTGCCCATAGAGAAAAGGCGGCCGAAGTCTACCGTGTGGCAAGCCAGGGGTTGTTTTGGCAGGGAGAGGTGGAGTGGCTGGCCAAGGACGGAAGCCATGTCCCCGTTTTCTTGCGGGGCGGGCCGGTAAAAAACGAAGCGGGAGAATCGGCTGGGTACTTGGGAATCGGTTCGGATTTAAGAAGATACAGGAAAATGTCCAAAGACATCGCAGAGTCCGAACTGCTCTTAAAACAGCTCATAAGCTTTATTCCCGACGCGCTCTTGGCCATTGACTCTGCCGGCAGGGTGATAGCCTGGAACAGGGCTATAGAGGAGATGACGGGTGTAGCGGCAGAAGAAATGCTGGGCAAGGGCGATTACGAGTACGCCTTGCCGTTTTACGGAGAGAGAAGGCCTTTGCTCGTCGACCTGGCTCTTTCGCGGAAAATCCCTGCCGAAATCGAAAAGAAGTATACAATTATAAGCAAAACAGAAAACTGGACTGTGGTGGCAGAAACCGCCTTGCAAATGCCTAAAGGACAGGAAATGTACCTGTGGGGTAAAGCGTCCCCTCTGCTCGATACCGAGGGAAACGTGATAGGGGCCGTAGAGACCATCCGTGATATAACCGATAAGAAGAAAGCAGAAAAAAACACTGCAAGAGGCCTGCCTTCAGCTGACTTCAGCTCTGGAAGGGACTGTCCAAGCGCTCTCATCTGCCATCGAAAAGCGCGACCCTTACACCGCCGGCCACCAGCAGCGGGTGTCACACATTGCCTGCGGGATTGCTGAAAAACTGGGCCTGTCCGGCGAAAAGATCGTAGTGATCCGCACTGCAGCTTTGCTCCACGACATAGGAAAACTCTACGTGCCGGTAGAGATCCTCACCAAGCCCGGCAGGCTAAACGAATACGAGTTCATGCTGGTAAAAACCCACCCCCAGGCCGGGTACGAAATTCTCCTGCCCATACCTTTCGGGCAACCGGTAGCCGAGACGGTTTTGCAGCACCACGAAAGGGAAGACGGCTCGGGTTACCCCCGGGGGCTTACGGGCAGGGATATGCTCCTGGAGGCAAAAATACTGGCTGTGGCCGACGTGGTGGAAGCGATGTCCTCGCACCGCCCTTACCGGCCTGCTTTCCCCATCGAAGAAGCGTGCGCTGAGATAAAACGTAACAAACGCATCCTCTACGACCCCGACGTGGCAGACGCCTGCCTGTCTTTTTTGCTTTAAATAATTTAAACTGTTAAAGTGCCGTTAAACAAGCTTGCCAAGTGCTTCTTTTAACTTTTTATAAGTGACCTCCAGTGATTCGGAGATAACCTTAACATCCCCGATAACTGGCATAAAATTAGTATCGCCGTTCCACCTGGGGACAATGTGCAGATGAAAGTGGCCCGGCACCCCTGCACCAGCCACCCTGCCGATGTTGGCCCCGATATTAAAGCCCTCCGGATTAAAAGAGCGCAGGGCAGAAACCATGCGGGCGGTAACCTTAAAAAGCTCCAGCATTTCTCCTTCAGTGAGGTGTTCTAGTTCAGCCACGTGACGGTTAGGGGCGACTAACAGGTGCCCGTTGTTGTAAGGATAGAGATTCATAATGACAAAAACATCTTTGCCGCGTTCTAAAACCAGGTTTGCCTCATCATCGGTGCCCGACAGTTTGTCACAAAAGATGCAATCCCCAGCCTGTCCCCTGCTAATATAGGCCGTACGCCAAGGAGCCCAGATCTGCTTCATCAGTACACTGCCCCCCAAGTCCACGTAATTTCTTAAGGAATATTTTTATTTTAACTTATTTTTAACTGCAGGCAACCCGGTAATTACGCAAAAACTGTGCAGCACAAACAAACCCCGTGACCCATTTTAATAAAAAAATTTTTAAT
>CAZLAK010000021.1:0-28777 GCA_964557545.1 uncultured Pelotomaculum sp.
CGGTTTCCTAAACCGCGTGTCGGGGGTTCGAGTCCCTCCGGGCGCACCAGAAAGTTAATCCCCGCAAATAGTTGCGGGGCTATTTTTTTAATTACCCGTCCAATAGTTAACAGGGAATGGAAGTAGGTTTGTGTCGAGTGTGTTAAAATAAGTAAAATAGATAGTAAAAGAGGGGAGGGTGAGGGATGTCCAAAAAAATCCTCGTAGTTGACGATGAAGAAAAGATCCTGGAGATGCTGAAGAGTTTTCTGGAAAGGGAGGGCTTTTCGGTGGTCTTGGCCGCCGACGGTAATGCGGCCTGGGACCTCATAAACAGCGAAAAGCCCGACCTTGTCGTGCTCGACTGGATGCTCCCGGGGACCAGCGGGCTGGAGGTATGCCGCCGGCTTAGAGAATTAAAGCTGGGGGTGCCGGTTATTATGCTGACGGCCAGGGCGGAGGAAGTAGACAAGCTCCTGGGGTTGGAGCTGGGAGCGGACGACTACATCACCAAGCCCTTTAGCCTGCGCGAGCTGGCGGCGCGCATCAAGGCGGTTTTGCGCCGGGCCGAACAGGGACATGCGCGGCCTGAAGAAGTAATTGTGTGCGGGGAGCTGGAGATCGACCTTGCAAGGCACGAAGTGCGCGTGGGAGGGCGTCCGGTGACACTGACGCCGACCGAGTTTAAAATTTTGCGCCTTTTGTCGGGAAACCCCGGCCGGGTGTACAGCCGGCTGCAGCTTTTAGAAGCCGTATTCGGTGTGGCTTACGAGGGCTACGAGAGGTCTATTGACACGCATATCAGCAACTTGCGCAAAAAAATAGAGCCCGATCCCTCCCGGCCCCGCTACATACTGACCGTTTACGGCACCGGTTACCGCTTTTCCGGTTAGGCAGGGAGGTTTTTGGTTTGAAACTGGGGACTAAAATCACACTTTCTATGGTTGTCCTGGCCCTCTTGGCCACGCTGCTGGCGGCCGTCACGGCGGCGCTGGCCATTTCCAGTTCCTTTGACCGCTACGTGGCCAAAAATTTTACCAGCCGCCTGGAAAGGGCGGCTGTGCTGCTGGCCGAGTACTACCGCCAAAGGGGCAGCTGGGAGGGCTTGCAGGAACTGCTAGAAGATTCAACGCCCAAAAACAGGTTTTTGCCGTACGGCCGCCCCGGCGGGCAGCAGTACGGCACCCCCACGCCGGGAAGGGTGCTGGGAGGGCCCTGGCAAGGTTTGATGTCAGGTCCCGGTTACGGCGATATTTTTTTGATGGACAATGAAGGAAAGGTGGTAGCCTCTTCGAGGAAAGAATTTGCAGGAGGGCCTCTGCCCGACATTCCGGCTAAGTACGGGGTGCCGGTAAAGGTTGACGGGACTGTGGCCGGGACCTTGGTAGCCGTCAACGTTCAACTGGGTGAATTGGAGAAGGAATTTGCCGGTTCAGTGACGCTGGCGGCGGTATCGGCAGCGGCAGCGGCGTCTTTACTGGCCCTGGCCGTGGGGTTTGTTGTCTCGAAAAGGCTCACCAGACCGCTGGCAGCTCTCTCGTCAGCTGCCCACCGGCTTGCCGGGCGTGACTTGGGCTACCGGGTGCCGGTAGAAACGGAAGACGAAATCGGCGAGCTGGCCAGGTCGTTTAATTACATGGCCGAGAGCCTCGAGCGTAACGAACGGCTCAAGCGGAACCTGGTGGCCGATGTCACCCACGAGCTCAGGACACCGCTTTCTGTTCTGCGTGGCAACTTAGAGCTCCTCCAGGAAGGGGCGTCTGTTCCGTCGCCGGAAGTGTTGATGTCTCTTCACGATGAGGTTGTCCGCATGTCCCGGCTGGTTGACGACCTTCAGGAAATAAACCTGGCAGAGGCCGGCGAGCTGCGCTTAAATTGGCAGGAATTTCCCGTGCAGGAGGTGCTGGAAAAGGCCGCCGCCCTCTTTGAGGCAAAGGCCAGGAGCAAAGACATTGAATTTAATATAAGAGCAGGCGAAGGCCTGCCGCATGTTTTGGCCGACCAGGACCGCGTTCTGCAGGTCATCTTAAACCTTTTGGACAACGCCCAAAAACATACCGGCCCGGGCGGCAGGATCACGCTTTCGGCCGCGCCCTATAATGGCGGGGTGCTCTTTTGCGTAGAGGATACGGGCAGCGGCATAGCGCCGGAAGACTTAGAACACGTCTTTGACCGCTTTTACCGCACCGACCGCTCCCGGAGCCGGGCGGCCGGCGGCACCGGTTTGGGACTGGCCATTGCCAAAAGCCTGGTAGAGGCTCACGGCGGCAAAATATGGGCAGAAAGCACGCTGGGGCAGGGCAGCAGATTTTCTTTTACCCTGCCGGCTCTCTCCATGGGCAGTTAGTACGTTCCTTTGCTTAAAATTCTCATTTTGCTCTCTGTGCTTTTTACAGCGGCGTATTTTTTTTCTTCCATCAAAAGCCAGTTTTCTAAATCGGCTGCTACTGCGAGATCCCCCTCCAAAAGGCGCAGGGCCAGCCAGCGGCTGTTGATGCTGTCGCCGACTAGCTCTTTTATGGCCGGCTCCAGTTTTAAAATAGCCTTTTCCAGGCCTCCCCTGTACTTTACCGGGCGGGGGTTTAATGCAAGACGGCCGGTGGCCAGTTCCCAGATCACGTCTGCCAGCCGGTCCAGGCCCCTTTTGTCTCTGGCTGCTACGGGCACGACCGGCACGCCCAGTTCACCGGCCAGGGCACGGTAGTCGATTTGTATTTTTTTCTTTTCGGCCTCGTCGGTGAAGTTAACGCACACAGCTGCCCGCTGTTCTAACTCCAGCACCTGCAGGACCAAGTTTAAGTTTCTCTCCAGGCAGGTGGCGTCGGCTACCACCACCGTGGCGTCGGGTCTGGCCCAAAAAATGTAATCCCTGGCCACCCGCTCCTCAAGGGAGGAGGCCAGCAGGGAATAGGTTCCCGGCAAGTCCACGAGCCTGAACTTGCACCCCCGCATCCTAAAAAATCCCTCGGCAACAGAGACGGTTTTGCCCGCCCAGTTGCCCGTATGCTGGTTTTGGCCGGTGAGGGCGTTAAAAATGGTGCTCTTGCCCGTGTTGGGGTTGCCGGCCAGGACCACAAGAAAATCGGCTGCCCGGCGGTTCTTTTCCCAAAAACGGCAAGCCGTCTTTTTGCCCGTGGTGTGGGTTATTTTCACAGTACCTATCCCCTTTGCACCTCACGTGTATTTTTTCTCCATCTGTGTTCCTAAGGGCATAAACTGCCCCACGCAAAAGGTAAGCGCGCGGGTCGCCCAGAGGACTTTCTCTAACCGCTTTGACCTCTGTACCGGGTATAAAGCCCAGGTCGAAAAGCCTCCTTCTCAAAAGGCCCTGAGCGTAAACGCAAACCACAACTGCCGGGCAGCCAGCGGGCAAACTTGCCAGCGGCAGTGTATGGGAGGGTGCAGAGCAGCACCTTTTTGGCGTGTGCTTCATTGTTTTAAGACACCTCCTCACCCGTTTGTTTTTGCCATTTTATAACATGTAACTATTTAATGGTAAATCACCGCACCGCCCGCCGTTTTTTGTCAATTTACATTTATGAGCCTCTGGGGACTTGTGTTCCTCACAGCATTGCCATTCGCCAAAGAACGTGCTAAAATTGAGCAAGAGCAAGACAGCCCAAAGCGCCGTAAAGGAGTAAGTTTTTGTGAGCCACACCCGTTTTATGCAGGAAGCTTTGGCGCAAGCCGAAAAAGCGTACGCTTTGGGGGAAGTGCCTGTAGGTGCCGTTGTGGTCCTGGGTGATGAGGTTATAGGCCGAGGCCACAACTTGCGTGAGGTTTTAAAAGACGCTTCAGCCCACGCCGAGATGCTGGCCATGCGGCGGGCAGCCAGTTATTTGGGCGACTGGCGGCTAAACGAGGCAGTGCTTTACGTCACTTTAGAGCCGTGTCCTATGTGTGCAGGCGCCATCGTCCAGTTCAGGGTGGGCACTTTGGTTTACGGGGCGGCAGATCCCAAGGCCGGGGCAGTGGATTCCCTTATGGATCTGGTGCGCGACCCCCGCTTTAACCACCGGGTGGAAGTAGTGGCGGGAGTGCTGCACGAGGAGTGCGGGGAATTGTTGCGCCGCTTTTTTAGGGAGTTAAGGGGTAAAAATTGCTGCGGTGAAAATTAAAGGGCGTGGAGAGGTGGCCGAGTGGTTGAAGGCGCTCGACTCGAAATCGAGTGGGCGGGCCAAAACCCGCCCCGTGGGTTCGAATCCCACCCTCTCCGCCACTTTTATTTTTCGGGGATGATGCGACAGTTGGCCACCAAGACCTACACTTTCGGCTCATCCAAAAGAGAAGGGCACGATTCGGCAGCCTTTTACCAGAGGAAGCTCTACCATGCGGGTTTTTCGGCCGTGTGGGAAGAATTTCTTTTGGCGTGGGAAGGAGAAAAATCCAAATTAAGCTCAATTCAGCCAAGGCCGCTGGAAGACTGGGCCGACAGGGTGTACTGTCACACTTCTGAGGAAATGGTTCACGTTCCGGATAGCAGCGTGGCCCTGGCCTTCACCTCGCCTCCATACAACACCGGAAAAGAATACGACGACGACCTCTCGCTCACCGCCTACCTCTTGCTGATAGCCCGCGTGGCGGCGGAGGTGTACCGGGTGCTGGTCCCCGGCGGGAGGTACGTGGTTAATATAGCCAATTTGGGGCGAAAGCCCTACATCCCCCTGCACGCCCTTTTTTACTTTATCCACGTGCAGGCGGGTTTTCTGCCGGCCGGGGAGATAATATGGCAGAAGAGCAAGGGCGCCAACAGCTCTTGCGCCTGGGGATCGTGGAGGAGCGCCAAGGCGCCCTGCATAAGGGATATACACGAGTACCTCCTCGTCTTGGCCAAAGAAAGGTTCGACCGTCCTGATGCGGGCGCGTCCGACATTGGCCGCGACGAGTTTATGAAAGCCACGCTGTCCGTCTGGGATATCCCGCCGGAATCCGCCAAACGGGTCGGCCACCCGGCCCCTTTTCCTGTAGAACTGGCCGGGCGCGTGATTAAGCTTTACACCTATACCGGCGACGTGGTGCTGGACCCTTTTTGCGGCTCCGGCTCGACGCTGGTGGCTGCCGCCCAAAACAGCCGGCACTGGGTTGGCTATGACATCGTGCCGGAGTACTGTGCCCTTGCCGAAAGGCGCCTGGCTGTTGAGGGCAGATCGGCATTTTTGGGGCCGGGGAGCTAAAGGGCCGTGAGGTTCTTTGTTTTTCGCCTTTCGCCCGGCCGAGAGCTTGGCTGGAGGTGTAAGTTTGAGCATAAGCAAAAGTAATATTGTAATCGCGGCTTTTCTACTTTTAATGTCCGCGGGGCTTTTTTTGCTGGGAGGATGCGGCAGCGCGGCCAGGGCGCCGGAAATTATTCTGGCCACCACCACCAGCACGCAGGACAGCGGGCTTTTGGACGTGCTGGTGCCGGAATTCGAGAAAGAAACTGGCTTTAGGGTGAAGGTAGTTGCCGTGGGCAGCGGGGCGGCTCTAGAGATGGGGAAGAGGGGAGAGGCGGACGTCCTGCTCGTCCACTCGCCCCAAGACGAAATAAAACTGGTGGAAAGCGGCATAGGAATCGACTACCGGCTGGTGATGCACAACGATTTTGTGGTGCTGGGGCCGCCTGAAGACCCCGCCGGTATTAAGGGGTGTAGTGCGGCAGAGGCTTTTAAAAGAATTGCCGCAAAGAAGGCCACCTTTGTTTCCCGCGGGGACGAATCGGGCACCCACAAAAAAGAAAAAGAGATTTGGTCTCTGGCCGGTGTCGAGCCGGGCGGCGCGTGGTACCACCAGAGCGGTTCGGGCATGGGTCAAACCATCAATATAACCAACGATAAGCGGGGCTACACCCTGGCCGACAGGGGGACGTTTTTGGCGCACAAGAAGAATATAGGACTAGAAGTGCTGGTTGAAAACGACAAAAACCTGCTCAATATATTTACCACGTGCTCCGGGTCAACCCCGGTGTGTTCAGCAAGGTTAACGGGGATGGAGCAAAAGCTTTTGTTGATTTTATCTGCAGCCCTAAAGCCCAGCGCATTATTGGCGAGTACGGGAAAGATGAGTACGGTGAGCCGGTTTTTGTTCCGGATGCCGGCAAAGAGGAACCGGACTTGGGTTAGAGCAGCAACAAAAGCCAAAGGAATTTAACGCGGGGCGTCGCAAGAAAGCAATAAGGGTTTCTTTGGGGGGCGGTTTTTTGGCGCAGATTAGGGAGGGCGAGTTGCCGGGTCTTGGCAAGAAATTTTTGGTTGACTTAGAGAGCGGGGACAGGCTGGGCATTGTCATTTATGACGAGGGCGACCGGGAGCTGTTTTGCTTTAGTCCGGATAACAAAGACGAGCCGTTGTGCTCGGTGACCCTTTCCGACCGGGAAGCGCGGCAAGTAGGCTCAATTATTGGGGGTTCGTTCTACCAGCCCAGATTTTTAGAAAAGCTGGAAACGGCCATTGCCGACCTGCACATCGAGTGGCTGGCTGTAAAAGAAGGCTCGGCCATTGTCAATAAGACGATTGGCGAACTGGGCCTGCGCAAAAACCACGGCGTAACTATTATTGCTGTAATCGAAGGCGGGGACAGGTGGAAGAGAAAGTGTACGGCCATTAACCCGGGCCCGAATTTTGTGTTTGCGCCTGGGCAAGTTGTAATTGCCGCCGGCCGCCGGGACGCCCTTATTAACTTTGAAAAAATGGTTGCCGGCGGGGAGAATTAGTTCCTGTGGACAGCATTGCCAGCTTAACGCTTGTTTTTGCCATGATCTCTGCGGCGGTAGTCACGGCCTACAGGTTTCACACGTCCGCCATCCCGTTCTTAATACTTTTGGGGATATTAACCGGTCCCTACGCTCCCCACGGCTCATGGTACGATTTAAGACTGGTGGAGGGCGGCGGTATTACGGACCTTTTGGGGCGCTTGGGGGTGCTGCTGCTCCTCTTTTACATGGGCTTAGAATTTTCAGCAAGCCGCATTGTCAAAAAGGGCAGGGCTTTTCTTTTAAGCGGGGTTTTGTACGTGGCTTTGAACTTTGCCCGGGGCATTATACTCGGGTGGTTTCTCTTTCGCTCCTGGCCCGAGGCCCTTGCGGTGGCGGGGATTACCGCTGTTTCCAGCAGCGCCGTTGTCAGCAGGCTGCTCGTCGAGTTAAGGCGCACCGCCAACCCGGAAACAGAATTCATCCTCGGCATTCTGGTTTTGGAAGATACGTTTATCGCCGTTTACCTTTCCCTTTTATCGGGTTTTCTCCTCGGCAGGGGTGGCTCGCTGCTGGGCGGTGCACTGGGCGGTTTGGCGGCGGCGTGTTTCATCTTTGGTCTCCTCTTCTTGGGCAAGCGCCTCGGTTCACTTTTTGAACGCCTGTTAAACATCCGCAGCGGCGAGCCTTTCCTCGTTTTATCGTTTACCCTCCTGCTAGCTATGTCTTATACGGCTGAAAGAATACACGTTTCCGAGGCAGTCGGCGCCCTGCTCATGGGGCTTGTCCTGGCGGAAACTTCCCACGTAAAACGGCTGGTGCAAGCGATTGCTCCTTTGCGCGATCTCTTTGGCGCTGTTTTCTTCTTTAGCTTTGGGATGGGCGTCGATTACCGCGCCTTTTGGCCGGTGGCGGGGATGGCTGCGGTGGCGGCAGCCGTTACTTTGGCCGGCAACACACTGGCCGGCTGGCTCAGCGCTTACTTATGCGGCTACCGCGGCCGGGCAGCGGTTAACGTGGCCTTTACTGTTATGGCCCGCGGCGAATTTGCAGTGATTGTGTCTGGGCTGGCAGCCGCTGCCGGACTGAGCGAGGCGCTGCAGCCTCTTGCTGCTTCCTATATTTTGATCCTGGCGGTGATTAGTCCGGTGCTGGCCAAAAGATCAGGAAAAATTTACGACTTGCTGGCAAAAACTTTTTTGCACCCTAAAGCGGCTCGCAGGGGTGACACTGCCAGCTTAAAACGGCAAAGTCCTTGAGATGGATTTGCGGGAGGAATAAATATGAATAAAAGCATTAATAAGCCGGCTGCCGAACCTGTAGCAGATAAAAAAACAGCCGGTAAAAAATACGTACTGCTGGCCGTTACGGTAACAGCCTTCCTGCCCCCTTTTATGGCCAGCGCGGTAAACCTGGCCATTCCTTCCATTGGGGCAGAACTGGGCGGCGGCTCGCTTTTGCTGGGCTGGGTGGTGAGCAGCTACTTGCTGGTGACGGCCGCTCTTCTGGTCCCCGTGGGCAGGTTTTCGGATATTTACGGGCGCAAGAAGGCCTTCTTAGCGGGGCTGGTGATTTATGCGCTGGGTTCTTTGCTGTGCGGGCTGGCGTCCTCTATTTACGCCCTGATCGCCTTAAGAGTGCTCCAGGGGGCGGGGGCGTCCATGCTATTTAGCACGGGAATGGCCATCCTCACTTCTGTTTTTTTGCCGCACGAAAGAGGCCGTGTTCTGGGAATCAATGTGGCGGCGGTCTACACCGGGCTTTCACTCGGCCCCGTGCTCGGTGGCTCGTTAAACCACTACTTTGGCTGGCAGTCCATCTTTTACTTTAATTTTTTGCTCGGCGCTCTGACTTTATTGCTCGCTGCCGCAACTTTAAAGGGCGAGTGGGTGGGAGCGCCCGGCGAGCGCTTTGACATCCTGGGCGCGGTAATGTACGCTGCCGGCATATCTTCTTCCCTCTACGGCTTTTCCTCCCTGGCTACCCAGAGAGGAGCAGGGGCCGTGCTGGCGGGCGGGGTTTTGCTCCTGGCGGCGTTTGTCGTTTACCAGCTGAACTGCCGGCAGCCCATTTTTAACGCCCGTTTATTTTTGGGCAATAGGGTTTTTACTTTTTCCAACCTGGCGGCGCTGATCAATTACAGCGCCACCTTTGCCGTCGGTTTTCTCTTGTCTATTTACTTGCAGGTGGTTAGAGGTTTTGATTCGCGGGTGGCGGGGTTAATTCTCTTATCCCAGCCGGTCATGATGGCTCTTCTGTCCCCCTTGGCCGGCTCGCTCTCCGACCGCAAAGAGCCGCGTGTCATCTCTTCTTTGGGGATGGCGCTGACCACCGCTGGCCTTTGGCTGTTTACCGGGCTTTCGGCCGCTACACCCGTCTGGTCAGTGGTGGCCAATCTTTTGCTGCTGGGCACCGGTTTTGCCTTCTTTTCCTCGCCCAATACCAATGCTGTTATGGGGGCGGTGGAAAAGCGCTTTTACGGTATTGCTTCTTCCACCCTGGGCACCATGCGGCTGATCGGTCAGGCCGCCAGCATGGCCCTGGCCACGCTCATCGTCGACCTCTTTTTGCGGGGAGCGCCGGTTGCGCCGGCCAGCGCCCAGCTGCTGGTTAAAAGCGTGAACGTTTCTTTTGCCATTTTCGGTGGCACCTGCTTTTTGGGCATTTTTGCCTCCCTGGCCCGGGGCAGAACTAACAGCGAAGGAGCAGAAAACCGCTAGGCACTTTATCCTTTTGGACGAGAATACGAGTAAAACTTAATTTTAAGGATTGTTCTTTTGTATCGAGAAGGGATGAAATTGGGGTGGTGATACAATCTTAAGTGATTAGTGATATTATCATTTGCGCCAGAAACCTGACCAAGCGTTTTGGGGAGTTTGTGGCCATGGCGGGCGTGGATTTTTGTGTGCGCCGCGGCGAGTGCTTTGGGCTTTTAGGACCAAACGGCGCCGGCAAAACGTCTATTGTGCGGATGATTTGCGGTCAGTCGCCGGTCACAGAAGGGGAACTCACGGTATTCGGCCAGGAGGTATCCAAAAAGGCAAGGCAGATAAAGGCCAGAATTGGCGTGGTGCCCCAGGAAGACAACTTAGACCCGGAGCTCACAGTTTGGGAAAACCTCCTGGTGTACGCTTCTTACTTCCGCTTGAGAAAAGAGGAGGCTTGCAGGAGGGCACGGGAAATACTGGCCTTTATGGAGCTGGAGGAAAAAGCAAGAACGGTGGTTGAAAAACTGTCCGGGGGTTTGAAGCGCCGGCTGACTATCGGCCGCGCCCTCATTAACCGGCCCCAGCTCCTCGTCCTCGACGAGCCGACTACAGGGCTTGACCCCTACGCCCGCCGCCTCATCTGGCAGCGCATAAGGCAGTTGGCGTCAGCAGGCACGACCGTGCTACTCACCACTCACTATATGGAAGAGGCAGGCCAGCTCTGCGACCGCCTGGTAATTATCCACCACGGCCGCATTGTTGAAGAGGGGAGCCCCGGCGAACTGGTGCTAAAGCACGCCGGCCGGGAAGCTTTAGAACTGGAGGCGCCTCCCCAAAAGCACGGCGAGATGGTGCGTGCCGGCGGTGAGCTGGTTCGGGGGTGGCTTTCTCTGGGCGAAAGGCTGGTCCTTTTTACGGACGGCGGCCGGGAGCTTTACCGGCGCTTAAACAGCGCCGGCGGTTTTGCAAGCGGACGATCGGGCTGGAACTGGCTGCGCCCCGCCAACTTGGAAGACGTGTTCTTAAAGCTCACGGGAGAGAGGCTAGAAGGTTAGGGGCGCGTTTAAAAAACTGTGAAAACGGGCGTAAGGTTGAGCGGTGATGCTTTATGGAGATAGGCAAGGGGAGCGCAGGCAGCTTTTGCCGTTTGCTGTCGGGTTTTTGGTCAGTGCCGGACGTGGCGCCCTATTACGTGTGGGCGGTTTTCCGCCGCCACCTTTTAGTTTTTAAAAAAACGTGGCTGGCCAACATCATGTTCAACTTTGTGGAGCCCGTTCTCTACTTATGGGCTATGGGGTTCGGGCTGGGGGCGTACGTGTTTTTAGGAGGCGGCCAGACTTACACAGAGTTTATAGGCCCCGCCCTTGTGGCCTCTTCGGCCATGTTTGCCACCTGCTACGAGGCCACTTACGGCAGCTTTACCCGCATGGGCCCGCAGAAAGTTTTCCACAGCATGTCTTCCACCCCGGTCAGCCTGGAGGACGTGATCCTGGCCGAAGCGCTGTACGCCACTTTTAAAGGTGTGCTGTACGGGGCGGTTTTCTTAGCCGTGGTCGCCTTGTTCGGGGCGGCCAAGTCGCCCTGGGCGCTTTTGGTGCCCTTGCCGCTTTTGCTTATGTCGGCCGTTTTTGCCAATATTTCATTGATATGGACCAGTGCGGCGCCCAGCTATGACTCTTACAATTACTTTTTCACCCTCTTTATTTCCCCCATGTTCCTCTTTGCCGGGGTTTTCTTTCCGCTGGAAGGGCTTCCCCCGGCGTACAGGACACTTGCCTGGTTTACCCCGCTGTACCACGCCGTGGAAGTGGTCCGCCCGCTGGCCTACGGCAGACCCTCACCCGCCTGTTTTGGCCACCTGGCCTGGCTTTTGGGTGCTTTTCTCGTCACTTTGCGCTTTTCCCTGCTCATGCTCAAAAACCGCCTGACCAGCTAAAAGGGCAGCTAAGATTGCTGTTTTGGTAAATATCTGGGTTCTGGCGCCATATAGGCTTGCGGAGGAAAGGACGGTGCAAGCGCAAAGCAAATCTTTTCCAGCGAGTTGACGGATAGACGTAACAAATGTATAATAAAAACTGCAGTTAAGGCTGCTGTAAAAAGATTGTGTTTTGTTTTGACCGCGTGCGGAGAGATGGCCGAGTGGTTGAAGGCGCACGCCTGGAGAGCGTGTGGACGGGGAACCGTCTCGTGAGTTCGAATCTCACTCTCTCCGCCATTTTATTTGGCGATTGGCCGTACTAGACGGGGAGGTAGCGGTGCCCTGTAACCCGCAATCCGCTGTAGCGGGGTCGAATTCCCACCCGAGGGTGTGGCTTGTGGGGTCCTGGAGTTCGCAGGGGGTGTGGACGGTTGGGTCTTGCGCGACGGAGCTTCCCGAACCGTGTCAGGTCCTGACGGAAGCAGCACTAAGGGAAATCCTCCGGGTGCCGCAAGGGTGCCTGGCCCGAGCTGCCTTGCGGGCATACCGCCCGGAAGCTATTGCTCGGAGGTGGGTGTACGGCCAAAAATATAAGCCGCCCCCGAAAAAAGGAGCGGCTTTTGTTTTTGCTACGGGTTATAATGTAACAGGGAATGCCGTTTAGGCGTTGAATATTTTTATTGATTTATAATTCATTATTATGGAAATTACCTAAATCTTATAAGTCTTATAAGCGTACCGGAAGGGAATAGACTGTCCATGGCTTATCTGGCTCTTTACCGGGCGTTTCGCCCCCGCACTTTTAAAGAAATAGCCGGTCAGGAACACGTGACGCGCACTCTTTGCGGTGCCCTGCTGTCGGAACGGGTGGGGCACGCCTACTTGTTCTGCGGCCCCCGCGGCACCGGCAAGACGACTGCTGCTAAGGTCCTGGCCAAGGCCGTCAACTGTCTTGAAAGGGACGGCGCAGAGCCCTGCAACCGGTGCGATAGCTGCCGGGCGGTTAACGAGGGCGCTTCAATGGACGTGATTGAAATCGACGCCGCCTCCAACCGCGGCATTGACGAGATACGCGACTTGAGGGAAAAAGTGAACTTTATGGCCGCTGCCGGCCGGCGGCGGGTTTACATTATCGACGAAGTCCACATGCTGACCACTGAGGCGTTTAACGCCCTGTTGAAGACGCTGGAAGAGCCTCCCGCCCACGTCCTCTTTATACTGGCCACAACCGAGCCCCACCGGGTGCCGCTCACCGTTTTGTCCCGGTGCCAGCGCTTTGATTTCAAGCGCATAGCTCCCGCCGATATGGTGAAAAAGCTAAAAGAGGTAGCGGCGGCGGCCGGTATCGGGGTGGAGGAAGGCGCCTACGCCCTAATTGCCAGGGCTGCCGGAGGGGGCCTAAGAGATGCCCTGTGTCTTTTGGAGCAGGCAGCGGCACTGGGGGACGGGCGGGTGTCGGCAGAGGACGTGCGCGGCATTCTGGGCACGGCGGGGGAAGAGGCCCTGGCCGGCATGGCCGCTCACATCGCCCGCTCCCAGACGGGAGCTGCGCTGCGCCTTCTCGCTCAGCTGGATGCCGGCGGTGCGGACCTGCGGCTGTTTGCCAAAGACCTGTCCTCTTACCTGCGGGCCCTTTTTTTAGAAAAAATCTCACCCGGGTTTGCGGCTGCCGAGTGCTGGGCGGACCCGCCGGGGATGGCGGCCCTGGCCGGAGAATTCAGCCACGAGCGCCTTCTTAGGGCGGCAGAGTTGCTGGTGGCAGCAGAACAGGAGATGAAGGTCAGCACCCTGCCGGAGATAGTTTTGGAGCTGGCGCTGGTGAAAGCCTGCCGGCCGGAATTGTCCCCTGGTGCAGAAGGGTTGGCTGCCCGTATAGCGGCATTGGAGAGGGAACTGACCAGACTCAAGGCTGTGCTTGAAGGAAGAGAAGATGCCGCTCTGACCCCAAAAGAAAAACCTGCAGCTTTGAGTTTTGACACCGGGGAAGGAACGGTTGACGCCTTGCAGCTTTGGGAGGCTCTTTTGGAAGAGGTAAGAGCGGAGCGGCCGGCTCTTTGGCCGGCGTTGAAAAAAAGCGTGTCTTGCCAGATCAAAGGCCAGTGTCTTACTCTTTTGTTTTCTCCCGGCGAAATGCTGGCCCTGGAGAGATTGAGCGCTGCGGCGGAAAAAAAGTATATCGAGGGGCTTTTATTTAAACTGACCGGCGCAAAGTGGCGGTTTAAGGCAGAAATTGACAAAGAGGGAAAAATAACAGCACAAGAAAGCTGCCCGGCAGACGCTTTTGAAGAAGTGAAAAAGCGTTTTGGCGGCCGGGAAGTGGTATTAAACGGTGAGAGTAACCCGTTTAATTAATCATACCGAGGAGGTTTTTGCCATGATGGGCGGGAATATGAACAAAATGATGAAGCAGGTCCAGAAGATGCAGCAGGAAATGATTAAACTGCAAGAAGAGCTGGCCAGCCGCACAGTAGAGGGATCGGCCGGCGGGGGCGCGGTGGTGGCGGTGGCCAACGGCCGCAACGAGATTGTTTCCATTCAGATTAAGCCCGAGGCTGTAGACCCTGATGATGTAGAGATGCTCCAGGACATGGTTTTGGCGGCCGTCAATGATGCCCTGAAAAAAGCCCAGGAAATGGTGGCCCAGGAGATGGGGAGGTTTACCGGGGGCTTAAGGATACCCGGTTTGTTTTAAAAATGGACAGCGGTTACGCGCGGCCTGTGGCCAGGCTGATCGAAGAACTCTCCAAACTCCCGGGTATAGGTCCCAGGACGGCACAGCGCCTAGCCTTTTACATCTTAAACTCTCCGCCGGAACTGGCAGCAGGGCTGGCCAGGGCGCTGGTGGAAGCCAGAAAGAGTATCCGCCGCTGCTCTGTTTGCGGTAACTTTACCGATTGCGATCCGTGCTCTATTTGCCGGGATGAGCGGCGCAGGCAGGATACCATTTGCGTGGTGGAAAGGCCAAAGGACGTGGCCGCCATGGAAAAGACCAGGGTTTACAGGGGCAGGTACCACGTCCTGCACGGCGTCATTTCCCCGGTTGAAGGGATAGGCCCGGAGGATTTAAACATAAAGAGCCTTTTAGCCAGGCTGGAAGGGGGAGCGGTTAAAGAGGTTATTTTGGCCACCAACCCCAGTGTGGAAGGCGATGCCACCGCCCTCTACCTAGCCGGGCTTTTAAAGCCGCTCGGCGTCAGGGTTACCAGGATAGCTCACGGCCTTCCCGTGGGGGCCGAACTGGAATACGCCGACGAAATAACCCTGGGCAGGGCATTAGAGGGCCGGCGCGAACTTTAATTTTAGTAATATCTGGTCTTTTTGCCCATATAATGCTACCGGGGAGGTGTCGGCCATGGAATGGAAGGCAGTTGCGGCCTGGCTGGCAGGGCTTGCCGGCCTCTACCTGGTAGGTACTGTGCTGTTTCAACCTTTTAGATTTTTGTTCCGCCTGGCTTTTTATCTTATTTTCGGCGGGGCCGTTATACTGGCGTTAAACGCTGTTTTTGGCCAGTTCGGCTTCCATATTCCCGTTAACGCCCTGACCGTGCTTACAGCCGGTTTACTGCAGTTGCCGGGTCTGATTTTGCTTGTGCTGGTAAACTGCTTGCTTTAGTGGCGGGCAGTTGATTCCAGAACTGGTGTGCGTTATAGTTTTCTTGAAGTAATAAATTTTCCAAAGAGAAAGAAGAGGTTATATTTGGGGCCAAAATTGCGTGTTCTGGGCATAGATCCGGGCCTGGCCGCTACCGGCTATGCCGTTTTGGAAGGGGAAGCCGCCGGCTGTTACCGGCTGTTGGAAGGCGGGGTCATCGTGACGCGCCCGCGCCTTCCCCTGGAGGAAAGGCTGGGCCAGCTGCACGCCGGGCTCTGGGAGGCTGTGCGCGCTTTTGAACCGGCGGCGGTGGCCGTGGAAGAGCTGTTTGCCGGCTCTATAAACCCCAAAACCGCCCTCCTCATGGCCCACGCCAGGGGGGTTTGTCTTTTGGCCGCTGGACAAGCCGGGATTCCGGTTTGTCACTACCCGGCCACCTGCATAAAACAGTCTGTTACCGGTCTGGGCAGGGCCACCAAAACCCAGGTGCAGAAGATGATTCAGGCCGCCTTAAGGCTTGAGAGCCCGCCGCGTCCCGATCACGTGGCCGATGCTATTGCGGTAGCCATCTGTCACATGACCCACACTTTCAGGCGGGGGAGTTGCAGTTGATCGCTAAAATTTGCGGTAAACTGGCGGGGCTTAGCAAGCGGGGGGTTTTAATCGAGGTAGGCGGCCTCACCTATGAAGTGTACCTCACCGCTTTGACCAGGGAAAAATTTACTGCCCGGCGAGCCGGAGAAGAAATTTCCCTTCACACCCTGTACTGCCTGGAAAACAGCTCGGCCGGGGGCTGGCTTATCCCCGTCCTCATCGGCTTTGAAGAAGAAGAGGAAAAAGAGTTTTTCTGCCTTTTTACCAGTGTAGAAAACATTGGTGTAAAAACAGCCCTGGCGGCCATGACCTTGCCGGTGGAGGAAATTGCGCGGGCCATTGAACGCGCCGATGTCGAAACCCTTAAAAAATTAAGGGGCATAGGGGAAAGAACGGCCAGAAAAATCATTGCCGCTTTGAGCGGCAGGGTGACAGTATTTGGGGGGAAAGCTCTGCCGGGGATTGACGGGCGGCAGGCAGAAGTAAAAGCAGGTGCCGGCACATTTTCCGCTTTTATAGAAGATGCCGTGCAGGTTCTCTTACAACTCGGCTACAGCCAGGCCGAGGCCAGGAAAATGGTGCGGGAAGCTTTGGGCAGGAATAGTTTTATACAAAGTGCCGAAGCCCTGCTGGAAGAGATCTTTAAAAGCGGGCCGGGTACGGCTGCCCCGTCCAAGAGGTGATAGCGTTGACCAGGCACAAACTCATAGATGCCAAAGAACAGCCCGGAGAAGGGGAATTCCAGTGGTCGTTAAGACCTGCCAGGCTGGCCGATTACATAGGCCAGAAAGAACTGGTGGCCCGCTTAGAAATTGCCATCAAGGCCGCCCAAAAGAGGTGTGAGCCGCTCGATCACATCCTTCTCTACGGCCCGCCCGGCCTGGGCAAAACCACGCTGGCCCACATTATAAGCAACGAGATCGGCGCCAATCTCATCTGCACTTCAGGCCCTTCTATTGAGAGAAGTGGCGATTTAATGGGCATTCTGACCAACTTGCAGTACGCCGACGTGCTGTTTGTGGACGAAATTCACCGCCTGCCCCGCCCGGTGGAAGAGTTTTTGTATTCGGCTATGGAAGATTTCAAGATCGACTTTGTGGTGGACAAGGGGCCTTTTGCCAGGACAATTAAGGTAAATATCCAACGCTTCACCCTGGTTGGGGCTACTACGCGGGCAGGCCTCATTTCCCCCCCCCTGCGGGACCGCTTCGGCATCATTTATCACGTAGATTTTTACTCGCCCGAAGAACTGTGCGAGATTATCCGGCGCTCTTCCGCTATTTTAAAGACCCCCATTGACGAAGCAGGGGCCATGGAAATTGCCAGGCGCTCGCGCGGCACGCCGCGGGTGGCCAACCGGCTCTTGCGCCGGGTAAGAGATTACGCCGATGTTTTAGGCGACGGAACAATCGACGGGGAAACGGCGGCCAAGGCTCTGGCTATGGAAGGAATAGACGAAAAGGGCCTGGACAGCTTGGATATATCTTACCTGAGGACGATTATTGAAAAGTACGGCGGCGGGCCCGTAGGCATTGAGGCTATTGCCGCTGCTCTCAACGAAGAGGTGGACACGCTGGAAGACTTAGTTGAGCCTTACCTTTTGAAAATAGGCTACGTCCACAGGACGCCGGCAGGGCGCCGGGTGACGGCTCGGGCCGTTGAACACCTGGGCCTGGCTTTGGGAGGTGGCGGCTTTGGACCAAAATAGCGCCCCCCTGTGGGAGGCACTGCGCGAGCACGCCCGCCAAAAAAAAGCATCTCTCCACATTCCCGGTCACCGGTCGGGCAACGGGCTGCCGGCTGAGCTGGTTTCTTTAACCGGCAGCCAGTTGTTCGGCCTCGATCTTACCGAACTGCCCGGTCTTGACGACCTGCACAACCCGCAGGGGGTGATAGCCGCTGCCCAAAGACTGGCAGCCAGCGCCTTTGGGGCAGATGCGAGTTTCTTTCTCGTCAACGGGACGACCTGCGGCCTGCAGGCTCTGGTGCTGGCGGCGGCGGCCGGCGGCAAAAAGCTGCTCATATCCAGAAATGCCCACCGTTCGGTTTTGGGCGGTCTGGTTATGGCCGGGGCTGACCCGGCTTATTTCGTACCGGAAATCATAGAGCCCTTTGGCATCGATGCGGGGTTCTCCAGGAGGGGTATCGAACGGGCGCTGGCCGAAAACCCCGGGGCAGGCGCAGTTTTGGTGGTGCGTCCGAATTACTACGGTGTGGCGGCTGAGCTTAAGTCTTTGGCCGGCTTTCTCGGCGAAAAAGGCGTGCCCGTACTGGTGGACGAGGCGCACGGAGCACACTTCCACTTCCACCCCCAATTGCCGGACAGCGCCATGGCGGCAGGGGCAGCGGCCTGTGTCCAGAGCGTACATAAGGTAGCCGGCTCGCTGGGACAGAGTTCGCTGCTCCACCTGCGGGGCGGCCTGATCGATGAACTGGATGTGGCGCGCGCCTTGCGCCTTTTGCAGACGACCAGCCCCTCCTACCTCCTAATGACCTCCTTGGACCTGGCCAGGCGGCAGATGGCTTTGTTGGGGGAAAAGATATTGGACCGCGTTATCGCTTTGGCTACAGAACTGCGGTCGGCCCTGGGGAGGGTGCGGGGGCTGGAGGTTTTGGAAGCCGGGCACCTGCCGCCCGGCGCAGAGCTGGACCCCACCAGGGTGGTGGTCTCTGTGCATAAATTAGGCCTTACCGGCTACCAGGTGAAGAGTCTTTTGGCCAGCCGTTACTGCGTTTTCGTGGAAATGGCCGACGCCCAGAATATTGTGGCACTAGTCTCTTTGGGCACACAGCGGGAGGATTGCGCGGCGCTGGTGTCGGCTTTGGAGGACATTGCGGCCAGGGAGAAAAAAGAAGTAAAAGGCGAGCCGGCCGCCGTACAGCTTTTGCTCCCGCCGTTTGTGAAGAGGATCTCACCGCGGCAGGCCTGGTTTATGCCGTCAGAGGCGGTGGAACTGGATTTGGCCAGGGGAAGGATCAGTGCCGAGACGGTAGCGGTTTACCCGCCGGGCATACCGGCGGTGTGTCCCGGGGAGGAAATTACCATGGAGGTGCACGAATACCTCAAAAAAGTGGCCGGTATGGGCCTGCACTGCCAGGGACCTTCCGACCCGGCGCTTAAAACCATTAGAGTGGTGGTAGAATGAACAGTGCGGGGCAGGGCTTGCTGGTTGTCTTTGAAGGAGTGGACGGTGCCGGCAAAACAACGCAGGTAAAGCTCCTCGCTGGGAGGTTAGCCCAAAGCGGTTACGGGCCGGTAATAACCAGGGAACCCGGGGGCACCCGCTTGGGGGAAGCCGTGCGGGAGCTTCTACTGGATAAAAGATACGGGAGTCTTTCAGTTGAGGCGGAGGTGCTGCTGTACGCGGCGGCGCGTGCCCAGCACGTGACCGAGGTGATTATGCCCGCGCTGCGGGAGGGCAAAATAGTTTTGTGCGACCGCTTTACCGACTCTACCCTGGCTTACCAGGGCTACGGGCGGGGCGTAAGCCTTCCTACTCTGGAAGCGGTTAATGATTTTGCCGCCTGCGGCGTGTACCCGGACCTGGTTTTAGTCCTGGACCTGTGCCCAAAAGAGGGGCTGGCCCGCATTGGCAGGACGGGACGCGCTGCCGACCGCATGGAGTGCGAGGAGGTCTCCTTCTACAGCAGGGTAAGGGAGGGCTATTTGGACCTGGCTTCCCGCTGTCCGGGACGCTACCGGGTGGTAGATGCCGGGCGGCCCGTAGAAGCGGTGCACGAAGAGATCTGGCGGATTGTTGAGGAGGTGCTGGGTTGTTCTTCTTAAAAGACATGGCCGGCAACGAACCGGTAAAAAGGGCCCTCTTAAAAGCCGTAGCGGGCGGTCAGGCGGCTCACGCTTACCTCTTTGCCGGACCGCCGGGGGTGGGCAAGAAAACGGCGGCTTTTGCTTTTGCCCGTGCCCTGCTCTGTCCTTTGCCCAAAGACGGTGACGCCTGCGGTGTTTGCCGCGACTGCCGCCAGGTGGCGGCTTTGACCCACCCCGATTTTCACCTCGTGCAGCCTTCAGGTGCCGCCTTCAAAATAGATCAGGTGCGCGCCGTCCAGCGCGTTTGTGCTTTGCGGCCTTTACGGGAAAAGCGAAAGGTTTTTTTGCTGCCCGAGGCCGATAACATGACCGCCGAGGCGGCCAACTGTCTTTTGAAGACCTTGGAAGAGCCCCCGCCTTCCGTGGTCTTTATTCTCACCTCCAGCCGGCCGCACGCCCTTTTGCCTACGGTTGTATCCCGCTGCCAGCAGTTTTTTTTCCGCCCCTTGCCGGCTGCTGTTATTGCTTCTGTCCTCGTTGAGGTGCACGGGATGGCCGGGGAAGAAGCTGCCGCAGTGGCGGCTCTGGCCGGCGGAAGCCTGGGTAAAGCCCTGGAGTGGGCAGGCGGTCTGTCTTGTAAGAGGGATGCCGCCCTGGCACTGGCAGAAAAGCTGTTTTCCAGCAGCCCTGGTGAAAAACTGGAGCTGGCTGAAAAAGTATATTTTGGCAAGGACAGCAGGGGTGAAGCCGTTTTTTTGCTGGATACCCTGGCTACGTGGTACCGCGACCTCTTGGTGTGGAGGGAGACGGGCGAAAAAAAACTTTTGTACCATATTGACCGGGCGGACCAGATAAGAGCGTGGGGGCATAAGTACCCGCCGAAGCGCCTTTTGGCCGTAATAGAAGAATTAATGGCGGCCAAAAAAAAGCTTTTGGCCAACGCCAGCCAAAGGCTTTTATTGGAGTCACTTTTTTTAAGTATTGGCGGGCCGCAACAAAGGGCAGGAGGTGAAACTTAAAGTGTCTCAGAAAGTAGTGGGTGTCCGTTTTAAAAGGGCCGGGAAGATATACTACTTTGATCCGGCAGACTGTGAACTGGCTGCGGGCGACGGCGTAATTGTGGAGACCACCCGCGGTATCGAATACGGAAAGGTGGTCACCGGACCTGCCGTGGTGGAAGAAGAAGAAATTGTGGCTCCATTAAAAAAGGTGATACGGCGGGCGACAGAGGACGATGTGCGTCAGCTGGAAGCCAACCGCCAAAAGGAAAAGGATGCCTATGCCATATGTTTAGAAAAAATAGCCTCTCACAACCTGCCCATGAAGCTGGTGGGTGTGGAGCAGACTTTTGACGGCAATAAAATTATTTTCTACTTCACTGCCGAAGGCCGCATTGATTTTCGGGAACTGGTTAAGGACTTGGCGGCAGTTTTTAAGACCAGGATTGAACTCCGCCAGATCGGCGTGCGCGATGAAGCAAAAATGATGGGAGGACTGGGCTGCTGCGGGCGCGAGCTCTGCTGCGCCACCTGGCTGTGTGATTTTGCTTCAGTTTCCATCAGGATGGCTAAAGATCAGAGTCTTTCCCTAAACCCTGCCAAAATATCGGGTATTTGCGGCCGGCTCATGTGCTGCTTAAAATACGAAAATGACCTTTACGAAGAGGCCAAAGAGCACTTTCCCGAAGTGGGCAGCCGGGTGTCCACTCCTCACGGCGAAGGTAAAGTTACCGGTATCAATATATTTAAAAATACAGTTAATGTAGAGTTAAAGGAGAGTAAAACGGTAAAGGAGTACCCTTGCGGCGAAGTTTCGGTTTTAGCCGGCCAGGGCATAAAGCGCAGGGCCGTGATTGAAGGCGAACTGGCGGATGAAATGCCTGTTTTAGAGAGCGAACCTGATGAGTCCATTACGGGAGAGATGACCCTTGGAGAACTTGTTGAAAATGGTCAAGGAGATGGAGTGGAAGCTGGTTTCCCTTTTGGGGGAGATGCAGGAACTTAAGGCTAAAGTGCTCGATTTGGAAGAGGAAAATGTGCGCTTAAAGAGCGAGCTGGCCGCACAATGCCGCCGCGGCGCACCGGGCGAGCAGCGCGGCGGCACGGTAAAGCGCAGTTTTTTAAGCCTTTGGGAGCTCTACGATTTGGGTTTTCATATCTGCAACCTGCACTTTGGCAGAAGGCGGGGCGTGGACTGCCTTTTCTGTATGGCCTTTTTACGGCGGGATCAGGGGGCAGAAGAGCAGGACAAGGAGTAAGGCTGGAGTGAGCTGAATGGGAGAGGAGAGCAAAAAGGGCACCCTTTACCTCTGCGCCACACCCATTGGCAATTTAGAAGACATCACCATAAGGGCGTTAAAAGTATTGCGGAAGGTGGATCTCATTGCGGCTGAAGATACCCGTCACACCCAAAAGCTTCTCAGCCGTTACCGCATCCGCACCCCCCTTACCAGTTTCCACCAGCACAACCGCAAGAAAAAGGGGGAATATATATTAAAGCAGCTGGGCGAGGGCAAAGATGTAGCTCTGGTTGCCGACGCCGGTACTCCCGGCGTGTCTGATCCCGGAGAAGAACTGGTGGCGGAAGCGCTTGCGGCCGGCTTTAGAGTTGTGCCGCTGCCCGGCCCGAGTGCGTGCATTGCCGCTTTGGTAGTATCCGGACTGCCGGTAAGTGAGTTTTTTTTCGCCGGCTTTCTTCCGCCGTCCCGCACTGCCAGGCGAAAAAAACTGGAAGAGCTTTTGGCCCAGAGGGGGACGCTAATTTTTTATGAGGCTCCGCACCGCCTGCTCCCAGCCCTGGAGGACATGCGCTCTGTGCTGGGGGACAGGCAGGCGGCATTAGCCAGAGAGCTTAGCAAAGTTCACGAAGAAGTGATGCGGGGGACGCTGGGAGAATTGATTGAACGCTTGCGCGCGGTAAAACCGCGCGGCGAATTCACGCTGGTGGTGGCCGGCGCGCCTGGTGAGGGCAGGAGGAACGGCGGTTTTACTGACGGTGAAATTTTTGAGTTTGCCCGCCGCGTTACGGAATTAGAAGCTAAAGGGGTTGAGCGAAAAGAAGCCATCCGCACAGTGGCGAGACAGTGCGGGGTTTCCCGCCGGGAGGTTTACCGGGCCGTTTTAGTTGCCAGCGGTGAAAAAGGCGGCGGGGAAATGTAAGTAACGGCTGCAGTTTTAATGATTTAATGATAAGAAAGAAAAAAAGACTTACCGAAAAACTCAGTAAGTCTTTAATCAATTAGCTACATAGCCTTGGCATTTTCAAACATGGCGATGGCGCATTCCCGGCAGACCAGCTTGCCCCGGTAGTGCTGAACATCGGATGCGTTTCCGCAAAAAACGCAGGCCGGTTCGTACTTCTTGAGGATGATCTTTTCGTTGTCGACGTAAATTTCCAGCGCGTCTTTTTCATCGATGCCCAGAGTGCGCCTGAGTTCGATGGGGATGACCACCCTCCCGAGCTCATCGACCTTCCTCACGATGCCCGTTGACTTCAAGCTTGTCCCTCCATTCTATACAAAATTCGACAAAAAACTTAAATTTATTACAACTAAATGGTACCAACCGTGCCATTAAAAGTCAACCCTTTTTTCGTAATTTCTTACAAAGTTTTTTGTGACGGCAGCAAAACTTGACAATATATCTCATACTCAATTAAAATCTTTTTGTTAAGTCTTTTTTTTGTACGACCGCGGCAGTAATAACTCCCGCCCCTGGCCCAACGGGGCTAGGGAGTTTTTTAATGACAACAAATACACGGGGAAGGAGAATACTTAAAAAAGTGAAAAAAGGCAAGTTTTATATTACTACACCCATCTATTACCCCAGTGACAACCTGCACATCGGCCACGCCTACACTACAGTAGCTGCCGATGCCGTGGCCCGCTTTAAAAGGCTCACCGGTTACGACACTTACTTTCTCACCGGTTCAGACGAACACGGCCAGAAAATAGAGCGGGCCGCCAGGTCAAAAGGGTGTGAGCCCAAAGAATACGTGGACCGCATTGTCGAGGGTTTTGTGTACCTGTGGGATAAGCTGGCTGTGAATTACGACGATTTCATCCGCACCAGTGAGCCGCGCCACAAAGAGGTTGTAACCCGGGTTTTTCAAAAGCTCTACGACCAGGGCGATATTTACAAGGCCAGCTATGAGGGCTGGTACTGCACGCCGTGTGAGGCGTTCTGGGCAGAGAGCAGGCTTGTGGACGGCAACTGCCCGGACTGCGGCCGGCCGGTTGAGCTTTTGCGCGAAGAGAGTTATTTCTTTCGCCTTTCCAAGTACGCCGGCCGCCTGCTCGAGCACATTGAGAAAAACCCGGACTTTATTCAGCCGTCCTCGCGCCGCAACGAGATGGTTAATTTCATTAAAAGCGGCTTAGAGGACCTGTGCGTTTCCCGGACTACTTTTAACTGGGGCATTCCCGTGCCTTTTGACAGCCGGCACGTCGTCTACGTCTGGGTAGATGCCCTTACCAATTACATTTCCGCCCTGGGTTACAGCACGGATAACGATACTCTATTTAAAAAATACTGGCCGGCTGACGTGCACTTAATGGGCAAGGACATTGTCCGCTTTCACAGCGTAATATGGCCCATCCTCCTCATGGCGCTGGGTTTGGAACTGCCCAAAAAGGTGGTCGGCCACGGCTGGCTCCTGCTAGAGAGCGGCAAAATGTCCAAATCTAAAGGCAATGTAGTTGACCCGCTGGTGCTGATCGACAAGTACGGAGTAGACGCCATCCGTTACTACCTCTTGCGGGAGCTGCCCTTTGGCACGGACGGCTATTACAGTGAAGACGCCCTGGTGGAGAGGATCAACAAGGACCTGGCCAATGATCTGGGCAACCTCTTCAGCCGTTCCCTGGCCATGGTGGAAAAGTATTTTGACGGCCGGGTGCCGGCACCGGAAAAGCACACAGGACCGGACGCAGAACTCATCGATACGGCGGTTTCCGTTCCGCCCGGCGTGGAAGAGATGGTTAACAATCTGGATTTGGCGGGCGCACTGTCTTGTATCTGGCGGCTTGTCGGGCGGGCCAATAAATACGTGGACGAAACGGCCCCCTGGGCGCTGGCGCGCCGGCCGGAAGAACGGAGACGCCTGGGCACAGTGATGTACAACTTGGTGGAAACCTTGCGCTTTATCACAGTGCTCATTTCTCCCTTCATGCCCACGACGCCGCCCAAGATCTGGCCGCAGCTGGGCCTGGAAGGGCGCCCCGACCTGCACACGTGGGATTCGCTGCGCTGGGGGGCGTTCCCGGCCGGTGTGACCTTAAAGCGCGGCGAACCCCTCTTCCCGCGCATCGGCACTGGCGCGTAAAAGGCAGTTAAAAGTAAGGGTGCGGGGCGGTGGTGCACAGTGAGCTTTTTCGATACTCATGCCCATTTAGACGACAGTGTTTTTGCCGGCGATTTAGATAAAGTGCTGGAGCGGGCGCGTGCAGCCGGTGTGGTTTTAATTTTAAACGCCGGTTTTGACCTGGAATCTTCTGCGGCCGCGGTTGAACTGGCCGGAAAACACCGTGAGATTTACGCTGCTGTGGGTATTCACCCGCACGAAGCAGCCGGTGCCGGGCCGGATTACTTAGAAAGGCTCGAGAAGCTGGCAGCTCACTCCAAGGTGGTGGCCATTGGGGAGATCGGTTTGGATTATTACCGCGATCTTTCACCCCGCCGCGTGCAAAAAAAAGTTTTTTGGGAGCAGCTGGAACTGGCTAAAAAGCTCGGCAAACCGGTGATTATCCACGACCGGGACGCCCACGGGGACGTGATGGATATCTTGCGCCGCTTTGCACCGGGTTTGGCCGGCGGGGTGATGCACTGCTATTCGGGCAGCTGGGAGATGGCCCGAGAGTGTGTTTCTTTAGGCTTTTACATTTCTTTAGCCGGGCCGGTGACCTATCCCAATGCCGTTCGCCTAAAAGACATAGCTGCCCGCCTGCCGGAAGAGTGCCTTCTGGTAGAAACAGATGCTCCGTACTTGGCCCCCCAGGCTTTTCGCGGAAAAAGGAATGAACCCGCTTACGTCGTGCACACAGTGGAAGAAATTGCCCGTTTGAGAAACAAAGAACCCGGATATATAGCCAAAATTACGTCTGAAAACGGCAGGAGATTGTTTGGAATTGCTTGAATAATTTAAACTACGAGTTTTTTATTATAAAGAGGGGGCAAGGGGCATGGAGGGCCAGAAAAAAGGGCTGGTTTTGGTAAACACTGGCAACGGCAAGGGCAAGACTACCGCAGCCTTGGGCACCGCTTTGAGGGCTTGGGGCCAGGGGCTTAAAGTGCTGGTATTACAGTTCATTAAGGGGGGGTGGAAGTACGGCGAGCTCAAAGCAGCAGAGCGCCTGGGGGAAGGCTTTGAGATCCGCCAGATGGGTGAGGGGTTTATTAAGGGTCCAGAGGACAGTTCTTTAGACGAGCACCGCCGGGCTGCCCGTGAAGCCCTTGCCCAGGCCAGGCAGGAGATTTGCTCTGGAAAGTACGACCTTATTATTTTGGACGAAATTCTTTACGCCGTACACTACGGTCTGGTGGAATTAAACGAAGTTTTAGATATCATAAATGAAAGGCCCGCGGGCCTGCACCTGATTCTTACCGGGCGTTATGCCCCGCCGGAAATTATTGAGGCAGCCGACCTGGTAACAGAAATGGTAGAGGTAAAACACCCCTACGCAAGCGGCATGCCGGCCCAGAAAGGAATAGAGTATTAGGTTTTGAACCCGCAAGAGTTTTGTTCAGCCAAGCATTTGGTCAGCTAGCTTTTAAAGAATTGGAGTGGTGCTATGCGGCGGGTGCCGGTGGTTATGGCCTGGGTGGTCAATGCTTTTGAGAATAGCAGCGAACATTCCGAGTATTACTTGGACCTCAATACGGGAGACGTAAAATTTTTTTCCCCTATGGACTTTCCGGAGCACGCCGAGGCCATGAAAAGGTTTGACTCTCAGCCGGAAAGATATATAAGGCTTCCCAAGAAGGAACGGAACTTTGCTGTAAAAATACGTAAAGATTTTGTGGAAAGCATAGAAGATCCTTACCTTAAGGACCTGCTGGCCAAAGCGGTAGAGAGCGAGCTAAAATTCAGGAACGCTCTCATGGAGTTTTTGCCCGAGCGCCGTAAGTGGTACCGTTTTCAGAGTGAGCGCAGCAGCGAGTTCCTTAGAAATTGGTTTTTAGAGCGCGGCATTGAGCTGGTAGAAAAAGAGCCGCCGCCGGTACCGGGCGGTATACAGGACAGCCGTTAACCAAACAATTAAAAGAGGGGAGCATACCCGCTCCCTCTTAGTTTAATTTGCCGGCTCGCCCAGGTAAGCGCTCCTCACTTTGGGGTCAGACCTGAGTCTTGCTGCCGGTCCGGATAAAGTAATACGTCCGTTTTCCAGGACGTAGGCGCGGCTTGCGACCTGAAGGGCCATATAGGCATTTTGCTCGACCAGCAGAATAGTGGTTCCCTTCCGGTTAATTTCCGCAATAATGTTGAATATTTCCTCGACCAGAATAGGGGAAAGCCCCATAGAGGGCTCATCTAAGATTAACAGGGAAGGGTTGACCATCAATCCCCGGCCTATGGCCAGCATTTGTTGCTCGCCGCCGGACAGCGTGCCCGCCTCCTGTTTTTCCCGCTCTTTTAGGCGGGGAAAGCGCTCGTAGACGACACGCAGGTTTTTTTCTACTTCATTTTTGCTGCGCCTGGTATAGGCGCCCATGAGAAGGTTTTCCTTCACCGTCAGGTTGGGGAAAACCTTTCTGCCCTCCGGCACATGGGCTATGCCCATTCTGACTATTTTGTGGGCGGGCAGCCTGGTTATGTCCCGGCCGCAAAACTCAATATTTCCGCTGCGCGGCCTTATAAGCCCGGATATAGTGCGCAAGGTAGTGGATTTGCCGGCCCCGTTGGCCCCGATAAGGGTGACGATTTCTCCGCTTTGCACTTCAAAGGAAACACCGTGGAGGGCCTGGATAGCGCCGTAGAAAACGTGAATATTATTGACTTTTAACACGGTTCTGCCGTCACCCCCTTGCCCAGATAAGCCTCCAGGACGCGCGGGTGTGTGCGGATTTCTTCCGGCCGGCCGCTGGCAATTATCTCCCCAAAGTCCAAAACTACCAGCCGCTCACAGACGTTCATCACCACGCCCATCTGGTGTTCGATTAGGAGCACAGTAAGCCCAAAACGCTCCCTGACGAATTTTATCAGCTCGACAAGGGAGCTTACCTCCGCCGGGTTCATGCCGGCAGCCGGTTCGTCGAGGAGGAGCAGTTTGGGGTTGGTGGCCAGTGCTCGGGCAATCTCCAGGCGGCGCTGGTCCCCGTAGGGAAGGCTGCCGGCCGTCATGTCGGCCCTTTCCGCCAGACCCAGAGTTTTGAGGATTTCCCGTGCTTTGCTATTTACCAGTTTTTCGCCGGCAGTATAGCGCGGTGTGTGTAAAAAAGCATCCAGGAGGTTGTAAGTGATCTGGGGGTGGATAACGGCACGCACATTGTCCAGAACCGTGCACTCTTTAAATAGCCTGATGTTCTGGAAGGTGCGGGCTATGCCCATCCTAGCTATTTTGTAAGGGGGAAGCCCAGTGATTAACCGGCCGTAAAATTTAATCCTGCCTGAGGTGGGCGGGTAAATGCCGGTAATCAGGTTAAAGACGGTTGTCTTGCCGGCGCCGTTCGGCCCGATGAGGCCGACAATTTCTCCTTCTTCCAAGGTAAGGTTAAAATTAGAAACAGCCATCAGGCCGCCAAAGTTTTTGATCAGTCCTTCAATTTCCAGTACGGGCACCGCCTTCCACCCCCTCTTTGGCCAGCTGCGGCGCTGTTGCGGGCGGCGCCAGAAAGCGTATTTCCCGGCCGCCGAAAATGCCCTGCGGTCTTAAGAGGATGGTTATGATGAGGATGAGGGCGTAGATAACACCTCTAAACTCAATGAACTGCTGGCCGAGGACAGTGCGCAGCCCCTCGAGCAGGAACACCCAGGCCAGTGACGTGACCACTGTGCCCGTGATGCTCCCCAGCCCTCCCAGCACCACTATGAGCAGGAAATCAAAAGACTTTAAAAAGTCAAAGCTGGAAGGATGGATAAAGGGGTAGCGGTGGGCGTAAAGGGCGCCGGCCAGGCCGGCAAGAGCGCAGCCGAAGACGAAGGCCAGCACCTTTTGCCTCGTGGTATCAATACCCATAATGTCGGCAGCTATTTCATCGTCGCGGATAGCAGTAAGAGTTCGCCCGTAACTGGAGTGAATCAGGTTTCTTACCAATAAGATACACAGCACGCAGGTGAGGAATACAGATTCAAAACCGGCGGCAAGGGGCAGTCCGGTCATGCCGGTTGCACCGCCCAAGGCGGGTAAAAGTTTGTGAGAATTGTCCATACCCACTTTAACAATGATTCCAAAGCCAAGGGTGGCAATACCCAGGTAATCGGAACGCAGGCGCAGGATGGGCAGGCCGATGAGAAAGGCTACCAGCGCAGCGGCCAGTGCTCCGGCAAAAAGTGCAAATAAAAACCACCCCGCCTGGCCGTGCCCGGCGGTCTTGCTAATGTAGCCGGCCGTGTA
>CAZLAK010000021.1:28877-38358 GCA_964557545.1 uncultured Pelotomaculum sp.
AAAACCACCCCGCCTGGCCGTGCCCGGCGGTCTTGCTAATGTAGCCGGCCGTGTAGGCGCCGATCCCGTAGAACGCAGCGTGGCCCAGGGAAAACTGGCCGGCAAAACCGTAAATAACGCACAGTCCTAGTGAACCGACAGTCATGATTAAGGCCTGATCCAAGATCAGCTCCCAGTAAGGTGTGAGAAGTCCGCTTATTTTTAGAAATTTAATTAATGCGTAAATAACTGCCGCGGCCAGTACGATAGCGGCTGTGTCTTTTGCCTGCAAATTAAATCTTCTGCTCATAATTACCTACCCTAAACTTTCTCCGGTTTGGTTTTACCGAGAATACCGTTGGGCCGGAACATAAGTACGGCGATGAGGATGGCAAAGGCAATGGCATCCCTTAGCTGTGAGGACAAAAAGGCGGCGGTCAGAGTTTCAACCTGGCCCATGATCAAGGCGCCCAGCACGGCACCGGGGACAATGCCTATACCCCCCAATACAGCCGCGGTAAAGGCTTTTAAGCCGGGCATGATGCCCATAAAGGGCTGGATTTGCGGGTAGGCGATGGCGTAAAGTACGCCGCCCGCGGCTGCCAGGGCAGAGCCTATGGCGAAAGTAACGGAAATGATGCTGTCCACGTTAATGCCCATAAGTCTTGCTGCGTCGTGGTCGTAGGAAACGGTGCGCATAGCCATGCCTATTTTAGTGCGGTGCAGGAGGTACTGGAGCAGGAGGAGCATAAAGATAACGACAGCAGCAATCATCAGCTGGATATTGGAAACAGTAATCCCGCCGAGATTCCAGTGCACTTCGGCAAAAGGTCTCTCCACCACCCGGTAGTTGGGGCCAAAGACAAAACGCAAGCTGCAGAAGTACTCTATAAAAAGCGATACGCCCAGAGCGCTGATGAGGGCCGATATTTTGGGAGCGTAGCGCAGCGGGCGGTAGGCTATGCGCTCAATGGTTATCCCTAGAAGGGCGCATACTGCCATCGAGGCGAGGATGGCTACGGGCAGGGGGAGCCCCCAGCGGGCATAACCGAAGTAACCCACAAACGCCCCTACCATAAATACGTCTCCGTGAGCAAAGTTAATTAGCTTGATGATGCCGTAGACCATCGTGTAGCCGAGGGCGATGAGGGCGTATACAAAGCCCAGTTGCAGGCCGTTAATTATTTGGTCCAGGAAGTGTTCCAACGCATTTCATCTCCCAAATTATAGCAGCACATACAGGGGAAGGGGGCCCTTACCCGCCTTCCCCGTTTAGCTGCCTTTTGACTTAGCGGTTTTTGGTTTACGGATTTACCGTCATTACGTGGGTAAACTTTTTATCTTTTTTCACCTGCAGGATGGTAACCGGCTTGGTGGGGTTGCCGTTTTTATCAAACGAAAGCTTGCCGCTTACCGCCGGGAAGTCCACCGTGTCCTTTAAAACGTCTTTTATCGCAGTGGGGTCATCGCTGTTAGCCTTGGCAATGGCATGCAGGAGGAGTTTGGTGGAATCGTAAGCGAGGGCGGCGCAGAATTCAGGTGCGGTATTGTACTTGGCCTTGTACTTTTGCACAAACTCCTGCACTTCAGGCCTCGGGTCTTCGGCGGAGAAGTGGTTGGTGAAGTAACCGCCTTCCATGGTGGCATAATCCAAGTCAGGAGAGTCCCAGCCGTCGCCGCCTAAGAATACGGCGTTAATTCCTTTTTCCCGCGCTTGCTTGCCAATTATGCTGACCTTCTGGTGGTAATCGGGCAGGTAGAGGATATCGGGGTTCTTTTTGGCTATGTTGGTGAGTACGGCGGAAAAGTCCTTGTCGTCCTTGGAGTAAGCTTCAAAGGCCACTATTTCGCCGCCGTTTTTGGTGAAATTGTCTTTAAAGCAGTTGGCCAAGCCGATAGTGTAGTCGTTGGTCTGGTCGTAGAGCACGGCGGCCTTTTTGGCTTTGAGGGTTTCTGTGGCAAATTTTGCTGCAATAGTCCCCTGGAAGGGATCGATGAAGCAGGTCCTAAAGACGTACTCCTTGCGTTTTCCGTCGGCTACCGTAACTTTTTCGTTGGTAGCGGTGCCGGTGATCATAACCACTTTGTTGTTATTGGCTATTTCGGATACAGGGAGGGCTGATCTCGTGGTAACGGGGCCAATAATGGCCTTCACCTTGTCCTGAGTAACAAGCCTGGTTGCAACGTTGGTTCCTTCAACGGCATCATTGCGGTCGTCGACGATGACCGGTTCGATCTTATAGTTGCCGGCCTTGTACCCCGCCTCTTCCAAGGCCAAGAGAAAGCCGTTTTTGGTGTACTCGCCAAAGCTCTGAACGTCGCCCGTCAACGGTGCGACTAAGCCCACTTTAATTACTTTTTCCCCTGTGGTTGCCGTATTCTTGGCCCCGCATCCGGCGGTCAGCAGGGCAACGGCTGTTACCAGAACTACAGCTGCCAGCAAAAAAAACCGCCTTGACTTGCGCACAACAATTACCCCCTTAAACTGGTTTTGATCAAAAAAATTATTACCCGTTCCTCCGGTTAATTTTTAATTTTGCCCCACCTCCCCGCAAGGCAAAATACCGGTTTTCAAGGTGGTAAAAACAAATACACCGGCACCAAGTCTTTTCTTCGCTATGAGTGCGAACTCCTGCTATTATAATTTCTTTTTTATAATTTCTTTTTAGCGAGATATTATTGAACATATTTCGCGGGTCAAAACAAATGACGACAAAATTAGTTTATAGCCAAAACCGACAACTTATAGTAAAATATAAGCGTGTTGCCCGCTAATCCGGTTTTTGGTTCTGTAAAGTTTATTTTAGGGAGGTCCTTCATGGCAGGTAAAGGTTTGGCGGAAAAGACCGCTTTGGCAGTAAAAGGTTTGGGCCGGGCAAAGCATGTGGCGGCAATCGCGGCTCTTGCATTGCTAATAACTGGTATTGCGGTTGCTGCGGCCCAAAAGAGCGTAATCCTGGCGGTTGACGGAACCCAAATCCATGCCAGGACATTTGCCCGCACGGTTGGCGATTTTTTAAAGAGCCGCGGAGTGGTGCTTTTGGAGAAAGACGAGGTTACGCCTTCACCGGATGCCCCTTTGTCAAACGGTGCGGTGGTTACGGTAAACCGGGCGCAGGATGTGTGCATTGCCGTTGATGGAAGAGAATTGTCAGCTCGCACCAGGGCGTCAACTGTGGGCGAGGCCCTGGCGGACTGCGGTGTCGCGCTCGGGCAGCAGGACGAGGTGTCGCCCGCACTGGATACACCGGTTGCCGGGGGCATGGTGATCTCAGTGACCCGGGTGCGGACTGACGAGTTAGTTGAAGAGGCTCCGTTAGAGTACGGTGTGCAAAAGAAATATACTGTTACCCTGCCCCAGGGCGTAACCCGTGTAGCGCGGGAGGGAAGCGAGGGCATAGAGCGCCGGACCTGGCGCATAACTTACCGCGACGGCAAGGAAGCCGTACGCGTCCTGGCTTCCCGGGAAATAGTAGTTCCTCCGGTAGATGAGCTTTTGCTGGTGGGGAGCGGAATGAGTGTTTCCCGCGGCGGGGAAAACATCCGGTACGCTGAGTGCAGGGAGATGCTGGCTTCCGGTTATACTTACACAGGACGTGCCACTGCTTCGGGCGTAGCACCTCACTACGGGGTAGCGGCGGTTGATCCGTCCGTAATACCCATCGGCACCAGACTGTACGTAGACGGCTACGGTTACGCTACGGCTTTAGATCTCGGCAGCTCCATTGTGGGCAACCGCATTGACCTCTTCTTTGAATCGCGCGCAGAGGCCCTGGAGTGGGGCCTGCGCTGGGTTAAGGTGTACATTTTAAACTGATTAAATTAAACTATTTTGGTTATGCGGGCCGGAAGGCACCTGACGGCGGGAAAGCCCGTGACCGGATCGGCAAATTCTTCGCAGGACAGGATATTGGCGTTGGCTTCCTCCCAGCCGTGCGGCATGCAGATGACGAGCGGGTGAATATCACTTGTTAGCTTAACTTTGATTTCTACGCTGCCCCAGGGTGTTTCAACCGCTACTTTTTCGCCGCCTGCAATTCCCAGTTCTGCAGCTGTTTTAGGGTGCACCTCAACCAGCGGTTCTGGTGCCAGGCGACGCGTGGAGGGGATGTTGCGGAAGCGGGAATGCAGGTAGGAGATTTTCCTTGCCCCCGTAGTAAGGATGAGCGGGTAGCGGGTTTCTTTTGGGGAGGCGGCACTCCAAGTTTTAAGGGGATCGCAAAAAACGGGTAAGGGGTCGTATCCGTATTTTGCCAGTTCTTCCGAGTATATTTCCACCTTGCCGGAAGGGGTTTTAAACCCGGTGCGCTCGTACTTTTTCGGCGTCCATTGGCCGTAGGTATAGCCAAAAGGCATGGCCTGCAAGTCTTCATAGGTCAGCCCGAGCGGTTCTAAACGGAAATTAATGGCATCGCGCTCGCACGGCCACGGGAAATAGTCAGCGTAACCCATTTTCCAGGCCAGTTCCACCCAAAACTCCCAGTCAGGCCGGGCCTTCCCTTCGTCCGCCATAGCTGCGTTAAGACCGATGACCGGTGTGCCGTAAACGCCGGCGTTTTTCCAGATTTCGCACCTTCCCAAAAACGAGGCCGCCGGAAAAACGATATCCGCCAACCTGGCAGTTTCTGTCAGGAAATGGTCGGTTACGGCGAGGAATTCTAGGTGTTCAAAAGCGCTTTTGGTAGCGCGGTAATTGGGCCAGGTGAGCAAGGGGTTGCTGCCGGCAATCACCATTGCCTTTATAAAGTAAGGTTTGCCCTCTAAAATGGCCCTGCTGTAAAAGTTGGCCTGGGCTTGACCGCTGTACTTGTAGAAAAGGGGAAACTCGGCCTGGCCGACGGCCGGCTCCAGGCTGCCCTTGGGTGCGGCGGTATTTACTTTTAAAGGGGCAAGCCTGGGGCCGGAAACAAAGATAGCCCCCCCGGGGATATCGAGGTTGCCGGTTACGGCCTGCAGGATGGAAATGGCGCGTAAGGCCTCAAAGCCGTTGGCGCTTAATTCTACGGCAATTCCCGCAGATATGCAGGCGGGTGAAGAAGCGGCGTAAAGGTGCGCCGCTTCTCTTATTTTGGTGGCAGGAACCCAGGTAACGGGCTCAACTTTTTCGGGGGTGTATTCTTCAATGTGATCTGACAGGCGTTCAAAACCGGCAGTCCATCTGTTTGCAAAAAGCTGGTCGTAAAGTTTTTCTTTAACGATCACGTGGAGCAAGGCCAGCGCTAGGGCGGTATCTGTGCCCGGGCGGAGCTGCAGGTGCAGGTCGGCCTTTTGGGCCAGGGGAGCAGCTTTGGGGTCGATGACTAAAAGCTTGGCGCCGCGCCCCAAAGCTTCATTAATAGGACGCAAAAGGGGAGGGCAGGAAGAAGCTGGATTATGGCCCCAGAGCACGATGCAGCTGCTGTGCCGGAAGTCGGGCACCGGAAGTTCACCGCAGGTTATTTTGTAGGCCATTAATTTTGAAAAGTGACAGTGGCTGCCGGCGGTGGAAAAGTTGGGAGTGCCGAATACCCGGCAGAACCTCTCGGCGTACAAGAGGGCCTCTCCTTTTACCCCGGCGTGGCCTACGTGAATGGCCACCGCTTGCGGGCCGTGTGTGGCGGCGATTTCCTTTAGTTTTTGGGCTGTTATGTCCAGGGCCTCATCCCAGGAAATTTCACACCACTTATTGTTCGCTACTCTTTTTAAAGGATGTCTTAGCCGGTCGGGTGACGACAAAAGCTCGGCTGCAGCTTTTCCTTTTGGACAGACGTACCCCCTTGAATAGGGGTGTTCTTTTTGCCCTTCAATTTTTTCCACGCGCCCACCGCTTAAAAAAACTCTAAGGCCGCAGTGAGCGTCGCATATGCAACATACCGTCCGGTGCACCCGGGTCCGGCGAACATCCATTTTCATTCTTTCCTCCTGCCAATATCTTTTGGAGAAAAAGTTATGCCATAGTGTTTATTAAATTTTAAAATAAAAATTTATGCTACAGCTATTTATTTTTTTTATTGATGTTTTTCCTTAAAATAAAAATTAAATTAAATATACGTTTTTTGCGTGCCCCAAATCGTGCCCCAAATAAAAACCTTTTTTTATTTGTCGCGCTTGCAGGGAATAATAGGTACGGGTGGAGGAAATGGATTTTTTAAGGTCGAATTTTCTAAGGCAAAACAGTAATCTTTTTAAAAAAGAGTTGTGGACAGTGGAAAAAGCGTGTGTTTTTTCGCCTGTTACCATAAAAGAGATCTTTAAAAAGAGGGGCTTGCAGCCCAATAGAGGCATGGGCCAGAACTTTCTGGTGGACCGCAACGTGGCCGAGAAAATAGTTGCTGCTGCCGGCCTTAGCTCGCACGACCTGGTAGTCGAAATAGGTCCTGGTCTAGGAGCCCTCACCGTGCCGGCAGCCAGGCACGCTGCCAAGGTGATAGCTGTGGAAATAGACACGGGCCTGGCCGGTGCTTTGCAGGAAATTGTTGGAAACACGCCAAACGTCGACGTGGTGGTGGGTGACGCACTGGAAGTTGACTTTGACCGGCTGGTATCAGAGAAGAGCGGCGGTGTTTTTGGCCAAGGGGGTAAAAAGTACGTTGTCCTGGGCAATCTTCCTTACTACATCACTACACCGCTTCTCATGCGCCTTCTCACCAGTGGCTTTAATATATCTGTCCTCGTGGTCATGATCCAGCTGGAGGTGGCGCAACGGCTGGCAGCGGGGCCCGGCGGCAAGGACTACGGTTCTTTAAGTGTAGCTGTTCAGTACTACACCGAACCCGCCTTTCTTTTTCGCGTCCCGGCGCACCTTTTCTACCCGGCTCCGGCTGTAGATTCAGCAGTAATGCGGCTTATGGTAAGGGATACGCCTGCAGTTTTGGTCGGGGACGAAAAAATTTTTTTCCGGGTTGTCCGGGCGGCCTTTGCCCACCGCCGCAAGACCCTCCAAAACTCCTTGCTGGCTGCCGGCTTAGGCGGGGATAAAAATTACTGGCACAAGATACTTGCGGAAGCCGGCATTGATCCGGGAAGGCGCGGCGAGACTCTCTCTTTAGAGGAATTTGCCAGGCTGGCTGACGCGTGGTCAAAAGCGGGCGCGGCGAAAATATAGCGGTATAATAGCAAAATAAGGGGCCGGGGAGGAAGGGATGGGTCGTGATTTTTACCAGCCCCACCAAGGGCAAGATGAGTTTTGAAGAGATGATGGAAGATATTGTCAGCTACATCAGGGGCCTTCCTTCTTCTTCCTACAAGATTATCATTGGTTCAGATTCTCAGGTAAAAAACGAAACCTGCTTTATTACGGCAGTCATCGTGCACCGGCTGGGCAAGGGGGCGCGCTACTATTACTCCAAAAAAACCCAGAGAAAAATAAAGAGCCTGCGCCAGAAGATATTTTACGAGACTTCCTTAAGCCTGGAGATAGGGGGTCTGGTGCACCGCTACTTTGCCGAAGAGGGGTACGACGACTTGAATGTGGAAATTCACATCGATATCGGTATGCACGGAGAGTCAAAGGAACTGATCCGGGAGGTGGTGGGCATGGTGGCGGGGAGCGGTTTTCGGGCAAAAATAAAGCCGGAAGCCTTTGGGGCCTCCAGCGTGGCCGACAAACACACCAAGTAACCGTGTTGTTTTATCATAATGCCGCCCGGCACACTTCTTTTTCTGGTGGTGCACACCCTTCGGCCAGTACCGCTTCTTTTTTGCCGCAGTACTTTTCCCTAAGCCGCGGCTTTTCGATCTTGCCGGTAGGGTTGCGGGGAACCTCCCCGAAGAAGATGCGGCGCGGCCTTTTGTAACGGGGGAGTGCTTCGCAAAACCTAATGATATCCTCTTCTGATGTATTGCGTCCCGGCTTTAGCTCTACTACTGCTACCGGGATTTCGCCCAGACGCACGTCGGGCATGCCGATAACGGCTGCATCCTTGATATCTTCGTGAGCGCGCAAGTGATCTTCTACTTCTACCGGAAAGATATTTTCCCCGCCGCAGATGACGATGTCTTTTTTGCGGTCAACTAGGTAAATAAAGCCGTCATCGTCCATCCGGGCCATATCGCCTGTGTAAAGCCAGCCGTCCTTTAAAGCCTGGGCGGTAGCTTCCGGGTTATTGTAGTACCCCTTCATGACGCCCGGGCCCCTTACGATCAATTCGCCTACAGAGCCGTTTTTAACCGGATTTCCGCCTTCATCTACTATTTTAACTTCCCACCTATAGCCCGGTACGCCAATAGCGCCGACTTTATGGGTGTTTTCTAAGCCGAGGTGCACGCAGCCGGGGCCGGTGGCTTCGCTTAAACCGTAGTTGGTATCATATTGCTGGTGGGGGAAGTACTTTTTCCAGCGCCAGATCAAGCTCGGCGGCACCGGCTGGGCGCCTATGTGCATGAGGCGCCACTGATTTAAGCGGTAGTCTGTTAATTTTACTTCACCGCTTTCCACCGCGTCCAAAATATCCTGTGCCCAGGGGACCAGGAGCCAGACGATGGTTACATTCTCTTCCGATACCGCTTCTAAAATCCACTGGGGTTTTACCCCTCGCAGGATAACGGCCTTAGAGCCGGCCAAGAGGCTGCCGAACCAGTGCATTTTAGCTCCGGTATGGTAAAGCGGGGGTATGCACAGGAAATTGTCCTTGCGGCTTTGGAGGTGGTGCTTTTTTTCGGTAACGGCTGCTGCTACCAGATTGGCGTGCGTGATGATGATGGGTTTGGGGCTCCCGGTGGTGCCGGAAGAGAAGTAAAGGGCGGCCTCTTGGGTATCGTCAATTTCTACCTGCGGGTCGTTATCAGGTTTTCCGGCGGTCAATTCCCCAAAGTTCTCCGACCATACAGGGCTGTCTTCCCCTATGTAGATAAAGCATTCTACAGTAGGTACTTGGTCTTTTATTTCTTCGACCCGCTCTTTTAGTTCTGGCCCAAATACCAGTATTTTTGCGCCTACGGTGTCCAGGCAGTTTTTTATTTCTGGGGCCGAAAAGCGGAAATTGATGGGTACAGCCAGCGCGCCGGTTTTTAAGATACCAAAATATACCGGGAGCCACTCCAGGCAGTTCATCATCAATATGGCTGCCCGGTCGCCCCTGCCCAGGCCGCGGGCGAGCAGGAAGTGGGCAAATTGGTTAGCCAATCTATCAAAATCTAGCCAGCTTATCTCCCTGCGCTTGCCGGTTAACGGCTCCCTTTCGACAAGGGCCGTCTCACTGGGAAAAAGCCTGGCATTGCGGGATAACACCTCAGTTATAGGCATTTAAAGCAAACCCTCCTTACGGATAAAAGGCAAAATAAAAAAATCCCTACCGTTCTTCCATCCTGCCAACACCTTCCTGTTTATGTAATTTTTAAAATATAACCCGCCTTAATTAAAATAATTAAAATCCTTAATCTTAATCTTATATTGTTAAAACTACCCCGGAAAATATTTTACATCATTTCTCTTTTTCTTTCCAGAGTTTTTTAATTTAAAATTGCTAGCTGTAGATTGCAAGTTTAATTGCCTTACATTTTATGGCAAACCCATCTCTGTTTT
>CAZLAK010000022.1:0-33313 GCA_964557545.1 uncultured Pelotomaculum sp.
AAAAGGCAGTGAATACCGGAAATAAAGCGCACAAACTTCGTGAAATTCAGGAACTGGAGTTTGTCCTGGTAGAACTGTGCCTCTTTTTGGATACTCACCCCCAGGATAAGGTTGCGCTCAACGACTTTATTTCTTTCAGAGATAAATGGGAAGAGGCTGTACGGCAGTACGAAGAGTCCTACGGCCCCCTTACGGCCGCCAGCCGGGCTGCTGCCAGTGGGTGCTGGCAGTGGGTTGAGGGGCCCTGGCCCTGGGAAGAATAACCAACTGTGGGAGGTAAATGTTATTTATGTGGGTATATCAAAAAAAATTGCAGTACCCGGTACGCGTTTATCAAAATGACATAAGGATGGCGAAGTTCCTGCTAGCGCAGTTCGGGGGACCGGACGGGGAACTTTCTGCCGCCGTAAGGTACCTCTCCCAGCGCTACACTATGCCCACCAACAAAGCTAAAGGTCTGTTGACCGATATCGGTACGGAAGAGCTTGCCCACTGGGAAATTATCGCTACTTTAATTTACAAACTTACCAAAGGCGTTCCAGCCCAGCAGCTGGCTGAAGCGGGTCTCGGCAACTACTTTGCCCAGCACGACAATGCTATCTTCCCCTCTGACGCCGCCGGCAACCCCTGGACGGCAGCCTACATCCAGTCTACCGGAGACCCTGTTGCTGATTTAACTGAAGACATGGCCGCCGAACAAAAGGCCCGGGCCGCTTACGAAAGGTTAATCCAGCTCACTGGCGACCCGGGAGTACAGGATACGCTAAAGTTTCTGCGGGAAAGGGAAGTGGTACACTTCCAGCGCTTTGGCGAAACCCTAAACGACGTGCAGGCAGTGCTGTGTTCTAAAAAATACTATTGAACTCCAGCGCCCGGCCTTTTGCCGGGCGTTTACAGTGATTTATGTCTTTTTAAAAACTTTTCTGGCCGCCGCTTTTACTGCTCGGGAAAAAACAAAAAAAAGCCTGCTGGCACCTTTTAAAAAGAGCCGCCACGGCAAAGATACAATTTTAAAAGTCCAAAAACATGCACTTTTAAACCAATACCAAGTTTTTAAGAAAAAAAATATTAACAGGCGTACGGCGCGCCTGGCCGGGCGGCTTAAAGTAAAATAGTAACCCGCTGCCCCCAATCCCATGCCTGCAAATAAAAAAAAGCGCACCTCCCCCCTTAACCCCAGGAGAAATAAAACAAAGGCCACAGCGGTACAGGCCAGCCAGAAAACAGCATCGCCCAGTGCCACAGCTGCACCTTTAAAACACCATATTTCCTTTACCACCTTATACCAGTCGTAAATAAAACCTAAAAGAGCACCGACAGCAGCGGCTACTGTTAAGGCGTAGGCCTGCCCGGCTAGCGTTTCCAAAAGCACCCCTCCACCAGCACAGTATTTATTATAATATTAAAAGTGCTATTTCAAAATCCTTTTTAAAATCCCGCGTCCCCCGGCCTTCCCCTTTTCCCTGCCCTCCTGGTAGATTAGAGCTGTGAAAAACCCTTCTGCCGCAAGTTTGCCGGTTTCCAAATTGAGGCTGGTTATATGAAGGCCTTCTCCTTTTAATATTAAGGTACCCATACACGTTTTAAGCACGATTTCCGTCTCATCAAACGTTTCCACGTGCTGGACACCTTCTAAGGTAAGTTCTTTGCGCCCGGTCAGCGACAGGCTGTGTACAGGGGCATCCTTCACGGCAACCACCACTTTTTATTATATTGAGTACAGGCACACTTTAAGATACCTGTCTTACCTTTTTAATTCAATAATTATGTTAGCACACATTCCCTTATGCAAAAAAAGAGGCTATTTCCACTGCCTCTTTATCTCCACACCCTGGAAATAAAATTTTATAATCTCTTCTGGTGATTTGCCCTGCTCAGCCAAAAGCCTTGCTCCCCACTGGCACATACCCACGCCGTGACCGTACCCTTTACCTGTCATGACGAGGTGCCCGTCCTCTACTCTAATGCCCGTAAGCAATGTGGAGCGCATCTTATCACTGCCCAAGGCCAGCCTGAGGGCCGGACCGCCAACCGTAGAATTTCCGATTTTTATCTGTTCTGCCCGGCCGGAGGGACCCTTCTTGACAATAGAAGCCGATACAATGTTACCCGGATCCGTTCCCGTAATTTTCTGCACGGCAGAACGCACAACAGCAAGCGGCACTTTCGCCTCCCAGTGCCTGTTCACGGGCTCAGTAATATTTAAGCAGCCGTCTTTAACACCGCCCTTTACATAGGGAGTAGGCTCCTTGGTATAGCTGAGCCCCTCTTCGGCTGTTGCCGACACACCTCCGTCACAGGCAGAAAACCAGGCGTGGATGTAATTGCCGCCGTAGGTCACCACCTCGCCCCTAGTGATTTCGACGGCTTTGCGCACATTGTCGTTTATTTTTGACGGGTCGTAAGCCTGAAACTCTTCTACACTGGTAGAAGCGTCTGTACCGTGCAATTCCCGTACCCGGCCAGCCTTAATATTTTCCATAGTAAAAGTACGCGCCAGTATAGCCTGGGCGGCCAAAGCGTTGACCGGCCATTTGGTATCCATCTCGGCAGCCACTACGCCCATGATGTACTCTTCGATCTTAATATTTTTTTTCTCTCCCGTCTTGTTGTCGTAAAGGGAAATTACCGGTTCTTCCCTTAAAGCTTCCGGCGTCAGGGGCTTCTTAGCCGGCTCTTTTTTTCCAAAACAGCCGGCAGTTGCCAAAACACAAAAAGCCAAAAATAGCCCCAAAAGAGGCAGCGGTGCCTTGTCTTTGAACCGTTTTCTCAGCACATAAAAACCCTCCCGCTTTTCTTTTTATTTTTAGCAGGAGGGAATTTATTTATGTGGTCTTATCTTCAATTATCCTGTACAGGCTTGCTGCCAGTTTGGCCGGCACATTTTCTTGGATAGACAGCACTTCTAACCTTAACACCCGGTGACCAAAGTTAACTGCTATTATGTCGCCCGGACTTACATCAGATGCCGCTTTGGCCACCCGGCCGTTAATTTCTACCTGCCCCCTGTCGCACACTTCTTTGGCCAGCGTCCTCCTTTTAATTACCCTGGATACCTTTAAAAATTTGTCTAAACGCAAGAGGAAAGCACCACCTTGGATTACCTAATCAGCCGCCACCCGGAAAAAAAGTCAGACTTCTTACAGTCTGACCCGCGCAACGAGTTATGTTCACTTATGGTTATGTAAGCATTTTACTTGGATACGGCCTCTTTGAGAGCCTTGCCCGCCTTAAATACGGGTAAGCGGGCTGCGGCTATATCGATTTCCTGGCCCGTTTGGGGGTTTCTGCCCTTGCGCGCTGCTCTTTCCCTTATTTCAAACGTGCCAAAGCCCACTAATTGTACTTTATCGCCCCTGGCCAGAGCCTCGCTGATAGTATCCAAAACTGCACTGACAGCCTTTTCTGCATCTTTCTTGGTTAATTCTGTTTTTTCGGCAACACTGGAAATCAATTCTGCCTTATTCATACAAACCCTCCTAAATGAATTAGAGATATTCTTGCACTAACTATTCGAGATATTCTTAACAATTCCTTCCTTAAGTGCGGTAGTTTATCAGTTTTTTTCTAATTTTTTTGCCTCCTCCCACCACTCGTCCAGCTGGGCCAGTGTGTAATGATCCAGTTTCCTGCCCTCTTTGGCAGCCATCTTCTCCAAGTAACTAAACCTTTTGACAAATTTCTCCGAAGCCGCCGCCAGGGCAGCCTCCGCTTCCACCCCTAGCAGCCTGGCCACGTTGACCACCGCAAACAGAAGATCCCCTACTTCTCTTTCTACCTGCTCATTGTCTTTGTCCACAATTGCCGACTCCAGCTCGGCTAACTCCTCGCGCACCTTCTGCAGAGCACCGCGGTATTCCGGCCAGTCAAACCCCACACTTGCAGCCTTTTTCTGCAACCTGGCAGCCCGCATAAGAGCGGGCAAATGGCGAGGAACACCGCTTAAAAGCCCGTCCTGCGGCCGCTCCCCTCTCTCACCCGCCTTAATTTTTTGCCAGTTCACCAAAACCTCGTCGCTTGTACTGACAGTTACCGAACCAAACACGTGCGGGTGACGGCGGATCATTTTCTCCGTTATGCCTAAAACAACGTCGTTGATATTAAAATTGCCGTTCTCGGCCGCAATATGAGCGTGGAAGGCTATTTGCAGTAATAAGTCTCCCAATTCTTCACATAGTTTATGCATATCTTCCCCGCTTAAGGCTTCTAAAACCTCGTAGGCTTCCTCTAAGAGGTAAGGCCGCAGTGAACGGTGATCCTGTTCTTTATCCCAGGGACAACCTCCCTCACCGCGCAAACATTTCATGACTTCCATAAGGGGGTCTAAGGGGTAGCGGCAGGAAAAACATCCGGATTGGCGGTCAATAACCAAGTCCTCCTGCCTATCATTATCTGCATAACGAGCCCTGCGGTCAATATCTTTATCTTCATAATCTTCACAAACTTCATCTTTACCCCTGCCAACACCATGACAGTAAGGCGGCAGGTAGACACAGGTCAGGTGGTCCAGCCAGTCGAGCCTGTCCAGCTCAAAAAGGCGGACTTTTTCTACTCTCTCTTCACCCGGCACGCCTGCCGCCCTCACTACCACCACTTCGTGCTCCGGCGGGTAGTGTTCCAAGAGAGAAAGTTTAATGTTAGAGGCCACCAGGCGGCTGTAAACCTGGGCAATTATGGCCGGACTTCCCGCATTTAATACAACACCGTCAATTTTCAGCCCGTCCAAGACCTGCAAACCGTCTGAAGGGTCGACCTTTAGCGCCGTGAAAACGGCATCTAAAAAGCTTTCGGCCGGCAAAATCTCCACACCGATTCCCTCATCCTGTGCCCCCTTTAGGATAAGACGCACCGACTCTTCTGCTACCAAAGGGTGGCCCGGCACGGCGTAAAGCACAGGTGAAAGCCGTGCCCTTCTGAGGACTTCTGCGGCAATACGCTGGTACACCTCGGCAAAAGAAGCCGCCTCTTCGTAAATATAATCAAAAGTCTCAAAAGAAATACCCTGGCGGCCAAGCCATTCCACTACCGGATGCCTGGCCGTGCGCAACAGAACGGCGGGGCTTTCGCTAAGTGCCCGCCAGGCTCCCAAGGTAAGGCCGTCTGGAGAACCGGCGCCCAGCCCGACAATGGTAATGAATTGCCCCTTTGGCATGAAACCGTTGTCCCCTTTCTAAAACTATTTTAACACATAAAAAAAGTGGCCTTTCGGGCCACCTGGGTTTTCTCAATGTTCCATCTGCTTAGCCAAAAATCCGGCTGCCGTTTCTGCCAGCTTTAATTCCAGCTCCCCCATCTTTACGTTCGGATCTTTGGATGCCAAAATAACTGCTCCAATGGGGTCTCCCTCGGCAATAATGGGGGCGATTACCTCAGCAGAATACTTGCACTCGCCGTCTTCAATAACCGAGCACTCCTTGCAAAAAGGGTCTTTCCCGGGGTTGTTGATAATAACGGCTTTGCGCTCTTCCATCACCTTTTCTACAACCGCCCCAATTGACTTGTTGAGGTATTCCTTTTTCGGCGCGCCCGAAACAGCAATAATAGCGTCTCTATCGGCAATGCAAGCAATGTGGCCAAGAGCCTCGTGGAGGGACTCCGCGTATTCTTCAGCAAAATCACCGAGTTCACCTATGGGTGAGTACTTTTTTAAGATTACCTCACCTTCCCTGTCCACGAAGATTTCCAGGGGATCGCCTTCACGGATTCTTAGTGTCCTCCTGATCTCTTTAGGAATAACCACCCTGCCCAAATCGTCTATGCGGCGGACGATGCCCGTAGCCTTCATTGGAAATACCCTTCCCTCCTTTTCTCTATTCTTTATGGTTTAACTTTCTTAAAGATAGTATATATCGGGAGGAAAGCGGTTATTCATTTTTTTCCAATCGGGCAAAAAATATTTTAACTTTTGATTAATTCTGCGCTTTTTGGACAAGTTCCTCCTTTTCTTTCAAGCAATACCCGCAAGAGCTCGCCCAGTATGTCCAGTAATTCCCTTGTTTTTTGCCCCCCCTCAAACGAAAGCCGCAGTTTTATTTCAAACTCCCCGCCGGCATGGCTGTATTTTATGGCATGGCGGTACTTTTCACCGGCCGCGACCAGCGCCTCGCCGGTAAGGGAGTGTCCTTGGGCAAAGACAAGCCGCACTAGTCCCGTCTGGTAACTAATACTCTTGGCTCTAAGCCTCCCCGCCAGTATCTTTATTCCCGCCACCGCCAGGAGGTTTTGTACACAAGGCGGCATATCCCCAAAGCGGTCGAGCAGTTCACCAGCCAGTTCGTCCAGTTCTTCTTCCGAAGTCAGGCCGGCTATCCTCCGGTATATTTCCACCTTTTGTCTTTCATCCGGGATATAACTGGCCGGGATATAAGCTTCCACCGGGAGCTCTATGACCGTCTCGGGCGGCTGAACGATTTCTTCGCCCCTGGCCTCACGGACAGCCTCTTCCAACAGCCGGCAATAAAGGTCGAAACCGACGGCCGCAATGTGGCCGTGCTGTTCGGCCCCCAGGATATTCCCTGCCCCGCGTATTTCGAGATCGCGCATGGCTATCTTAAAGCCAGAGCCCAACTCGGTAAACTCCCTTATGGCAGAAAGGCGTTTTTCCGCCGCCTCCTTTAAAATTTTATCCCTGCGGAACGTAAAGTAAGCGTAAGCTACCCTGTTGGAGCGGCCCACTCTTCCCCGCAGCTGGTAGAGTTGGGCTAAACCCATCATGTCCGCTTCTTTCACTATCAGGGTGTTTACATTGGGGATGTCAAGGCCGTTTTCAATAATAGTAGTACAAACCAGCACGTCGTATTTCCTGTTAATAAAGTCGATCATCACCTGCTCTAATTCGTCTTCCCCCATTTGACCGTGAGCCATAGCAATTCTGGCCTCAGGCACCAGCTCTCTTAGCCACGCGGTTACCCGCTCCAGTTCCATCACCCGGTTGTAAACAAAGAAGACCTGGCCCTCCCGCCCGAGCTCGCGCCGTATGGCTTCCCGGATGAGGACAGGGTCTTCTTCTAAAACGTAGGTCTGCACGGGGTAGCGGTCTTCCGGGGGGGTTTCCAGGATACTGGTATCGCGCACACCCACCAAGGACATGTGCAGGGTGCGCGGGATCGGCGTGGCCGTCAGCGTGAGCACATCTACGTCCCGGCGCAGCATTTTCAGGCGCTCCTTGTGGGCCACCCCAAAGCGCTGCTCTTCATCTACCACTAAAAGACCCAGGTCTTTAAAGCGGACATCTTCCTGGAGCAAGCGGTGAGTGCCGATAATAATATCTACTGTGCCTTTGGCCAGCCCCTCCAGGATCCGCCGCTGCTCGCGGGGGGATTTAAAGCGGCTCAGCACCTCCACGTTAACCGGGTAGCCGGCCAGGCGTTCTTTAAAAGTGTAGAAGTGCTGCTGGGCCAGAATAGTAGTGGGCACCAGGACAGCCACCTGCTTGCCGTCCACAACCGCTTTAAAGGCGGCCCGCAAAGCGATTTCCGTCTTGCCGTAACCGACGTCCCCGCAGAGAAGCCGGTCCATAGGGCGCGGTTTTTCCATATCCGCCTTTACCTCTTCCACCGCCCGCAGTTGGTCGGGAGTCTCCTCGTAGGGGAACGAATCTTCAAACTCCTTTTGCCAGACCGTGTCCGGCCCAAAGGCATGCCCCCTGATAGTCTCCCGGGCGGCGTACAGGGCCAGGAGTTCGCCGGCCATCTCCCGCACGGCTTCCTTGACCCTGCTCTTCACCCTAGCCCAGTCACTGCCGCCCAGACGTGACAGGCGCGGGGCTTCTCCCTCGCCGCCCAAGTATTTCTGAATGAGCCCTACCTGGTCAACTGGCACGTAGAGCTTATCTTCCCCGGCATACTTGATGAGGAGGTACTCCTTTTGAATGCCACCTATGGACAGCGGCACAACACCCAGGTAGCGGCCAATGCCGTGGTTGGTGTGCACAACGTAATCTCCGGCTTTTAAATCTACAAACGGCGCCAGCTTCTCCGTGCGAGGCCGGCGCGCCGGAGACTTTCGTGTTTTGGAAAGTACGGCAGACTCGCTGATCACGGCAAATCTGGCTTGCGGCAAGTCAAATCCTTCCCGTAAAGCACCTGTGGTGATGAGCACATTGCCGGGCCTTATATGACCCTCTGGATTGGCGGCAAAAAAAGCCTCTACACCGTTTTCAGCCATCAGCCCGGCAAGCTGCTGGCCCCTCTGCCGCCCGGCAACCAAAACGACCACGGCGTAACCGTCCCGGCGCCAGCTGCCCACTTCTGCCGCCAGCGCCGCACCCCCGGCAGCAGAATAGTCCGGGAGGCTCCTGGACGTAACATATACTTCACGGTCTAGCTGCAAAAAGTCGGGCCGGCGCGGCAGGAGGGAAGTGTAAACGCACCGGTGCGCCCGAAGAGCGCTTTGCAAGTCCTCCCACCCGGCATAACATTTAAACTGGGAGGGCAAAATCCTGCCTTTTTCTGCTAAAATGGTATAAGTTTCTGCGCGTTCTCGCTGGATAAAATTTACTACTTCGTAAAAGCGCAAAAAATCGTCAACCAAAACCGGAGTGTTGGAAGGCAGGTAGTCCAGGATGGTGACGGCCTTCTGGTAGAAATAAGGCAGGAAGTGTTCTGGGACAATACCCGCCCCGCCACCTTCATCAAGGGCAGCAAATCCTTCTTTCAGCTGCCGCAAAGCTGTAAAATCACCTTTTTTCTTAAGGCGCTCGACTTGTCTTAGGTACTCGCCGCAGGCGGCCTCCAACCCTTTTTCCCACAGTTGGGGGGGGACTACGGCTTCACGGGCCGGACCGATCAAAACTTCACTGGTATTTTCCTCCGAGCGCTGGGTGGAAACGTTAAAGCGGCGGATGGAGTCAATTTCCTCATCGAAAAGTTCTATCCTAAACGGCCTGGCTGCCGTCATAGGAAAAACATCCAAAATACCTCCCCGGCAGGCAAACTGGCCGCGCCCTTCCACTGTATCTACCCTTTCGTAACCCAAATCGGCTAACCGTCGCAAAAGAGATTCCCTGCCCACTTTGCTCCCTTGCGCCAGGCGCAAAAATTGCTCCCGAAAAACATCCGGCGGCACAAGCCTCCTTAAGACCGCTTCCGCCGGAGCAACAATTACAAGCCTTTTACCGGCTGCCAAGTCTTCCAGCACTGCCAGGCGCGAAGCGGCCACCTCCTTGCTCTGGGCCAGGACCTGACAGGGAATAATCTGGAGAACCGGAAAGAGCCGGACGGGGGTACTTGGCAAAAGCCAGGACAGCTCTTCCACCAGCCGGCCAGCTTCCCGCTCACCGGGCGTTATTATTAATACCGGCAGGTCACAGAGTTCTTCTGCCAGCCCGGCAAAAAAGTAACTGGTAAGCGAGCCAAAAAGCCCGAAAACAGCCTGCTGGCTTTTATGGTTGCGAAGGTGGCTAACTACTTCATTAAAGGCGTACAGGCGTCGCAAGGGCCTTAAAATCCCGCGCATAAAAACCCTCCAAAAAGCCATTAGAAAAAGAGCTTTAGCTTATATTGCGGCTAAAGCTCTCGTTTGCGCTGCTGCTGTTATATATTTAGTGGTATAGAGGTCCGCCGTAAAAAGTTGCCTCCCTGCCGTAGAAAGCCTCCCGGCAATCGTCGCACAAGGTTTTTAAAAAAACTACCGGCTGACCATCACCCTCTATTATATCTGCCCCTACTGTACCCGTCAATGTAGAAGGGGTGCCGGCTAATTGGCGGGGCGGGACTTCTACTTCTGACAAAACTGCGTCACAACACTCACATACAGCCAAAAATTTCATCGCCGGCCTCCTCTTTAATTACCAACCCCAATCCTTAAGACCTCCTCTTGGCCAAAGCCAGTACAGTCCAGTTCCAGGCAGCGTGGAAAAGCACACTGGCGGCCAGGGCTGCCGGAAGACTACCTGACCTCCCCCACACGCCCGCACAGGCCAAACCAAAGGCAGCATGAGTAACACCAGCCAAAATCCCGGCAGCACACCCGCCGCCAACGCAGGAAAACACTTCCCATACACCTTCTATTACTCCGAACACCAGGTGGGTAAAAAAAATATCGGCACCGCAAAACAGGGCTGCAAACGTCTTCGCCGTTTCCTCCACGAGAGCAGCCAGCACGGATCTGCTTTGCGGGCAAAGCCGCGCCGAGAAGGTATTTACGCCCCAGGAAAAGGCCGCAGCCATAACCCCGGCGGCGAGCGGCGCGTGCCAAGGGGATAGAGCCCAACCAAACGCTATTCTTTTCACCTTCTGTTGTATTCGTTCATAGCCTGTTCCACACCGTCTGTGAGCAGGCACCGCACGGCGCAAGCGGCTAACTCTGCCGCTTTGGCCAGCTGTTCTGCTTCATCGCCCCTAAGCGGGGCCAGCACAAAATCTACAGGGTCAGCTTCCGGGCCGTCCGGCCTGCCAATACCAACCCTTACCCGGGGAAAATCTTGAGTGCCGAGGGCATCAATAATTGACTGTACCCCTCTGTGGCCAGCCGATCCCCCTTTGGGCCTGACTCTTATCCTCCCCGGCGGCAGGTCCAAGTCATCGTAGACTACTACCAGATCCGCCGGCGAAAGCCTGTATTGCTTAAGGAGGGCAGCCACCGAGCGGCCGCTTAAGTTCATGTAAGTCTGCGGCTTGGCCAGCAGCACATCAACGGCACCTATTCTCCCCAGGCCGGTTAAAGCCGCGCACTTTTTCACGCTTACGGCTATACCCATCCAGCTGGCCAGAACGTCGACTACCATAAAGCCGGCATTGTGGCGCGTGTTAGCGTATTTTTGGCCCGGGTTGCCGAGACCGGCGACAATCTTCACCCGCAGCACCTCCACTGGCAAATAACCAACCTGTGCCAACACATCTAATTTTATAATTGGACGTGCGCGAACGGAAGATTTTTTTCGCCGCAACCCAAAGCTTGCATAACTATTATTCCCTTATTCTGTCATAAACATTCTTGGGGGGGAATATTTATTAGCTAAAGAATTCCTGGACAAAAAGGGGGGCGCAGTTGTGCGTAAGAGCAAAAAATTCGCCTCCATGCCGGTTATAAGTCTAGAGGAGGGCAGGCAAATCGGCACCGTAAAGGGGCTTTTGCTCGACCCGGCCGGCAAGAGGGTGGCTGCTCTCATCATTGAGCAAAAAGGCTGGTTTAAAGAACAGAGGTTTGTGCCCTACCATAAAGTACACAGTGTAGGCGAAAACGCCATCACCGTGGAAAAGTCTTCCCGGGCCGATAAAGCGGCTAACCTGCCGGAGATCGTAAGGCTTTTAAAAGAAAGGGTAAACCTTCTGGGAACGCGAATAGTAGCCGAAAACGGCACGCTCTTAGGTTTTGTAGACGAATACTATGTCGACGAAACAAGCGGCACTATAACCGGTTTAGAATTCTCGGGAAGACTCTTAGAAAGTGTAATTAAGGGCCGGGCCTTTTTAGACATAGCTTACGTGCGCACTATAGGCAAAGAGGTAGTAGTAATCACTAATGAAGGCGTGGAAAATGTATTTAAGCTAGACGGCGGCCTGCAAGAAACATTTAAAGGAATTATGGAAAGCACAGGCCACCTGTGGGAAAATACTGTCCAAAAGACCAAGGAAATCAGCGCCAACATCAACAAGTCGCTGGAAAAAGTAAAGAAGGAAAAAAGGGGAAGCACGCAGGAACAAAAACCGCCAAAAACAGAAGAGCCGGAAAAAGAGGGTTTTAGCGCGGCGAATAAAAGTGATACGGGCGAAAGCAACGGCCGGGAAAAAAACCAAAACGGGGATTAGGAAATTTTATTCCGGAAATTTTATTTCAGTTGTTTTAAAATTTTTCTATTTTAAAGGTCTTTCGCCGCATTACGGCGAATTTTTTTGTTAATACAGAGCAAATGAGGTGGGTTAAGTGGACGACAGCCTGTTCAAGCGGCTTTTGTTAGTTGGGGAAGACGACGAAAATATAAGCGATCTCATCGCTATGGGTTACTTGAAAGTAGTTGAAGGAAAGTTCTTGCGCACAAAAAAATACGAGGCAGAAATGAATGAGTTCATTACCTCCAAAAAAGAAGCCCTTTACCGGGCAATAGAAAAGCTGGGCAGCGCCGAAAACATTCCCAAAACCATGGAAGCTGCCGGGATTACCGATTTCATTACCTTTATTTTTCTGGCCGAAGAACTGGTAGCCGACGGGAGACTAAAAAAGGACAGGGAAAAGAACTGCATTATCGCTTAAAAGACATAAGGGCAGGTGTTCTGCGTGCCCCTTTTATGGTTTATATACCTTATCCTCCTGCTGCCGCTGTTAATATTTGTCTTATTCTTTCAGGTGACTGCTTTTTCGTTTACTAAACTCGGGCTGTCACCGCAAGGTGCCGTATGGTTATTTTGCCTTTCACTGGCCGGCAGCCTCGTAAACATACCCCTTTTCCGGCGGCGTCTCTTCGTAGAAGACTGGCCTTCACCCTTTCACCTTTTCTTTTACTATTACCCCCCGCGCGTGCACGAGCAGGTTATTGCCGTTAACGTGGGAGGGGCGGTCGTGCCAGCAATTTTTTCTGTTTACCTCTTAGGGCGCGCCCCGCTTTTGCCCACCCTTGTCGCTACGGTTGCTGTTACCCTAGTGGCTAAAAGTCTTGCCCGGCCCGTAGCAGGCGTTGGCATTTCCCTGCCGGCTTTCATCCCGCCTCTGGTAGCGGCAGCAGCCGCCGTCATCCTCGCCGGCGGTCAAGCTGCGCCCGTGGCCTACATCGCCGGAGTGTGGGGCACCCTCATCGGGGCCGACCTCCTAAACCTGCACCGCCTCCGGGAACTGGGAGCCCACGTGCTCTCCATAGGCGGGGCCGGCGTCTTCGACGGTATCTTCATGGTAGGAGTTGTAGCTGCCCTCTTAGCCTAAAACGGCGCTCTTTACAGCTTCTCAACGTTTCTTTCCACCCACCGGCGCAGCAGGCGTGCCGGGCGATTATTAATAAAGCGGCGCAAAAATTGCGCCGCTGCTGCTAGCTGCCTTGTTAAATTGCGCTTAATACACTCCTCCTAAAAGTTTCTCTTCGAGTTCCTTCGGCGTTTCAGCTACTTTCACCGGGCTGATGCTCTCCACAAATCTTATGCCTTCTCCGCTGATCAAAAGCCAGTCCGTTTCTTCAATCTTCCCTTTGCTTCCTTCCCTTATAATGTAATTTTCTTTTTCTAACTCTAAAACGTCGCCGAACATTACATCGGCAGGAGTGTGGATTCTGTCGCCCAGGCTGTCTATACTTATCCGCGAATCCGGTTCGACCCTGTATATTTTGTAAAGCTCCTTAACAATGTCGAACTTGCGGTCGTTGGCGTTCCGGTGCACGGCGAGATCTTTGCGTCCCTTCCAAAGCTTTAACTCGCCTTCTGTAGCCGCCGGCCAGAAATCTATTTCGGGTATTTTATCGGTAAAAATGTTGACCGGTTTTTCTTCATCCGGTTTATACGCCGCTGTCAGCAATAGGTTTTTTAATTTGCGCAAAGCAAACTCTGCCGGATCCCCTTGAGTAATTTTAGCAAACTGCTCGCTGACCCGGATGATAACGAGCTGGTTATTTACATAACAGTTGTATTCTATGCCAGGCACGGGAAATGAACCAGCAAAGCTGTAAAAATTTCTCACGATAAACGGCTTTTGAAAAGGTTTTTTCATAATATCCACCTCCCGAGTTGAAAGCACTAAAAAGTGAACCCTTTTTAAAAATTTCTTTTTCTTTTAGACTAACATCTTCTAAATTTAATTTCAAGAAAATTTTGATTATTTGTATTCCCTAACCAGATTTCATGGACACTACTTGTTCAACAGCTTGTAAAAGGCAGTCCTTTCTAAAGGGCTTGGCGATAAAGCTCTTGGCGCCGGCCCGGAAGGCTTCTTCTACTGCTGCTCTAGTAACAACCGCGCTGCACACGACAATATTAGCCTTAGGGTCAAATCGGCGGATGGTTCTTACAACTTCAATGCCATCCATTTCCGGCATAGCAATATCAGTAATTACGATGCTGGGCTTTAACTTTTTATACAGTTCCACCGCTTTTTTGCCGTTTTCCGCTTCTCCCACCACATCATAGCCGCAGCCTGTAATTATTTTTCTAATCATCATGCGCATCAGGGCAGCATCGTCAACAATTAGAACCCGCTTGCCCACATAAATCAACCCCCTAATAAAGTGCCGTCTCCGCCTTACACCCTGCAAAAAACCCGGTTTCTTCTGGCCAGTTTTTTGCGTAAAAAATCATGCCTATTAATTTGCATTATTAATGATAAACAATGAACAATATTAGACAAGAACACTGTGAAGAGAGTCCCATTCTCCCTCTCTCTTTATATAAAAGTACTGTATACAGTTTTTTATAAAAAATTACTCTTAAGATTCACAAAATTTAAAAAAATTATACAACACCAGCAAGCAGATGCCTATGTGTACAAAAGTACTTTGCACTTTCGTCCTAGAACCACACGTACTTTTGTCCCAAGGGACCCTGCTGATACCCCATCAAAAGAGAAGCCAGAGATTTACTGTGTACCGATGGCAGTTGTTTTTGTGAGGCGAAACGGTATAAAATGACAGTGAGGTGAAAAACAATGCTGCGCACTGGCACAGCCGACCTGCCCCTGCACGCGCACCGCTGCCCCCGCTGGCTGTTCGAGCGGATGGCGCGGCTCGGCGCGGCTGCCGTAGAAGCAATCGTAGAAGAGTACGGGCCGCAGGAGGTTTTAGAGCGCCTGTCCGACCCTTTCTGGTTTCAGGCCTTGGGCTGCGTCCTGGGCTTTGACTGGCATTCTTCCGGCCTCACCACCGTCATGTGCGCTGCGCTCAAAGAAGGGCTTAAGCCAAGACAGCACTACCTGGGAATTTGCCTGGCGGGGGGAAAGGGCGCTGCTGCGCGCAAAACGCCGGCAGAGATCGAGGCTTGCGCTGAGCGCGCAAGTATTTCAGCGGACACAAAGGCTCTGGTATACGCCAGCCGGATGGCCGCCAAGGTGGACAGCGCGGCCGTGCAGGACGGCTACCAGATTTACCATCATGTTTTTATTTTTACGGCCAGCGGCCGCTGGGCAGTCGTCCAGCAGGGCATGAACGGGGACAGCGGCTGGGCGCGCCGCTACCACTGGCTGGACGGCCGGCCGGGCGGCTTTGTTTGCGAACCGCACACCGCTGTCTGCGGACGGCAGCAGGACTGCGCCTTAAACATGGTGGCCGCCGAGAGCAGCGCGGCCAGGGAAGCTTCCCTCTACCTCGCCGGGCGGCCGGCTGAAGTAGTTAAAACTTTGCAGAAAATGGCCGGCCTGCCGCCCGAGCGCCTCAGATCTTTAAACCTGCCCGCCGGTCACGCCGTGCCGGACGCCCGCCGCATCGAAAAGATCCTGGCCAGGCTGAGCGAGATCCAGCCTTCTTCTTACGAAAGCCTTCTGGGCACCGAAGGTGTAGGTCCTTCTACCGTCAGAGCTTTAGCCCTAGTAGCTGAGATCGTCTACAATATCCCGGCCAGCCGCCGCGACCCTGTCCGCTACAGCTTTGCCCACGGCGGCAAGGACGGCCACCCCTACCCGGTAAACAGGCGTGACTACGACCGGTCTATTGAAGTGTTGGAAAATGCCCTGCGCCGGGCCAAAACGGGTGACCGGGAAAACCTAAAAGCCCTGCAGCGCCTGGCCGCCATCAGTTCGAGACTGGGGCAGGGCTAGGGCGGATATTGGGATAAAAAAATCAAAAATTTTAAAATAGGAATAGGGTGATAAGAGGTGGGCTGTAACAGCGGTAAATTAAATAATAAAGACAAAGAGGGGGAAAAGGTCTTACGCTCCGATTTAGAGGAAGGTGCAGCAGAAGCAGAAGACTTATGGCTTGAGGAGTTCACTTGCCCCGCCGTCTGCTGCGGTCTGTACATAGAAGATCAAGAAACCAGTGCGAAAAGAGAAAAGAAACCGCTCAACGCACCGGCGCGCCCGCCAGCGCTTCCAGGCAGGAAGGCAGGATTAGTGCATCGCTGACCAGGCGCGCCCCTTTTCTTATAATCTCCCGGTAAAGGGCCGCGGCGAGCCCGCCGGTAAAATCGCGCTCCTCTATTGGTTCCTCCTCGACCACGATAACGGGAATCCCCGCCCCAAGCGCCGCGCCGGCTGCTTCTAAGTTTTTCAAGTTGCCGTTGCCAAAGGGAATATTGGCCACGACAACGGCGCCGGCCTTCTCTATTAGTTCTAAATTTCGCCGGTGGCTTTCCCCGGAAATGGGACAAAAAGGAGCTTCTTCAGCCACCTCTAAACCCAGCGACCTGGCGTGCTCCCAGTCCACGTCGCCGGCGTTCAGCACACCGGATGTAACCTCATAACCGGCAGAAGCCAAGATTTCCATAATCCCCGCCCCTGCCCCCCCGCCGCCGATCACGTGCACCCTGCCCTTCTTTGCTCCCAAAGCGGCCTTTCCGCCGGAAAGGACGGCAATCAGCGGCCGCCCGCTTAAAGGGTGGCGCCTGACGGCCACGCTGGCCCCAAATACATTCCTGACGTTTTGAGGAGTCAGCACCTCCTCCGGCCTCCCCAAGGCAAAAATGCGGCCCTCCTTCATCACGATCAGCCGGTCGCAGTACTGGGCGGCTAGGTTTAAATCGTGAAAGACACAGATAACGGTTAAGTTTTCCTGCCGGCTTAGCCTTTTGAGCAGTTCCAGCACTTCCAGCTGGTGATTTATGTCCAGGTGAGAGGTGGGCTCGTCGAGGAGGATTACTTCCGGCTCCTGAGCCAGGGCCCGGGCGATGACCACCCGCTGGCGCTCACCGCCGCTTAAGGCCGTAACCGGCCGGCCGGCCAGGTGGGATGTGCCGGTTAGTTCCATGGCCCGGGCAGCAGCGGCAAAATCCTTCTCGCCCTCCTTCTGGAACATTTTCAAATGGGGAAAGCGGCCCATGAGGACTACCTCGGCCACAGTAAAGGAGAAGGCGGTGTCGCTCTCCTGCGGCACTACAGCCATCTTGCGGGCTACCCGGCGCGGGTTTTCAGTGTAAAGATCGCGGTCCTCCAATAGAACAGTGCCACGGCGGGGCTTGAGCACCCGGCTCAAGCAGCGCACGAGGGTGGTCTTGCCTGAACCGTTAGGACCCAAGACACCGGTAAAAGTGCCGCGCTCTACGTTAAAAGTAATTCCATCCAGTACAGGAACAGAGCCGTAAGAGCAGCTGACATCTATAACGCGAAAAACGACCAATGCCTACCACCCCAAAATCCTTCAAAAGCCGGCTTCTCCTCTTTTTTTGCGCAGCAAGTAAATAAAAAAGGGCGCCCCGCACAGGGCGGTAATAATTCCTACCGGTATCTCCTGCGGGGCGGCAGCCACCCGGGCCAGGGCGTCGGCCGCCGCCGTGAAGATAGCTCCGCACAGGGCAGCCGACGGCAAGAGTAGGCGGTGATCCGGCCCGACTACCAGCCGCACAGCGTGCGGCACGATGAGCCCCACAAAACCGATGACACCGCTTACGGCAACAGATGCGGCAGCCACCATGGTGGCTGAAGCGATCAGGATTATTTTGAACTTTTCAACATTCAGTCCCAGGTGCGCGGCCGGTTCTTCACCTAACAGGATTACATTTAAGCTGCGGGCAAAAGCCGACATCACGGCAAGACCGGTCAGGACGTAAGGGGCGAGCACCCGCACGTGTTCCCAGCTCCGCCCCGCAAACCCTCCCATCAGCCAGAAAAAGACGTGGTGCACGTTCTGGCCGGAAGTAATCATCAGGTACGAGGTGACGGCGGAGAGGAGCGAGCCCACGGCAATGCCGGCCAAAATGAGCGCGGTAACGGACAGCCGGCCGCCCGCCCAGGCCAGCCGGTAAACGGCCGCCACCGTTAAGATCCCGCCGGCAAAGGCCATAGCGGGCACGGCGTAAATACCTAAGGCGGAAACACCGATACCCCCCAGCATAGACAACACAGCGCCCAGCGCAGCACCGGAGGAAATGCCCAGAATATAGGGGTCGGCCAGCGGATTCTGCAGGAGGCCCTGGAGGACAACGCCCGCAGAAGCAAGACCTGCCCCTACCAGCACGGCCAAAATGACGCGGGGAAGCCTGAGCTGCCATATTATTGTTTCGTGGGTTTCTGGCAAGCCTTCCTGCGATAAAAAGCCGCTAAAAGGCAGGTGCTTTAAGAGCACGGCCAGCACTTCCCCGGGCCTTATAGGTGCCGGGCCGGTGGTGGTGCAAAGTATAATATCCAAACCCAAAAGGGCAAGGAGAAACAAAGGGACAAGGCGGCGTCCCGCCGGCCCAATGCGCCCGTGCAAAACCCATCAACCCCTTGATATCTTGATATATTAATTGAACAATTCGGGATGGATTAAGCGGGCGGTCTGTTCTAAACCTTCCACCAGGCGCGGGCCGGCCCGCACTACGAGGTTCTCGTCTTCAATAGATCCGATCCGGCCCTCTTTTACTGCCCGGATGTTTTCCCAGCCGGGACGCGCCGCAATACTTTCGGCCGTCCACCGGCTCTGGCCGTGGTGGGTGTAGATGATCACGTCGGGATTAGCCGCTAGCACAACCTCGGGATTTAAAGCAACCCAGTCCTTCTCGATGTTGCCGGCTATGTTTCTCCCTCCGGCCAGGACAATCAGGCTGTGAAGAAAGCTGTTGGCACCCCCTGTAGTCAGGGGATCGGGCCAAATCTCAAAGAGCACGAGCGGGCGTTTTTCTTCCGGCAGACCGCCGGTTTTGGCCAAAACGGCGTCAATTCTCTTTTGCAAGGAACTGGCCAGTTCTTCAGCTGCCGGTCCTGCCCCGGCAAGCCGCCCTACCAGCCTTATTTTTTCCAGCACACCGGGCAGGTCTTTGGCCTCCAGGGCAACTACCGTAAGGCCGATCCCTTCCATCTGGCGGATGTAATCCGCCTGCAGGGTAGAAGCCAGCACGAGGTCGGGCTTGGCAGCTGCCACCAGTTCGGTGTTGGGCGTGGAAAATCCTCCTACTTTAGGTTTATTCCTTGCCTGGGGAGGGTAGTCGCAGTATTCGGTTACCCCGGCTACCTTTTCATCCAACTGGAGGGCAAAAAGAATTTCCGTAATTGCCGGCGCCAAGGAGACGATCTTCGCCGGTTCGGCGGCCACTGTTACCTCCCTGCCCAGGTCATCGGTAATCTTAAGCGGAAACCCATTGCCTCCCTCCTCACGTGTTTCCTGGCGGCCGCATCCCGGCAAAACCAAAACCGCAGCTAACAGCCACACGAACAATAAAAACGGCGTCATTATCCTAACAAAGCGATTTTTTGCCATTAACATTAAAAAGCATACCCCCTTTTTTCTCTCCCCCAGTAACGCTGCAAAGCCCGGGACAGTCCTAGGCGCACGCCGCGGGCTGCCAGGTAGCCGGCCGCCGTCAGGGGCCCGGCATAAATCTCCGGCCGGTCCTCACCGGGGCCTCCGGCCACAATTACGGCGTCCGTGCTCGTGCCCGTTGCCCGCACGCCCGTGGCCGGGCAGGTCACTCCCAGTTCGCCGAGCAATGCCGTCTTGGCCTCCGTCACCGTCTGGACGGCGTTGACCAGCGCTGCCGGCACAAGCGGCCGGGAGAAAAACACCATTATATTGATGGTCCCTGCGGGCAAAATTCTATCCTCCCGCGCCCAGGCGGTGACACCGGCGCTGCAGGCGTTGTTCACCCCGGCGGTAACTATTACCCCCGCCGCCAGATCAGCCGCCCTAAGCCTCACCCAGGCAGCATCCTCCAGGCGAGCCGCCGTCATCAGGGCCGACCAGCCTTCCTTGCACCCGCCGCTCACCCTTGAAAAATTCTTCTCAATAAACTCTTCCAGTTCCCAAACGGGCTTTTGAGGGCAGTAACTCTTGTCTACCTGCCGGTTTAAGAAAAAGCGCCTGTACCCTATGCCTCCCCCCACTACACCGGAACATATGGTCAAGCGGGGCAGGCCCGAAACCAGCGCAATACAAGGCGGCTCATAACACGCCGTCAGTCCTGCTAAAAACTCAAAGCGCTTCCCGGGGCGCGGAACAATTTCTTCCCACTCGCACATTTTTGGGCACTCCCGCAATTCGTTTGCCGCCAAATAACGGTTCCCTCTTTCTCCCAGCCAAAATACAAAAGATTACCAAAAAGCCCCAGCCTTAGTCCGGTTGGGGCACGTGTATCTGCACCCAGTTCAGTCAAAGAGCTTGCTCACCGACAGGTCCTCGTGAATGCGGATAATGGCCTCTCCCAAGAGGGGAGCTACGGAGAGCACTTTAATCTTGTCAATCATCTTTTCTCCCTTGACGGGGATAGTATTGGTAACGATAACCTCTTTGATGGGCGCGCTCTTAAGCCTCTCAATGGCCGGACCAGACAGCACGGGGTGGGTGCAGCAGACGTAGATATCGCCTGCTCCCCGCTGCTTTAAGGCCTCAGCACCCTTGGTGATAGTTCCCGCCGTGTCGATTATGTCGTCGACCATCACTACTGTTTTGTCCTGGATGTTGCCGATAATATTGGTCACTTCGGCAACGTTGGGCTCCGGGCGGCGCTTGTCGATGATGGCAATGGGGGCACCGATGCGCTCGGCCAGTTCTCTTGCCCTGGTGACCCCGCCCAGGTCCGGAGAAACGACCACTGCATTTTCCAAGCCCCTTTTGCGCAAGTACTCGGCCAGGATGGGAACCCCCGGCAGGTGGTCGACCGGTATATCAAAAAACCCCTGGATCTGCCCGGCGTGCAAGTCCATGCAAATTACCCTTTTGGCCCCACTGGCCGTCAAAATATTGGCCACCAGCTTGGCAGTAATGGGATCGCGCGCCCGCGTTTTGCGGTCCTGCCTTGCATAGCCGTAATACGGCATTACTGCTGTGATCCGCTTGGCAGAAGCGCGCCGCACGGCATCGATTAAAATCAGGAGTTCCATTAAATTCTCGTTAATAGGAGTACAAGTGGGCTGGATTATAAATACGTCTGCGCCTCTGACGCTTTCATTAATCTTTACCTGAATTTCTCCGTCGCTAAAACGGGTAACTTTTGCCGCTCCTACCGGCACACCCAGGTACTGGGCAATTTCTTCGGCCAGCTCTGGATTGGCGTTGCCGGAAAAAATTTTGAGCTTTTTATAGCGTGAAGACATGCAAAAACTACCTCCGTGTATCAAATCAATACCCAAATCCGCACTTTTTATGACCGTGTACTATCCCTCTTTAAGTCTTTACTCTTTATTTTTCTTGGCGGCCCAATCCAAAATAACCTTCTGCGGCGCTCTCTCCACCGCCAGTGCCCCTGCCGGCACGTTTTTGGTGATAGTAGAGCCGGCACCCACAAACGCCCCCGGCCCTACTTCTACCGGGGCTACCAGGTTGGTGTTACTGCCTATAAACGCACCGTCGCCAATGATAGTGGGCCACTTGCGGCGGCCGTCGTAATTGCAGGTTATGGTGCCGCAGCCAATGTTGACATCTGCCCCTACCCGGGCATCCCCCACATAACTCAAATGCGGCACTTTGCTGCCGTCGCCAATGGAGGAATTTTTTATTTCCACAAAATCGCCCACCTTCACCCCCCGGCCGAGAACTGTACCCGGCCGCAGGTAAGCAAAAGGACCGATGCTGCACTCGTCACCTATAGTGCTTTCCACGATTACCGAATTCTGCACACACACTCCTCTTCCCAATACGGCGCCAACCAGACGGGCGGACGGGCCAATCCGGCAGTCTTCCCCTACTGTTGTTGTTCCTTCAATGATAGAAAAGGGGTAGATCACTGTATCGGCTCCTATAACCGCCCTCCGGTCCACAAAGGTTGAGGCCGGGTCCACCACCGTAACACCGCAGCGCATGAGTTCCTCTAAGACGCGCTGGCGCATAATACTTTCGGCGCGCGCCAGCTGCAGGCGGTCGTTTATGCCGTACACTTCCAGGGGGTCGTCCACTGTAAAGGCGGCCACTTCCCGCCCCTCTTGCACGTACCTTTCGATAACGTCGGTAAGGTAATACTCGCCCTGGGTGTTAGCCGGTGAGAGCTCCGCCAAGGCATCAAAAAGCCCGGCAGATTCAAAACAATACATGCCGGTGTTGATCTCTTTTATCTGTTTTTCTTCGCCGCTTGCGTCTTTTTGCTCCACAATCTTTAAAATATTTCCCCTGCCGTCCCGCACCACACGGCCGTAGCCAAAAGGGTCGTCTAAAACGGCAGTCAAGACGGTAGCCGCGTAATTTCCTTCCCGGTGAAAGCTGACCAGCGAAGAGAGGGTCTCTCCTCTAACCAGCGGCGTATCTCCGCAGACTACCAGCACTTGACCCTTAAAGTCCCGCAATACGGGCGCTGCCTGCAGAAGGGCGTGTCCGGTGCCGAGCTGTTCGGCTTGAAGAACAACTTCCCCCCTGGCTCCTACTTCTTTTGCCACCTGATCGTAACCGTAGCCGGCAACCACCACCACCACGTCCGCCCCGGCGGCAGAAACCGCCTCTAAAACATAATCCAGCATGGGACAACCGCAAATACGGTGCAGCACTTTGGGATACTTTGACTTCATCCTGGTGCCTTTGCCGGCAGCCAGGACAACCGCCGCCAGTTTCATCCGGCGACCTCCTTTTGTGTTTTAAAAATTTTACCCCCGTAAATTATACTGCCCCATAACACATTATAAGAGCTTATTCAACAAAAAATCTATTTTTCCTTTTGTAAGTCTGCAAAACAAAAAGAGAGCTCTTTTTTGCTCTCTTGCATCTCCATAATTATATCCCATACTTAATTTTAATGTTAATGTTAAAAAATTTAATCATGCAACCAGGCAGTTAAATAGCCTGGGAGTACGCCTGGAGAACGGCGCTTTGAATGATTTCACGAGCCGCGGGTGTAATGGGGTGGGCAATATCCCTAAATTCCCCGTCCGGCGTCTTCCTGCTCGGCATAGCCACAAACAGCCCTTTTTGCCCCTCCACTACTTTAATATCGTGGATGACAAAAGAATCGTCCAAAGTTACCGAGACAATCGCCTTCATCTTTCCTTCCGGCAGCACCTTGCGGACCCTGACATCGGTAACCCTCACGCCAAATCACCACCTTCCTTCAAAGACCGATGCCTTTTATTCTGTAACTTCTGCAACAACTGGCATTTTCCTTCTTTTTACCAGAACATTAAGAAAAATATTTGTTTAAAAAATGTTTTTACCGGTACATTATTTGAAAACCTGATTTAGTAAGCCTGCTTACGACTTCTGCCATGTGTTCTGGCCCCGCCGTTTCCAGAACAACTTCCACCACAGCCGACTGCAAGGGGATCCCCGGCAAAGTGCGGTCGTGGTTTACGGAAATGATGTTAGCCCGGGCTGAAGCTATGGCCAAAAGCAGCTTGCAAAGGCTTCCTGGTCTATCGGAAATGGTGGCATTTAAGTGCACCCGGCGTCCGGACTGAACAAGTCCCCGCTCTATAATCACCGAAAGGGCGTTGGTGTCAATATTTCCACCGCTGATAACCGCCGCTGCCACAGAGCCCTCTTTTAAGCGAACTCGCCCAAAGAGAAGAGCAGCCAGCGCAGATGCCCCCGCCCCTTCGGCCACTACCTTGGATCTTTCCAAAAGGAAGAGCACGGTACTGGCAATTTGTTCATCTGGAACGGTAGCCATTTCGTCCACGTATTTTTTAATAATAGCAAAGGTTTTTTCTCCGGGTTTTTTTACAGCAATGCCGTCAGCAAATGTACCGGCTCCTTTCTCTTCCACCAGCTGCCCCGAGTAAAAGGAACGGACAAGGGAGCTCGCCCCTTCGGCCTGAACACCGATAACCTTAATGCGGGGAAACTGTTCCTTTAAGATAAAAGATACACCGGCAAGCAACCCCCCGCCCCCGGCAGGCACTAAAACCGCATCTACACCGCCTAAGTCTTCCAACAATTCTGTCCCCAAAGTAGCCTGTCCGGCAATTACATCTTCATCGTCAAAGGCGTGCACCAGCACGGCACCTGTTTCTTTTGCCAATTGCTGAGCTTTTTGGTATGCGCTGTCATAATCGGCTCCTGCCAGCAGCACCTTTGCTCCGTAACCCTCAGCAGCCGCCACTTTAGAAAGAGGTGCGCCTTCGGGCATGACAATAGTGCAGGGAAGCTGAACCTTGGCGGCCGCATAAGCGACACCCTGGGCGTGGTTGCCGGCAGAAGCCGCTATTATTCCGGCCGGCCGCCTGCCCGCGGCCAAAAGAGCGATTTTGTTCAGAGCCCCCCTGATTTTAAAAGAGCCCGTCTTTTGCAAGTTTTCTAGCTTTAAATAAACCTGACAGCCAGTCATAGCACTGAAAGTGGCTGAAAAATCCACCGGCGTCCGCCGTACAACTCCTGCCAGGCGGCGCGCCGCCTCCCTCACTGCCTCCACAGTAATCAGGGACTGGGGCATACGCATTCACTCCTCAATTTAAAGCCTGTAAAACGGCTACATCAATACACCAATGTGATAATCTCGCCTGCATTATTTATGGAACACAAAATATTTTTTATGCCGCTTTTTATTTATGGCGGTGTACACTTATGGTGGTGTACACTGCCGCTAAAAACCGCGTATACACTTTTTAATTTTACCCCCTCTATGCCGGCCAGCATTTTTCTTGCCACCCGGTTGCTGCCAGCTACAAGTGAAAACTCCAGCTCTAAAACCCCTTTTTGGCGCAGGTAGCGGATGCACTCCGCTACCATGAGCGCATCCAGTCCCTTATGCCTGTAGCGCGGCAAAACTGCCAGCACGGCCAGCCGGGCATACCTCCAAAAGCGCCAGTGGAGCAGGGTAAGACAAAGGCCGGCCGGCCGGCCGCCTACCTCAACCAAAATAACGGCCTTTGGGTCATAATAAAAGGAGAGCTTGCGCAAAACGGAAGCCGCCCCGGCAGGAGTAAGCGGCACAAAACCCCAAGCACCTGCCATGGCCCCGTTATGAATGAGGGAAAAAGCTTCACCGTCGGCCGGGTCATTAAAATTGACATTCCTTAAACGAACCCCCTTTATTCTCGCTGCCCGGTTGGCCGCTCTTTGCACTTTGGCCGGCAGATCTCTCCTTAAATCGATGGCATAAGCGCGCAAAACCGCCTCCACCTCTAAACCGCACGAAAGCAAGAGGCTGGCGTAATAGGGGGGATTTAGGGGCATTGTCGGGTGTTGGAAGGTATACGCGCCTTCTGTCCAGAGCCCCAAGCGGTGGTGGGGTGTTAAATCCACCGGACCGCACATTTTATCTTTTCCATTTTCTAAAAGCCAGCCGGCAGCCGCACTGACAAGGGCGCACGCTGCTTTTGGATCATTGGCACACGCAAAGTAACCAAAATAACCAGCCGTACTTTCGTGGGCAAAGGGGTGAGTGCTGGCGGCAATCCTTCCCACCGGGCGGCCACCTCTGGTTGCCAGAAAAGCCTGGAAATGTATGTCTGCAAAAAGGGGGTCGCTTTTAAGGTCTTCACCACAAGGAAGCGGAGGCGCAAAGTACCCAAAAGGAGAAAAGCAAAAACCGGCATTAAAAACGCGCCAAAGAGAAGGGGAGGAAACGGGCACAACACAGATCATAATTTTTACCGTCCGTGTTTTTCGTTATTCGTTCTTTAAATTTATGCTGCCCGCCTGCATTGTGCTCACAAAATGGCAATAAAAAAAGGCCCAACAGCGTGCCTTTCTTGACTTTTTATCTTGGTTCTTTAGACATTTGCTCTAAAACCAACTTTAAGTCTTCCGGTTTATCTACATCCACCCCAATTTCGGGGTAGCGGGAGACAACCACTGCCCCCCTAATACCCAAAAGCTGTGACACCTTCCTTTCGGCCTCGGCCAGGGAAAGGGTGTGCAGGAGAAATTTTACCACAAAGACGATCCCCAGCAGCCTGCACAGGCCTAACGGGTTCTTGCGCAAAGCAATAAACTCTTTGCCCTTTTCCCTGCATTGGGGAAAGACTGCCGGGTTGAGCAAAAACAAATTGCCGCCTGTAAAAATACCGTCTTTAAGCCTTACGTATGTCCGCCGCGTAGAAGGAAAGCGCCCTTCTACCACCCGCTTTTCAATGACAGGATAATACAAATCTAAAGACGCGTCACCGCAGAGATCTAAAAAATCATCCACTGCCCCGGCTGTCAGCAGCGGGATATCTGAAGTAGCAATAAGAACGCGCTCAGTTTCCGCTGTGCGGGCAAGCCCGGCGGCGATGTTGTCCATGAGATCGCCTGTAGACGGCACCCCAAAAACTTTTCTTCCCTCCAAAGGAAAGGGAAAGGCTGCCGCGGGGCCCACAACGGCTATTTTCTGCACCCGCCGGACTGCTAAAAGGGCTTCTATCACGTACTCGCACATCGCCCGGCCGCCGATGTCAATCAAGGCTTCGTAAGCGGCTGGGCTTGCCTCCTTCAATGGCCCGTTATTGGGGCTTCCAGCCAGGACAATGGCATTTACCATCAAGTTGCCTCTCCCTTAAGAGCGTTTAAAAGTATTTGCTCAGCATTTTCTATATGCTCTCTGGCCAGCGTTTGGGCCAGCTCTACGTTTCTGTCCGAAATGGCTTCTACAATCTTTTTGTGTTCGTCGAGAACAATTTTCGTTCTGCCCGGCTGAGAAAGAGAGGTCATTCTAAAGCGCTGGATTTGCTCCTGCAGGTGAGTGATGATCTGAACCAGCCGCTGGTTGCGGGAAGCCTTGTAGATAAGCTCGTGAAAAGCGGCATCGGCTTTGACAATGGCTGCCAAGTCATCTTCTCCCGTCGCATTGATCATCAAAAGAGAGCGCTCTAATTCGTCCATTTCTTCTTCGGTTATCCGTTCGGCAGCCAGGCCGGCCGCCATACCTTCCAGCGCCGCCCTAACTTCAAAAATATCGACAATATCTTTTAGGGAAATACCGGCAACGTAAGCACCCTTGCGCGGCACCATCACCACAAAACCTTCCAGCTCTAGCTTGCGGATAGCCTCCCGTACAGGGGTGCGGCTTACCCCCATTTCTTCGGCCAGCTGGATTTCCATAAGCCTTTCCCCGGGCTTTAACCGGCCTTGAATGATAGCCTCCCTGAGCGATTCAAAAACCATCTCTCTTAGCGGCTTGTAATTATCCAGTTTAATTGGCACCAGTCTAGGCTGGCTCACATCCCCCGCCCCCCTTTTAAAATATCAAAACAATGCCAAACAAAGATAAAAACAACGTGCCAAAAATAAAATTAATTTTATTTTTGCTCCTCTCTATTTTAGCTCCCGCCTTTTACTGCTGCAAGACCAAAACCGCGGCAGAAAAGGGCGCCTCCAATTAATTACAGCAAGTTCTGGTTATAACCACCTCTCCGGGCAGAAGGCGCAATCGCGCGGCCGCCTCCGCCGCCGCACGTTCATCCCTGACTATGCCAAATACCGTAGGACCGCTGCCGGTCATGGCCGCTCCCAGCGCACCGGCCCGCAAAAGAGCATTTTTAATTTCCCGTACAGCCGGGTGCATCAGGGCCGTAACTTCTTCCAAAACATTGGCCAGCTTTTGAGCTACCCCTTCTACATCGCCGCGGTCAAGCGCCTCGATCATGCCGCGCGTATCAGGTCTTCTGGAAATTGTAACACGGGAAAACGCACCGTAAACGGCAGCCGTAGATACACCAAAGGGCGGCTTAACCAGTACCAGATTCATAGAGGGGCAAGCCGGCAGCTGTTCTATAATTTCGCCGCGCCCGCGCACCAAAGCTGTACCCCCAAAGACGCAAAAGGGAACATCAGAACCGATTTCTGCGCCGAGCACCGCCAGTTCACCGGTGGAAAGCCCCAAGCCCCACAATTCATTTAAAGCGTGCAAGGCCGCCGCCGCATCGGCCGAACCGCCGCCCAAACCGGCCTCGGCGGGGATGCGTTTTTGCAAGCGGATCCTAACACCCTTTTGCACGCCAAAGCGGCTTATAAGAAGGCGGGCGGCACGCAGAACGAGATTTTCATCGTTTTGGGGCGCACCGCTACCTGTAACTTCCAAAGAAAGACCGCTTCGGGCAGGGTAGAACTCGAGAACATCGGCAAGTTCTATGGACTGCATAATCATTTCAACCTCGTGGTAGCCGTCTTGTCTTTTGCCTAAAACATCCAGTGTTAAGTTAATTTTAGCCCTGGCCAAAAACTTCAAGGACACAAAAAACCACCCCGCTTCTATTTTTAGCTGGCAGCCGCCCTGATTCCTTCCCAGGTGTAAAAAATTAAGGGAATCTCATAGAATATTACGAACCCAAAAGAGAAAGGGGGCGCTATAGCTGCCAGAACCAACTTTAAGAGAGCGGGGGAGCCACATCCTGATAGATTTAGACCACAGGCAGTTATTTTTTTACGAAGGGAGCCGGTTATGCGGGAGGTATCCCGTAGGGGTGGGTAAACATTCCACACCGACACCTACAGGTAATTTTTATGTAATCGAAAAAATAATAAACCCGGGAGGGGTCTTGGGCAGCCGCTGGCTTGGACTGTCCATTCCCGGCGGCAGGTACGGCATCCACGGGACCAACAACCCCGCCTCTATTGGCGGCTACGTATCTAACGGCTGCATCCGCATGCACAACCGTGACATCGAAGAAATTTTTCCGCGGGTGGAAATTGGCACTCCTGTGGAAATATATTCTGCCGGCGGCGGTCTGCCCAAAGACAGCCAGCCGAAAAACAGCACGGGCAGCTTTGTTCATATTGTCAAACCGGGGGAAAGTCTGTGGGAAATCGCCCGCATGTACGGGCGCGACCTCGAATCTGTCATCCGGGCCAACAACCTGGCCAACCCCGACCTGATTTACCCGGGCCAGGCAATCATTATTCCCTGAATTCCCTGACCGTCTTTTCCTAAAATGACTTTTACTGCCTTAAGAGAAGAAAAGCGCCGCCAGCCATAAGGAGGGCACCGACAGCACTAAAAACAGTAAAAGGGATCTTATTGGCACCCAAAAGACCGAGGTGGTCAATAAGACCCGCGGTAAAAACCTGGCCTAAAATGATGGCCGTAGTTGCCGGGGCCACACCTACTTTGGGAATGCTCCTTATCACGAGGTAAACGATGATGACACCGAGCACACCGCCAAAGTAAGCGTACCATGGTGCCTGTAGGGCCGCTGCCAAACCTCCCTGGCCGGTGCGGAAAACAAAGAGGAGAAAGGCTACCAGCAAAAGGCCGGTGAGATGTACAATAAACGTGGCTTCCCAAAGCCCCGTCACCTTGCCGAGCGTGGAATTAACTGTCCCCTGAACAGCCATAGCCGCACCGGAGAGCGCAGCCAGAAAAAGAGTAAAGACTTTGCCTCCCATTAACCAATGACCTCCTGGAAAGTTTTTTTTATTTTGTCTCTGCCAGTACCCCCTTATTCTATCCGTAGCAAACGCCGCCTCCCCGACATAAAATAAAAAAGGCCCCGAAGAAGGGGCAAAAAGAGGCACGCTTTCAGTAAACACCAATTGCGAAAATCGGAGGTGTGAGGTTTTGCAAAGGCTGTTAAATCCGCTTCTCTTTTTGATGGCCAATACCCCGGACGCAGAAAAAAACCTGGAAATTATAATGAGTATGGTTGCCGCAGTTTGCGAATCGGTAAAAAATATTAAAACTGGCTTAGAAAGCTTTCACGCTAACATTTTAAAGATGGCCAACGCCGGCAGTCCAAATACAGGAACTGAAAAAGAGCAAGAAAAGCCACCAGCCCAATAATACCGGGCAGGGAGGGGCGGGTCTTAGTCAACCCGCCCCTCCTCTTTTTTTGTCGTCTAACTGTTCCCACTTCATTATTTTGGGGGGCTCCCGGCGGGGCTTATTCTCCCCTGGATTGTCTTGTGCACTTTTTTCAGTTTTACCAGTGCTTTCACTGCCTTCAACCGCGCCAGCCACTTGGGACGAAGGGTGCTTTAGAGCCTGGCCGGCACTTTGGGAAAGCAAGCCGGTCAGTCCCTTAAGGTCGGTGTTCTGGCACAAAGCAGCCAAGAGACTGGCAATGGCTGCCGGGTTAATGCCTCCCCCGCCCAGCAGTTTGGCAAGCGACCCCAGCGCTGCTTCTACAGGGGCAGGGGGTGTTCCACAAGAAAGCTGCACGGAAGGTAAAGACATGCCCGCGCCGCCAGCTAGCCGGCGCCCGGCCAGTTCCAAGATCTGCATTAAGTTGACCGAACTTATATAAAGGAGCATGGTATCACCATCAAGACCGTGCCGGGTCATGGCATCCAGGGCCCTGGACAGGGGATCAGTCAGCGGTACTAGCTTCTTTTCTCCATCAGTCAAAGGTGCCAACCCCCGATCCGCCCAAAATATCAGTAAAGCTCCCCAGTCCGAAGCTGCCGGCTATTTTAGCTAACTCCTTTTGGACAGCGTGCCTTGATTCAGCAAAAGCCTGGTTAAGGGCGGCTATAACGGCACCTGCCAGCATGCCGGCATTCTCCGGGCGCAAAAAACTTTCATTAAACTCGGCACCCACCACCTCCTGGCGGCCGTTTACCAGCACCTTAAATAAACCGCTGTTATCAGAGGCTTCTACGGTAATATGGCCCAAAGCTTCTCTTAATCTCTCTATCCCGGCCATTATATCGCCAATACAGTTCAACAGGTATACCCCCTTGTATGCTCTATTAAAAACATCTTTACAGGTGCTGCCGTGCAAAAAAAAAGCTGTTTTTGGCAACAGCTTTTTACCGCCGTCCATTACAAGGGCACACATTCCAGTACAACATCATCAATCTTCACTGTATTAGTGTTGCCGGCAGACGGCACAAAGGAAAAACGCACCATGGCGTAAGCCACATCCTGGTCAGTGCGCGGCGTAATAAACTGGACCTGGCTGTAAGCGGTATCGGGGATGGACGTGCTGGCCAAAGACTGGGTGCCGATGCCGATCTGAACACCGCTGGCGTTAAAGAATACTACTTCGGCATTTAAGGTGAAAGCACTGTTACCGGCACCGGCAAAATTCTCCATTACCCAGAAAGTCAGCCTGTACTGGCGGCCGCCGACAATGCCCCTGTTCACCATCTGGAAGAGGGATCCGGACAGCTGCGGGTTCAAAAGACCGATTTCGGCAGCATAAGAACCTGAATGTACGTTAGTGGTCTGGACTACATTGTTGGCTCCCCAGAAAACCGGGTAGTAACGGTCAGCCCAAGCCTCTAAGCCGCCGTCTTTCAACAGGTTGCCGGCCGGGCATACTTGCGGCCGCGGGCAGGTCTGGACATAAATCTGCCGGTCTTCTACAGCTTTGGCCGTCAAGGAGAGCACCGCTGTCTGGTGCAGGCGGCTTGCCCTGTGCAGCTCAAAATTGACGTCAATATCAATGTTTTTAAAGTCTATAAATACATTCTTTCTCTTTTCCACAGGACGCGGTTCAGCCAGTTCGACCAGCTTGCTAAAAGTGAGGTCTTCAGAAGTGTGGCGCACTTCGTTGTTCTTGTTCACATAGAAAATTTGCTTGTGCAGTGTACCGCTGACCACTACTTTTTTTACAATGTAACCGGTTTCTTTTTCCCCCAGCTGGGCAACGGCTATATCACCTGTTACATTATCTTCAACAAAGACCGGTGTGCCTTTTAAGTCCCTTACGGAAGCAATAATCTTGTCGACTTTGATGGCGAGTTCCGGCAGAGTGAGCATGCTGTCCACGACTACTTCCACATCGGCTTCGGCTACCACTACGGGAACTTTTATCAGGATGCACTCCACCGGCTGAACTTCACTGTAGTAATATTGAACGGCCATTCTCTAACCTCCCATTAAAAAGATAATTTATCCACCATTAACTTTATTCAACCGGTTAACCAAATATTAATTTATCCCTTAGGCGGGCAAGGTATTTTGATTACCTGACCGACGTCAATAACATCAGGGTTGGTGATTTGCGGGTTGGCAGCCAAAAGATCGTTTAAGCTGACTTTGTAGGCAGCGGCAATGGCGCTGAGTGTATCGCCGGACTTGACAACGTAATCAATCTTTTGGCAAACTTCGGGCGGTACAGCTGCGGGTACGTAGACACTTAACTGGGTCATTTCTGTCACTCTTGCTTTGACCTTCAGTACAGCTTCGGTATGCAGGTCAGCACCCTCCTGATCGACACTGACGTACTCAGGCTCCACCTTTACATCAGCACTCATACCGTTCATAGCACCGTTTACCACTACAAAAGTGCGGAAGTTCAGCCGCTGGTGGAGGGCATGCACGTCCTGGCTGGGCTTTGCACTCACATAGATCACTTCCACGTCGGCAAACCCGCGTACCAGCACCTTCTCTTTAAGAATATTGGTTTCTGTAATTTCTACTTTATCCACCCGCGCCTCGTAAACTTTCATAATGTCGGGTTTGGGGGAAGGAATCTCTTGCGTTTCGCGCAAGACCACCTGCGTTTCACCGTAGCCCACTTGGCGGTCAACTTTGAGTTTTTTCCTGGTGTAACCTTGCTCGTTTTTAAGCTTTGTGGGGACATTCTTTAAGGTTTTGGTTTCAGAAACGTAAACAGTAAGCTTAACAATGACGTCCGCCGAAAGCACGGGATCTAAAAGCGGCTGGACATCGGCGCTCTCTACTTCAGCCTTCGCCACCACGTTCATGCCGGGAACAGCCAGAGGGACTTCCACAAAGTCGGAAAACTTAATGACATGGTGCAGTTCGTGAACAGATTGATCGGGTTTTAAGGCAGCGTATATTACCTCTAAATGTACTTCCCCATCCACGATTACCTTGCCGGGCAGCACCTTTTTATCCACAATCTCTACTTCTGCTCTGGTATCCAGTACCTTTTCTACATCCGGCTTTTCCTCGGGAACATCGAACTTTTCGCTGACAATCACCTGTTTGGTGGCTTTTTCACCGATCATGTGTTCAACGGTAATATCCTGCTTCTCTAAAGCCTCATTGCCTGCCGGCACTTCGGTGAGGACCTCCAGTTCGTCAATTTCGGTAATCTTAACAAAAATGCTGATAACGGCGGCCACATCGAGCTTTTGCGGGTCGTCTTTAGCGGGTGTGACACTCACATCCTCCACCGTGAATTCAACCAGGTAGTCATTGCCCGGCGCAGCACCCTCCACATCGGCGTAGGCAGTGAAATTTACATCGCCGTGCAAGGAGTGGACAGACTGATCGGGTACAAAAGCCACGTACATAACCTGGACAGAAAGAGTTCCCTCGATAATAACCTTGTTGGGCACAATACTGACGTCCCTGACCTTGGTCTTCGCGTCTGTGGATAATATTTTATCGACGTCCGGCTTGGCGGAAGGAACCGTTATCCGCCCCCTGACCACGGTTTGTACTCTATTTTCACCTTTGACCAGGTTGACTTTTATGCGTTCGGTTCCGGCCACACTTTATCCTCCTTTCAGAACTTTTCTATACATATATATGAGAGGTGAACGGAAGTGTGCTAAAACTTTCGCGCCTTAAAAGAAATAAAA